>CAYVGC010000001.1:0-229917 GCA_964449815.1 uncultured Bifidobacteriaceae bacterium
CCGGGCTGGCGATAAAGCTCCATGGTTCTTTGTGCGGCCTACTATGTGCTATCGACAAGCCACGCCCAGCCGCCACCACGCCCGCGCTCCGCGCGGGCATGGTGGTCGGCTGGGCAGCGGAGGTGTTGACCCCATGCTTGAACGGAAATGGATTCATGCGACACCTCCATCCGGTGTCGCAGAAGGTTCCGACGACGAAGTCACCGAGTTAATGATGGCGAGAATGGCGGCTTTAAGTGGCGGCGGAAGTGATGGCCAAACCCCAATGATTTTTACCAAGTTGGAATCTTGGTGCGTTCTGCGGTGCGTTGGTGTTGATTTTAACCAATGTTCATCGGTGTTGGCAGTAGGTTCGAAACCTGCAGCGCGCACCATTCCACCACTCGGAGGCATTTCGACGAGTAGTGGTCACGGTTTGACGCAAAAACTACGGGCCATTTCCGTTCGAGGACAAGGTTCGAGCCGAAGACTTCAAATGTCCCTTCTGAATTTGGTTACTTTACCGAAACCAGTTTTATCGTCATTTCCTGATTCATCTGGTTTGTGATGCTTTGCATCCGGGTGGCGGCACCGGGGGCGACGGCACCGGGTTTGGCATATTGACTCTGGGGGATGTGCATGACCAATTTGATGTTCTGGTTCATGGTTGTATCTATGGTGATCCCCAGTTCCGGGTCGAACCAAGATATCCCGGTAGAGGTGCCATCCAGGATGGAAATGGACATCGCTCCCGGCTTGGCATTGGGATCAGGCTTGGTCTGGATGGTGCCCGAAAACTCCAGGCGGGCGCAGTTGCGTTTCCCGTGCATCTCCCAGCTCTGAAAGGTGAAATCGTAATTCATCACCATGGTGCCCATCATGCCCAGCGGAAATTCGATCTTCACCGGCCAGGTGTCGCCCGGCTGCACCGCATTGGGCGGCAGAAACTGGTTGGCGCTCATCATCTGCTTGAAATATCCCTCGTTATAAAGGCTCTTGAACGGGGCCAGCGCATCGTCCTTCACCCCGGCCGACAGCCGGTTCACCAGGTCGTCCACGCCTTCGATCCGTTCCACCGCATTGCTGGCATCCAGAAAAAACTCGATCTTGGAGCCGACGATTTTACCGAACATGTCGGCCACCGGATTCGCCTTGTCCGCCGCCGTTTTTTTGGCCGAATCATAATTCAGCAACGTCTTGTCCCCCAACTTCAGTCCCATCCGGGCGCTCAGAAAATCCATCTCAATTTCGTGAGTGCCGTCGGGGTTGGCCTGCAAGACCGTCAGCCCATAGGCCTGCCCCATGGTCGTGTCCTGCTTCATCGGCCCGGCCGGGGCCGGCAGGGAGATTTCCGTCTTCTGTTTCAAATCCATGTCCTGCTCGATGCGTTCGCCCACCGGCCATTTCAATTTCAATTCCACCGGCCCGCTCGGCGGCTTGAAGACGGAGCGCTCGTTCAGTTTGCCGGATTTGTTGCAGCCCGCCCAGGACAGGCTCAACGACAGCAAGATGGTGATCAGGACGAGGTTTTTATTCATGGTCAGGTTCTTTCTGTGTTTTCAATCCGCCGGAGAGGCGCACAACATTCCCGTCGGGGGACACGGTGTGGCTGTCTTCGGTGATGATTTTCGCCTTTCACTTAGCCACGCCGGGCTGCGGATGTCAACTGCGATCCGGCCGGGCCGGGTCAAAATTTATTTCGCCGCGGCTTTTTTCGCGGCGGCCTTGGCGGCGGAGGTCGTGGCGGACGGCGAGGCGGCCACTTCATAGCCGTAATCGCCGAGCACATGCTCGCTGCCCTTGTTCGCGCCGCACAGCAGGTCGCGCGCGGCCAGCACGAAAAAGTGGACGGTGTTTTCGGTCAGCTGCCCGTTCTGCCCAGCGCCAGGTCCCGGTTTTCCGTCGCGGTTTCCTCCTGCTTGGAAAGCTGCTCGGCCAGCGTGTCCTGCGCGTCGGCTGTGGTGACCAGCGCGGCGATGTCCGCCCAATTCTTGATCGTCTTGAGCGGACTGGCCGCACCCAGCTTGTCGTCCTGCGCCTTGATCGCCAGCGCGAGGTTGATGAACGCGCGGGGATTGCAGGGGATGACGACTCTGAATGAGTTGTTTGCCATAATCAGTTTCTCCGATTTTCTTTTGATTGATCCGGCCTCCGCCCGACCGCCGGCGGACAGGAGCAGGCGGATTCAACTTTGGGGAAGGCAGGACGAACTCCGGGGCGGCCGGATGAAAGTTTTCCGCCCGCGAATCCAGTCCGGCTGCCCGCCAACGGCGGCGGACTGCCCGAACACGGCCCCTGGCTGCCCCCGGATTGCATCCTGACGCCCCCGGCCTGCTCCCGGGCTGACTCCAAGTTCAACCCGGCTGCCCCAGACCTCGACTTGGCTGCTCCCAACTTGAATCCGGCTGCCCCAAAGTTGAACTTGGGAGCAGCCCGGAGGCGGTTTGGGACAGGCCGCTTCAGGTTTGGAGCATAAAAGCTGAACCATGGCAGCGGTCTGGCCATCCGCCAGCGCCGGGACAGGAAAAGGGAGAAAATCGGGCAGTTCGCGTTGCCAGCCCCGGCGGGGCGGCCGGTTGACAGTGAACCGGTGGTGAGCGGAACCAGCCCTGTAGCCTGCTTCATTTTGAAGCGGGCGGTGTCAATGGAAACCTGGTGGGGGTGTTGGTGCTGATCGGATTGAAAAAGGGATCGTAGCGCACCACCTCGCTGAAGTTTCCGTTGCTGTCGCCGCCCCGCCAGATTTCGGTCAGCACGCCGTGCCGATAAAATTCGCGTTCCGTGGCAAATTTTGATCCGTTGGGCCTTATCTCCACCTGTTGAATTATTCTGTTTTTGTAGGTGCAAAACATATCTGGAATCCCGTTGAAATCCGTATCCTTTTCAAGCGTATCGTTTCCTTCTTCTGAGAACGTCCAGAACTCATCTGGTTTTCCATCAAAATTATTATCGGATTCCGCACGCACCGCGCGCCCGTGTTTGTAGTAAACCCAATGATCCCAGGCTCCGTCTAAATTACGGTCTTCCAAGTATTCTATCATGTGCCCGCCAAAATAAACCATGGCTTCATCGCGCTTGCCATCTGCTGTGTAATGATGATGGGTGCTTTCTACAAATTCGTTTCTCCGCTGGTAAAGCAGGCAAATGGCTATCCCAAGGAAGATTCCGACGAAGATTTGTCCCCAAGCGAGTTTTCTGATTGGCGAGAATTTTGGCGGAGCAGCAAGAACGGCCTCTATTTCGATTTGTTTGATTTCTGCCGGCGATGGTTTGGCGTCCAGCAAGGCAGTCGCAACCTCGGCATCCTCTGCCAGCACATGCAAACGGACGCCCGCCGCTGTTGTTAGATTGGGATACATCCCGCCGCAATCATCCGCGTCAACCCAGCATTTGATCCCAAGTGATTTCAATTTGGCCGCGGCAAGCTCCGCTGTTTCGTGGCTGCTGAAAATCCTAATCGTCAGCATTTTTTCTTCGTCATGAAGCTTGCCGCTGGCGGATTCCGGTTGTGAAACCTCGCGCTCAAACTCCGTGCCGCATTCGCGACAATTCAACGCCTCGTCGGTGTTGTCGCGACCACAGTATAAACACTTTTTCATGGTGTCCTGCCGCCGCCCGTGTTCCGCGCCCAACCGGATTGTTTGGGTTATTTTTTACGTCAGCCGCATGGGCATGACGACGTAAAGGAACGGGCCGTTGATCTTCATCACGCCGGGGCTTAACTCGTCAATCAACTCGATGAACACCTCGTCCTCGGTCAGCGCGGCCAGCGGGTCAATCAGGTAGCGGGGGTTGAAGGCGATGGCCATTTCCTTGCCCTTGTAATTGATGGCCATGGTCTCGCGCGCCTCGCCCACTTCCGGCGAGTTGGCGGTGATGGTGAGAGTGTTTTTTCCAAAGGCGAGCTTCACGGAGTTGGCCTTCTCGCTGGTCATGATCTCGGCACGGCGCAGGGCGGACTGAAATTCCTCGCGGCCCAGGGCAATACGTTCCTTGGCTTCGCCGGGAATGACCTGCCGGTAGTTAGGATAATTGCCCTCGATGAGCTTGGTGATGAGCAGCACGGAAAAACCATTTTCGTTCTTGAGCGCGAAGGAGGCCTGGTTCTCGCCAAATTTGAGTTCCACGTCACCCTTGTCCTGCAACAGGCGGGTCAGCTCGTTGACGGCCTTGGCGGGCACGATGAATTCGCCGGCGCTTTTTTCTGAAATTTCTACTTCTTCGTCCACCAATGCGAGCCGACGTCCGTCAGTGGCCACAAACGTCATTTTCCCTTCCTTGAGGCTGATAAAAATGCCGTTGAGGACGTAGCGTGATTCGTCAGTGGAAACGGCGAAGGAAGTTTTCTTCAGCATCGCACGGATGGTCTCCTGCGAAAGATTTACTTTCTTGTCGTCCTTGAATTTTGGGAGCGGTGGAAATTCATCCGCACCAAGGCCGTTGATCTTAAAGAAAGAGGAACCGCTGCGGACGCTGGCAACGTTTTTTTCATCGGTCTCGATTTCTATCTCGCCGTTCAGCTCGCGCACGATGCCAAATAATTTTTTCACCGGCAGCGTGGTCGCGCCGGGCTTGGCAACCTTGGCCTCGACCTTGCAGGCGACGGTGACATCGAGGTCGGTGGCGGTGATCTCCACATGGCCGTCCTCAGCACGCAGCAGGACGTTGGAAAGGATCGGCAGCGTGGTGCGGGTGCTGACGACATTCTGGACGGCCTGCAGGCCAGTGATGATTTGTTCTTTGGTGATCGTGAGGTTCATGCGCGTTTAATATGTATCTTCTCTTTATAAAAAACTATCCGTATTAAGGCCGGTGAACAAGCCTAACAACTTTCAAAACGCCGTCTGCGACTGGGAAAATTGCAAATGTCATCGGTGACAACAGCAGGCTATCCATACCGGACAAAATGAAAAGTCAAAGTTATTGGCATTATGCACAATTCATTCACAAACGATTGGCAGCAAATCCGCCAAGTTGTGCGCGACGGACAACTTCCGGCAAAACCGAGCAGACAAAATCCACTTCAGCTTCCGTCGAATCCCGGCCCAAAGAAAAACGGACGAGCGAATTTGCCAATTCCCTTTTTCCAATAGCAACCAACACATGGCTCGGTTCCAGAGACCCCGCCGAACACGCCGAGCCGCTTGAAGCGCAAATGCCTTCCAAGTCCAAACCCGCCATCAGCGCGATGCCATCCGCGCCGCGAACGACAAAGGAAACGGTGTTTGCCAATGAGTTTTCACGCGGGCTTGCCATTTTACAGCCGTCAATTTTTTCAATGGCCGCATAGATTTTTTTCGTTAAATGGTTGAGCTTGGCCACAGAAAAAACCGGCGGCTTCACAAATTTTTCCAGCGCCGCCACCAGACCGATGATGGCCGGAAGATTTTCCGTGCCGGCACGCCGCTCATTTTCATGTCCGCCACCGAAAATAATGGGATTGGGATGGAGCGGCGACTTTATGTAAAGCAGGCCCGCGCCCTTCGGACCATGAAATTTGTGGGCGCAGACGGAAACGAGATCAGCTTTGAATTGATCAAAATTTTCAAACGGCTCCTTGCCGAACCATTGCACCGCGTCGGAATGAAAAATAATTTGGCGTTCTTGGCAAATCGCGCCAATTTCCGCCACTGGCTGAATTGTGCCGATTTCGTTATTCGCCGCCATCACGGAAACAAAAACGGTGTCCGCACGAATCGCCCTTTTCAAATCGTCCACCGAAACACGGCCTTCGGAATCAACCGGCAGGCGCGTGACCGAAAAACCTTCGTTTTTTTCCAGATAATCGAAGCATTGCAAAACCGCGTGATGTTCGACGGAGGAACAAATCAGGTGTTTTCCCTTCGGTTTAAGAGCGCGTGCCGTGCCGAAGATGGCGAGGTTGTTCGCCTCCGTGCCGCCGCTGGTGAAAATGATTTCACTCGGTTTGGCCCCCAAAAATTTGGCCGCGCGGTCGCGCGCGTCGTCGAGCAAAGCGCGGGCTTTTCTGCCGACGTGATGGACGGACGACGGATTGCCCCAGACAGCGCCCAAAAACGGCAGCATCGCGTCGCGCACCGCCGGGTCCAGCGGAGTTGTGGCGTTGTAGTCGAAGTAAATCGAGCGCGGCATCAGTTTGCAATTTGAGATTAACGAATTACGATTTACGCGAATTGTTCAAAACAGAGCAATCGTAGATTGTAAAACACAAATCGTAAATGGAAACGCGCGTAAAAATATGCGGCATCACCAGCGTGGCCGATGCGCTGATCACCGCCGAGGCCGGCGCGGACATGGTCGGACTGATGTTTTATGACCAAAGCCCGCGTCACATCATGCTCGCCTCCGCTGCGGAAATTTCCCGCGCGCTGCCGCCGTTCGTGCTGCGCGTCGGCGTGTTTGTAAACCCGGACGAGGCGCTCGTCATCCGCGCCATCGCCGAGTGCGGTTTGAGCCTGCTGCAATTTCACGGTGACGAGCCGTCGGATTTCTGCACGCAGTTCGGTTTGATGAGCATGAAAGCCGTGCGCGTGCGCGACGCGGAATCGCTGAACCAACTGGCAAATTTTCAAACCGATGCGTTTCTGCTCGACGCACATTCCCCAAACGGTCTCGGCGGCACGGGCGGACAATTCAACTGGGAGCTGGCGGTTGCAGCGAAAAAATTTGGGAAACCAATTTTTCTCGCCGGCGGGCTGACGCCGGAAAACGTGGCCACGGCGGTGAAAAAAGTCCAGCCGTTCGCCGTGGATGTTTCCAGCGGCGTGGAATCCGCGCCCGGAAAAAAGGATTCCGCGAAAGTCCGCGCGTTCATCACAGCGGCCAAATCCGTTGTATGAAAACAGAAAAATTTCGCTGCCCGTGGCCGACGGACGAGCTTTACCTCCACTACCATGATACGGAATGGGGCGTGCCGGTTCACGATGAACGGCGGCTGTTTGAGCATCTGATTCTCGAAGGAGCGCAGGCCGGCTTGAGCTGGCACACGGTTTTGAACAAGCGCGAAAATTACCGCGCGGCGTTCGACAATTTTGATGCGGAAAAAATCGCGCGCTACGGTGACCGGGAAATCGCGGAGCGGCTCGGCAACGCCGGCATCATCCGCAACCGGCTGAAAATTTGCGCCACGATCCAGAACGCAAAGGCGTTTCTAAAAGTGCGGGAAGAATTTGGCAGCTTCGACGCTTATCTCTGGCGGTTCGTGGACGGCAAACCCGTCATCAATCACCGCAAAACCATGAAGGAAGTTCCGGCACGGACGGAAATTTCCGATGCCATGAGCAAAGATCTATTAAAACGCGGTTTCAAGTTTGTCGGCTCGACAATTTGCTATGCGAACATGCAGGCCGTCGGCATGGTGAACGACCATCTTGTGGCCTGCTTCCGTCACAAACAACTTTCCTGAAATGAAGCGCATCGCGGTTTATTGCGGCTCGAACAAAGGCGTCCGCCCGGAATACGCGGCGGCGGCGGAACAGCTCGGCACCTTGCTCGCGCACGAAAAGATTGAACTCGTTTACGGCGGCGGCATGGTCGGCTTGATGGGCATTCTGGCCGACGCAGCGTTGAAAAACGGCGGGCACGTCATCGGCGTGATTCCCGAAAAGCTCGTCATCAAGGAAGTCGTCCATGAAAAGCTGCCCGATCTGCGCGTCGTGAAAACCATGCACGAGCGCAAGGCGCTGATGGCCGAATTGGCCGACGGCTTCATTGCGCTGCCGGGTGGCTACGGCACGTTCGAGGAATTTTTCGAGGTGCTGGCGTGGAGCCAGCTGGGCTGGCATCAGAAGCCGTTCGGCCTGCTCGACATCGCCGGATTTTACCGCCCGCTGATGGAATTTCTTGACCACACGCGCAACGAGGGATTCATCCGCCCGCAGCATCGCGAACTGGTGCTGGTGGAGGAAAACGCGGAACAATTGCTGCAGCGGCTGAAATCTTTCCGCCCCCCGAAGGAGGTGAAGTGGGGACGCTGAAAAACGCCAGTCCATAAAAACAGAAACACAAAAGCCAAAAAATGGATTCCGCGCGGCGGGCTGCATGGTATGATCTGGCAGATTTCAAACCATGAAAATCTCTGTTCCACGCGAGACCTATCCGGGCGAGACCCGCGCGCCACTGACGCCTGACGGCGCCGCCAAACTGGCCAAGCTCGGTGCCCAGGTCGAAGTCGAGGCCGGCCTCGGCCTCGCCGCCGGATTTCCCGATGATGCCTACGCCAAAGCCGGGGCGACGGTGGTCGCCGACCGCAAAGCGCTGATTTCCTCCGGAGACATTGTGCTGCGCCTGCGCAAACCGCCGGCGGAAGAAATCGCCTGGCTTAAGCAGGGTTCCATTCACGCAAGCCTGCTTGATCCGTTCAACGAAAAGGAACTTGTCCGGAAATTTGCCGATCGCGGCGTCAGCGCCATCAGCATGGAATTCATTCCGCGCACCACTCGCGCGCAGAAAATGGACGTGCTGTCCTCCCAGGCGAATCTTGGTGGTTACGAGGCGGTGATTTTAGCCGCGCGTTATTCCAACAAGATTTTCCCGATGATGACGACGGCGGCGGGAACCATTCTGCCGTCCAAGGTTTTTATCATCGGCGTCGGCGTGGCCGGTTTGCAGGCGATTGCGACGGCGAAACGGCTCGGCGCGAAAGTCACGGCTTACGACACGCGGCCGGTCGTCGAGGAACAGGTGAAGTCGCTCGGCGCGCAGTTTCTCAAGATTGACATCGGCGAAACCGGCCAGACGAAGGACGGCTACGCGAAGGCGCTGACCGAGGAACAGATCCAAAAACAGCGCGACGCGATGAAAAAAACCTGTGGCGATTCCAACGTGGTGATTTCCGCCGCGCAGGTGTTCGGCCGCAAGGCCCCAATTCTTGTCACCGCCGAAATGCTCGATGCCATGAAGCCCGGCAGCGTGGTGGTGGATCTCGCCGTTGAAACCGGCGGCAACGTCGAAGGCGTCGTTTATGACAAGGTGACCGACCGCAAAGGCGTGAAAATCATCGGCATCGCCAATCTGCCCGGTCGCGTGCCGCTGCACGCCAGCCAGGTTTACGCCGCGAACCTTGTGGCGCTCGTTGAAGAATTCTGGGACAAGACGAACAAAGTTTTTGTCCTCAAGCTCGAGGATGAAATCATCAAGGGCTGCCTCGTCACGCACGGCGGCAAGGTCGTGAACGAAAAGCTCATCGCCAAACCCAACTGACATTTTATGGATTCCAACACACCCAACATTATTTTCATTTTCGTCCTCGCCGTTTTTGTCGGCATTGAGGTCATCTCCAAGGTGCCTTCGATGCTGCACACCCCGCTGATGTCCGGCACAAACGCCATCCATGGCATCATTTTGTTCGGCGGCATCCTGGTGCTGGCGGAAGCGGCGTCGCCGCTGGCCCGGACGCTGGGATTCATCGCGGTGATTTTCGGTTCCGCCAACGTTTTCGGCGGCTTCATGGTCACGGACCGGATGCTGCAAATGTTCAAGAAAAAGAAAAAATGAGCTCGACCACCGCCTACATCATCATCGGGATTTCGGTTTTATTCATCCTCGGCATCAAGCTGCTGGCGTCGCCGAAAACTGCGCGCCTCGGCAATCTGGTCGCGGCCGCCGGCATGTTGATCGCGCTGCTGACCCTGCATCAGCCCACCGGCGAATACGTCTGGTCGCAGGGCTGGACCTTCAATTACACGCTCATCGCCATCGGCACGGTCATCGGTTTGATCATCGGCGCGATCGGGGCGTATTCGGTGAAGATGACCGCGATGCCGCAGATGGTGGCGCTTTTCAACGGCCTGGGCGGCGGGGCGGCGGCGCTGGTCGCGAGCCTGGAATTTCAGCGCGGCGCGCACCGCCTCGAAGGCATCACTCCGTTCGTCGCCGGGTCAATGCTTTTTGCAACGCTCATCGGTTCGCTTTCCTTTTCCGGCAGCATCATCGCGTATCTGAAACTCCAGGGAAAAATAGAAAGGCCGCACACGTTTCCCGGCCAGAACATTTTGAACGGCCTCATCCTGCTCGTCATTCTCGGCCTGTGCGGCTGGCTGACCTTCAACGCTTCCGGCGGCAACGCCACCGCGGCGTTCATCGTCATGTTCTGCCTCGCCTTGTTTTTCGGCGTGGCGATGGTTCTGCCCATCGGCGGCGCGGACATGCCGGTCGTGATTTCGCTGCTGAACTCCTTCACCGGCCTCGCGGTGGCGGCGGACGGTTTTGCCATCAACAATCTGGCGATGGTGGTTGCGGGAACGCTCGTCGGCTCGTCCGGCACGCTGCTCACGCTCCTCATGTGCAAGGCGATGAACCGTCCGGTGACGAATGTTCTGTTCGGCGCGTTCGGTTCCAGCGGCGGAAGCAAAGCCGGTTCGGCCGGTGTCACGGGAACCGTCAAGCCCATTCAAGCCGACGAAGTGGCGCTGTTGCTGGCCTGCGCGCAGCGCGTGGTGATCGTTCCCGGCTACGGCATGGCCGTGGCGCAGGCGCAGCATTCCGTGCGCGAACTTTCCGACGAGCTTGGCAAACGCGGCGTGGAGGTGCAATTCGCAATTCATCCCGTCGCCGGCCGCATGCCCGGCCACATGAACGTTTTACTCGCCGAGGCGAATGTTCCCTACGACCAGCTCATCGAAATGGAAGCCATCAATCCCTCGATGGACCGCGTGGACGTGTGCCTCGTCATCGGCGCCAATGACGTGGTGAATCCGGCCGCGCGCGAGGAAAAATCCAGTCCGATCTACGGCATGCCCATCATTGAGGCCGACCACGCCAAGACCGTCATCGTGATGAAACGCTCGATGGCCGCAGGCTTTGCCGGCATCGAAAACCTTCTTTTCTACAAGGACAACACGCGGATGCTGTTCGGCGACGCGAAGGCTTCGCTCAACGCCCTCGTCGCGCAGATCAAGGCAGGTTGAATTCGTCATGCCAAGAATTGTTTAATTTTTGGCAGGACACGGCTAGTTTTGGTTCGTGGCAGCGGGGATGATGTGGCGGCAATCCACATTTAACATGAGCCAGAAAACCCGATTCGATCTGGAGCAGGCGGACATTCCGTCGGCTTGGTATAATCTTAACGCCGATTTTCCCGAGCCGCTGCCGCCGCCGCTGCATCCGGGCACCAAAGAACCGCTGCCGCCCGAAGCGCTCGAGGCGATTTTCCCGCGCAATCTCATTGAGCAGGAAATCAGCGCGGAGAAGTGGATTGAAATTCCCGAACCCGTGCGCGACATCTATGCGCTGTGGCGGCCCACGCCGTTGTTGCGCGCCGTGCGGCTGGAAAAGGCGCTGAACACGCCGGCGCACATCTACTACAAATACGAGGGCGTCAGCCCCGCCGGCAGCCACAAGGTCAACACCGCCGTGCCGCAGGCCTATTTCAACAAGGTCGCCGGCACCAAACGGCTCGCCACGGAAACCGGCGCAGGCCAGTGGGGCGCGTCGCTGGCGTTCGCGTGCAGCCTGATCGGGCTGGAATGCAATGTCTACATGGTCAAGGTGAGCTATGACCAGAAACCGTATCGCCGGATGCTGATGCATACCTGGGGCGCGACGGTCCACGCGAGTCCGAGCGACCAGACGGAATACGGCCGCAAACTGCTGGCGGAAGATCCGCATTGTCCCGGCAGCCTCGGCATCGCCATCAGCGAGGCCGTCGAGGACACGGTAAAAACGCCAAGCACAAAATATTCGCTTGGCAGCGTGCTGAACCACGTTTGTTTGCATCAGTCCGTCATCGGCGAGGAAACCATCAAGCAGATGGAAAAAGCCGGCGAGGAGCCGGACGTTATTTTCGGCTGCTGCGGCGGCGGCAGCAATTTCGCCGGACTGACCTTTCCGTTCATCCGCAAAAAAATCCGCGACGGGAAAAAATACCGCATCGTCGGCGTCGAGCCGTCCGCGTGTCCGTCGCTGACGAAAGGCGAACTGCGCTACGATTTTGGCGACACGGCGGAAATGACGCCGCTGATGATGATGTTCACGCTCGGCCACAAGTTCATGCCGCCGAGCATCCACGCGGGCGGACTGCGCTATCACGGGATGTCGCCGATGGTCAGCCACGCGCTCAAGCTTGGCCTCATCGAGGCCCAGGCGTATCACCAGACAAAAGTGTTTGAGGCCGCGATCCTGTTCGCGCGCAACGAGGGGCTGGTGCCCGCGCCGGAATCGGCGCACGCCATCGCGGCGGTGGTGGACGAAGCCGTCAGGGCGCGCGAGGAAGGAAAAAAACGCGTGCTGCTGTTCAACCTTTCCGGCCACGGCCTGCTCGACTTGAGTTCGTATGAAAATTATTTGCGCGGCAAAATTCAGGACGTTTGACCCTCAACAATAAAAAATTGAAAATGAAAAAGTTTGCAAATTTGATCCTGGCCGCCGGCGTGTTTGCCTTCGCTGCCCAAACGCCGGCCGAACTGCCGGTCGGCAGTCATTATCCGCTCGGCGCGGAAGGCATCAAAGGCGCGGATCTGCCGCCGCCGGGATTTTATGTGCGCGACTACAATTACTTCTACACCGCCGACAAGGTGGACGGTTTGCCCGCGAACATTGACCTTTTTGCCTACGTCCAGGCACCGAAGCTGGTGTGGATGAGTCCGTGGACGATTCTCGGCGCGAACTACGGCATGGATACCATCGTGCCCTTCGCCGACACCCACGTTAGTGCGCCGTTCGGCAACGGATCCCAATTCAACCTCGCCGACATCTATTTTTCGCCCTTGGTGCTTGCGTGGCACTTCAAGCAATTTGACATTGGTGCCGCTTATGGCATCTGGGCGCCTTCGGGAAATTTTGACACCAGTTCGCCGCTGAAACAGATGACCAGCCCCGGCAGAGGTTATTGGTCGCACATGCTCACCCTCGGCGGCGTCTGGTATCCCGACGAGGAAAAAACCTGGGCGGTGTCGCTCCTGAACCGCTACGAAATCAGCACCGAACAGGATGACACACACATTACACCCGGCAACATGCTCTCGATGGAATGGGGCGTCAGCAAAAATATCGGCCACGAGACGGATCTCGGTTTGATCGGCTACTACCAGCAGCAGATCACCGAAGACAGTGCCTCAAGTGATGCAACCGCAGCCACCAGCCTGTCCAATGTTTTCGGCGTCGGCCCGGAGATCAACACCGTCTGGACGAAGATCGGCTTGATCACCTCGCTGCGTTACATTTACGAAATTGAAGCGCGCGACCGGCCGCAAGGCCACACCATCACGCTGACGCTGACCAAGCGGTTTTGAAAGAATTGGCGGGCGTGGCCCGGCGGCGGAAAATGACGCACGCGGCAGTTGTGTGGACTGGCTAAAGCGGGATATAACGGCTTTTAATAAATTAATTTTCAAACGCCATGTTCTGGTCCGCCGCCGGTTTCGTTATCCCTTTGAGTCGCACACGCGGGTGATCATCACGTTTTCCGCGCCCATGCGCAGGAGGCCAAAACCATCCCGAAGGCGTGGTGGAACGTCCGGCATTGATCGTGATGGGTTTCCCGCCGTTTGTCGCGGCGGGGGATGGCTTGGCCATGGGTGGCTGATCGCTGGTGCGGGACTGGCGTGTGCCCGATATGATATTAGAGCACCTATAAAATGAGGTTGCTTCGAATTGACGGACGGGAAATTGGGGGAACAATGAACCATCAAGCCATCAACACCATCTCGGTCAAATTCCGCCGTAAATTCGATGGCATCTTCATTCCCGGTCATCAGAGTTTGCTGTTGCCACTTGGTGCGTTATGTATGCTGTCTGGTTTCTCGAGGCGGTCGCTAGGCGTCATAATATGAGATCGCCCGTGCTGCCGGCTTTCGGCGTAACGATCAACAACCCAGATCATCGCTTCGCGCAGTTGGGACATCGAAAATGGTTTGTTGAGGAGGCAATCCACCCCGGCAATGGGATATACATCTCTGTTGAGATCCTCAATATTGGCTGTCGCCATGATGATGGGTTGATCGGGCCATTGTTGTTTGACCAGTGCCGCCAAGTCATCTCCCTTCATCTGCGGCAACCAGTATTCCGTGATGATCAAATCAAACCTGCTCTTTTCAAGCATGGCCAGAGCTGCCTCGCCCGTGTATGCCGTCTGGACATCGTGCCCGTCAAACTCGAGCAGCAGCGCAAATGTTGTGTTCACATCAAGGTCATCATCCACTACCAGAATCTTATAGCTGGGATTTGCTGATATGTTCATACACATCCGATACCAATTGCTGCACCCACGAAAAACGGCTCAAAAAAATGCGCAGTTTTAGTGTCATGTGACAACCAGCTTGACCTGTGCCAAATGATCCATTAAAGAATGCGACTAAACAAAAAACTCGCAAGTTGTTCTAGTCATATATCTTACAAAAGCAAAAAAGTTTTTAACAAGAGAAGATCGGGAAAAGGCAGCTCAAATTTCTGTAAAAAAATCCGACGCCTTGACAGTGGACCGGGCGAAGGCATGGGCAAAGGCGGCGGGGGCTGCCAGTTCGAGAAATCGGGGGGGTGATGTTTGCGGACGGCTGCCGCCAAAGCTTCGCCGGTGGCCGAGTCCAGACACTCCCGTTTTTTCAACGTTCCGTAATCCGTCAACGGGATGAGTTACAAACCGTCGCTTTGGCCAAGATCGCCTTTACCACCGTTGCAAGGCTGACAAAGGGTTTGCAGATTTTCAAAAACTGTTTCGCCTCCTTTTGACCATGGAAAAACGTGATCAACAACCAGTTCAAGATCGTTATACTTGGCCCTGCTCTTGCCGCAGATTTTACAAGTCATCCCATCACGATAGAAAACTCGAAACCGTAACCTGTCTGAAACCTGTCTCTTTGTTTTGTGAACGATTGGAGGTTTCTCACCCGGATATGTGGGTGTCTGAGGCTTCGTTAAATTTGGTGTCGGCGACGGCTTCTTCACAACGGCCTCGACAGGATTTGACTCACCTTCCTCTGCATTCATGTATGCCACGAATGCTTCGAGGGCTTTACGCCAAGAGCCAAATCTTTGCTCATAAGCACCCGCAGAATATTTGGAAAATGGCTTCTCTATCTCACCATAGGAAGGCTGCCTGCCTAATTTGATCCAGATTTCTTCAAGATTCTTGAAGTATTCTTCATTGGTAACGCCAAGCGTTCGACTGCGAATCAACCCGATTGATTCAATTGCTTTGAACCAAGAGCCGTCAAACTGTTTGCAGATTACTTGGCAGCCAAATCTACCACCAAGTTTTTTGTAATCTTGCTGTGTCAGTGTTTGCCTATTCACCAAAGATGCAACACGTCGGAGATCCTCGATGATTTCCTCTTTTGAAATGTTGAATTTGCTACGCGCTGCATTCAATCCGGCTGCGTCTAGCACTTTGAACCATGATTTTCCAAATCTATTGCGTAGTGCGTCTCGGCCATATTTCCCAAACTTCTTATATTCATGAAACGTGACAGTTGATTTATTAAGCTGCTTCGCAACTTGAATCAAATCATCAAGCAACTCCTGATTTGAAGCGCTGCGTGAATCTGGTTTTAATTCAAATTTCACTTCGGCATTTGCAACTTCACCTTCGCCGCCACCTGCGCCACGTCTTTGTCGCCGCGGCCGGAGAGGTTCACGATGATGAAATTATTTTTCACGGTTCAGTAATTCCCAAGTCCCGGCAGATTTTCCGGGCGAGAAACTTGTTGATCTCCGTGTGGCGCGGAACAGCGGAACGGAGATTTCTGGCCGGGTTGCCCCACCACGAATGATTGCCGCCTTCGCGGATGAGCACGCAACCCTGCGTTGCCAGATGCCGGATTAGCTCCCGCCGTTTCACACTAGGATGGCTTGTTCTTCGTAATCCTGTTTGGCGGCAGCGAGCGCGTCCTCGCGGTTGAATTCCAATGCTTCTTTCAATGCCGAGCGAAGGTTCTTCAAAAGTTCGCCCCGGGTTTTACCCTGTGAATTGACGCCGGGAATTTCCTCCACCCAGCCAATCCACCAGCCTTCATCCTGTTTGATGATTGCATTAAACGTGCGTTTCATGATTGAACTTTACTGAATCACTTCGGCATTTGCAAATTCACCTTCGCCGCCACTTGCGCCACGTCTTTGTCGCCGCGGCCGGAGAGGTTCACGATGATGAGCGCGTCCTTGGGCATTTTCGGCGCGCGCACCATGCACTCGGCCACGGCGTGGGCGCTTTCCAGCGCGGGGATGATGCCTTCCAGCCGCGCGAGTTTCATGAAGGCGGCGAGCGCCTGGTCGTCGGTGGCGTAGGTGTATTCGGCGCGGCTGGCGTCGCGCAACCACGCGTGTTCCGGCCCGACGGCGGCGTAATCGAGTCCGGCGCTGACGCTGTGCGTGGATTGGATCTGGCCGAATTCGTCCTGCAAAATGTAGCTGCGCGTGCCCTGCAACACGCCGAGCGAGCCGCCCTGAAACCGCGCCGCGTGCTGTTCGGGCCTGATGCCGAGGCCGCCCGCTTCCACGCCGACGAGCTTCACGGATTTGTCGTCGAGGAATGGATAAAACAGGCCGATGGCGTTCGAGCCGCCGCCGACGCAGGCGATGAGCATGTCCGGCAGGCGCTTTTCCTTTTCCAAAATCTGCGCGCGCGCCTCGTCGCCGATGATGCGCTGGAAATTCCGCACCATCACCGGATACGGATGCGCGCCGTAAGCCGTGCCGAGAATGTAATGCGTGCTGCGGAGGTTCGTCACCCAGTCGCGCATGGCTTCGTTGACGGCTTCCTTCAAGGTTTTTTGGCCCGCGTGGACCGGCACGACTTCCGCGCCGAGCATCTTCATGCGATACACGTTGAGTTCCTGCCGCTGGCAATCCACCGCGCCCATGTAGATGACGCATTTCATCCCGAACATCGCGGCGACCGTTGCGGATGCAACACCATGTTGCCCCGCGCCGGTCTCGGCGATGATGCGGGTCTTGCCCATGCGCTTGGCGAGCAGGATCTGGCCGATGGCGTTGTTGATTTTGTGCGCGCCGGTGTGGTTGAGGTCTTCGCGCTTGAGATATATCTTCGCGCCGCCGAGTTCCTTGGTCAGTCGTTCGGCGAAATAAAGCGGCGTGGGCCGGCCGACGAATTCGGTGAGATAATATGAAAGCTCGCGCTGAAATTCGGGGTCGTGTTGCGCGCGGAAGTATTCGGCCTCCAGCTCTTGCAACGGGTGCATCAGCGTTTCGGGCACATAACGTCCGCCGTAGGGACCAAAGTGGCCTTGGGCGTCGGGAAGATTCAAATTGGCAACTGCGCTCATGGTTTCATTTTCACGCAAAGGCGCGAGGCGCGCAAAGAATTTTCCGGCTCAAAGCGAAAGGTTGCGGATGGCTTCCGCCAGGTTTTCGCAAGTGACGATCTGGGGATGATGCGGGTAATGAAATACGGTCAGGATGTTCATGCCGATGTCCTTGCCGGGATTGGGAATCACGCGGACGATCAAGCCCACGCCGCTTTGGTCAATCAAATCCATTGTCCGGCCAATTTCCGTTGCGCATTCGGGATCCATGGATTCCACCTGGCTGAACTCCACCAGCAGGCGAAAGCCCGGCGACAAATCCGCGAGCAGGGTCTTGACGTCCTCCCGCGCAAGCTTCAACTCACCGGGCTGAACCCGCTGGATGTAATTCAAGCAGAGCAGCCGTTTGGTTTTGTTTGAGGTGGCCAGAAACATCCAGCCAGAGTAGTCCTTCACAAGTCAGACCGCAAATCTGGCGTGACCGGGGCTTCAGGTTTTTCTGCAATGCCGGCCTGTTTTGCGCGCGGCGGCTGAAGTGCCTGGGCGATTGCAGCAGTCGTAGCCGGATGCCGGTATAGTCCAGCAGAAAGAACATGTCGGCCGCAGATCATGCTTCAACGCCTCACCTGCTCTACGAACGTGCAACTTACCGGTTCCTCACGAACAATTTTCCGGGCAACTGTTTCACCAGTCGTTTCATTTCCAGACTGAACAGCGCCACGCTGACCATCGAGCTTGGCAGACCGCTCGCCCGGATGACTTCGTCAATCGTCGTCTCATCGTTGGCTGTTACGGCGTCGAAAACCAACTGTTCGTTCTCAGACAGTTCCAGCGCGGGCAGCACGCCCGTGTCGCCCGCCGACGGCGGCTTGTTGCTGGCCGGAAAGAGATACTCAAACTCGCTGAGAATGTCCTCGACGCCTTCGCAGAGCTTCGCGCCTTTTTTGATGAGGTCGTGACAGCCCTTGCTGCGCGGCGAATCAATCCGCCCCGGCACCGCGAAAATCTGCCGGCCATACTCCGTCGCAAAATTCGCGGTGATGAGCGCGCCGCTGGAAAGGCTAGCCTCGACCACCACAGTGCCCAAAGTCATGCCCGCGACAATGCGGTTGCGGATCGGAAAAGATTGTTTGTCCGCCGGCCGGTTGAACGGAAATTGCGTGATCACCGCGCCGTTCGCCGCGATGCGCTCGAACAGTTCTGCATTTTCCGGCGGCGCGACGAGATTAATTCCGGTGCCAAGCACTACAATCGTCCGGCCCTTGCCGCTCAGCGCGCCCTGATGCGCCGCCGTGTCAATGCCGCGCGCCCCGCCGCTCACCACCGTCACGCCGGTGTAGGCGAGCTGATACGCCAGCTTGCGCGCCGTCTCGATGCCGTAATGCGTGGTCATGCGCGAGCCGACCATCGCCACGGCGTTTTTGTCCTTGGCGGTCAATTCGCCCTGGACGTAAAGCACCAGCGGCGGATCGTAAATTTCGCGGAGCAGCGCCGGATAATTTTCATCCGACTGGATCAGGACGTGGCAGCCGAAATCCCCGATGCGCTTCAATTCCCCCGCGAGGTCCACGGCATTTTCCCAGCCGGAAATCTTCTCCGCCGTGTCCTCGCCGATGTTGCGGACGCGGAGCAACTCCGGTTTGGAAGCCGCAAGGATCTTAGGCGCGCCGCCAAAATGTTCCAGCAGCGACCGGGCGCGCACCGGCCCGACGCCTTCGATCAAATTCAGCGCGATGAATGCTTCCCGCGAATCCATGCCGTTTGATAACGGCTGGCGAGAAAGGCTGCAAGCAATGTTTTCCGCGTCCGGCGGCCAGGAGGCGTCCGCCCTCGAAAGAGCGGCTCGCCGTCGCCCGGCTTTATGGCTGGTCAGCCGTTCCCGCAGCGGCTGGTCAGGTCAAACTTCCAATTCGCCGCAGGCGCAAGGCTGGTCCGTTCAGCTTTCGGGACTGAGCCAGGTCCACCTCGAACTCAGCCACCCAATCGTTATGTGCTTCCGGGTCCACAAGCATTTGTTGCACGCGCCAGGATTTTTTATCGTCGGCTGGCGTGACGTAGGTGTGGCGCGCATTGCGGGCATTCGGATCCAGGCAGAGCCGTTCATGGTCGGTTTCGTAAACTTCCATGATTTTGTCCAGGCGGTCAGAATTCCACGATGCGCCCGCGGCATCCAGCGGTGAATCCAGATTCGCGATGGCCGTTTCGTAATCGGCCACCACCAGTCCGCGCAGAAAAATAAAAATCCGGTTGCGGATTGCGGCGGTAAAATTTTTCACGTCGCGCGTAATGTCGGCGGCGGCTTCCTCGGCGCCGGGCGGCCGGACCTCCTTGGTTTCGCCGGGGCGATAATTCGTGTCGCGCATTTTCTCCCACTCATCAAGCAGGCTGGAATCCACCTGCCGGATCATCGTGCCGAGATAGAGTTCCATCTCGCGGACCTGGTCGTTCTTGGCGGTGTCGGGCACGGTTTGCGCGAGGACTTTGAAGACGCTGTTCAGATGCCGCAGCAAAATGCCCTCGGCGCGCTGCAATTCGTAGAGCTTGATGTAATCGGCGAAAGAGCGAAATTCCTCGAACATCTCCCGCGCGATGGATTTCGGATGAATGTTCTCCTCGCCCACCCACGGATGCCGCGCGGCAAAATCATTGAACGTGGAATACACAAACTCGCGGTTCGGCTTCGGGTGTTCCAGCTTCTCCAATTCTTCGATGCGCTTGTCATATTCAATTCCTTCCATTTTCATCTCGGCCATCTTCTGATCCTTCACTTTGTCGAGTTGTTTACGGAGAATGATGTCCGGGTCTTCGAGAATGGACTCGACCAGCGTGAGCAAAACGAGCGCATAATCCGGCGCTTGCGGGTCCATGAGCGGAAGCGTTTCAATTAGATACAACGACAACGCCTGATCCATGGAAAAATCGTCCTGCAACTCGACGTTCACGCGCAAATGCGCGCCATCTTCGGTTTTGGGAATAAACTCCACGATCTTGCGGTCCAGCAGCGAGCGGAACAATTGCCACGCGCGCTTGAGGTGCGCCTGTTTCTGGCGCGGCGGTTCGTGGCAATCGCGAATGAGCTTCTGCATCGCGGCGCAGCCGTCGCCTTTCCGGCTGAGGACATTCAACAACATGCCATGCGTGACCTGGAAGCGGGAGGTCAGCTTTTCCGGCGGCGCGGCGATGAGACGGGCAAAAGTATTCTTGTCCCAGTTGACAAAATTCTTTTCCGGCGGCTGGCGCTTCACGGTTTTCTTGCCGTCGCGCGCTGTTTTCTCCGCGAGTTTGAGATTTTCGATCACATGCTCCGGCGCCTGCGCCACGACCCAGCCCTGGTCGTCAAAACCTTTTCGCCCGGCGCGGCCGCCGATCTGGTGAAAACCCCGCGCGGTCAGGATGCCGGTCTTCTGTCCGTCAAACTTGCACAGCCGCGTGAACAGCACCGTGCGGATCGGGACGTTGATGCCGACGCCAAGCGTGTCCGTGCCGCAAATGACCTTGAGCAATCCTTTTTGCGCGAGCTGCTCGACCAGCACGCGATACTTCGGCAGCAGGCCGGCGTGATGCAGGCCGATGCCGTGTCGCAACCATTTTTTTATTTCCGGGCCGTAAGGACTGGTGAACTTGAATCCTTCAAGCACGTTCGCGATCGCGGCTTTTTCGTTGCGTGTGCAAACATTGATGCTCGTAAAATCCTGCGCACTCTGCGCCGCCTCCAGTTGCGTAAAGTGGACGACATACACCGGCGCACGTCCGCTGGCGACGAGACTTTCCAGCGTCTTGGCCAGCGGCAGTTCTGAATACTCAAATGCCAGCGGAACGGGCCGGTCCGTGGAAATGACTGAAATGGTCGGCCGCCCGGTGAGCCGCGTGAGTTCCGCCTCAAAAAAAGTCGTGTCGCCGAGCGTCGCGGACATCAGCAGAAAACGCGCCTGCGGCAGCGTCAGCAATGGCACCTGCCACGCCACGCCGCGTTCGCGGTCGGCGTAATAATGAAATTCGTCCATCACCACGTCCTGCACGTTGGCCGCCGCGCCTTCGCGCAGCGCGATGTTGGCGAGGATTTCCGCCGTGCAGCAAAGGATGGGCGCGTCGCGGTTGACCGAAGCATCGCCGGTGCTCAACCCGATGTTGTCCGGCCCGAACTCGCGGCACAGCGCCATGAACTTTTCATTCACCAGCGCCTTGATGGGACAGGTGTAAATCGAACGCCGGCCCTTGGCGATGGCCTGAAAGTGCAGCGCCATGGCGACGAGCGATTTGCCGGAGCCGGTGGGCGTGTTGAGGATGACGTTTTTTTCGTCGAACAATTCCAGGATGGCGGATTCCTGCGCGGGATAAAGCTGCAGCCGCCGGCCCGCCGCATATTCCAGAAAGCGACCAAGCAGCAAATCATTGCTGACTTTTCCATCGCGTGGAATCAGATCGTAAAGTGTCGCTGCCACAAGACACGCACTTTATTGGTTATTGGCACGACTGAAAAGGAAGATGACAAATGGGAAGCAACACGATCACCGCCAGAGCGGCGCCCGGATTCCTTGTAAAATGTCAACCTGGCGAATGGCTGCTCAGACAAGGCCGGGTTTTGAAATCATTAGACGCCGCCAATCCACTTGCGGTCTTCCCAAACGGCCCGGAGCGAAGTCAGGTTGCGCGAATCAAAGATATTTTTGGCAGCCGCCGCGATTTTGCCCTGTTTCAAATGGTTGAACGCGTCGCTGGCGCTGATGGCGACGAATTGCAGCACGCTCGGATCGCGGTAGCAGTCAATCATGCAGCGCGTGCAGCCGTCGCGGATGAGCTTCGAGTCGTCCCATTCCCAGACCTTGCACATCGGCTTCTCCCAGAAATGGCAGCGATACAAATCCAGCTTCCAGTCGAGGTAAAAATACTTGTGCCCGCCGAGGCAGCCGAATTTTTCCTTTTCGCCGCGCAGATGCCGCTGCATTTCGTCGAGGGATTCCCTTGGGTTCACGACGGGAAAACCGCTGTTCCGTTTCATCTGCTTGATTTTTTCGAACAGTTGAAGGAGTTCGTCCCTGGAAAAATTCACCAGGCCGCTGTCGCTGAAACTCAAATAGCTGCTCGCCAGCGATGTCAGCGGATAACTAAACGTGCAGCTTCTGAAATCGAGCGATTCCAAAAACAGCGGCAACTTTTCAAAGTCGTCAATCAGCCGGCTGGCGGTGATGCTCGCCGTGGTTTGGATGCCGACGGAATGGAAAAATTCGTTTGCGTGCTTGATTTTTTTGCAGACCGCCGGCAGGCCGCGGTTCGTTTCGTGCTTGGTGATGTCGTGCGCATCAATGGACATGATGACACTGGTCAGACCGTCGCTGACGAGGCCGCGCATGTTTTCGTCATTCCACAAACCGCCGTTCGTGCAAATCATCGGATGAATCCCGCGCTCGGCAGCATAGCGCGTCATGGCACGCAAGTCGCGATGCACCATCGGTTCGCCGCCCACAAAGAGCAGATAGCCGATGTGATTTTTCAACGCGACGTCCACCACGCGCTTCGCCTCGTCGAGCGTCACGCTGCGGCGCGCTTTGGGATCAAACTTCGAGCGCGCGAAACCGCAGAAGCCGCAGTCGGCATTGCAGATGTTTGTAATGGCAAACTGCAGATAGCCCGGTCCGCCGTGCTTCAAGACCTCTTTGAAAAGTGTGAACGTGCCTGTTTTTTTGCGAACCACCGGCACGGCGGAGTCAGTTGCCGGATTTTTGATTTCCGCCAAGTCCGGACTGGTTGTGGTTGAAATATTACTGGTCACAAACTGAGCCAGTTTGATGGCAAGAAAGGCTGCGGGCAAACCATCTTTCACCTGCGAACCATTTCTGGCCGCGATTTTCGCTTTGCGCAAGCACGGTGAAGAGTCTAGAGTTAGGCTGGTTTGTCCGATGGTGTAATGGTAACACAGCGCCCTTTGGAGGCGTTATTCATGGTTCGAATCCATGTCGGACAGCCAATTTTATCAATGAAAATGCGGGTTCTGTGGATGTTTGCACAGAATTTGCACAGCAACCGGCTCGACCTGCTGACCGTCGCGTGAGATTCCCTGTCACCATCCGACACCGCGCTAGCAGCGCGAAGATTTACGCGCCTGCCGGGAAGTTCGCCTACTACCGCGTCGCCTACGCCACGGCGGGCAAACGCCGGATGCAGACCTTCGCCGCCTATTCCGACGCCAAAGCCGCCGCCGAACGCATCGTGCGGGAACTGGCGAACGGATCACAGGCCGCCGCACTCAACGCCAGCCAGTCCCGCGACGCCCTTGCCGCCTTTGAACGGCTGGACGGCTTCTTCAAATCCAAAGGGAAGCGCGTCAGCCTCAATACCGCCGTGGCGGACTATCTGGATGCGGTTGGCAGGTTGAATGTCCCGTTGTCCGCAGCCGTGACGGGTTATTTGAACACCGTGGCGACGGTCAAGCGCATGGACCTGGCCGCAGCCGTGAAAGAGTTTGTTGACGGGCGCGAGGCCGAGACAAAATCGGTGAACGGCAAGAGGCCGGAATTGAGCAAAAGCTATTTCCTCAATACGAAGCTCTGGCTTGGCTGGTTTGAAAAAACCTTTCCGGCAACGGCGGTTTGCGACCTGACAAGGGAGCATCTCGACTTGTTCATGGCCGGGCGCAGCCACCTTGCCGCCAAGTCCAAGAATCATCTTCGCGCCACGGTGAAGATGTTTTTGAACTGGTGCATCAAGAAAGATTATTTGCCCGCGAACCACCGCTTGATGGATGCGTCTGGCATGAAGCGGCAAAAAGCCGACAGCGGCGAAACGGATTATTTCCGCCCGGCTGAATTGCGTGCCATGCTGGATGCGGCAGACGATACCATGCGACCGATTATCGCGCTGCAAGGTCTGGCCGGGATTCGACTGCAAGAAGCCCAGCGGCTGACGTGGCAGGATGTTTTCAGCGTGGCGGGACACGTCGCCATTTCCGCCACGAAATCCAAGACCCGCAGCCGCCGCTTGGTTGAAATCTGCCCGGCATTGGCCGCGTGGCTTGAACCCTACCGCCAGCATGAAGGCGCGTTGTGGACACAGAGCCGCGACACCTACCACGCGGCGTTTGTCGAACTCCGCGAGTCCCAAAAAATCCCGGCGCGGAAAAATGGATTGCGCCACGGTTTTTGCACCTACCACTTCGCGCTGCATGACAATGAAAATTTGACGGCGGCACAGGCTGGAAACAGTCCTACCGTGATTCATTCGGCATACAAAGGGCTGGCGACAAAAGCAGAGGCGAAAAAATGGTTCAAAGTTTTGCCGCCGAAGGCCGCCAAGAATGTGATTCCGCTGCCAGCGGCAAAAAATGCCTGACACACCGCCGATGAACTCAAAAGCGAAAATGATTCGACGAAAGAAGCGCGGCGGTTTCGCCGAACGGCTACTTGAAAAAACTACAGCGCCGGACTTGAAAAATGCACTTCCAACGAGCGAATGGAATTTTGATGAGACTAAAGTATCCGATACCGAGGTTGTGGCGTGCTGCCTGTGGGAATATGCGCGTGAGTCAGCTACGCTAAAAAAATTGCGGCAGCAGTGCGAGATAGCCTGCCGCGCCGATGGCAACGCTGATTCGCTGGTTCCCGTTGTGGCGGGGAACATCCGACACCGGCGCAATTCCGTGGAACTTTTTTTGCGGGAGATCGTGCTTCTGCCTCCGCCAGACTTATGGCAGAGCGCAGACGAGTCCAAGCCATTTTACTGGCCGCCTGATGCTGCCTTTCCACCGCGAACCAGCAGCTTCCCTGATTCCTGGCAATCAATGTCCCCGGATGAACGTGCTCGCCGGGCGGAGTCTGTAGATTTGAAAATGAAGCCTTACTTCGCGTTCAGTCGTGGCCGTTTGCGAGACGCGCAGGCCATCGTAAGGACAGTGATGGAACAGCGCAAAGTCGGATTAAATCCCAAGATTGACCCCCTTGCAGTCAGTTTAATTGCCACGTCCATGCCGTTAGCGCCACACGCGCCGTTTGAATGGACTGATGATAATAACCGACTGCCGGGCGGGTTTGTGTATCCCGGCGGCACGGAGGTTTCGGTTGTGGAAATTGATTGGGCGCACTTCACTGACAAGGAAATTGCAGACGCGATTGCCCAAAGCCGGCCAAAGGAAATCCCTGAACCATCAGGGCGCGGGCGCGGAGATACAATCGCAGACTGGCGGGCAAAACTTGAACGGCTCGGAATCATGCGGTTGATGCACCATCACTCGTTTGACGATTTGGGAAAAATCGTGCCGGGTGAATGGTTGAATCGGGAGAAGTATTCCACCAAGGCCGAGTGCAAAAATGAACACAAAAAAGCTCTTGATGACTTTCACGATTTGTTGCCGCTCCAGTCTGACGAGAAACCACTATCTTTCGAGCCGCTGACGGGCAATTGGTAGCCACGGAACTTTTCGGAATCAAATCGCGGCGATTTGTTTCCTTGCTCCATGCGCAATGATGGTTGCGCATGAGCGAAAACTTGAATCCAACGGCACCGCCGAGCGAAGCGGGGTTTATTGACGAAAAGCAACTGCTGGCGCGGCTTCCTGTGTCACGGCGAACCTGCTACGCGTGGGTTCAATCTGGAAAACTGCCCTGTTGCAAAATAAGCAGACGCAAACTGTATCACTGGCCATCGGTGGAAGCAGCGCTCCTGCGGATGCAACGAGGAGGCTGCCAATGAAAACCACATCCGCCTGTTACGACGCGATTGGCAACCTCGAATTATCTGCGTGGCTGGTGGCTCCCGGCGTGACGTGGATTCAGACCCGCTCACCACAGTTCGCCCGCAAACTTTCACAACGAAGCGATTTCCGACTTGTGGCGCATGGTGTCGCGGGCGGTTATCTCCGCACCTTTGAATTTCAGCGCGGGCTGGCATGGGCGCGGCGTTTAATTGCGCGTTACACCAAAAACGAGACGGCGACTAATGTGCGGATAATTGCGCCAGCGCGCCCGCCCCGGCGTCGAATGGCTGAAGTCGGATGATAGCGCCCATTGCCATCTCCGCACCCGTTTCCTTTGGCTTGGACGTTCGCCGCCCAGGATTGCTGGAAACGCGCAGCACGGGTGACGTGTTGCTGGGCATCCAGTCCGGCGCATGGCTGGATACAGTTGCGCTTGTCCGGTCGCTGCCGCATGACAGCGCAGAGCAAAAATCCGCCAAGCTCGCGCTCCCGTTTGCGACATGGGCGGGCGTGTTTTCGCGCCGTTCCATCTCCGGGCTTGTCTGGCACTCTGGGCAAATCGGCGTTGACCTAGACGACCTGGGCGAAGCCGCAGCCGTCGCCGTGTTGCAAACCGCCGTCGCCGACAGGTTTTGCTTGGCCGCATTTCGATCCGCCCGTGGTGAAGGTGTCCGGCTGATTTTCAGAATCCCGCCTTGCTCGCCAGAGAACCACTCCATCGCATTTGAACAAGTCGCCGAACACGTCCGCAACACCTACGGGCGGGACGTGGACGAATCCGGCAAGGATGTTTGCCGCGCAAGTTTCGTCAGCTTTGATCGTGGTTTGTGGTTCAATCCGTCCGCTGGTGTTTTGCCGATACATCTGCCGGATGGCACACAGCGAGAGAATCCCTCTTACCGCTGTGTGCCATCGCCCTATGCTGGGGAATTGGCTTTAACCTGTTGGAATTGGTTTGGGCAGCACTTCGCCAACATCGCGCCCGTGTCAGGCGAGACGGTAAAAACGCACGGCAACATTTTGGCTTTGGGCAAGGCTATTGCTCTACATGCCGAACGGATAAAAGCGCCGGTGACTGCCCGGCTTATTGATTCGGCGTTTGATTCATGGTGGCGCGAGCACAACCGGCAAGGTGTCCGTTTGCGTTGCTCGCCGAATGAATACCGGCGCGAGTTGCGCGACAGTATTGAAGGGGCGCGGCGCAAAAGTTGGTTCAAGTCCGCCGCTGAAAAATGGCTGCGATGGACACGGCACACAAATTTTCCGCACAGCGGATTCGAGCGAGTCTTTGGCCTTGGACAGTGCTTCTTCACGTTCGCGGATGGATTTTTCCCGCCCGGCAACGTCGAGGTCTTTTTGGGCCAGCCGATTTTCAAAATCACGGCGGGTGGATTCAATGAGCGGGGCAGCCAACGATTCCGTCAGCTTGATCTCGTTTTTGCATTTCGGACAGATGATGGTTGGTTCGGCCATAAGCATTCCTCTGGATTCAGTGTTTGCGCCCATTAAATACAGAATCATCCACCTTGTCGAAAGATTCTGGACGGCAGGGCGAATTTCTCGCGGTTGTCTTGCCCTTATCTACGGGCAATTTTTGGAAGACACCATCCCCTTAACCATTCGGCCAACGAAACGAGCCGCATCCGCACCAGTGTCAAATTGCGGCAAAATGCGGCAACGAACTTGTCGCAATTTGCCGCCATTTGCCGCCTTCAGCCGAAGGCTTTTATCACACGGACGCCTTACTCCTTGGCTGAACCAAGGTTTTTTGTCCGCGCAACGGCCACGATCCGGCCCGCGTGTTGAACGGTGTTGACAGGTTCAACGCAATTCAACATCGCGCATCCGCGCCAGGTATGCCTTCGGCTCCGCGTGAATCGCCCTGCGATTGTGTGGCTCGCTGCGCGTCGTCAAGGTAGTTTCGCCGTAATGCCCGGCGACTTCCACCTTGACGATGCTCGCTTCGCCGGGAGAAAGACGGGCGATTAAGGATTCACGCGGGAAGTGTCGCAGCCGTTGGCTGGGACATCACACGGGAAATGCGATACCGTGATGCGGACAGTTTCCGGCCAGTCCAAGTATCGGGACACGGACGGCCTATGGCCAGAACGCGGACATTCGCGGCACGGGCACGGTCGCGGACATGGACTTTTCACGGACACGGACTGTGCGCGACCACGGAGAAACAGCGGACGCGGATGCGGTCACGGACTGGATGCGGGCACGGCGCGGTCGCGGACTGGACACGGCCCCGGATCGGACACGGACTGCCCGTGGCTACGGACAGCGGCGCGGCCATTTGGCCGGACAGATTGCGGATTCACCGCGACTGTTTCGCGGACGCAAAAACCTCGTTTTGACGAGGAGTAAGGCTTGCCCCATCCAAAACCGGTAGGTTGCAACCATGCGGATGCCAATCCACTGCGGATCAAGTGTGGACTGATTTGCCTGCATCGCGGATGCGACTGGACAGATTACGAGGACACTTTCCATTCCGGCAGCGTGTCAGCCGCTTTTGAAATCCTGCGTGCGTGACACACCCGCCCGGTCGCTGTTTAGCACAAAGTCTCCGGTGTATGAATGGTGAACTGAAAGATTTTTTGAGCGTCATGCCGCCTGCCAGCCCGGATATACGGGACGTTGGTATCCGCGCTGAACAAAACCAAACATCGGCAGGCGAGGCTGGCTTCATTGACCAAAAGCAATTGCTGGCGCGGTTGCCAATCAGCCGCCGCACGTTGTTCAACTGGCGCACGTCGGGCAAAATTCCCTGCGTGCGGCTGGGCGGGCGTCGCATCTTGTTTCACTGGCCTTCAGTCGAGGCCGCGCTGCTGCGTCACCAAAATCCGGCGGCGTGATAATTCCCCTGATTGACACTTTGCCCGAATGACGCAATCTGTCCGCGACGTTTTTTGGATTTGAAACCGAGATGATTCAATGGCATGAGCGCGAATGAAAATAAACCCGGCGGCGAAGTGATCCTGTATCAGACCGAGGATTTACAGACTCGCGTGCAAGTGCGGCTGGACGGACAGACGGCCTGGCTGTCTTTGAACGAACTGGCGGAGTTGTTCCAGCGGGACAAATCAGTGATTTCCAAACATCTTAAAAATATATTTGAAGAAGGCGAACTGTCGACAGCGGCAACTGTTGCAAATTTTGCAACAGTTCAAAAGGAGGGCGGGCGCACGGTTGCGCGGAACATCGAGTTTTACAATCTGGACGCCATTATCGCCGTTGGCTACCGCGTGAAATCGGCGCGTGGCACGCAGTTTCGCATCTGGGCGACGGCGCGGCTCAAGGAATATCTCGTCAAAGGCTTCACGATGGATGACGAGCGGCTGAAAAATCCGCCGGGCAAGGGGCAGACGGATTATTTTGACGAACTGCTGGCGCGTATCCGGGACATCCGTTCCTCGGAACGGCGGTTCTATCAGAAGGTTCTGGATATTTACGCGACGAGCGTGGATTACACGCCGGATGCGGAGGTGTCGCAGAAATTCTTCGCCACGGTGCAGAACAAAATGCACTGGGCGACGCACGGCCACACGGCGGCGGAGATAATCCATGAGCGGGCGGATGCCGGGAAACCGTTCATGGGGATGCTGACGACGCGCCCCGGCGGGCGCGTGCGGAAAGAGGACGCGGCGATTGCCAAGAATTACCTCACGGAAGACGAATTGCAGGTGCTTAACCGCATTGTGAATCTCTACATCGAATACGCGGAGTTGCAGGCGCTGGAACGCAAGCCAATGACGATGCGCGACTGGATCACGAAGCTGGACGAGTTCCTGAAAATCTCCGGGCGCAAGCTGCTGGATCACGCCGGGACGATTTCCCACGAGCAGGCGATGATAAAGGCGGAACTGGAATTTTCAAAATTCCGCGCACTGGAAGATGCGAAACCGTCGCCGGTGGAAAAGGAATTTGAGGCGACGGTGAAAAAGTTGAAGCAATTGAAACCAGCGAAGGGAAAGAAAAAGCCCTGACGCGCTTCACGTCGTTTTGAGTCCCGGATGCTGCCATGAACCCTCCGGCGGTGATCGGGACGCGCCACGGCAGGCCAAAATCTTTGCACAAGGTTTGCACAGATTCCGGGGCGAGTTTGATTTGCACAAAGTTTGCACAGCCGGTTTCTCTGCACACGATTTGCACACGTTTTTCTTCCCACCGCTTCCCAAAAATGAACAGATAATGCTTGCAAACATTGATTGTCTGTGTATATTGAAGGGCAATGAATATACAACTAGAGGCAATCATGGGAAGCGGTGAGAACACCCTGAAAGTTGGTTCGAATCCATGTCGGACAGCCAGTCTGGTTCTTTTGCGAACTCCGCTTGAAGTCCGTTGATTCATAAACTTCCATCGCCGGGTTGTCCGGCAAAGCGTTGTTTTTCCCAGCAAGCCTCGCATGGGTGTTATGCTTCATATACTGCGGCCTTCATTTCCTTGCCGGCTTTGAACTTCGGCCGTTGCTAAAAACGAAGTCAAGTCAACGCAAAAATAATTTGTGCCGCGCGGGACAAGTTGTATTTTGGGGTTATGAGCACCCGTTTCAACCGCCGGAGTTTCTTGAAGAAATCGGCGGCCGTGGCCGTGGCCGCGCCGCTTGTCGCCAGCCTGGAAGAATACAGGCTCATGGCGCAGGAATCCGGGGCGCCCGCGCCGGGGGTAGTCGGTGGAAAACCGGCCGCCATGCCGATGGGCACGATTGGCCATGTCAAGATGAGCCGACTGATCTGCGGCGGCAATCTGGTCAGCGGCTATGCGCACAGCCGCGATCTGATTTACGTTTCCAATTTGCTCAAAGCCTATTTCACCGACGCGAAAATCATGGAGACGTGGGCGCTATGCGAGCAGAACGGAATCAACACGATGATTTTCAATCCATCGGATCAACACGCGCTGCGTGTTTACAGGGAATACTGTAAAAAGGGCGGCAAGATGCAGTGCATCGCGCAGCTCGATGCGCCGAAAGAAAACATGGAAGGCTGCATCAAGGAGGCAGTGGATGCCGGCGTGGATGGAGTCGTTCTGGTCGGCAATCTCGGCGACAGCTGGTCGCGCGAAGGCGCGGTGGACCGGATCGGAAAATTCATCGAACTGGCGCAAATGAACGACATCATCGCCGGCGTGGCCGGCCACGAATTGCACACGCCGATGGCGGTCGAGAAGGCCGGCATCAAGGCCGATTTTTACATGAAGACCCTGCACAACACCAACTACTGGTCCAAGCGCCGGCCCGATCAGGTGCAAGAGGTCATTGATAATTATGGCGTTGACAATTACTGGTGCATGGATCCGGAGGGCACCATTGAATTCATGAAAACGACGAAGCGTCCGTGGCTGGCCTACAAAGTTCTGGCCGCCGGCGCGATTCATCCGCGCGAGGGTTTCAAGCACGCGTTTCAGAACGGCGCGGATTTTTGCGTGGTCGGCATGTTCGATTTCCAGGTGGCGGAAAATGTTTCGGTCGCCAACGAAGTTCTTCAGACGATTGAAAAACGAGAGCGCCGGTGGATGGCGTGAAGCAAGAACTTTCCCGCCCCAAACCTCGTCACCCGGCCAATCGCCGCCGGAAACAAAGCCAGCCGAAGCTTGCGCTATAGGAGCCAACTTGTAGCTTTGGATTGGATTCCAAAATCCATGAAACCAGAATGGGTTCGGCAAATCGCGTCAGGCCGGCGTGACATTTTTGCGCCCGAGATTTCCAAATTTGAAGACGACCAAGGAGCAAGCAGCTCCGGCCACCAGCCCCAGAAAACCGCCGGCCACCGCGCCGATGAAAATATTCAACGGTTTGTTCGGCCTTACCGGCACACAACCTGGTTCAGCTCGATCAACGATTTGAACTGTTGTAGATCTTGGGAGTTGCGCATCCAGTTTCACGGCCTCGATTGTTGAATTGAGCAACTCCTGTAGTTTGAGCAACTGTGATAAGTTATGCTTCGTGTCCCAATAAGGCTGTTCTTGTGGCGATTGGCTGGCGGAAGCATCACTCGCGATCTTGAATTGCTGGCGCAGAGATTCCACTTCGGCTTGCGCCCGTCGGATCTGATCTTTTTCCAATTCGGCGCGCGAGCTGACGCGGTAATCCCGGTAAGATTCGGCAATGGCATTGGCGATCTGCGCAGCTTGGTATCTTTCATCGCTGTAAACCGTGATGGCGATGAGCTTGGTATTTTTAACCGGTGCAAGGCGCAGGCGGCCTTTGAGGATTTCCAGCGTCTCGCTGGTCTTAAGCGTCCGCCCGGAAAAATATTTTTTGCCCCAGTCAACATTCAACTTCAGCTTGTCTATGACCGTATTAAGCACGATTTGCGACTGCATGATTTCAAACGTCGTCTGGATGAAATACGGGTCGTAAGGTGCTTGGATCGGCGCCCGAACTGAAACCGGCGACGTATCGGATTCCACCAAGATGTGCGCGGTGCTGGCATAGCCTTCCGGCAGGAGGAGCGTGATGACAACGCTCACCAACAGCACCGCCAAAAACACGGCGGTGAACACCGTGAAAAATCCGGTCAGCGGCGATGTGAGCGGACGAAACAATGCGGTCATTTTATCGGACATAGATTTCCTTGGGTTAAGAGCGGCAAGACGTTCGATTATCGAAGTGTTGACCAAATCCGGCAGGACGCGCAGCCAGAGTTTCAACAGGCCCCAGTTGCGCGATTCATTCCAAGCATCGCGGCATTGGTCGCGGAACAGTTGCGCCATCGCCACGCCGTATTCCATGCGGTGCCGTTGCGGATACGCGCGCAGCAAGCGTCCATAAATGCTTTGCGAAATTGAAAAGCTGGGAAAATCGTTTTTCATGCGCAAGCTCCGGGCAACGAAACCAGCGCCGCCTTGCCAATCAGTTTTTTCCCGCGCGCGAGAGCCACGATGCCCTCATAGCGACGAGCCTCGGCCCGCACCACTTCTTCGCCCGCGCCGGTCAGCCGATAATAGCGTCGCCGGTCATCATCCAAATGCGGATCGGGACGCTCGTCTGATTCCTCGATCAATTGCGCTTCGAGCAGCCGCTTGACGGTGCCGTAGAGAGTTCCCGGGCCCATTTTGATCTGGCCCTCCGTGCTGGTGGCCACTTCCTGCATGATGGCGTAGCCGTGGCGTTCGCCGCTCGCGAGCGCGAGCAGCACGTGGAACACCGCCGGTGTGAGCGGCAGCAGGCTCTCAGGATCGATTTTGGGCTTTGCCATTTTAATGGATATATCTGTTGCGGATATATTGAATCCGAAGGCGGCTGTTGTCAACCCGGTTTTGGAGTTTTATTTCAACCTCTGCCGGAACTCCGCGCAGGCCTGGGCCGCGTCCGGCGCGTTTAGGATGGCGGAGACGACGCAGATGCGCCGCGCGCCCGCTGCGAGCACGGCGGCGAGCGTCTGCAAATTGATGCCGCCGATGGCAAACCACGGCACGGACAAATGCGCCGCCGCCCAGCGGACATAGTCGAGCGTCACGGGTTTGGCCGTCGGCTTGGTGCCGGTGGCATAGATGGGGCCGATGGCGATGTAGTCCGCCCCGGCGTCGAGCGCGCGTCGCGCCTGGTCTGGCGCGTGGGTGCTCAAACCGATCCGCAATCCGCAATCCGCAATCCGCAATCCCGAAACATGCGTGTGGCCGGCGTTGAAAAAATCTTCCTGACCGAGATGGCAGAGGTCCGCACACACTTCACGCGCAATGGCCAGATGGTCGTTGATGACCAGGCCGACGTTGGCGCGGCGGGTGACGGGCAGGATTTTTTCGGCGAGGCGGCGGATGTCGTCGGGCGGGAAATTTTTGGCGCGGAGCTGGATCAAATCGCTGCCGCCGTCGCAGAGCTGTTGCGCAACGAGTTCGGGCGCGCGGCCATGGAGATAGGCCATGTCCACGAAGGTGTAAAGCCGGCAGTCGGCGAGCGGTTTCATGTCGTCAGTTTGCCGGAAAATTGAACTACAAACGAACGAAGGAACTGATGGCAAACGGAATTCCGGTTACACTGGTTGCTGGATTCCTTCGTGGTTCAGAAAGGAAACGGCGGCGGGAATTTCCCCGCCGCCGTTCGCGTAAATCGTTTTTTACTTCAGGCCGACGAGATAGCCGAAGCGGGCCTTGAATTGTTCCGGCTTCATCTTGACGACGGCACCGAGCTTGGCGAGATGCTTGGCGTCCTCGAAGTCTTCGCGTTCGAGGCGGATCATGTAGGCCTGGGCGCATTCGAAGGCTTCACCGTCCACGTTCACGCGGCGGTTCTGCATGCGGCCGGTCTTGGGATCAAGCATCTTGTCGAACGGCAGCGGGTTCATCTTGCCGTCCACGAAGCTGATGATGGCGCCGTATTTTTCGGCCTCAGGCGAGCGGAGGAATTTCACCGCGGCATAGCCGAGGTCGCGGGTGTATTCGGCGTCGAACGGGATCGGATCGGCGCAGCGCAGTTCGTAGCCAAGGTCCTTGTCAATGAAAGTCATCTTGATGCCGAGCTTTTCCAGGCGCGTGCTCAAAAGCTCTTTCATCAGGCGGCCGAATTCGATTTCACCGAGGCGCAGATGGCCGTGTTCGTCGCGGACGACTTTTCCGAAACGTTCCAACTGGCCGGCGGGGAGGGCTTCCACGAGGCCTTTTTCGCCAATCGCTTCAATCAAGCCTTCCGCCAGCACCACCAGCCCGTAACGCGAGCCTTCGGCGGTGCGCTTGATGATGGAGCCGATGATGATGTCGCAGACTTCATCCACGGTGACGGGGCGGCCGCGAAATTCCTCGGAAATGATGGAGAGCGTGGCGGCGGAGGCCTTGGCGATGCCGAGCGCCAGATGCCCCGCCGCGCGGCCCATGCTGACGATGAGATACCAGCGTGACGTGGTGCGCGCGTCTTCAATCAGGTTGCGGACAATCTGCACGCCGTAGTGGCGGGCGGTTTCATAGCCGAACGTCGGCGCGGTGCCGGGCAGCGGCAGGTCGTTGTCAATCGTCTTGGGCACATGCGCGACCTTGATTTTGCCCTTGCTATATTTGGAGACGTAGCTGGCGGAGAACGCTGTGTCGTCGCCGCCGATGCTGACGAGGGCGGTGATGCCGAGCTTCTCGAACACGGTGAAAATGTTGTTCATCTGCTCCTGCGACTTGGTCGGGTTGGTGCGCGCGGTGCCGAGAATCGAGCCGCCCTTGAGATGAATGTCCTTCACGTCGCGGATGGTCAGCGGCTTGATCTGTGTGGTGTCGCCCTGCGCGATGTATTTGAAGCCGTCGCGGAAGCCGATGACTTCATAGCCTTGGTTGATGCCTTCGATGGTGGCCGCCGCGATGACGCCGTTGAGTCCGGGGGCCGGACCGCCGCCCACCAAAATTCCGAGTCTGCCTTTATTGCTCATGTATTTTGAATGTTAAGTTGATGTCTGCAAAGACGGCGTATCATGCCTGCAACAAAGTGAAATTTCAATTCCATTCTTGCCACAATCTGCCCACAATTTGCCAACTGAATGAACCGAGCGATTTTTCTCGACCGCGACGGAACGCTGATCGCGGAAAAAAATTACCTGCACCGGCCCGAAGACGTGGAAATTTTCCCCGGCGCGGGCGCGGCGTTGAAACGGCTGGCGGACACCGGATTCAAGCTCTTCATCGTCACGAACCAGTCCGGCATCGGGCGCGGCTACTTCACGCTGGCGGAGGCGGAACGCGTGAACGGGCATCTTGCCCGCGAGTTCGCGCGCGACGGCGTGCACTTTGAGAAAACCTACATTGCGCCGGAAGCGCCCGACCAGCCGAGCCGCGTCCGCAAGCCGTCGCCGCAGTTCCTGTTTGATGCGCGGGATGAATTTGCTTTGAACTTGGCGGAAAGCTTCATGGTCGGCGACAAATTGATTGACCTCGAATGCGGCTGGAACGCGGGCGTGAAAAGAAGTATTCTGGTCCGCACCGGCTACGGCGCGGAGGAGGAACGAACGTCGCCAGACCTAATTTCACGCGCCGGGGTCGTGGATGATTTGAGCGGAATGGCAGCGTTAATTTTGAAACATCAATTCGCAATTCAGAAATAATTTATGTGCGGCATCATTGGATACGTCGGGAAAAAGCCGGCCTCGCCCATCCTGCTGGAAGGCTTGCGGCGGCTGGAATATCGCGGCTACGACAGCGCGGGCGTGGCCGTGCTGTGCGGCGCGGAGCTGCTGGTGCGCAAAAAAAAAGGCAAGATAGACGAAGGTCTGGCACGGTTGCTGAAATCCGAACCGGCCGCGGGCAATCTCGGCATCGGCCACACGCGCTGGGCCACGCACGGCGTTCCTTCCGACAAAAACTGCCATCCGCACCTCGATCAGACCGGCAAAATCGCCATCGTTCACAACGGCGTCATTGAAAATTACGACGCCATCAAACAAAAACTGCTCAAAGCCGGGCACGCTTTCAAATCGGATACCGACACGGAAGTGCTCGCCCATTTGATCGGCGAACACTACGCGAAACGCGCCGGCAACAATGGCGACTCGCTCACGCGGGCCGTTTCCGATGCGCTGCGCGAAGTCATCGGCACCTATGGTCTGGCGGTCATCTGCACGGATTTTCCGAACACGATTGTCGGCGCCCGGCGCGGTTCGCCGCTCATCATCGGCATCGGCCAGGACGAAAATTTTGTCGCCAGCGACGCCAACGCCATTGTCGCGCACACGAAAAAGGTCGTTTACTTGAACGACTACGATGTGGCGACGATCACGCCGGGGCACTTTGACGTTTTGAATCTCGGCACGAGCACGGCCAGCGTTCAAATCAGCAATCTGGAGTTTTCGCAGGAGGACGCGGCGCGCGGCAAGCACGCGCATTTCATGCTCAAGGAAATCTACGAGCAGCCGCAGACGGTGCTGAACGCGCTGCGCGGTCGTTTGGATTTTGAAGGTGCGACGGCGAAGTTCGGCGGTCTGAACATGACCGCCGCCGAGTTGCGCGGCATTGACCGCATCGTCATTGCGGCCAGCGGCACAAGCTGGCATGCGGCGCTCGTCGGCGAATATTTGATCGAGGAGCTGGCGCAACTGCCGGTCGAGGTGGAGTTCGCGCATGAATTCTGCTACCGCAATTGTCCGCTCGATAAAAACACCATTTTGCTCGTGCTCTCGCAATCCGGCGAAACGGCGGACACGCTCGCCGCGTTGCGCGAAGCCAAGCGGCGCGGCCACCGCGCGCTGGCCATCGTCAACGTCGTCGGCAGCACCATCGCGCGCGAATCCGACGGCGGCATCTACATGCACGCCGGCCCGGAAATCGGCGTCGCCTCCACGAAGGCGTTCGTTTCGACGCTCACGATTCTGACCCTGCTCGCGATCCACCTGGGCCGGATGCGCCAGCTTTCGGCGAACCGCGCGCGGGAGATTCTGCGCGGGCTGGAAGCCTTGCCGATGCAGATTGAAAAAATTCTCGCGCAGAACGACCGGCTGAAAAAAACCGCGAAGAAATATGCGAAGGCGGAAGATTTCTTTTTTCTCGGCCGCGGCTATACGTTTCCGATTGCCCTCGAAGGCGCGCTCAAGCTCAAGGAAATTTCCTACATCCACGCCGAGGGTTATTCGGCGGCGGAAATGAAGCACGGGCCGATTGCGCTGATTGATAAAAACACGCCGACGGTTTTTCTGGTGCCGCAGGATGCGATGTATGACAAGACGATGGCCAACCTCGCCATGATCCGCGCGCGCCAAGGCCCGATCATCGCGCTGGCCACCGAAGGCGACCAGGGCATCAGGAAAGTGGCGGACGACGTGATTTACCTGCCGCAGACTCTGGACTTGCTCAACCCGATTCTGGCGAGCGTGCCGCTGCAACTGTTCGCTTATCACATCGCCGTGACACGCGGCTGCGACGTGGACAAGCCGCGGAATCTGGCCAAGAGCGTGACGGTGGAATAAAAATCCGCCGCCGGTTCAAATATTTGTTGACGAAAAACAAAAAATCGAAATAAAAACAAAAATCCGAAATTTCATGGGGTGTGTTAGGCTGCTTTGCAGAATCGCCGCGTCTTTATTGGGGAAAGAACCGCCCCAATAATCACGACGAGTATGACTGCCGGTCATTTCAAAAGTAAATCTGGTTTACATTTGGCCCGCCATCGCCCTCCAAGTGGGCATTTTCCCCCAGCAAATGAAGGCAGAACAACAGTTGCCGAATTTCTGAGTCTGGATTGACGGCCCTTCCGGACGCCGCACCACACGGCGCTCACCACATCAAACAGCCGTTCCGCCCCGGTCTTGGAGAACGAAACGTAGCCCGCCCGTCAAGTGATCTGACGCTAAAAAATGGACGCGACCACGGTTGGGTTTTGCTGCGAAAAGAAAGCGCAACGGAACTATGAGTAAGCGCAAGTTGAGCGAGGAGCAGATTTTGGGGATTCTCGGTGCGGACAAAGGCGATCTGTGAGTCAGGTGGTGTGTGCGCGTCATAACATCTGCGAGTCTGCACACATTGCTGGAGCACTGCGGGTGCGTGAGGTGGCAAAATTGGGGCTGGTGCCGAAATAAGTTTTCCGCTTTGGAAAGCTTTTTACGCTTTATAAGTCAGAAGTCCAATTTTGTTTATGCACAACAGGCACCTTCCACGTGAATCGTGGAGAAGCAGACATTGGCATCAAATGATGCGAACTCTTTAATATGAACAGTGCAAATAAAGCAAATCTACAAGCAATCTGCACGGTCGCCGGGCTGCATTCTTTTCGTCCGATGGCAGCATTAAAACCGGGTCTAGCAACCGCGCTGCTGTTCATGGCGACGGTTTTCGTGTCCTCGGCAGCCAATGTGACGCTGTGACATACCGCCGCGGCGCTGGGTGGTCGAACGTACCTTTGGCTGGTTGATGCATCATCGGCGATTAGTTCGTGACTATGAAACCACCAACACCAACGCCGAGGCATTCATCTATATCGCTATGATCCGCATTCAACTCCGCAGGCTGGCCTGATTTTTTACAAAACATGAATTTAAAACAGTCTCTTAGCGTTCAGATGAGAGCTTTTCCAAGCGCCCTAATTGTGGTTGAAGTTCCTGCACGCTTCTGAAAAATTGTCAGAAGTCCGGGCCGGTAGATTGGCAATTTGACGCGAATTTGCTGGAGGAAATCGAAAATTTCGGATTATTCTTTTTCACCAACAATATTGTATTCAGGGAATAAAGACCGGCACCAAGCAATAAACATTGAATTTAACAAAGGGTTCCTGATTTCCCCGGTGGTGGATGGCAGCTCGCGCCCGACGGCGCTGGAATTTTGCCGCAGGCACGGCGCAGGCGGTTTATTCCAGCAATACGCATTGACGCAATCGGTGTGGTTCCGTTATGCTGCACGGCTCGTTTAACTCATTTTTTATTGTGAACGTATCCGTTGAAAATTTGGCCCCGTGCAAAAAACTCGTGCGGGTGGAACTGGACGCGGTCGCCGTGGACGCGGCGTTTGACGCCATCACGAAGGATTTCCAGAAGCAGGCGTCGCTGCCGGGCTTCCGTCCGGGCAAGGCTCCGCGCGCCATGGTCGTCAAGAAATACGACGCGGAAATCCAGGAGGAGGCCAGGCACAAGCTCATTGGTGAAAATTACCGCAAGGCGATCGAGGACAAGAAAATCCAGGTCGTCGGCCATCCTGACATCGAAGAAGTGCAGTTCGGCCGCGGCCAGGCGTTGCAGTTCACCGCGACGGTGGAGACCGCGCCGGAATTTCAACTGCCGGAATACAAAGGTCTGCCGGCGCAGCTCGAAACGAAGTCCGTGACGGTTGCGGACGTGGAACGCGCGCTGGAAATGCTGCGCGGCCAGCACGCCAAATTTGAAACGGTCGCGCGCCCGCTGGCCGGCGGCGACATCGCCGTGGTGAATTACACCGGCGTCTGCGACGGCAAGCCCCTCACCGAACTCGCGCCGACGGCAAAAGGTTTGACCGAGCAAAAAAATTTCTGGGTGGAGACAACGGGCGGCTCGTTCATCCCCGGTTTTGCCGCGCAGCTTATCGGCGCGCAGGCCGGCGAGAAGCGCACGGTGAACGTGGACTTCCCGGCGGACTTCGTGACGCCGCAGTTGCAGGGCAAAAAGGGTGTCTATGAAGTCGAAATTGTCGAGGTGAAGGAAAGGATCTTGCCGCCGGTGGACGACGGGCTGGCGAAAAAATTCGGCGCGGAAAATCTGGAGAAGCTCAAGGAAGGCGTCCGCAAGGATTTGGAAAACGAGCTGAAATACTCGCAGTCGAAGGCGGTTCGCGCGCAGGCGGTTCGCGCGCTGCTGGGCCGGGTGAATTTTGACCTGCCGGAATCGGCGGTCGCCAGCGAAACGCGCAACGTGGTTTACGACCTCGTCCGCCAGAACACGCAGCGCGGCGTGGGGCGCGAGCTGATCGAGAAGCAAAAGGACGAAATTTATTCCGCCGCCGCCGTCAACGCGAAGGAACGCGTGAAGCTGGCGTTCATCGTCCAGCGCATCGCCGAGCAGGAAAAAATCACGGTGACGCAGGAGGACGCGGTGAAACGCGCGCAGCAACTGGCGATGATGTATCAGATGCCGTTCGACCAGTTCCTGAAGGATTTGCAGAAGCGCAATGGGGTGAATGAAATTTACGAGCAGGTCTTGCACGAAAAAGTGCTGGATTTGATCGAAAAGAATGCCACCATCTCCGAAGGCACGCCGATAAGATAACCTTTCGGTTGTTCTGCGGCGGCGCGCGGCGTCTGGGTTTTCAATGAAAAAAATCGGTGCCAGTTTGTTTTTTGCCGTCCTCGTGTCGGCGGCGGTTGCGCAGACCAACGCGCCGGTGACGCGCGCGCTGTCGTTGCAGGATTGTCTGGCGGAAGCGCTCAAGCACAACTTCGACGTGCGCGTGGAGCGTTACGAGCCGGAGAAATCTCTGTTCAATCTGCATGCGGCTTATGCGGGCTACGATCCGACACTGAGCCTTTCCGGCTCGCACAACCACAGCGACCTTGGCGGCCCAATTGCACCCGGCCAGATTACATATTTTACAAATTTCAACAACGTAGTTCTAACCAACATTTCGGGCAATGGCATTTCAGTTAATGACAACGATTCTTTTAATACCAGTTTAGGCGGTTCGTTGCCGTCAGGAGCGACGTATTCCTTGGGCGGAAATGTCACGAAGAATTATGACACGGGCGGGGCGGACTATTCCTCCGGCAGCGTCGGCGCGCTGAACCTGTCCCAGCCGTTGCTGAAGAATTTTTGGATTGATGAAACGCGGCTGAACATCAGCGCCGCCAAAAACCAGTTGAAATATTCCGAACAGGGTTTGCGCCAGCAGCTCATCACCACGGTTGCGGCGGTGGAAAATGCGTTCTATGAACTCATCTATGCCCATGAAAATGTGAAGGTGCAGCAGGAGGCGCTGAATCTGGCGCAGACGCAGCTCGATGAAGACAATCAGCGGGTGCAAATCAAGGTGATCGCCGAACGCGGCGGGACGATTGAGCAGGACGAGGCGCAGGTGGCGCAGAGCCGCGCGAATTTGATCGCCGCGCAGTTCACGCTCGCCTCGGACGAAAACACGATGAAGAATCTGATCACGGACAATTACATTCAAATGCATGGCGTGGACATCAAACCGGCGGCGACGCTGGAGGCCGTGCGGCAGCTATTTGACGTGCAGGACAGTTGGAGCAAGGGGCTGGTGGCGCGGCCGGATTTATTGCAGGCCAAGCTGACGCTGGAGCAACAGGGCATCCAGTTGAAATATGACCGGAACCAGCTTTTCCCGCAGCTCGACCTCACGGGCAGCTACGGCTACAACGGGGCCGGCCAGGGATTCGGCGATGCCTTGGACCAATACGGCGCGGCCAACCGTCCGTTTTACAGCTACGGCGGGCAGATGTCCGTGCCGTTGAGCCATGTCGGGGCGCGCAACGCTTTGAAGGCGGACAAGGCCGTCGAACAGCAAGATCTGCTCAAGCTCAAGCAGCTCGAACAAAACATCATGGTGCAGATTGACAACGCGGTGAAACAGGCGCAGTCCGCCTGGGAAAGCGTGGATGCCACGAAACATCAGCGCATTTATGCCGAAGCCGCGCTCGACGCCGAACAGAAAAAATATGCCGTCGGCAAAAGCACCACGTTCACCGTGCTGCAACTGCAGAACAATCTCACGTCCGCGCGGTCGCAGGAAATCCGCTCGCTGGCCAATTACAACGAGGCGCTTTCCAATCTCGCCCAGCAGGAAGGCACCACGCTTGAGCGCCGGAATCTGGATGTGACGGTGAAATGAAACTGGTGCCGGGCCGTTGCATCGAAAAGCGTTAAGGCGGGTGCGCTTTTCCGATTTAACAATTCAACAATTTGGCGTTCACCAAAAATTCCACGCGCCGCTCCAGACGACCCAGCAGCCGAGCAGAAAATTCGTGATGGCGTGCGCCGTCATCGCGTCGCCGAGCCGGTTTTTCCGCAGCACCAGCCATTGATACGCCAGGCCGCACAAGATTCCCGCGAACCATTCGTTGTGCGAAAAGCCGAACACCGCCGCCGTCGCCAGAAATGGCAGCGGCAGAAAACGGTTCAGCGGCACGGCCAGAAAATTCTGGCTGGCGATGTAGCGATACAAAAACGAGCGGTAGAATATTTCCTCCAACGGCGGCACGATGAAGGTTGATCCGAGAATCCGCACCGCCACCAACAGCCACGCGAGCGCGGAGCCGGCGCCGAATTGTTCGTTGGGATTCCACATCAACGCAGGTTTTGCCGGCGAATGCGAAATTCCGATTTTTATCCAGAGAGAATTCTGCGTCGTCCAGTCGCCGTTGACGCCAACCCAGATCACAAAAATTCCGCCTCCGATGAGCACCGCTTCCCAACTGAACGCCCAGCGCATTTCCGTGACAAGCGGGCGGATCTCACAAATGAGCCACAGCCCGGCGAGTGTTTTGGCCAGGTAAAACCAGTAGGCCGAGGCCGCGCCGAATTTTCCCTGCGCGGCGGTGAGCAGGAGGAAAATGACGAACGGCGCAACCCGCGCCGCCAGCGGCGAACTGGAAAGAGCTTTTCTCAACGGGGTCACGTCAATGGTCCAGGCCGATCTGGATTTCCTTCTTGTCCGGCCCGATGAACGTCACGGCGAATTTGGAAATGGACTTGACGTGATATTCGTAGAACTGGTCGCCGGGGCGGACGGTTTTGCCATTCACGATTGCAGACGGGTTGGTGGGCGAATAGAAAATCCCCTGCAACTTGGGCACGAAAGGCGGGTTGGCCGGCGGCGGGGCGGCAGCCGGATGTGAAATTTGGGCGACCGTTTGCGTCGCTGCTGTCTGTGTCGCGATTGTTTGCGCGGCGACCGGTTCAGGCGCGTTGCCGGTGATGCGGACGGTGTGGTGCGCCACAGCCCAGCCGATGAAAAAAATCGCGGCCGCAATCAGGAGGATCACCATCGCCGCCAGCAGCCACGCGGCCACCGGCGCATCGGCGGCCGGCTGGAGCGGCGGCAGCGCGCTGGGCGTGTTGCGCGGCGGTGCTTTCCGCGCCTGCTTCAGGGCGTCGTTGATGAGGCTCATGCGTTTTTGGAGTGAAAAGGTGCAGATTGAAGGTTGCCGACCGCACTGAAACCGGCAACCTTCAATCTGCGGCTTTGAACTTGCAACCGGTGTTTCATGTGTGAATGTTTCCTTCCAGTTCGCGGACGGCCCGTCCCACCATCCGGTAATTGATCCGGTGGCTGCGCTCGACGAACCCCGCGAGCAGGGCCTTGTCGCAAACCGCGTTGACGAGCCGCGGGATGCCGTGGCTGTATCCGAAAACGCGCCAGATGGCCGGTGCGGTGAAGGTCGGCATGCCATGCGAGCCGGCCAGCGCCAGCCGGTGGTGAATATACTGGCCGACCTCGTTCCGCGTCAACGGATTCAAATGATACCGCACGGTGATGCGCTGGCGCAGCTGCCGGAGCTGGTGGCTGTTCAAGCGGTCACGCAGTTCGGGCTGGCCCATCAAGACAATCTGCAACAGCTTGCGGTCGTCGGTCTCGATGTTCGAGATCAACCGCACCTGTTCGAGCAGGTCTTCCGTCAGATTTTGCGCCTCGTCCACGATCAAGACCGTTTCTTTGCCCGCCAGCGTCTGTTTCAGCAAAAAATCGCTGATGGCCGCGATGGTTTCCATCCGGTCAAGCCCTTTGACGTTCAGGCCGTATTCCGTCGCGATGGCCCGCATCAGCTCGTCGCCGTTCAGCACCGGGTTCATGATCAGCGCGGTGGAGTAGTGTCCGTCGAGCTGTTCCAGCAAGGCCCGGCACAAGGTCGTCTTGCCCGCGCCGACCTCGCCGGTGAGCTGCACAAATCCCTTGCGCTCGCGGATGCCGTAGAGCAGATGATTGAACGCCTCGCGGTGCTTGGTGCTGTGAAAAAGGAAGCGCGGGTTCGGCGTGATGTCGAACGGCGATTGCTTCAATCCATAAAACTCCAGATACACGCTGGGTATTTAACAAAAAACAATTGGCGCCGCAAAGGAAAGGTTTCCGGAGGCCCGGGCGGTCAATTGCCGAGGTGCTCGGTGACGGCGAAAATGGCGCTTACAAAAGCTTCCGCGCCGCCTTGACCAGCGCCGCCGCCTCCGCCGGCGTGCCAATCGAGATGCGCAGAAAGTCCTTCACCTCCGGCGCGCTGAACCAGCGCACCAGAATTTTTTTGGCGCGCAATTTTTGCAGCCAGTCCTCGGCCGTGGACGACGGAGGCCTGGCCAGAATGAAATTTGTCTGGCTCGGCCGCACAAGAAAACCCAGCGCCGTCAGCTCGCGCGTCAGCCATTCCCGCGTCGCGATGATCTTCTGAAAATTGGCCCGGTAATAATCCAGCTCGTCGAGCGTCGCCTCGGCGGCGATCTGGCCGAGGCCGTTTACGTTGTAGCTGTCGCGGATTTTGTTCAGCGCCGCGATGAGCTCGGCGTGGCCGACAAGATAGCCGACCCGCTGGAAGCACAGCGAATACGCCTTTGAAAACGTCCGCGCCACGAGCACCTGCGGATGTTTTACAGCCAGCGTCAGCGCGTTCTCCGCCGCGAAATCCACATACGCCTCGTCCAGCACCACGACGCCCCTTTTTTGCGCGCGGCAAAGCGTCTCCAGCGCGGAAGTTTTGTAGCCGCGCCCGCTGGGGGCGTTTGGCGTGGTCACCAGCGTGAGCGCCGCGCCAAAGTCCCACTGCTTGCCGCGTTTCAACTCCGCCAGGCCTGGCAAATCGAAATCCATTTTGAGCGGCACCCCATTTTTCGCCGCACCGTGGATGTCCGCCAGCACCGGATACAGCGAATAGCTCGGTGTGAAATACTGCACCGTCGCCCTGGACCGGATGGCCTGTTTTCCGAAGATGGAGATGGCGTTCAGCCCCTTGTTCGGCTCCACAAACGCCCGCACCGCCAGCGCCAGCACTTCATCCGAGCCGTTGCCGACGAGGATGTTTTCCGGCTGGCAGCCGTGCAGCTTCGCCAGCTTTTCGCGCAACGCCTTCGCCGTCGGGTTCGGATACAGCCGCAGCCGGCCGTCCACCGCCGCCTTGACGGCCGCCAGCACGCGCGGCGCCGGCGGATATGGATTCTCGTTCGTGTTGAGCTTGATCAAGCCTTTGATCTTCGGCTGCTCGCCCGGCACATAGGCGTGCAGGCTGCGAACCAGCGGCCGGATCAAATCTTCTGGCGGTGGCGGTGACATGGAGATATTTCAAACGAAAAGCGGGGGAAAGTCGAGCTTGTGTCTGGCTTCCGCGAAAGCCACAGAGTTCTCCGCACCAGCGCCAGCCAGCGCCGCGAAGCTGCCGGCCTGAGGGAAGCCGGCCCGCCCGGAAAATCTGTTTGACCGGCCTTGACCGGAGCGTCATGCTCGAAAGAGTGATTCAGAAAAAATCGGCCATTCGTTTTGGAGTGATTTGCTGGATCGGACTCGAGATTTCAGTTCACGCTCAAATCTACAGCAATGGCATCCACCGCGGATTTCAACTGTGAGTCTCACGCTTTCAAATTTTCTCCCGGCCGCGATGCTGCCGCCACTCGTGCAGGCCACAGGCACCCAACAAGCTAATGGCGGAAATCACTCCGCATGTGGCGGGTTCAGGCACGGCGGCGATGCCGGTGATTTCAAAATCATCCACGCGCGACGTCCCGGTGGTTTTAACCGAACCGCCGCCGGCGGCGGCGGTGCTGGCATCAATCAGTTGGAAATAAACCGCACTGTCGTTGTTGACCGCCGCGATGGAGGACAGATCAAAGTCCAAGATAGTGGCCTTCTGTGTCCCACTGCTGCTGCTCCAATCGGTTGTGCCCACCGTGTAGGTATCACCTGCGATGTCAAAATAGGTTTTCCCGTCGGTGCTGTAAGCAAGCTCAAATGCCGATGGTCCCGTAGAACTGCTTGTTTGTTCAAATGTTACAACAATATCCTTGTAGCCAAGAGTAGTTGTCTTAAATTGAAAATAATCTGCAACCGCCCAGTGGTCAGCGCTGAAAGAATGGAGCGTTCCGCAATTGCCTTGAGGCGAAGACCAAAGGGTTGCCGAACTGGCGTGAAATCCCGATGCAGTGCTGGTGTCAGCATTGATCCCATTTTCCGCTGTGATTCCGCCAATCGCAGTTCCATATCCGTTCGGTGCGCTGGTATCAAACGTCCAATCTGCCATGACATCCGCCTTGGTCAAACCGGCCAGGCAGAGCAAACCGACCGCTGCCACAACTTTTTTCATAACCATTCCCCATCTCTTCTGATTAAATGCGCTTGGTTAACGTTCCACTTACTGCCAGCTTAATGGCTGGGGCTCCAGGCACGTCAACCTGCCGTTTCTAATCAGCTATGTTTAAGTTTTTACAGTTTCTGCACCTGAAACCACCTACTAAGATAGATAACAATCTTGCTCCCACCCCGCGAAAATTGCAACCATAAAACGAAGCGTCTTAAAAGTATAAGTCGTAAATATATTCAGGTTCATAAAATCTTTTCCGTGTGCTATCGGCTGGATGCATGGCGCAACTGTTCCGCAGCGTGGGGCTTGAGCATGATGGCAGCATTTGAAGTGTGTGAAGCATATTGGCTGGCCCCGTCCCCACACCCATTGACGCCGGGGTCCCGCCGGGTTTCGTTTGCCGCCGGCGATCCCAGACCTGGGAAATTTCAGGCAGCTTTGCGCGCTTTTTACCGCCGCCTCGCTCCGCTCCGGCGGACCAGCGGCCAGTTCAGGCGTCTGATGCTTGGAAAGCTTGCGCGGCCGGCTGTCCAGCCTTAACATGCCCCTTGGAATTCACTTTTTTTGAACATTTTTTCCGCAGCCTGTCTGATATGAAAAAAGTGTCTGACGATTTTGCGGCCATTGATTTTTTTGATGTCACACGTTTGAATAGTCACAATCGAAATGATTAAAGTAGAGAATCTGACCAAGATATTCGGAACCAAGCGCGCGGTGGACGGAGTTTCCTTCACCGTGGGGCGCGGTGAAGTCCTGGGATTCCTCGGGCCGAACGGCGCGGGCAAATCCACCACCATGCGGATGCTTACCGGCTTTCTCCCGCCCAGCAGCGGGAAGGTGACCGTGGGCGGCTATGACCTGGCGGAGCATCCCATCCCGGCGAAAAGGCTCCTCGGCTACCTGCCGGAAAGCGCGCCGGCCTACACGGACATGACGGTCTATGGCTTTCTGGATTTCGCGGCGGAAATCCGCGGCCTGCGTGGCGACGCGAAGAAGTCCGCCATCAACCGCGTGGTGGATTTGTGCTTCCTTAAATCCGTCCTGCATCAAAACGTGGACACGCTTTCCAAGGGCTATCGGCACCGCACCTGTTTCGCACAGTCCATCATCCACGACCCGGACATTCTGGTGCTCGACGAGCCGACGGACGGCCTCGATCCGAATCAAAAGCACGAAATCCGGCAGCTCATCCGCAAAATGGGCGAAACGAAGGCGATCATCTTTTCCACGCATATTCTCGAGGAAGTGGATGCCGTCTGCACACGGGCGATGATCATTGATCGCGGCAAAATGGTGGCGAACGGCACGCCGGAGGAATTGCGGCGCAAGTCGGAATGGGCGGGCGCGGTGACGTTGCGCGTGCACGGCGTGGCGGCTACCGCCGTGCAGGAGAAATTAAATCATTTGCGTGCCGCCAAAAAAATTATGACTGCGACCAATGGCAATCGCGTGACGGTGACGGTGTTTCCGCGCACAGCGGGCGACGGCGATCTGACCCGCGAAGTCATCGAGGCCACGAACGGCTGGCAGGTGGAGGAATTACGCACGGAGGAAGGCCGGCTGGATGAAGTCTTCCGCAGCATCACCATGCCGGACACGGCCGGCAAGGAGGCAAAACCATGAACGGACCGGGCATCATCAAGACCATCGCGAAACGCGAGCTGCTGGCGTATTTTTCATCGCCGGTGGCGTATGTGTTCATCGTCATTTTTCTGCTGCTGAACGGATTCTTCACGTTCATGGTCGGCGGCTTTTTCGAACGCGGCGAGGCGTCGCTGGCCAATTCGTTCTTCATGTGGCAGCCGTGGTTTTATCTGTTTCTTGTGCCGGCGGTCGGCATGAGATTGTGGGCGGAGGAACGGCGCGTCGGCACGCTCGAATTATTGCTGACCATGCCCATCGCGCCATGGGAGGCCATCGTCGGCAAGTTCATCGCGTCGTGGCTGTTTCTCGGACTCGCGCTGCTGCTCACATTCCCGGTGGTGCTGACGGTGAACTATCTCGGCAGCCCGGACAACGGCGTCATCTTCGCGGCGTATGTCGGGAGCTGGCTGATGGCGGGCGCGTATCTGGCGGTGAGCTGCATCACGTCGGCCATCACGCGCAGCCAGGTGGTGAGCTTCATCATCTCGGTCGTGGCTTGCTTGTTTTTGATTCTCGCGGGCTTCCCGCCGGTCATCAATTTATTGCAAAGCCTGACGAACAACTGGCAATGGCTCGTGGATGTGATCACGTCGTTCAGCGTCATCACGCATTTTGAAGGCTTTCAAAAAGGCGTGCTCGACTCCCGCGACATCATTTTCTTTTTGTCGGTGATCGGGTTTTCGCTGTTCACCACCAGCGTGATTCTGCGCACGCACCGCACCAGCTAATTTCGTCCCATGCAATTTCGTCCCATGCAAAAGAAGTCGCTCGAAACCATTCTCTATTCGTCGGCCGGCATCATCGTGATGCTGGTCATCATCATCGCCGTCAACGTCATCACCGGCGTGAAACCGGTGCGCGTGGACATGACGCAGGAAAAAGCCTTCACACTCTCCGACGGCACGAGGGCAATCTTGAAGAAATTGGATACGCCGGTGAAAATCCGTTTCTACTGCACACAAAGCGAAACCGCCACGCCGGAAACCGTCTATCTGAAGGACTACGCCCGAAAAGTGGAAGACCTGTTGCAGGAATACAAACAGATCGCCGGGAAAAATCTCATCATTGAGAAATATGATCCACAGCCGGACTCGGACGCGGAAGATTCAGCGAAGCTCGACGGGCTTGAACCGCAACAAATACAAGGAGTTGATCAATTTTATCTCGGCCTCGCCGTTTCGCTGGCGGACGAGCGCGTGGCGCTGCCGTTTTTGGAGCCGAACCGCGAGAAACTGCTGGAATACGACATCACGCGGGCGATTGCGCGCGTGTTCACGCCCGAAAAACCGACGGTCGGCATCATGAGCGCGCTGCCGGTGTTCGGCGAAATGAGCAATCCGATGATGCAGCAGATGGGCCAGCAGGGCGCCCCGGAGTGGACGTTCGTTCAGCAATTGCAACAGGACTTCAACGTCAAGCACATCGAGCTGACGGCGGACAAAATTGACGACGACGTGAAAGTGCTGGCGGTCATTTTCCCAAAAGACATCTCCGACCGGGCGCAATTTGCGATTGACCAGTTCGTTCTGCGCGGCGGCAAGCTGATTGCCTTTCTGGATCCGCAATCCGCCCTCGCCAGCCGCCAAAGAAATCCGATGTCCGGCGAAATGGGCGGCACGTCGGCGTCGCTCGACAAATTGTTGAAGGCTTGGGGCATTTCCCTGGACACCAGCAAAGTCGTGGCCGACCTGAATTTCAAGATGGAGTTGCGCGGCCAGAACGGCCAGCCGACGGAGGCGCCGGCGTTCCTCGCGCTCACGCCCGACGGCATCAACCGCGACGACATCGTGACCAGCCAGATTGACAACATCTGGCTGCCGCTGTGCGGCGCGTTCACCGGCGAACCGGTCGCCGGTCTCAAGGAAACCGTGCTGCTCAACAGCACGAAAGAAGCCGAGTTGGTGGATGGTTTCATGGCGAGCATGGGCGGCGAAAGTATTTTGAATGGATTCAAACCGACCGGGGTGAATTACAAGCTCGCCATCCGCCTGACTGGAAAATTCAAGACCGCTTTCCCCGACGGTCCGCCGGAAGACAAGACGGACTCCAGCAACACCAACAGCGCCGCCAAAGCCAATGATTCGCTGAAAGAGTCGAAGGTTGAAACGTCGGTGGTGCTGTTTGGCGATTCCGATTTGCTGGCGGATGATTTTTCACTGCGCAAAATGGAAAGTCCGTTCGGCGCGATGGTCAGCCCGATGAATGCGAATCTGGACCTGGCGCAGAATCTCGTCGAGCAGATGGCCGGCGACAGCAACCTCATCGGCGTGCGCAGCCGCGCGGCGTTGAGCCGGCCGTTCACGCTGGTGAAAAAGATGGAGGCCGAAGCCGAGGCGACCGGCCAGGCCAAGATCACGGAATTGCAGCAGAGCTTGCAGGAAACGCAGCAGCGTCTGGGCGAATTGCAGCAGCAAAAGAAAGACAAGGACCAGCGGTTCATCCTGTCGCCGGAGCAGAAGGCCGAGCTGGAAAATTTCCGCAAGAAGCAGGCGGAGGTCAGCAAGGAACTGAAACAGGCGCAGAAGGATTTGCGCAAGGAAGTCGTGTCGCTGGAGACCCGACTCGAATGGCTCAACATTCTGGCCATGCCGCTGGGCGTGACGGCGGCGGGCATCGGCATTGCAATGATCAAACGGAAAAAAACTTCGGCAAAATGAACCGGAAACAATTCATCCTCCTCTTGGTGCTCGTCGTGGTCGTCGGCGCGGCGGGCCTGCTGGTGCGTGAACGCAGCAGCAATTCTTGGAAAAGCGCGACGGCCGCCATCGGCCAGAAACTGCTGCCCAATCTGGCGGTGAACGACATCGCGCAAATCACCATCAAGTCGGGCGCCGGCGAGTTGAATCTGGTGCGGCGCGATAATCGGTGGCGTGTGCGCGAACGCGGAGATTATCCGGCGAATTTCTCTCAAATCAGCGAATTGCTCATCAAGCTCGCGGATTTGAAAATCGCCCAAAGCGAGGAAATCGGGCCGTCACAACTGGGCCGGTTGGAACTGCAGCCGCCGGGCGCGGGAGCAAATTCCGGCACGCAGCTTGAGTTCAAGGATCAAGCCGGTAAAACGCTTGATTCGCTTCTGCTCGGCAAAAAGCACATGAAAAAGCCCGTTGGAAATTCGCAGCCTGGCGGCATGGGTGATGAAGGCTGGCCGGATGGCCGCTATGTGATGGCTGGTGCCGGCGCAAAAACAGTCGCCGTGATTTCTGATCCGCTGGACAGCGCCCAGCCCAAACCGGAGGAATGGCTGGACAAGGATTTTTTGAGCATCGAAAAGCCGCGCACGATCGCGGTGCAGTTTTCGGAGCCGACCAATTCATGGAAATTGTCGCGCGCCTCCGAGACCAACGACTGGCAACTGGCCGACGCCAAGGCGGACGAGAAAATTGACTCGTCGAAAATCTCCAGCGTTACCAGCGCGTTCAGTTCGCCCAGCTTCAATGACGTCACGGCGCTCAACACCAGCAGCACGGCCAGCAACTCCGTTGTAACGGTGGAAACCTTTGATGGATTCACCTATATTGCGCGGATCGCGCCCAGGCAAGATGACAATTATCCGGTCAGTTTCTCGGTGGCTGCCAGCCTCGCCACCGAGCGTCCAGCGGCCAAAGACGAGAAGGCTGAGGACAAGGCCGGGCTGGACAAGGAGTTCAAGGGGCGGCAGTCCAAGCTCACCGAAAAACTCGCCAAGGAAAAACAGTTTGAGAACTGGGTTTATCAAGTGCCGGCTTACAGCGTGGACGAAATTCTGAAGCCCAGACAACAATTGCTGACGGAAACGAAGACGAATGCTCCGGCTGGAGAGGAAAAATAATGCCAGCGCCAGCCTGGCGAATTGTTTCAACCGGATTGCCTCCCACACAGCACCGGTGTTCGTTCGGATTATCAAGGCCGTTGCTTCGCGCCTGTGAGCAAATAATTTTTGTGCTTTGGCGCACAGCGGCTACGATGCGCCCATGTCTGCCGACTACCACCAACTGCTTGACGCGACGATTCAGCATCTCGAAGGCTTGAAATCGCGCGGCGTCCGTCATGTTGCTGTTGCGCCGGAAACGCTCCGTGCGCTCGCGCAACCCGCGCCGAGAACTGCCGCGCTGCCGCCAGAACCTCGTGGCAGCCGACGTGAAGAAGCGCAAATTGTTCAACCAACCGCCGCCAAACCGCCGCTGCAGGATATGCAGAGTCTCCTCACGTCGGCCGCCACAAACATCAGTTCGCCCGCCGCTACCGCTCCGCTCAATTCCGAGGCCAAGGCGGCTGCTTTCGCCGCGTTGCGCGAACGGACGCTGGCGTGCGTAAAATGTCCGCATCTCGTTTCGTCGCGCAAAAATGTTGTGTTCGGCGTGGGAAATATTGACGCGCAATTGATGTTTGTCGGCGAAGCGCCGGGCGCGGATGAAGATGAACAAGGCGAACCGTTCGTCGGCAAGGCGGGACAGTTGCTCACGAAAATCATCCAGGCGACCGGCCTGCCGCGCGGCGACGTTTACATCGCGAACATTTTGAAATGCCGGCCCGACACGCCCGGCCAGTCCGCCGGCAACCGCAAGCCCACGCCGGCGGAGATGCAGACGTGCATTCCGTATCTGCACGAGCAGATTGATTTGATCCGGCCCAAAGTCATCATTGCCCTCGGCGCTACGGCGGTGGAAGGCTTGCTTGGCAAGACCGTCGGCATCACGAAGCTGCGCGGCCACTGGCAGACGTATCGCGGCACGCCGCTGATGCCGACATATCATCCGGCTTATCTGCTGCGCAACCAGGCGGTGAGCGAGAAGCGCAAAGTCTGGGAGGACATGCTGGCCGCGATGGAAAAACTCGAAATGCCGGTCAGCGAGAAGCAGCGGAATTATTTTTTGAAGGCGTGAAATGAAAACCATCCACGGCGCGGCTGCAATCCAAATCCGCCGCCGCCACGTCCGCGAGTTTTGAATGGCCGCCGGCCGCCTGAGCCGGGAAATTGACTGGCTGACGACGGACTGCCCGACCACGATTATTTTGCCCAAAACGCGAGGGGCTGGCGCTCGCCCGATTGAAAATTTGCCACGCGCGAATCTTGCCGCTGCCGTCAACTTGTGGCTTAATGCGCGCCGCTTTTGATCATGTCAGCCAAACGCAAAAAAGAATCCGGCCAGCCTGAATTGCCCATCGCCGCCGCGACACCCGCCGCACCGGTGGAAAAAAAATCCGCCGCGCCCAACGGCAACGGCGCGGATCATGTCGTCGCCGAAACGGTTGAAACCTCGGTGGTTCACCGACCGTTTGACCCGAAGAAGCTCGGCGTCGGTCTGCACACGCGCGTGGACCGCGGGTTTCTGGATTACGCCAGCTACGTCATCCGCGACCGCGCGATTCCGAATCTCGCCGACGGCCTGAAGCCGGTGCAGCGGCGCATTCTTTGGGCGCTGCACGAGAAGGACGACGGGCGCTTCATCAAGGTCGCCAACGTCGTCGGCCACACGATGCAATATCATCCGCACGGCGACGCGTCCATCGGTGACGCGCTCGTGGTGCTGGCGAACAAGCGTTACCTCATCGAAGGACAGGGAAATTTTGGCAACATCTTCACCGGCGATCCCGCCGCCGCCGCGCGTTACATCGAATGCCGCTTGACGGAACTGGCGCGCGCGGAAGTTTTCAACGATTCCATCACCGATTTTGTGCCGAGCTACGACGGCCGCAACCGGGAACCCGTCGCCCTGCCCTGCAAATTGCCGCTCACGCTCATGCTCGGCACGGAAGGCATCGCGGTCGGCCTGGCGGCGCGGATTCTGCCGCATAATTTCCCCGAACTGCTCCAGGCGCAGATCGCGATTCTGAAAAAGCAGCCGTTCAAATGCCTGCCGGATTTTCCGACCGGCGGCCTGATGGACGCGCGCGATTATCAGGACGGCAAAGGCTCGGTGAAGGTCCGCGCCCGCATCAAGGTGAAGGACGAATCCACCGTCGTCATCACGGAGATTCCGCCGACGACCACGACGGATTCGCTCATCGGCTCGATCGAGGACGCGACGCGCAAGGGCAAGCTCAAGGTGAAATCCATCAACGATTTCACGTCCGAAAATGTTGAGATCGAGATCAAATGTCCCGCCGGCGTGGACGCGGAAAAAATGGAGGAAGCGCTCTACGCCTTCACCGACTGCGAGACGACGATTTCCAGCCGCATCGTCGTCATCAGGAACAACCGTCCGGTGGAGCTGACGGTTTCGGAAATTCTGCGCGAGAACACCGACCAGCTCGTCGCCATTCTCAAACGCGAATTGGAGTTGCGCGAGAAGCAACTGCTCGACGAGCTGCATTACCGCACGCTGGAACGCATCTTCATCGAGGAGCGCATTTACAAGCTGATTGAGAAGTGCAAAACGAACGAGGCCGTCACCGCGGCGGTTTACGACGGGTTCAAGCCGTTCAAAAAGGAATTGATCCGCGACATCGCGGACGCGGACGTGGAAAAACTGCTGCAGGTCCGCATCCGCCGGGTTTCGCTTTTCGACATCAACAAGCACCGCGAGGAGATGGAGAAGACAAAGGCGGAACTCGACGCGACGCGGAAAAACTTGAAAGGGCTGACGAAATACGTCATCGGCCATCTGGAAGCATTGCTGGAAAAATATGGCCCGCAGTATCCGCGTCTGACCACGAAATCGGCGCGGCACGAAGAGGTGGACGTGAAGGCCGCGGCGTTCAAGGCGTTCAAGGTCAGCTACGACCGAGAGAGCGGCTACGTCGGCTACAAGGTCAACGGCGAGGAGTTCAAGCTCGAATGCACGAAGTTTGACAAAATCCTGCTCGTGTCCAGGGACGGCGCCTACAAGGTCACCGAGCTGCCGGAGAAATTTTTCGTCGGGCAGGAATTGTTTTACTGCGGCCTGCCGGACCGCGGCCGCGTGTTCACCTGCGCCTACACCGACCGCGACGCGAGCTACCTCAAGCGGTTCACGTTCGGCGGCACGATTTTGAACAAGGTCTATTCGTGCATCCCGGAAAAATCGCGCATCCTCTACTTCGCGCCGGACACGCCCAAGCTGCTTTACGTCCGCTACAAACCCGCGCCGCACCAAAAAATCAGCCAGCAGACGTGCGACCCGTCACAGGTCGAGGTGAAAAACCCGCGCACGCTGGGCCGGCAGATTTCCATCAAGGATATTTCCTCCGTCACCGCCGAGCCGACGCGCGGCTGGGATGAAACCGCCGCGACGACGAAGATTGTTTTTGCGTAAACCAAACGAGACCCCGGCGAGAGAAACTTTGAACTTCAGGCGCAAAACGGCTACCGTGACCAAATGTTCGATTCGTTAACCACCAAGCTCCAAAATGCCTTCAAGAACCTGCGCGGCCTCGGGAAAATTTCCGAGAGCAACGTCAGTGACGCGTTGCGCGAGGTGCGGATGGCCCTGCTCGAGGCTGATGTGAATTTCAAGGTCGCGCGCGATTTCATCGAGCGCGTCAAGACCAAGGCGCTCGGCGCGGAGGTCGTCGCCAGCGTCCAGCCCGGCCAGCAGATCATCAAGTTTGTCAGCGACGAGTTGGTCGCGCTGCTCGGCTCCCAAAATGCCGCGCTCAATCTTTCCAGCAATCCGAGCTGCGTGATGATGGTTGGTCTGCATGGCTCCGGCAAAACCACTTCGAGCGGCAAGCTCGCCAAGCTGCTGGCGAAACAAGGTCGCGCGCCGCTGCTCGTGGCGGCGGACGTTTACCGCCCGGCGGCGACGGACCAGCTGGAAACGCTGGGCAAACAGATTGGCGTGCCGGTTTTTTCCAAGCATGGTGAGACGGACGTTTTGAAAATTGCGCGTGAGGCGCTGGCGTTTGCCAACACGAACGGGCGCAACGTCATCATTTTCGACACCGCCGGCCGTCTGCAAATTGACGAACCGCTCGTGCAGGAACTGGTCCGCCTGCGCGACCTCGTGAAGCCGCAGGAAATTCTGCTCGTGCTGGACGCCGCGACCGGCCAGGAAGCGGTGAACGTCGCCACGCATTTCGACCAGGCGCTGAACATCACGGGTTCCATTTTGACGAAGCTGGATGGCGATGCGCGCGGCGGCGCGGCGTTGAGCCTGAAGTCCGTCACCGGCAAGCCGATCAAGTTCGCCGGCGTCGGTGAAAAGCTCGACGAGTTCGAGCCGTTTCATCCCGAACGCATGGCCTCGCGTATTTTGGGCATGGGCGACGTCGTCAGCCTCGTTGAAAAAGCCGCCGAAGCCGTCAGCGAAAATGAGGCGAAGCGCATGGAGGAAAAGATGCGCAAGGGCGAGTTCACGCTCGAAGATTTTTTGGAGCAGTTGCGCGCGATGAAAAAACTCGGCTCGCTGGAAAGCATCGTGAAGATGCTGCCCGGCGGCGGCGATGCGCTGAAGCAGATGGACGTCGGCAAGCAGGAAAAGGAATTCAAGCGCATGGAAGGCATGGTCTGCGCGATGACCGTGAAAGAGCGCCGCAATCCGACCATTCTCAATGCCAGCCGCCGGCGCCGCATCGCCGCCGGCAGCGGAGTGACGGTGACGGAGCTGAACACGATGCTGAACAAATTCTTCCAGATGCAGACAATGATGAAAAAAATGGGCAAGATGTCCCGGATGATGGGCAAGATGGGCGGCGCGATGCCGGGGATGTTCCGGCGATGAGAATTTTTACTATGTGACATCCGCTTGTCTGCTGAACGGTCCGCTCGCTTTGGCCCTGACCATCCGTCCTGATCCCATGCCGGTTTCAATCCAGGATGGCCCCGCAAACGGGGTTATTTTCCTGTCGGCTGCCACCCGCCTCCGAGAGATTTGATCAGATTGATGGAAGTCACCAGCCGTGCGCCCAGCAGTTGAACGGCGTTGCGTTCCTGAGTCAAAGCCTCGGTCTGGGCCGTCGCCACGTCGAGATAAGTCACCAGACCGGATTGGTATCGGTTATTGGCGATTTCCAGCGCGTGACGCGCGGCGGCGACCGCCTTGTTTTCGGCGTTCCATTCCCCGGCCAGCAATTGTTGCGCGGCAAGTTCATCCGCCACCTCACCAAAGGCGCCCAAAACCGTCTGGCGATAGCCGGCGACCGTTTCATTGTAGGCGTCGCGGGCGGCGGCGAGGTTCGCCCGGTTTAACCCGCCGGTGAACAGCGGCAGTTCGAGCGACGGGCCGACCGCCCAAAACCGGCTCGGCCAGTTGAACCACGAACTGAAACCGACGGATTGAAAACCGGCGAGCCCGTCAAATTTCACGGCCGGAAAAAACGCGGCCTTGGCGACGCCGATGTCCGCGTTGGCGGCGGCCATGCGGCGTTCTGCGGCGGCGATGTCGGGACGATGCTCCAGTAGTTCACTTGGCAAAATCGGCGGGACGCTGGGAACAATCGCCGTCGCGGTTTTCGTTGAAATGGAAAAATCAAGGGGCGACCGTCCGCACAAAATGGCGAGCGCGTGCAGCGTTTGCGCGCGGCGCAATTCGATGTCCGGCAGTTGCACCTCGGCAACGTGCAGTTGCGTTGCGGCCTGCGCGACATCGAGATCCGAAACGACGCCGCCACGGCGCCGGTTTTGGGTCAGATCCAAGGAACGCCGATATGCCACGATGGTGTTGGCAACGAGATTGTATTCCTCGTTCAAAGTCTGCGCGTCGAAATAATCAGCGGCGACTTCAGCGGCAACGGCCAGCTTGGCGGATTCAAAATCATCCGCGCTGGCGGTGAAGCGCGCGTGCGCGGCTTCGGAACCGCGCCGGACCCGGCCCCACAAGTCCATTTCCCAGCCAAGATAAACCGGCGCGGTAAACGTGTCGTAAGTGTGCGCCGCGCCGGCCGGCAGGCCCAACTGCGGCTGGTTGACGCTGGTGCGCTGGCGGGTGACATCGCCGTTCGGCGTGCCGCCCGCCGCGAGCTGCGGATAAAATTCCGAGCGCGCGGCGGCGGCCAGTTCGCGGGCCTGCTCAAACCGCGCGGCGGCGGCCACGAGATTCTGGTTGTTTGTCAGCGCCAGCGTTTCCAGCCGGTTCAGTTCCGCGTCATCGAACATTTTCCACCATTCGCCGCGCGGCAAATTTGCGGACGGCCCGGCAATTTTCCAAATCGTGGCGTTGGTTGGATTGTTGTCGCTGAATTTTTCCGGCAACGGCTGGCCGGGCAGCGCGGCGGCATGGTGATAATCCGGCCCGACGGCGCAACCGGCCAAAACCGCCGCCAGCGCCGTGGCGCTGCTGAAAATAAAATTTTTCATTTGGCCGCCGAATTGGTTGCCGCCGGTGGCGCAATCTGCACGGTCATGCCGTCGGCGATGGAATCCGGCGGATTGACGACGGCGCGGTCGTTCACGTCCAGTCCGCTCAAGATTTCGACGAAGTTGCCGAAATCGCGGCCAATTTTAATCGAGCGCATCTGCACTTTGTTGTCGCTGCCGACAACGGCTACTTGTGACCCTTGCGCGTGGAAAATCAGCGCGGTGTCCGAAAGCGTCAGGCCGTGCTGATCGGCGGCTTCCGTGAAGCGCACTTGCGCGTAGCTGCCCGCGAGAATTTCGCCGCGTGGATTGGGCACCTGCAATTCCACCTGCAGCGTGCGCGAACTCGGTTCCACCGCGCCCGCCGTGCGCGTGACCGTCGCGACAAACGTGCGGCCGGGCAGTTCCTGAAATATCAGCTCGGCTTTCTGGCCGGGCGTGATGGCGTGAACCAGCGGCTGCGGCACGCGGACATAGACGCGCAGCGGATCAGTTTGCGCGAGGCGAAACAGTTCGGGGCCGCTGTCGGCGGCGATGAGCTGCCCGATGTCCGTATTGCGCATCGTGACCGTGCCGGCGAACGGCGCGGTGACGCGGTCGAAAATTTTCAAGTCCTCCAGGCGGCGCAGGTTCGCGCTCGCAGCCTCAACATTCGCCTGCTTCAAGATGTAATCCGCCGTTTTTTCCGCCGTTTCCTGTTCGCTCACGCTCGCGGTTTTGAGCAGGCCCGTCCAGCGGTCGGCGGTGGTTTTGGCCAGATCCAGCGCGGCGTTGGCCTGATCCAGTTCGGCTTTGGTCTGCGCGAGCTGCTGGTCCAGTTCCGGCGTGTCAATTTCCGCAAGCACCTGTCCGTTGGTGACGTTTTCGCCGATGTCCACAAACCAGTTTTTCAAATAGCCGCTCGCCCGCGCGTGAATTGAGGCTTGCACGAACGCCTGCACTTCGGCGGGCAACGGCGTGCCCAAATCCGGTTTGGCGGCGACCGGCGAAACGACATCCACCGTCGGAATGGAATCCGCGCGCGTCTCCGTGACCAACTGGCGCCGGTGCAGCCAGCGCGGCACGAAACCAATGAGCAGGCCGATGAGGACGAGCACGATCACGGTTTCAGCGACACGCCGCAATCGGACCGGCGGCGTGGAAGAAGGGGGATTTGAATTCATGGCGTTAAGCTGTTTTGACGGGCGTGTGTTGATGATGCCGGTGCATGAAGCTGAAAACGATGGGCACAAAAAACAACGTGGCGCCGGTGGCGAAAACCAGCCCGCCGATCACCGCGCGGCCGAGTGGCGCGTTTTGTTCGCCGCCTTCGCCAAGGCCGAGGCTCATGGGCAACATGCCGATGACCATTGCCAGCGCCGTCATCAAAACCGGACGGATGCGCCCGACGCCGGCTTCGAGCGCGGCGGCAATCGGGTCGAGGCCGCGCTGCAAATTTTCCCGCGCGAAGGTCACGACCAAGACGGAGTTCGCCGTGGCCACGCCCATGCTCATGATCGCCCCCATCAATGCGGGCACGCTCAGAGTGGTCTGGCACAGAAACAATCCCCACACGACGCCGGCCAGCGCGGCGGGCAGCGCGGTGATGATGATGAACGGATCCAGCCAGTTTTGAAAATTGACCACGAGCAGGAAATAAATCAGCACAATCGCGCCGATCAAACCGACGGCGAGGCCCAGAAAACTGGAACGCATCGTTTCGGCCTGGCCGCGCACCACGATGCTGCTGCCGCGCGGCAGATCTTTTTTGACTTTTTCCACAAGCGGCTGAAGGTCGCCCAGCACGCCGCCAAGATCGCGCCCATCCACGTTTCCGAAAACATCAATGACCGGCATGACGTTGTAGTGCGAGACGACCGGCGCGACGTTCACGCGCGAAATGCCCGCCAGATTTTCGAGAATCTGCGCGTTGTTCGCGCCGCCCGCGCCCGGCAGGCTGGGACTGACCGGCATCGCGTTGAGCTGCTGCACGGAATCCATTGCGTATTCCGTTGCGCGCACGTTGATGAGATATTGCACGCCGAATTTCGGGTCAATCCAGTAGGCCGGCTGCACCTGGCTGCTGCCGCTCAAGCCGAGCAGCACGGAATTGGCGACATTTTGTTCCGTCAGGCCGAGATCCGCCGCCTTGGAGCGGTCCACGAAAATGCGAAATTGCGGCCAGTTGTCCGGCTGCTGCACGCGCACGTCCGTCGCGCCGGGAATTTTCTTGATCTGCACGGCGAGCTGCACGGCGACGGCGCGGCTGGCGGCCTGATCGCGGCCAACAATCTGCACATCGAACGGCGCGGGCAGGCCAAAATTCAACGTCTGGCTCACGATGTCCGCCGGCAGAAAATAAAACGTCGTGCCGGGAAACTCACGGCTCAACCGTTCGCGCAACTGACGGACATAATTTTCCGTTGGCGCGTGACCGGGTTTGAGCTGGACCAGAATGTCCGCGTCGGCCGGGCCGATGACGCCGCTGGTGTTGTAGCTCAGATTGATCGAGGAATTTGGAATGCCGATGTTATCCAGAATGCCGGCGATTTCGCGCGCCGGAATTTCCGCGCGAATGGCGTGATTGATCTGGTCGGCCAGCCGCTCAGTTTCCTCAATGCGCGTGCCGGTGCGGGCGCGCATGTGCAGCAAAAATTGTCCGGCGTCCACCGCCGGGAAAAAATCCCGGCCGAGCGCCTCGGTCAGCAGCCACGACGCGACGCAAAACAGGAGGAAGAAAATCGCAAACGGCTTGCGATGTTCAAAACAGCTTTTCAGCAGGGCGCGGTAGCCGTTGCGAAAACGATCGAAGCTGCTTTCAAAACCACGTTGAAAATTGACAAATGGCAACAGCCAGACGGGCACCTTCGCCTCGTCAATGTGTTCGCCGTGCAGTTTCACGTTGCGGTAAAACCACATCACCAGCGTCGGCACGAGGGTCCGTGAAAGCACATAGCTGGCGAGCATTGCGAACACCACGGCTTCCGCCAGCGGCACGAACAGGAACCGCGCCACGCCGGTCAGAAAAAACATCGGCACGAACACGATGCAGATGCACAGGGTCGAGACAAACGCCGGCAGCGCGATTTCCTGCGAGCCGACGATAATGGCGTCTTCCAATTTTTCGCCAGCCGCCATGTGGCGATGGATGTTTTCAATCGCCACCGTGGCATCATCCACCAGAATGCCGACCGCCAGCGCGAGGCCGCCAAGTGTCATCAAATTGATCGTCTCCCCGAGCGCACTCAAAGCGGCGATGGAGCAAAGCACGGACAGCGGAATGGAAAGTGCGATGATGATGGTGCTGCGCCACGAGCCGAGAAACAGCAGAATCATCAGCGCCGTCAGCGCGGCGGCAATCGCGCCTTCGCGCAAAACGCCGCTGATGGCCGCGCGCACGAACAACGACTGGTCGGCAAATTCCTGGACGTGCAAATCCGACGTCACCGTGGCCATGATGCGTGGCAGGGCGGCCTTGATGTCGCGCACGACATCCAGCGTCGAAGCGGAGCCGGTCTTCATCACCGTCAGCAACGCGCCGCGCACGCCGTCCTGGCGCACGGCGTTTTGCTGCGGCGTGAAGCCGTCGTGAACCTGCGCCACGTCGCTCAAATAAATGGTCGCGCCGTTCACAACTTTGATTGGCAGACGGTTCAAATCGTCAATCAGGAGCGGATTGGAATCCACCGAAACGTCGTATTCGGTGCCGCCGATTTTCGTCGTGCCGCTGGGGAGAATCAAATTCTGCGCGTTGATGGCGTTGACGACATCCTGCGCGATCAGGTTTTTCGCCTTCAGCGCGGGCAGGCTCAAGTCCACCGCGACGACGCGCGTTTTGCCGCCGTAAGGCCACGGGATCATCGAGCCGCGCGTGGTGGCCAGCCCGATGCGAACCTGGTTGGCGGTTACGTCAAACAGTTGCTGTTCCGACATTTTTGGGCTGCTGAAACTGTATTGCAAAATCGGCACCGTGGAGGCGTTGTATTGGATGACCAGCGGCGGCTGCATTCCAGGCGGCATCGAATGCAAAACCGTCTGGGCCGAGGCGGTGATCTGCGCGACGGCGGCATCCACGGAAGCGCCGGGCTGCAAAAAAACTTTTACGATGGAGATGCCGTTGTAGGAAGTGGATTCGACGTGCTCCATGTTGTTGACCGTTATCGTGAGGAGACGCTCATGCATGTAAGTGATGCGCTGCTCAAACTGCTGGGAATCAAGGCCGTCGTAGCGCCAGATAACGCTGATGACCGGGATGTTGATGGCCGGGAAAATATCCGTCGGCGTCCGCAGCAAAATGAGCGGTGTCGACAACACGAGCAGCAGCGCGGCCACTACAAAGGTGTAAGGCCGGCGGAGAGCCAACAAAACAATCCACATATTTAATTTTTATTTCCGGATTAAGGGGCCGGCCCGTCTGGCAATTCGATAAATTTCATAAGCCGACGGCGCAAACCGCCCACGCAGGTTCCGCGGCTGCATTTCAGCGGCGGGAAACCTGACGGGCGGGGTAATTTGCCCGATCCGGCCGACACCATGGATTTCAATGTCCCAGGCTTGGATTTGTCCAAGGCGAAATTTCCTGGCCACGACTCCGCCGCCTCAGCAGGTCATTATTTAAATCGGGCATAATCAACATTCAAATACCTAAAATAAACCAGGGGCCACGCCAAAAAACATGCCTCCGCCAGGAATGCTAGTTGTGTCTTTCATCGCGGCCTTTGTGGGCGTCAAAATCTCCACGCCCTTGAGGGCGGACGTCATGAATGTCCCGCTCGATTCTGACATCATGATGCGTCAAAGCCGCCATGTGGTCATGGCCCAAACCTTCCATCACAAAACGGCCATGATCCATACGATAGCCGTTGGCAATCCGGCTGCCGCGGAACACCAGTTCCAGCCGGTCGTGCGGCAGCAAAAACGGACGATAATCATTATCCCAAAAGTGATCATACGCCACGAATGTAAAGGCCTCAAATCCGAGGCCGAAGTCCATGTCCACCGCCACTTGCCCGTTAAAAAACAGGCCGACGCCAGCCGTGAAGGTGGCGGCAGGCGGCAAAGGGGCCCAGCCGCAGTAACCATCCGCCTCCCGCCAGCAAACCCAGGCTGGAGCGTAGTCATAACCCGGCACCCAGACCCAGCGCGCATCCGCGCGGCACCACCGGCCATAATGGAAAACGATGTTGCCCCACGCATAATCTGATTGCCAGGACCAGCCGGCATCTGTGTAAATCCAATGGCCCTGGTTAAAATACGGACGCCAGGAAAGGTCGGTCACGGCCACCGCCGGTTGCCAGCACAGGCCGTAACCCGGCACTTGCATCCAATTTCCGTAGGGCGCGAGCTGGGCCTGGAAACTGTCCAGACTGACGGCCGGCGCGACAGAAGCAGGAACTTGAACCGCCGGCGGAGCCGGGGCCACTGCCAGCGGAGCGGCGGGCGCGGGACTGGCGGCCGGGAGCGGAGCCGCGCTGCCGGACAGCAAGGCTCTGATCACCGGTTGTGAAACGCCTTGGCTTTTCAGCAGAATAATTTGGTCCGCTGTCAGGCTGTAGATGGCACCGTTGTTTTTTATCTGGTTGAGAATGATGTCATCCGAGATGCCCGCTTGCGCGAGCTTGACGACGTCTTGAACTCCGGGTGGAAGGGCCTGCGCGCGGCTGATATTTGCGCCTGCACCCAACAGCACCGCTGCAGCCATGCCTGCGGCCAGCGTGGAGACAGATTTCCGTGTAATGATTGGAAGGCATGTTTTCATAAGCTCAATGTTATTTATATTGATTTTTCTGCCAAGAATTTCAAGCCGCCTCGTCGTTTTCCGTTCCGGGATGAAAGCCGAACTGAACCAGCTTGGCCTTCATGGTGATGCGGGAAACGCCGAGCCAGCGCGCGGCCTTGGCCTGGTTGCCGTGCGCCAGTTCGATGGCGCGGCGGAACAATTCCCGCTCGGCGGATTCCAGAACACGCGCGTGAACCTCCGTCAATTCTCCGCGCTGCGCGGCGGCGAGCAGATCGCCGATAAATTCGCCCAGCGATTGGTTCGCGGAGCCGGCCTGGCCGGCGTCCTTGTTTAGAGCGGCGCGCACATGATCCGCGTTGATGGTGTAATCTTGGGCCAGCAGCAACGCTTTGCGGACGGCGTTTTCCAGTTCGCGCACGTTGCCGGGCCACGAGTGCGCCTGGAGAAATTCCAACGCCTCGGAATGAATGGACGGTTGCGCATTGCCGAGTTCCGCTCCGTATTTTCCCAAAAAATAACGGACAAGCTCGGGAATGTCTTCCTTGCGCTGGCGCAGCGGCGGCAAGATGAGCGCCACCACGTTCAGCCGGTAGAACAGGTCTTCGCGGAACAATTTCTGGCGGATGGCCGTTTCTAAATCGCAATGCGTGGCGGCCAGCACGCGCACGTCCACCGGAATAGTTTCGTGGCCGCCGAGCCGCTGCAAAGTTTTTTCCTGCAGCACGCGCAGTAGTTTTACCTGCGTGCCGAGCGTGATGTCGCCGATCTCGTCGAGAAAAATGGTGCCGTGGCCGGCCTGTTCAAACCGGCCAATCCGCTGCGCCGTCGCGCCGGTGAACGCGCCGCGTTCGTGGCCGAACAATTCGCTTTCCAACAAGGTCTCCGGAATCGCCGCGCAGTTGATCGCGACGAACGGCGCGTCGGCCCGCTCGCTGTGCTGGTAGATCGCGCGCGCAATCAACTCCTTGCCGGTGCCGGTTTCGCCGCGGATGAGCACGTTCACCGGCTTGCCGGCAATGCGGCCGATTTCTTTGTAAAGCGCCTGCATGGCCGCACCCTGGCCGACAATCGCGTCGCGCGCCGCGCCGGGTTCGCCCAGGGTGACCGGTTCGGACATCAGGCGGTTGCTGTCCACGGCGCGGCGGATCAGGTCGAGCAGTTGCGGGATTTCAAACGGCTTGAGCAGATAATCGTAAGCGCCAAATTTTGTCGCCTCAATCGCGGTTTGCGTGGTGCCAAACGCCGTGATGAGAATAATCGGCAGCCGCGACCGCGCGGCGTGCAGCCGGCGCACCAGCTCCAGCCCGTTCAAGCCGGGCAATTTCAAATCCGTGATGACGGCGTTGAAAGAGTCTTTGGCGGCGCGGGCCAGCCCGTCATCACCGCGCTTTTCCACGGTGACTTCGTAGCCTTCGTCGGCCAGCACGCGATGCAGGGTGTCGGTGATTCCGGCATCATCGTCAATCAGCAAAATTTTGGCGGCGGTGCTCATTCGGTCATTTGCGGCAGCACGATACCAAAAGTGGTGCCATGGTTCACGCGCGTTTGATACTCCAGCACGCCGCCATGCTTTTGCACAATCCGCGCAGCGATGGACAAGCCCAGGCCGGTGCCGTTTTCCTTGGTGGTGAAAAACGGATCGAACAGTCTTTTCTCCGCCTCGGCGGAAATGCCCCTGCCCGTGTCCGTGACTTCGAGAATCACGGCGTTTTTTTCGCCGCCCGGCAACGCTCTTTTTGTCTGGCTCGCCCGCAAGGTGATGGTGCCGTCGCGGCCAATGCTGTCGGCGGCGTTTTTCACCAGATTGATCAGCACCTGTTTGATTTGCGCCGGGTCCACTTTGACGCGCAAGGGCGCCGACGCCTCCTGGTTCACCCGGATGTTTTTGTCGGCCAGTTGCGGTTCAAGCAGAAGTTTTGCCTCCATCAACAGCAGGTCGGCGGCGATGACGGTGAGTTCCGGTTCGGCCGGCCGGGCAAACTTGAGAAAATCATCCACGATCCGTTCGAGACGCAGAATTTCGCGCTCCACCACCCTGGCATCGGCCAGTTCCGGCGAGCCGGCCGGGAATTTTTTTTGCTGGGTGAACAGCGCGGCTTTGACGGCGGTGAGCGGATTGCGGATTTCGTGCGCCAAACCGGCGGCAAGCAAGCCGAGCGCGGCGAGTTTTTCATTTTGCTCCACCCTCGCCTGGGTCGCCATCAGCTTGCTGCGCAACGGCGCAATCATGTCGCGATAAACCATCGCCGCCAGCGCGAGGCCAAACAAGAACAACAGCGCCAGCGCGCCAAACACGGACAGCCGGAGCTGCGTGAGGGTCTGGTGCGCTTCCGCGAGCAGTTGTTTTTTCAATTCCAAATGCGCCTGCGACAGTTCCTGTCCCAGATCAAACAACCGCCGGCGCGTCTGGCTCAACGTGTCGGTCAAATCAGCGGGCAGACTTGCATTCGCGCCGGGCGCCTCAACTTTTTCCTGCCATTCGCCGGCAGCCCGGGAGTAATCCGCCAGGGCCGAATTCATCTGTTTCAAAATCTCTTTTTCGCGCGGCGTGTCCGGCTTGCCGGCCTGGCCTTGAATCCACGCCTCAAGCTCACTGCTGGCCTTGAGATAATCCTGCCAGACGGCCGGCTCGCGCGTGTTACGGTAACGCGTCAGCTTGTCGCTCACGTCGCGGAGCATGTCCTTGAAATGCTCGGCCAGACCAAAACTTTCAGCGTCCACCTGGTTTAGTTTGAGGCGCAAATCCGCGCCTTGTCGCTGGGAATTCAGAGTCACCAAAACGATCAACGCTCCCATCAGCGCCGCCGCCAGCCCCAGGAGCGCCAGCCGCCATTTGATTGCGGAATACATAAAACGGTGGTTCAGCTTAGGCGGGAAACGCCCGGCCGCGAGCACCAACCCGGAGGCGGTTCGCGATTGTCTGCCCGCCGGAAACCCGGGTTGCGGCTGAACTTATCACAAACCTCATTTTGCATTTGCCGTGCCAACCGGGCCCGGGCCGGGGAATTTGCGCAAATGGTTTGCCGAGGCGTCTGCCAGCCGCCTGATTGCAGCGGTCGGGCCGGAAACGCTGTCCCATGCGGCCAGGCTTTGAATCAAGCCTCCCGGCGGGCGCAGCAAAAATAGTTTGCTGGCCGGCAAAGTCATTAAGCTGTCCACGGTATTTTCGCCGCCGCCAGACCGGGAATCCAGCGCAAAGGATCCAAAACATCTTGACGCAAAAATTACCGCCCGGCAAAAACTGAGGGAAAATCAAAATGGACTGTGAAACGCAGGGCTGGTGTTTACTTGCCGGCCTCAACGTCACTCGGATCAAGAAACCGGGCGGAGGCGAGCCGGTCGGGGCACCTGCCAGATAATCAGCTAATAGAATTTTTATGATAAATCATTCTGCTTTGTCGGATCTTCCTCACCGGTTCACGGCACGGGCACGGCGTTGAATACCTTTTTGATGATGGCATCCGTCGTCACCGCCTGCGCCTCGGCCTCGTAGGTGAGGATGATCCGGTGGCGCAGCACGTCCGGGCCGATGCTTTTCACGTCTTCGGGAATCACATAGTCGCGGCCTTGCAGCAGCGCCCAGGCCTTCGCGGCGAGTGTGAGAAAAATCGTCGCGCGCGGCGACGCGCCGAACTGGATGAAATGTTTCACGTCCAGCTTGAAATCCTGTGGCTTGCGTGTGGCAAAAACAATTTTCACGATGTAATCGCGGATTTTTTCATCCACATGGATTTGGTCCACCAGCTTGCGCGTCTCCAAAATTTCCTCGAGCGAGACGACGGGCTTGACCGGCGTTTCCGGGCTGGTGAACGCCATGCGATCCAGAATTTTCCGCTCCTCCGCCTCGTTCGGATAATCGAGGATCACCTTGAACATGAAGCGGTCCACCTGCGCTTCGGGCAATGGATACGTGCCTTCCTGGTCAATCGGGTTTTCCGTGGCGAGCACGAGGAACGGCGACGGCAGTTTCATCGTTTCGCCGCCGAGCGTGACCTGCCGCTCCTGCATTGCTTCAAGCAAGGCGCTTTGGACTTTCGCCGGGGCGCGGTTGATTTCGTCGGCCAAAACAAAGTTCGCAAAGATCGGGCCGCGCGTGGCATGATATTTTCCATCCTGCGGATTGTAAATCAGCGTGCCGACGATGTCCGCCGGCAGCAGATCGGGCGTGAACTGGATGCGGTGAAAATTCGCCCGCACCGCCGCTGCGAGCGTGCGGGCGGAAAGTGTTTTGGCGAGGCCGGGCACGCCTTCGAGCAGGACATGGCCGTTCGCCAGCAGGCCGACGAGCAGCCGGTCCACGAGCGGTTCCTGGCCGACGATGACGTGGGCGATTTCTTCGCGCAGCTTGCCAATCCAAACGGACGTGGCCGCGACTTGATCTTTCAACGAAGCGTTCATGCAGCGGGAATTTATGTCGCGCCGCACGGCGACTCAAGCGCCGGGTTGAAAATTCATCATGGTCAGGCCGGGGAAGGCGGTTTGCGCCGGATCATTTTCCGCTTTTCCTAAACGGCAGGAACGGCGAGACTGCCGGGACATATCCATTTTTGACTTTTATGAAAAGTGGCCCGACCACCGCCGGCCGCAGCAGCACGCCGGATTTTTTTTCGACCCAGGTGTCGCAGGCGCGGCGTTTTTATCTGAACCTGAAGCCGTCACCCAAGGCAAAGCTGCAGGTGGTCTGCGGCGGCGTGGAGCATTGCGCGTCCGATTACGCCATCCGCCGCGCGTCGTTCCCGTTTTATTCGATTGAATTTGTGGTCCAAGGCGGCGGTCGGTTGAAGTTGAACCGCGCGGAATTTGAACTGCAACCCGGCAGCGTTTTTTCCTACGGTCCAGGCGTTGCGCAGGAAATCCTCAACAGCCCGCGCCAGCCGCTGGTGAAGTATTTTGTGGATTTCGCCGGCACCGGCGCAGCCCGTCTGCTGGCCGGCTGCCGGCTTTGCAGCGGCACCGTGGCGCAGGTTTTTCCGCCGACGGAAATCCAGCCCCTGTTTGACGAACTCATCCGCAACGGTCTGCGCGGCACCCACCAGACGCCGGAAATCTGTGTCCGGCTGCTGGAGGGCCTGATGTTGAAGATTCTGGATGCGCGCGCGCCGCTGCCCGGCCACGAAACGCTGGCGTTTGCCACCTACCAGCAGTGCCGGAATTTCATCGGCCAGCATTTCCTCCGGCTGCGCTCGCTGGACCAGGTGGCGCGCGAATGTCATCTGGATGTGGCCTATCTTTGCCGGCTGTTCCAGCAATATGACCACCAGACGCCCTACCGGCTGTTGCTGCGCCTGAAAATAAATTTTGCCGCCGAGCAGTTGCAGTTGCCCGGGGCCATGGTCAAACAAGTCGCCGAGCTGGCGGGCTTTGCCAACCCGTTTCATTTTTCGCGGGTGTTCAAATCCGTCCTGGGACTTTCCCCGCGCGCTTTGGTCAAGCTCCGGTGAGACTTTCAGTTGGTCTGCTGGATGCGGCTGCGATCCAGTTTTTTGAACGCCAGGGTGTCCAGCGAAAACAATCCGCCGCCCGCGATCACCAGCACCACGAAGCCCGCGAGATAAAGAAACGCCAGCTCGCCGCTGCCCTGCCCGGTCAACGCCGTTTTATGCACCATCAAAAACGCGACGAACATGTCAATCACCAGCACCGCCGCCGCCAGCCGCGTCACCAGGCCGACCGTCAACAGCAATGCCCCGACCACTTCGGCCAGAATCACCATGATCAGGCTCGCCTCCCGGCCAAACCCCAGCGGGTCCTGGAAACTGCCCACGATGTCGTTGAAATGCGCCAGCTTGTCAAAGCCGTGGTTGAACAGCATCGTGAGGCCGAACCACAACCGCGCCACCAGCAGCGCCATGTTGGTGAGATCCGAATCATTCGAGGGAACAAATATTTTTTTGAACATGAAATCACATTAGCAGAAGCGCTTTTATTTTCCAATCAAAAAATTAATGCTTCTGCCGCGATTTTTCACCACAGCAGAAGTCAAAACCAGTTCAAGCCGCGGTCAAATCACACGCACCAAATCGGCGGTTTGATAACGGACTTTGGCCAGACGGGCGTATTTGTCGCCGGCGGCGCGATAGCCGAGCGCGCAGGCCACGACCGTTTTGTAACCGCTGCCTTCGAGTTTCAAAATCTGGTCGTATTCGGCGGGCGCCAAACCTTCCATCGGACAGGCGTCCACGCCGAGCACGGCGGCGGCGGTCATCAGATTGCCCAGGGCGATATAAGCCTGCCGCGCCGCCCATTCATGCGCGGTTTTTCCACGCGGACCGTTCACCACGTCACCCAGCATCATGCCGCGATAGGCATTGAGCGCGTCGGCGGGCAGCTTGCGAAGCTCCCCCGTGCGTTTGATGAGTTTGTCCACGTCCGCCTCCTTCATTTCCGTCCGCGCCGTGAACACGACGAAATGCGAACAGTCCACCACCTGTTTCTGCCCCCACGAATGCGGCAGCAGCGCCGCGCGTTTCGCCGCGTCCTGCACGATCAGAAATTGATACGGCTGCAGGCCGTAACTCGTTGGCGTCAGCACCAGCGTTTTTTCCAGCGCGGCCCACATGTCGGCGGGAATTATTTTGGTCGCGTCAAAAACTTTGGTGGCGTAACGCCATTCCAGTGCTTTCAGCAGTTCAGTAATTTGATTGCTCATAATTTATAAAAACTGTCCGCGCAAATTGACATGGCCCGGCGGAAATGCAAATTTTTCTTCTCGCCGGGAAAATTTATTCCAGAATCAGGCCATGTCCCAACTGCACATCCGCCGCGCTACTGTGGATGACCTGCCCGCGCTCAAGGCGCTGTGGCTTGCGGCGAACCTGCCGGTGGACGAACTCGAAAGTCGGCTCACGGAATTTCAAGTCGTCGAGGCCGGCGGTGTTTTTGCCGGCGCGCTGGCATTGCAAATCCTGCGGCAGCACGCCCGGCTGCACTCCGAGGACTACGCGGATTTTTCCGTCGCCGACGCCGCGCGCGCGTTGTTTTGGGACCGCATCCAGAACCTGGCCGCCAACCACGGCGTCTTTCGCATTTGGACGCAGGAAACCTCGCCGTTCTGGACGCGCTGGGGATTTCAGCCGGCAAAGACGGAAATCCTTGCCCGCCTGCCGGACGAATGGAAAAAACTCGAAGGCCGCTGGCTGACGCTGGAATTGAAAAACGAGGACGCCATCAATGACGCGCTGAAAAATAAATTCGTCAGTTTCATGGAGGTCGAGAAAAAACAGACTGCGCAAATTGCCAGCCGGGCGCGTCAGATCAGAACGCTGTTCACCATCATTTTTTTCGCGATCGGCCTCATCTGCTTTGCCTTCGCCGTCTGGCTGCTGCTACGTCATCCGCCAACCGCCCGCTGACGGCGCGCTGAACTCGTCGGCGTGATAGGAGCTGCGCACCAGCGGGCCGCTCGCGACGTGGACAAAACCCATTTCCCCGGCGAGCACTTTGTATTCCGCAAATTTTTCCGGCGAAACAAATTCCTTTACTGGCAGCAACTTCAACGACGGCTGCAAATACTGGCCGAGCGTGAGAATGTCGCAGCCTGCTGCCCGCAAATCCCGCATCGCCGTTAAGACTTCAACCTCCATTTCGCCGAGGCCGAGCATCATTCCGGATTTGGTGAAGATCGTTTTGCCGCGCCTGTCTTTCACTTTTTTCAGCACGCTCAACGAGCGGTCGTAAGTCGCGCGATGCCGCACTTCCGGCGTCAGACGACGGACAGTTTCCAGATTGTGATTGAAAATATCCGGGTTTGCCGACAGCACCTTTTCGATGGATTCATCGCTGTCTTGAAAATCCGGCACCAGCACTTCGATGACCGTTTTCGGATTCAGCCGGCGGACTTCTTCAATCGTCTGCCGGAAATGTTCCGCGCCGCCGTCCGCGATGTCGTCGCGCGCCACGGCGGTGATGACGACGTGCCGCAATTTCATCCGGCGCGTCGCCTCGGCCACGCGCAGCGGCTCGTCGGCTTCGAGCGTGAACGGCTTGGCGGTGCTGACCGCGCAAAAGCCGCAGGCGCGCGTGCAGCGGTCGCCGGCGATCATGAAAGTCGCCGTGCCTTTTTCCCAGCATTCCCAATGGTTCGGGCACTGCGCGCTTTCGCAGACGGTGTGCAGCTTGAGTTCGCCCAGCAGGTTGCGCGTCTGCGCGAAGCTGTCCGAAGTCGGCAGCTTGATGCGCAGCCATTCGGGCAGACGGGGGCGTGAACCGTCGAATCGTCGAATCGTTGAATCGGCTGGCGATTTCGCGTCTGGCAGTTTGGGCGATGTAACCATGCGACAATTTACCGGTTCATGGTTTCTGTTCCAGCTTTTCCCAAAACTTCGCCAGTTCGTCCGGCCCGAAATCGGCGAGGATTTTACCATCCGCCTCCATCACCGGCGCGAGTGTCTGGCCGGAGAGGTTGGCCATTTCCGTCATGGCCTCGCTGTCTGAAATCACATCAAGCGTTTCGTATTGGATGCCACGCTCGTTGAGCCAGCGCTGTGCCTTGCGGCACCACGGGCAATACGGCTTGATAAACAAACGAACTTTCATTCAATAAAGATTCACCCGCCAACGCACATTTCGGAAACCTTTTGCCCGGCACCAGTTGATCCGGTGGGATATTGTGCCAGCGTGAACCGGCTGGCGCTATTTCCGGTCCTGAAAGAGCAGCGGCGCGAACGCGGCAAGGTTGCGCCGCCACACTCGGAAGCTGTGTTCCCCGGGTGTTTCAATCCATGTGGGCCGCAGCCCCTTCGAGTTGAGCCAGTCAACGAATTTCTGATTGTTCTCGACCAGCCGATCGTCCTTGCCGCAGGCGATCCAAAGCAGGCGCAATTGTTTGTCGGCCTGCGCGTCCAGCGTCGGGAACTGCGCGGCATAATTGGTGTTCAGGCCGCCCGAGCTGAAAGCGCCGATCCACGCGAAGCGGTCGAGATTGTTCAGTCCGACCGTCAAAGATTCCGCGCCGCCCATCGAAAGGCCGGCGATGGCGCGGGCGGCGCGGTTCGGCAAAGTTTTATAGTCCTTCTCCACTTGCGGCATGACCTCATCCAGCAGCGTCCCGCGGAATTTGTCCGCATTGCGCTGCCACAATCCGGGATCACGCACGCGTGACCAACCGCCTTTGACGACGTCCATGGTGCCATAGCCCAGCGGCATGACGACGATCATCGGTTTCGCCTGGCCGCGCGCGATGAGGTTGTCGAGGATGACGTTCGCCAAACCAACTGCGGACCAGGCGGTGGTGTCGTCGCTGTAGCCGTGCAACAGATAAAGCACCGGATACCGCTTCCGCGCCGCCGGATTGTAGCCGGGCGGCGTGTAAACCATGAAATCACGTTCGTCATCCGCCACGGTGGACTTGTAAAAATGCCGGTGCAATATCCCGCGCGGCACGTCATTGAGTTCCCACGGCAGCGATTTTGGGCCGGGCACCTGCACCTGGCTGTCGGTGTTCAGCAGGTTGTATTTCAAGAGCGGGTTGGCCGGATCAATCACATGCAGACCGTCCACATTGAATGAATAGACGTAGATGTCCGGCTCCAGCGGATCGGTGGTGAACGACCAGACGCCTTGATCGTCTTTTTGCATCGCCGAGCTGCTCACGCCTTCGCAGTGCAATTGCACCTCTTTGGCGCCAGGCGCTTTCAGTCGGAATACAACCCGGCCGTCAGGCTGGACTTCTGGCGAGACGATTTGCTGGGCAAACGCGGGCGCGGCCAGCAACAACAAAACAAACAAGAAGAATTTCATAATTACGCAACTTGATACTCCAGCGCCAGACAATGTCCAATGGAAAAAATGCCCCGGCGCGTAAAAAATCCCACGAACGGTGCATCTGAATTCACGAACGAAGACTCGGAGGAGGCGTTGACGGCTTATGGTTTCAACGTGATGGTGGATTCGGCCAAAACGCCGGCGCCCGCTGCACCGGCGAAACCAAAGCGATGGGTTGGCGGGAAATCGTATTTATTCCTCCACCGGCACGACGAGGCTGTCCATGATGTAGTCCTTCCGCTCCGGCGTGTTTTTGCCCATGTAAAAGTCGAAAATGGGCGCGGCTTCGGCGACCGGTGCGTATTCGATTTTGCTCAGGCGCATCTGCCTGCCGATGAACTGGGCGAATTCCTTCGGGCTGATTTCGCCAAGACCCTTGAACCGCGTGATCTCCGGCTTGCCGCCGAATTCCCGGGTCGCGTTGTCGCGCTCGGCTTCGCTGTAGCAGTAAATGGTTTTCTCCTTGTTGCGCACTCGGAATAGCGGCGTTTCCAGAACGAAAACGTGGCCGTCGCGGACCAGCCGCTCGAAGAACTTGAAGAAATACGTGATCATCAGGTTGCGGATGTGCATGCCGTCCACGTCCGCGTCGGTGGCGAGAATCACCTTTTCGTAGCGGAGACTGTCGGTGGTGTCCTCGATCTGCAACGCCTGCATGAGGTTATACATCTCGTCATTTTTATACATCACGTCGCGCTTGAGGTCCCAGACGTTGAGCGGCTTGCCCTTGAGCACGAACACCGCCTGGTTGTTCACGTCGCGGCAGCTCGTGATGGAGCCGGCGGCGGACTGGCCTTCGCAGATGAACACCATCGTGCCCTGGCCTTTGCCCTTTTTCTGGTCGAAGTGATGCTTGCAGTCCTTCAACTGCGGGATGCGCAGCGTGATGGCCCTGGCGCGTTCGCGCGCGAGCTTCTTCACGTCCTGCAATTCCTTCCGCAACTGCTCGGTGTCCGTCACCTTCGCGATGATTTTTTCAGCGATCTCCTTGTTGCGGTTGAAAAAGTGCAGCAGCTCCTCGCGCACGCTTCCAACCAGCTCGGTGCGGATCTCCGTGTTGCCCAGCTTGTTTTTTGTCTGCGACTCGAACACCGGGTCCTGCAACCGGATCGCCACCGCGCCGACCATGCACTCGCGCACGTCGTCGCCGTCGAACTTGCCGTTGCAATACTCATTGACGGCTTTCAGCAGGCCCTCGCGGAACGCGCTCAAGTGCGTGCCGCCGTCGCTGGTGAACTGGCCGTTGACGAAGGAATAAAACGTCTCGCCATAGCGCGAGTTGCTGTGCGTGAAACAAAACTCCAGCGTCTTGCCGGCGTAATGCAGCGGCGGGTAAATCGGCTCGCTGCCGTCGCTGGCGAGGTCTTCCATCACCAGATCCATCAGGCCGTGGCGCGACTGGAACGTTTCCGGCTCCGCGCCCGCGAAATTCAAAACCAATTTCAGCCCGGTGTTGAGATAGCTGTAATGCCGCAGCCGTCGCTCGACGTGTTCCAGCTTGAATTCGCTGTTCTTGAAAATCTCCGGGTCCGGCTCGAATTCGATGAGCGTGCCGTTCGGCTCCTTTGTTTTGCCGGTGTCCTCTTTTTTTAATTTTCCGATCTTGAAGCCGGCCTCGGCGAACTCGCCGTCGCGATGGCTGCGCACGAAAAAGCTTTTTGACAGCGCGTTGACCGCCTTGGTGCCGACGCCGTTGAGGCCGACGCTGAACTGGAACACCTCGTCATTGTATTTCGCGCCGGTGTTGATCTTGGAAACGCAGTCCACGACCTTGCCGAGCGGGATGCCGCGCCCGAAATCGCGCACGCTGACGCGGTTGCCGTCGATCTTGATGTGGATCTCCCGGCCGTTGCCCATGATGAACTCGTCAATCGCGTTGTCCACGACCTCCTTGAGCAGGATGTAACAGCCGTCGTCCGGGTGCGCGCCGGAGCCGATGCGCCCGATATACATGCCCGTGCGCAGCCGGATGTGCTCCAGCGAAGACAGTGTCTTGATCTTGCTCTCGTCGTAAATGTGCTTTGTGTTTTCCGCCATAGAAATTGTGCGGCGGGGAAGATGAAACAAAGCGGATGAAATTTCAACGCAAAGAAAATCTTTGCGGCCCGGATCAACCGGCTGAATGCAAATTTAATGGCGCAAAAGTCTGCGTCTTGGGTTTGAAAAATGGTCAATCGCAGCGATGCGCCAGTTGACGGCAAACCTGGCAGGTTTCCGGCAGCAATCTTGTGGGACATGACCCGCAAAAACCGGGACAAAGACGTTCAAATTCCCGGAAGACTTTTCAAAATTGCGGCGGCGGTTCAGATTTGCAGCATCCGTTTCAATCTTCTGAAAAAAGATATTCCAAATCCACGGACGTGAGACTGCGGGCGAAACCTTCTTCGCCAAGCACGTCGGCGATCGTTTTGGCCTTGCTCTGCTGCAGCTCCCAGATTTTTTCCTCGACGGTGCCGGGCGCGATGAGGCGGTAGGCGTTCACGGTCTGCGTCTGGCCGATGCGGTGCGAGCGGTCAATGGCCTGCGCCTCCACCGCCGGATTCCACCACGGATCGTAAAGCACCACGTAGCTGGCGTTGGTGAGGTTCAGGCCGGTGCCCGCCGCGCGCAGGCTCAGCAGGAAAACACACGCGCCGGTCTCCTGCTGAAAGTCGCTGACGACCTGCTGCCGGTTTTTCGTCTGGCCCGTGAGGATGTGCGTGTGGATGTTGCGCGCGCGGCATTCCCGTTCAAGAATCTGCAGCATCTGCACGAACTGCGAAAAGACGAGCACCTTCTGGCCGTCGGCCACGAGCGTGTCGAGCAGTTCAAAAAGCGTCTCGGTCTTGCCGCTGGCGGTGTCGCTGCCGACGAGCGACGGATGGCAGCAGACCTGCCGCAGGCGCGTGAGCGCGGCGAGGACGTGCATCTTGCTCTTGTTGAGGCCCTGTTCGGCGACGGCGTGCTGGATCTGATCGCGGCTGCGGCGCAGTTCGGCGAGATAAAGCTTGCGCTGTTCCTCGCCCAGCGGGCAGTCGCGGCGCGTCTCGATGCGGTCGGGCAAATCTTTTGCAACGTGCTTTTTCAAACGGCGCAGCAGCAGCGGCCGCAGCTTGGCGGAAAGCCGCTTGCGCGCGATGCGCTGGACGGACTCGGCGTTTTCGCCGTTGCCTTTCGGCTCATAGGTTTCGAGGAAGTGTTCCTGGTTGCCGAGGTAGCCGGGCTGGATGAAATCCACGATGCTCCACAAATCCAGCAGCCGGTTTTCCAGCGGCGTGCCGGTGAGCGCGATTTTGTTCTCGCACTTCAACTGCTTCACGGACTGCGTGACCTGCGCGCCGGGGTTCTTGATGAACTGCGCCTCGTCGAGAATGATGGCGCGGAAGGAGAATTTCTGGAACTCCTCCAGATCGCGCCGGAGCAGCGCGTAGTTGGTGACGATGATGTCGTGCTGCGGAATCTGCCTGCGCAAATTATGCCGCGCCGCGCCGCTTTCAAGCACGAGCACTTTCATGCCGGGCGTGAACCGCTCGGCCTCGCGCCGCCAGTTGTGCAGCACGGACGCGGGGCAGATGACGAGCGACGGCTTGGGGTTTTTCGTGTGGCGTTCCTTGAGCCACGCGAGCCACGTCAGCGTCTGGAGCGTTTTGCCGAGGCCCATGTCGTCGGCGAGAATGCCGCCGAGTTTCACCTGCACCAGATGCGCGAGAAAATCGAATCCCTCTTTTTGATACGGTCGCAGCTCCGCATTCAATGTCTTCGGCAAATCCACCGCCGGAACGCCCTTGAAATCGCGGATGCGTTCGCGCAAGGCGTGCGCCTCCGGCGAATCGGCGAAACGTTGCAGCCCTTCCTCGTCGAGGTGTGCGACGTGTTCCAGCCCGACTTTTTGCGGCACGGCGATGAGGCCTTCCACGCCCATTTCGGCCATCGCCTCGTGCGCGCCCTGCACGGCGTTCGTGTCGAGCTCCACCCAGCCGGAGTTCGGCAGCTTCACGAACCGGCCGGTCGCGGCGGCGAGGCGTTCGAGATCGGCCTTGGACAACTTCATGCCTTCCGCCTCCCATTCGGCGGAGACGGCGAGCCAGTCAATGCCGCTGCCCTTGACCACGAGGCGCGGCTTCAACGCTCGCGGCGTGAGAAACAGGCGATGGAACGCGGCGTTGCCGAGAAACTCCGCCTCGGCCGGGCGCGTGGCCCAGGCCTCGGCGAGCGAGCCGAGAAAGTTTTCGTTCGCGTCGCCAGTCCACAGGCCCGGCTCCTGCATGAACCAGTCCAGCTTGCGCAGCCATTGCACGGTGGGGTCGAGGCGCGGATCGTCAAGGATTTCCGGCTTATCTCCGGGCTTGATGACGCGGTCGTGCGGCGACCATTCGTGGCCGTTCCAGATCCAGGTGCTCTGGTCGCGGGCGCTGGTCGCGAGCAGGCGCAGGCGCACCGTGTCGTCGAGCAGTTCAAAAACAAACTGCGGCGCCGCCGGATGCGCCACGCAAAGCTGGTCCCAGTCCACGCCGTGATTGGCCTGCGACTTGCGCAGGTGCAGCAGCAGCCGGTGGCTCAATTTGCGCACGGGCACGGACGGTTTCAGCGCGAGATATTTCAGCACGCCGGCGGGCGGCGCGTTGCGCAGCAGGAAAAATTCATTGCCGACGAGCGCGACCGGCGACTGGCGGTTGAAAAACTTTGCGTCGGCCACGGAATGATTGACGCCGTCCGGCAGCGCGATGCGATGCGTGAAGGAAAGCTCCTTGTCGCCGTTTTCCAAGTGCGGCGCGAGCGCGACGATGTGGCCGTGGAAATGGAGCGGCTGGCCGTTCGCGGCGGATTCGAGGCGGTTCGTGTGCCCCCAGCGCGCGAGCCATTGCAGCAGTTCGGCGTCGGACAGCAGGAGCGAGGTCTCGTGGCCGGCGCGTTCGCGGTGCGTCTCGTAAATCCACTGGATGAACTCCCAGTCCCACGGCGTGAACAGTTCCTGCTCATGCGCGGCGCGGACGACAAGATCCACGAGGTCGTGGAGCGAACGCGCTTTTTCGCCAGTGCGCGGACGGAGCAGAAGAAACTGCACGACGAGGCGGAAGCGCGCCGGCTCCAGTTCATCCGGCTGCGGCTGGCAGACCACGCGCAGGGTGGCGCGCGGCGTGTCGAGGTGCAGCGGCGCGGGCGGCGACAGCCAGTTTTCCAGCTCCTTCACCAGCCGCGATTCCTGCTCGGCCTCCTCGGCGCGGGCGAAACGGTCGGGGCTGGCGTGCGGCTGAAGTTCCGGCGGGACGGAGCGTTTGGCGCGCAGAAATAAAAACGCCAGTTCCTCCAGCCGCGCCTTGCCCGTCGTGGCCAGCAGTTTCGGCCACCAGTCCGTCGCGGGAAAATCGCGGCGCGAGAGCGCCAGCTTTTCAAAATAATCCTCCAGCGCCAGCCACGCGCGTTGCGAGTCCAGGCAGGTGGCGAAATTTTTCAGGATGTCCTCGCGTTCGTTGACGGTGCTCTTGGAATCGGAAAGTTCGCGGCGCAGATCGGCGAAGGCCCCGTAAGTCTGCGACAAAACCTTGTGGTGCGCGTCATATTTGCTCGCGCCGGTTCGCGGCACGCCATTTCCGTTTCTGACTGGAGTTCTCGGCATCGAAACAAAATTACAATGTTCTATCATTTCGACATAACGCACGTTGCCGGTCAATCGGAAATCAAAAGTTTTTTGGTTGGGAAGAACGGTGGCCGGTGCGGACCATTGGAGCGAAAATGGCCTCAATGCATGCAGATCGGCCATCCCCGATCCCAAGTCCGCCCAGGTGAAGCTGCCAAAAAGGGTTGCTGACGCCAGGGCCGAAGAGATTTTCCAATCCGTGTGAAATCAGTGCGTCAGGCCGGCGGCGGAGCGGCGGTCGGACCGGCGGGTGCCGTCGTCGTGCGGGCCGGCAGCGGTTCCTCCGTCAAATAGACAATCGCCTGCAACGGCGCGCGGACATTGTCCGAACCGCGCCGCAGTTCGTCGCCCAGCTCGTCCACGACCTGGTTGAGCAGGTAGGCCAGCAGCATGGTGCGGAGTGGCTCCGGGTCGCGCGGGAGGATTTCGGATTTTTCCATGCCCTGGCAGTAGGCCTGCAAAAACGCACGGCTAACCGCGAGGTTCCAGTGCTGGACCCACGGCTCGAATTTCGTCAGGTTCTCGCGCGAGATGACCCCCAGTTCCACCTGCCGGTGAAAACCGGCATAGGCCGCGTGATGAAACGAGCGCACCATCCGCGCCACGTCCCGCAGGGGCGAATGCCTGATGCGCCGTTCGCTGATCGGCACCGTCGCGTCGCCTTCAAAATCCAGAAAGACAAAATCGCGTCCGGTCCAGAGCACCTGGCCCAGGTGCAGGTCGCCGTGAATGCGGATGCGCCGGGCGGCAAAGTTCCGTTCAATCAACTGGCGGTAGTGCAGGAGGATGGTGGCTTCCAGCTCGACGACCCGGTGCGCGACGGCCGCCAGTTCCGGCGGCAAAGTTTTCATTTGCTTCCGCAGCCGGCGCAGGTTTTGCGTCGCCAGCGAGCGCATGGATTGAAACACGCTGCGCAGGTGCGGCGACGTCATCGGCTCCGTGGAAAACTCGCCGCCGGCCTCGCCGGCCGCCAGGGCTAGATGCAGTTCCGCCATGCGGACCCCCAGCAGCCGCGCGGATTCCAGATAAGTCCCGACGTGCTCCGCCACTTCGACGGGCAGGTTGTGATGCCACAACTTGAGCGGATGCGCGGTTGGCGGGGTGTGTCCCTGCGCGGCGGACGCAAACACGCCGTCGTAATAGCTGCTGATGGCGTCCAGCGTGAACTTCCAGGCGTTCTTGGCGTGCGGCACAAACACCTTGGCCACCGCCAGCGTCATCGGCGCGCCGGCGGCGTGATATTCCAGCGCACCCAGCAGCGCCGGGCTGTGCGGAAATTTTTTCTCCGTGAGGAAGCGGCCGATTTCGAGTTCGGGATTCACGCCCGGACCGACGCGGCGGAAAAATTTCAGCACAATTTTGTCGCCAAAAATCAACGTCGCGTTGCCCTCGTCCGTGTTGCGCAAAGACGGACCGGGCAATGGGGCGCCGTTCAGGATTTGCCGCAGGGCCGGCGTGCGCGAGGCTTCCAGTCCGCCCTGTTCATTATGCGGCCGCTCGCGGCGGCCAATCAATTCGATCAACTCGCGGGCGAACGCCGGCGTGGCCAGCGCCTCGTAAAGCACGCCGGATTGCGCGGCGTCCGGCCGCGTCAGTTCCGCCGCGCCGAACGCGCGGACCGGACCGGCCGCGGTGCCGGCGGCAAACGCCAGCGGCACCACGAACAATTCCGGAACCGCGTCCACGTATTCCACCTGGACGAACGCGAGTTCGGCATCCGTTCCGTCCGGCAGCGGCACCGGGAAGCACTCCTTGATCGTCGCCAGCTTGATGGTTTTGGCCCGGCCTGCAAACCACGGCTGCGACCGGAAATAATCCGGCAGCGCCGCCTCGAATTTCGCCCGCGCGTTGCCGGTGAAAATCTCCTGCCAGCTTTCGGCGACGGCGATGGCCGGCAGCGCCACGGGCGCGCCGCCTGCCGTCTTCGCCGCCAGCGGCTGCGGCTTTTGCTCCAGCGAGAACCAGAAAAAGTTGTGCGGGCCGAGCGTGAGAAAATACGGGGTGTCCGTGATGACCGGAAATTTCGTCCGGCCAAACAGCTCCACCGGCATCAGGTTTTTGAACGCCGACAAATCCAGTTCCACCGGCTGCGTGAAGCGCGAGAGGTTGGCCACGACCAGAACGATTTCTTTTTCGTGACGCAGGACGTAGCCCAGGATTTTGTTGTTGTCCGGCTGGAGAAATTCGCATTTGCCCTCGCCAAGGGCGCGCCAGCGTTTGCGCAGCAACAGCATCCGGCGCATCCACCAGAGCAGCGAATGTTGATTGGCCAGTTGTTCCTCGACGTTGTCGGCCTCGTAGTGATAGGCCGGATCGAGGATGATCGGCAGGTAAAGACTCTGCGGATTCGCGCGCGAGAAGCCGGCGTTTTTGTCCGAACTCCACTGCATCGGCGTGCGCACCCCGTTGCGGTCGCCCAGATAAATGTTGTCGCCCAGCCCGATTTCGTCGCCGTAATAAAGCACCGGCGTGCCGGGCAGCGAGAAGAGCAGCGCGTTGAGCAGCTCGATGCTCTTGCGGTCGTTGTTGAGCAGCGGGGCGAGCCGGCGGCGGATGCCCAGATATAACCGCGCCTGATGCACCTGCGCATACATCCGAAACATGTAATCGCGCTCCTCGTCGGTGATCGTGGCAAGGGTCAGCTCGTCATGGTTGCGCAGGAACAAGGCCCACTGGCTGGTCTCCGGGATGGCCGGCGTCTGTTCCAGGATTTCCACGATGGGCAGGCGGTCCTCCATGCGCAACGCCATGAACAGCCGCGGCATCAGCGGAAAATGAAATGCCATGTGGCATTCATCGCCCCGGCCCTGGCCGAAATACGACACCGCCTCCTCCGGCCACAGGTTCGCCTCGGCCAGCAGCATCCGGTCGCCGTATTTTTCATCCACGTGGGCGCGCAGCGACTTGAGGAAGGCGTGGGTTTCCGGCAGGTTTTCGCAGGTGGTCCCGTCGCGCTCGTAAAGATACGGCACCGCGTCCAGCCGCAAACCGTCCACCCCCAGGTCCAGCCAGAAATCCACCACCCGGAACATCGCGGCGCGGACCTCGGGGTTTTCGTAATTCAAATCCGGCTGGTGCGAAAAGAAACGGTGCCAGAAATAGGTTTCGGCCACCGGATCCAGCGTCCAGTTGGAAACCTCGACCCCGTTGAAAATGATCGGCGCCTCCTTGTATTTGTGCGGGTCGTCGCTCCAGACATAGAAGTTCCGCCAGCGGCTGCCGGGCTTGGCGTTGCGTGCGCGTTGAAACCACGGATGCTGGTCCGACGTGTGGTTCAGCACCAGTTCCGTGATAACGCGCAGCCCGCGCTGGTGCGCCTCGCGGAGAAAGGTTTTGAAATCGCCCAGCGTGCCATACATCGGATGCACGTCGCAGTAATCGGCGATGTCGTAGCCGTCGTCCTTGAGCGGTGACGGATAAAACGGCAGCAGCCAGATCGCCGTCACGCCGAGGTCCCTGATGTAATCCAGCTTCTCCGTCAGCCCGCGAAAATCGCCCGCGCCGTCGCCGTCCGCGTCATAAAACGCGCGGACATGAAGTTCGTAAATGACGCCGCTCTTATACCAGAACGGCTCCTGGCCCAATCCGGCGCGGCTGCGTTTTGAATGCGGCATAACTTTTAGATTACACGGCGGGAATTGGGTTCACGGTTTTTTCGCGCGGTCCCTGGCTCAATTCGTGCAGCAGCTTTCGCACGGTCGCCGGGCCGCTCAAATAATACCGTGCTGCCGTGCTGGCCAGCCCGACGCACACGGAAAAGGCCGGCGGCGGCAGCGCGCGGAATAAATCCTCGTCCGTCCAGTCGTCGCCGATGCCGAGAATGAAATCCGGCGCGTATTGTTTCAGCCATTCCAGCCCGGCGGTGCCTTTGTTGACGCCGGAGTTGCGGATTTCAATGACCTTGTTGCCCTCGAACACCTGCACGTCAATGTTGCGCGTGTAGCCGGCAAGGTCATCAATCAATTCCTTCGCGCGCAGCGAGGCCTGTTCCGGGTCGGCGCGACGATAATGCCACGCGAGCGAAAATTCTTTTTCCTCCAGCAGCGCGCCCGGCAGGCGGTCCACGTAAAGTTGAAGAATCGGCCGCACGCGCTCTTTCCAGTCGCTGGTCATGGTCTTCAACATCCGCCAGTCCTCGCCCTGGTTCCGCAGCCAGACGCCGTGCTCGGCGATGAGTGAAATGGGCAGTTTGCCCACCCATTCCTCGAGCGTGCGCCGCGGACGGCCGCTGATGATAGTCACATGATTCGCCGGATCGGAGCCGAGCGTGGTGAGCAGCTCCACCAGTTCCGCGTCGGGCTTCGCCAGTTTCGGTTCCGACGAAAACGGCACCAGCGTGCCGTCGTAGTCCAGCAGAAGTGCGCGGCGCGTGGCGGCGCGGTATTGCTGGATCATGCCGCTGCTGGCCTTGCCGGTGAGCAGCCGCGCCCGGCGGGCGGCCTCGGTTTTCTGCGTGGAGAGCAGCGCCTGCACAAAATCATCCGCCCAGCGGACGACATTGTAGCGGCGCAGCCGTTCCTGCAAAAGCTGGTTGCGCCGGATTTGTTCCTCGACCGGCATGGTCAACGCCTGTTCCAGCGCCTTCGCGAAATCTTCGCGGTGAAACGGGTTGATGATGATGGCCTCGCCCATTTCCTTCGCCGCGCCGGCCATCTCGCTCAAGATCAAAACGCCGGTCTGGTCGGGACGCGACGCGATGAATTCCTTCGCCACCAGATTCATGCCGTCGCGCAACGGCGTGATCAGCGCCACGTCGCACAGGCGGTAGAGCGGGACGATTTCGTCAAACGTCAGATTGCGGAACTGATAGACCAGCGGCGTCCAATGGACATTCCCAAAATCGCCGACGATGCGCCCGACAGTCTGTTCCAGTTCTGACTTCATCGCCTGGTAGCTGTCCACGCCGATGCGCGACGGCGCGACGGAAATGATGAATGTCACCTTGCCGTGCCACTGCGGATTCAGTTTCAGAAAAGTTTCGTAGCCGCGCAGCCGGTTGATGAGACCCTTCGTATAATCCAGCCGGTCCACGGAAAAAATCACCTTCTGCCCGATACATTTCTGACGCAGTTCCTCCACGCGCAATTCGGTTTCCTTGGAATTGGCGGCGTGTTCAAACCGCTCGAATTCCACGCCCATTGGAAACGTGTCCACCTCCACCACGCGGTCGCGCAGCGTCAGGCTGCCAAGCTGGTGTTCAAAGCCGGACGTGCGCAGCACCGAAGTCAGGAAATCCCGCGCATAATCGTGTGTGTGAAAACCGATCAGGCTGGAGCCGAGCAGGCCGTCGAGGATTTCCTCGCGCCACGGCCGCGGCAGCATCCGGAAAACCTCCCAGGACGGAAACGGGATGTGCAGGAAAAAACCGATGGGCATGTCCGGGAATTTTTCGCGCACCAGTTTTGGCAGCAGCATCAGGTGATAATCATGGATCCACAGCACGTCGTCCGGACGCAGCGCAGCCACCACGGCCTCGCCAAAGACGCGGTTGACGTTCCGGTATTCCTGCCAGTTCTCCTCCTCGTAATGCGTCAGCATCGGGAAATAATGGAACAATGGCCAGATGGTCTTGTTGCAGAAACCGAGGTAAAAGCGGTCCATGCTTTCTTCCGGCAGATAGACCGGACTGGACTTGAACTGCTGTTCGGCATACGTCCGCACCGCCGCCTCGTGTCCGGGCGGGACGCTTGCGCCGGGCCAGCCCATCCACAAATAATCCTGGCGTTCCGCGCCGTCCGGGACTTTGCGATCCAGATAGCTCCACAGCCCGGTGGTCAGCCCGCCGGCGCTGGGTTTGAATTGCGGCGCACCTTGAGGGAACGAAACGGTGAATGGCAGACGATTTGAAACAACAACCAGCCTCATAAAACATGATTTCGCCTTTTGCCAGCGGCTTTGTCAAGCAGCCGGGAAAATTATTTTCGGTTTTCCGGGCGGCCATTCACCGGCGCGCCATTTTTCCGGCCGCAACTGCGCGGCAATTGACGCTGGCGGGTTTTCTGCTAGATTAACCGGCCATTTATGAACCGCCATCCGCACGTCGCAGTTGTCGGCGCCACCGGCGCCGTCGGCATCGAGATGATCAAGACCCTTGAAAAAAGAAATTTTCCCGTGGGCAGACTGACTTTGCTCGCCTCCGCCCGCTCGGCCGGCAAGAAACTCAAGTTCAAAGGGCAGGACGTCACGGTCAAGGAACTCACGAAGGATTCGTTCGCGGGCATTGACATCGCGCTTTTCAGCGCGGGCGGAGGCATTTCAAAGGAATTCGCGCCCATCGCCGCGAAAGCCGGCTGCGTGGTCGTGGACAATTCCAGCGCGTTCCGGCAGGACGACAAGGTTCCGCTGGTCGTGCCCGAAATCAACGCCGCCGACGTGAAATGGCACCACGGCATCATCGCCAATCCAAATTGCACCACGGCCATCACGCTCATGGCGCTGTATCCGCTGCACCAGGCGTTCGGCGTGAAGCGCATTTTCGCCTCCAGCTACCAGGCCGTCTCCGGCACCGGGGCCAGGGCGATTGAGGAGCTCGAACGCCAGGTCAGGCAAATTGTCAACCAGCAGCCGGTGACGAAGGAAGTTTATCCGCACCAGATCGCCTTCAACGTGCTGCCGCATGTGGATTCATTTCTGCCGACCGGCTACACGAAGGAGGAGATGAAGATGGAAAACGAGGGCCGCAAAATCATGCACCACGCCGCGTTCCGCGCGAGCGTGACCTGTGCGCGCGTGCCGGTGTATCGTTCGCATTCCATTGCCGTGAGCGCGGAATTCGAAAGGCCGGTTTCTGTGGCAGCCGCGCGCGAAGTTTTGAAAAAGGCGCCCGGCCTCGACCTGGTGGACGACCCGGAAAACAAGAAATATCCGATGCCGCTGTTCACCTCCGAAAAATACAATTGCGAAGTCGGCCGCCTCCGGCTGGACTGCGCGCTGGACAACGGCCTGTGCTTCTGGGTGAGCGGCGACCAGTTGCTCAAAGGCGCTGCACTTAACGCGGTGCAGATCGCGGAAGAACTGGTGAAGTAAAATCGGTTTTTGGGGGTGGAATTGCACGCTGCCATGATTCTCGGACAAAGATGATTTCAAGTCGCGCGCCCCGCTAATGTTCCGCGTCAAAGTGTTCGGAGCGGACACGAACTTCAATCCGGAGGGAACGCCTGCGGGAACTGCATCCTGTCCGGTTCTGGTTGAGCGACGCAGTCCTACACGGCATACTGCCGCAGATACTTCACCGCGACGCGCAAATCCTTCGGCCATTCGCTTTTGATGGTCACGGTTTTGCCGGTGACGGGATGCGGCAGGCTCAATTCCTCGGCGTGCAGCGCGGCCCGCGACATCAGCGGGCGTTCTTCCCGGCCTGGTTTGAGGCGGAAATTTTTTTTGAGCCGCGAGAGCCAGAGTTTTTTGCCGCCGTAAAGCTCGTCGGCCACAATCGGCAGTTCCACATGGCTCAGGTGGACGCGAATCTGATGCGGGCGGTCCGTCATGGGTGTGCACTGGACCAGGGCGTAGCCGGCGCGCGTAAAATTTTCCAGCAGGGTGATGCTGGTCGTTGCCGCCTTGCCGTCGTGTTTGTCCACGCGCACCAGGCCGGGCTGCACGGGATGCGGCGCAAGCCGGGCATGCACTTCAAACGACTCTTCCATCAGGGTGCCGCGCACGAGCGCGACATATTTCCGCTGCGGCCGGTCACAGCCAAACGCATCGGCCAGCGCGAGGTGCGCGGCTTTGTTTTTGGAAAGCAGAATGACGCCGCTGGTGTCGGCGTCGAGCCGGTGTTCGTTGTTCAAGTAAGTCAGCCGGCGTTCCCGCGCCCACGGTTTGCCGGCGGCAATGCCCGCGTGCAGCAACTGCATCAGGTCCGGCCGCTCAACTTCAGCGGCCTCGGCTCCGATTCGTGCATCGGCCTCGGACGACGTGGGCAGACCGGCGGGCTTGTCGAGCGCGAGCAGATGCTCGTCCTCAAACAGGACGGGGATTTCCCAAAACTCGCGCGTGGCGGGCGACGAGAGCTTGATGGTGCTGGCGGTTTTCAATCGTCTTCCGGTCCTTCATCGCAATCATGATCGGGAAAATTAATTCTGCGATTTCGATTGCGACACAAATTAATTATTGGGCGGGCGCCTTGCCGCCGGCCAGTTCGTTATAGACCGGCGTGCTGCGCAGTTCGCGGTTGGCCTCGGCCTGCAGCCAGAGGTTGAACGCTTCGTTCTCGCGGGCCCGGCGCACTTGCGAAAGAAACTGCGGCATGTCCGCGGTTTTCTTCGCCTCATCCACCGGCAGCAGCGACTGGACGAACAGGACAAAGCCGCCGTCAGCCGTGGGGAAGAACTGGCTCAAATGGCCGGGCTGCGTGGTGAACGCCGCCTGTTTGAGCTGCCGCAACTCGGCGCGGTCGCCCGCTTCCGGCACTTCCTGTGAACTCAATGAAAACGGCGCCAACGCCTGCGGCGCCTGGCCGGCGGCGACGGCGGCCTGGGCGAACGTTTTGCCCGCCGCCATCTGCACGGCGGCGGTGTAATAAAAATTGGTGCCGGCGCTCTGGGCTTTCAGGGCGGCTTCGCGATTTTGATAATCTTCGACGACCCGGGCGTGAATCTGGCTGAGCGGCGGGATGGCGCTGGGCAGTTGCCTGGCCAGTCCGAGGACATAGACGGCCTCCGCACCGGGAATCGGCTTGGAAAACGGCGAGTCGGCATTCAGCTTGAACGCGGTCTTTGTGAATTCAGCGGGCGCGGCGAATTCTTCCGGGCCGTAGGTGTCGGCAAACGGCGCGGTGAGGTGGACGGCCAGGCTTTTTTGCCGGGCGAGCGTGACGAGATTTTCCGGGCTGACCGGGTCCATCGCAAACAGTTCGGCGACAAACTGCTTGGCCTGCTCGGCGGCGGCGGCCGCCGCACCCTGGCGCACAATCAATTCGCGGATTTTGGCCTTGGCCTCTTCGGGCGTCTTCGCATCAGGAGCGGACTCCATGCCATGCTGGGCGTAATATGCCTCGGCCTGGTTGTTGATGTTCGTCCTGCCCAGCTTCTGCTCGGCGGCAGCCAGATAATTGGTCAGGTCATACGCAACATAATTCACCTGCACGCGGTCCGGCTCGCGATAAACCGCCAGGCTGTTCGAGTAAAATTGTGCGACGGCGGCGGGCGTGACGGCGACCTGTGCGAGATAATTCGACGCGGAAAAGAAGACCGCCTGCGCGGAAACCTCCTGCTGTTCGCGGTCGTAAAGCATGCCGGCCTCCTGCGGTGGCACGAGCGCGCCGGAGAGCCCGAGCGTCTGAACCAGCTGCTGAATGGTCAGGTCGTCGCGGACGAACCGCTGAAAATCCACCGTGCCGAGGCCTTCGGGTTGCAGCACGCGCTCGAGGAACTGGCTCATCGGCACGGTCTGTCCGTTGCGGCCGAGCGAATGGAGCAGGTCCTGCGCACCCTCCACCAGCGCCGCTTCGCTGACGTGGATGCCGAGGGCCTTGGCCTTTTCCGTCAGCATCAGGCGGACGTAAGTTTCGCGTTCCGCATCCGTGCGGTTGAAGTTCGGGCTTTTGTCGGGAAACTCGCCGTAATGCAGCCAGTAATAAATATAAAATTCCCGCTGTGCCGCCGTAAAAGCCTCGGCCGTCACGGCCTTGCCGTAGATCGTGCCGTAACCGGAACCCCGGCCGCCGCCACCGCGCGTCCCGCCTTGTCCCATGAAAAATACAAATGAAAATATCGTGAGCCCGGCGATGATCCACCACAGCCACGTTGAATGTTTGCGAATTGATCCGATCATAGTGAAAAATGGAACGCGCAGCCTAGCTTGCCCGGAGGAGCAAGGCAAACGCAAAAACAAACTCGTCCCCGTTCTTCCGCGCGTCCCCGCCTTCGGTTTTTAGCATCTTCAGGGACGAGAACGAAAACGATCAGGATATTTTCAGCCACCGCGCCACATCCATCGCCGCGTAGGTGATCAAAATATCCGCGCCCGCCCGGCGCATGGCCAGCAGGCTTTCGAGTGTCACGCCGCGTTCATCAATCCAGCCGTTTGCCGCCGCAGCCTTGATCATCGCGTGTTCGCCGCTCACAGCATAGGCGGCGGTGGGCAGGCCGAATTCTTTCTTTACGCGATGAATGATGTCGAGATACGCCAGCGCCGGCTTGACCATCACGATGTCCGCGCCTTCCTGGATGTCCAAGGCGACCTCGCGTAACGCCTCGTTCGCGTTCGCCGCATCCATCTGATAGCTGCGCCGGTCGCCAAACTGAGGCGCGGACTCGGCCACTTCACGGAACGGCCCGTAAAACGCCGACGCGAACTTCGCCGCGTAGCTCATGATCGGCGTGTCGGCAAAACCGTCATTGTCCAGCTCCGCGCGGATGGCGCGCACGCGGCCGTCCATCATGTCGCTCGGCGCGACGATGTCCGCGCCGGCCGCCGCGTGGCTCGCCGCCGTTTGCGCGAGCAGCTTGAGCGTCGGGTCGTTCAGGATTTTTCCGCCCTGCACAATGCCGCAATGGCCGTGCGCCATGTATTCGCAGAGGCACACGTCCGTGATGACCAGCAGCGGCGGCAATTCCTTTTTCAGCAGCCGCACCGTCTGCTGCACGATGCCGTTCTTCGCATAAGCGCCGCTCGCCTTCGCATCTTTTTTATCGGGAATGCCGAACAGCAAAACTGCGGGAACGCCCAGCGCGTGCGCCGCCGCGGCCTCGCGCACAATTTCATCCGGTGACAATTGAAACACGCCGGGCATGGCGTCCACGGGCCGACGCAGCTTTTTCCCGCTGCGGGCGAACAGCGGCAGCACGAGCTGCGAAACATTCAACGACGTTTCCGCCACAAGCCGGCGCAGTGCCGGCGCAGTCCGCAGCCGGCGCGGACGGGCGACAGGGAATCCGGGCAAATTCATGGCGGCAGTTTAGATTTTGTGACGCGCGGGCAAAAGCGGAAAGTTTGCAGCCACAGATGCACACAAATGAAACACAGATTACGGAATCGCGAGGCGGTTGGTGGCGAGGCCGGTTTGATGAAGCCAGTTTGTAAGGCTGGAATTGCTTAATGTCTGAACGCTGCCGTCGGCGAGCAAAATGTTGCCGGAGTATTTGTGGCGCGTGGCAGACCAGATGATTGGAGCATTCGACGAGATTTTGAGCAGGCCAGATTTTGCGAGAACGCCATTGATTTCAAAATTAGCGTCGCCTGAAAGCACAGCTTGCGGGTTTTTCTCGTCAGCGTCAGCGTTGACGAAGTAGCTGATTCGGCTGTTATTGAAATCGGTCGTAAAATTTGTCGCGTAATCCCGGCGCATATCCTGCGGGCAGATTACAATCTTCGGCGTGCTTAATTCGTTGGACATGGCTTGAAAAGTTGCCACTACATTCCCGGCAGCAACCAGCTCCATCGAGCCTCCGTTGGTCATGGAAACATGCATTGGATATTTGTCGTTGTTATCGCCTTCCCAAATGCGACAGGCGAGGCCGACCTGTTTGAGGTTATTGACGCACCAAGTAGTTTTCCGCCAATATTCTCTTGCCCCATCGTGAGGTCGGCGAAGCCAAAGCAAAGCCACTCCTGCGAGCATGGCGAGCACAACAATGCTCACCAGCAATTCCTCCAGTGTCAGCGCGGCGGTCTTCTGATGGGAAACGCGCGGCTTCATGGCTTCGACTTTGCTCCCGTCCAAAAACTTTGTCCAGCCAAAGCTGCGCGGGTCGCAGGCCCGCGCTCCGTGCCAGTTCATCAGTGGCTGAACTTCGGTTTCAAAGATACTTCGCAATAATCGGCTTCAGTTCGGCGATGGTTTTCCTGGGCCAAGCTTTGCGTTCAGTCATGATGGCGTTCTGGAGCGCGGCATGACAGGGCCAGTTCGGCTTGGCGGGAATCTGCGGGATGACTTTGGTGACAATGGCCCCGGCGGTCGCGGCGTTTTTCATCAGGTTGGCCACGACCATTTCCACGGTCACATGCGCCTCGTCCGTTTTCCAGCAGTCGTAATCGGTGATCATCGCCATCGTGGCGTAGGCGATCTCGGCCTCGCGCGAGCACTTCGCCTCGCCCAGGTTTGTCATGCCGATGACGTCATAGCCGAGCTGGTGATTCGTGAGCGATTCAGCGCGCGTGCTGAACGCCGGGCCTTCCATGCAGACATAAGTGCCGCCGTCGTGGACGCGCGCCTTCAAACCGCGCGCGGCTTGCAAAAGGATTTGCCGCAGCTCCTCGCAAACCGGATCCGCAAACGCGATGTGCGCGACGATGCCGCGTCCGAAAAACGTGTGTTCAAAATCGCGCTTGGTGCGGTCCAGAAACTGGTCGGGCAGCACGATGTCGCACGGACGGTATTTTTTCTGGAGCGAGCCGACGGCGCTGACGCTCAAAATCCACGCGACATCGAGCCTCTTCATCGCCCAGATGTTCGCGCGATGGTTTAATTCGCTCGGCAGGATGCGGTGGCCGCGGCCGTGGCGCGGCAGGAAAACCACGTCGCGTCCGGCGAGCGTGCCGGTGAGGAATTCATCCGACGGCGCACCGAATGGCGTCCTGACCTTCACCCATTTCTGATTCTTGAAACCTTCGAGGTGATACAAGCCGCTGCCGCCGATGATGCCGATTCTGTGTTTTGACATGAAATTTTTTTACCACGAAAAACTGGGAACACACGAAAAAACGGAACGGCGGAGTTGCGACAGGGCGCCCGACCATGCGTATTTTTCTCGGCTGGCGTTTGGAGGGGATTCGATTATTCTGCGGGCATGGAACTGTTCAACAAAATTCTCAAGACGGCCGTTGATGGCGGATCGTCGGACATCCACATCAAAATCGGAACGCCGGTCATTTTCCGCATCAACCGCGAATTGATATCCATCGAATGTCCCGTGCCAACCGAGCAGTGGATGAACAATGTGGTCGAGAAAGTCTGCCCGATTCATCTCAAGAAAAAACTGGAGGAGGAACGCGAGGTGGATTTTTCCTATTATGTCCCGGACGTGGGCCGGTTCCGCACCAACCTTTTCCAGCAGCGCGGCCAGTGGGCGCTCGCGATGCGTTATGTCCGCAGCCACGTCGCCAGCTTTGAGGAGCTCGGTTTGCTGGAACAAATCAAGACCATTGCCGAGGCGCCGCGCGGCATCGTGCTGGTGGCCGGTTCGACCGGCTGCGGCAAATCCACGACGCTTGCGGCGATGGTCGAACACATCAACGGCAATTTCAAAAAACACATCATCACGCTCGAAGACCCGATTGAATTTGTATTTGAGGACAACCAGTCCGTCATCGAGCAGCGTGAAGTTGGCCTGGACACGGTTTCCTTTCATCACGCGCTCAAGCATGTTTTGCGGCAGGATCCTGACATCATCATGGTCGGCGAAATGCGTGACGACATCAGCTTCGGTGCGGCGATGAGCGCGGCGGACACGGGGCATCTGGTTTTGTCCACGCTGCACACCACGACCGCCGCGCAATCCATCACGCGCATCCTTGATTTTTTCAAGGCGGAAGAGCGCGAACAGGTCCGCCGCCAGCTCGCCGGCACCTTGCGCGGCGTGATCTGCCAGCGCATGGTTTCGACCGTGGACGGCAAGCTGACCCCGGCGCTGGAAATCATGGTCAATTCGCCGCTCATCAGAAAAATGCTGGAAGAAAACCGGCTGGACAAGCTCACCGTTGCCATCGAAACCGGCGTGGACGATGGCATGCTCACGTTCAACCAATCGTTGTTCAACCTCGTTAAAGCCGGACGCGTCACCGAGAAGGAAGCGCTGGGCAAAGCCAGCAATCCGCAGGCGCTGGAGATGAATTTCAAGGGCATTTTCCTCAACGAAGGCGGTCGCATTGTTGGCTAGTTTAAAACATCGTCCAAATTACCCGGTTGACTTAAAGTCAACCGGGTTTATCGTATTAAGAAATGAGGATTTCAAAGAAAACTGACTACGCTTTGCGCACCTTGTTCACGCTGGTGGATCATTACGGCGGCGTGCCAATTCCGATCCGCGAACTTGCGCGCCGGAATGATGTTCCCAAGCGGTTCCTTGAACAAATCATGCTCGGCCTCAAGACGCAGGGCTGGGTGGACAGCTCAGCCGGGATTCGCGGCGGCTATTTTCTAGCGAAAAGCCCGGCCAAAATCACGCTGGGCGAGGTGGTGCGCCATTTTGACGGCATTATTGCCCCGATTGATTGTGTTTCGGTCACCGGCTACCAGCGTTGCTCGCAAGAATCAGTCTGCCGTTTCCGCCGGGTTTTTTTTGACGCGCGCAACTATGTGGCGAACTTGATGGATCGCGCGACGCTGGCGGATGTTGCAAAGGGTCTGCCGCTGGCAAAACACGAAGTTTCCTCCGGCTTCATTGGCGGCGAAGGCATCTAAAATTTTTTCTCTTTGGCCGTTGACAAAAAATTAAGCTGGGGCATAATAGCTATCAAAGAAGTCGTGTTAAAAACATGAAAGCGTTCGGATGTGGTCAAGTTCAAAGACGACGAGGAACTGAATTAAAATTCAGTTTTTATTTGTAGATAAAGACGACTTGATATGTCGTTTATTACAAAACGCAGAACCAGCAAATAAAAATGCATGACGGAAAACCTTGAGCAAAAAATGAAAATCAAAACGAAACTGAAACAGTTGACGCTTGCAACAGCCATCGGCACGCAGTTCGCCATGTCCGCGTTGGCCGCCGAGGCCCAGGCCACCAATTCGACCAGCGCCGAGGAGATCGCGATCTTAAAAAGGGAAATCCAGGTGTTGGAACAAAAAGTGGACAGCCTGGAACAACGCCAAAATCAGTCGCCGCAGTCCGGGCAAATCGAGGCGCTGGACCAAAAAGTTCGCGTTTTGGAACGCGAACGGGAAATTGACCAGGACGCGGCGGTGACGGCGACGAAAGCGCAGCCGAAACTTTTGCTGGGCGGAAACGGTTTCGTAATGAGTTCCGCCGACTCGAATTTTGTGGCGCAACTGCATGGCGTGTTGCAGTTCGACAGCCGGACATTTTTTCAGGACGGCGGCCTCAATGGCAACGACGGTTTTCTGTTGCGCCGCGCGCGGCCAATTTTCACCGGCACGGTGTTTCATGATTTTGATTTCAACTTCACGCCGGATTTCGGCGGCAGCACGGTGCAGATCGTGGACGCCTACTTGAATTACCGCAATCGCCCGGAATTGCAGTTGGAGGCGGGCAAATTCAAATCACCCATTGGGCTGGAGCATCTGGTGGCCGACAAGGATCTTTTGTTCAACGAGCGCTCGCTGGCAACGGATTTGGTGCCGAACCGGGATCTCGGCGTGGCCTTGCACGGCGATTTGTTCGGCGGCGCGGCCAGCTACGCGCTGGGCGTGTTCAATGGCGGCACGGATTATAACGGCACGACGGTCAACACCTCGTTTCAGGACGACAAGTCGTTTGCGGGCCGGGTGTTTTTCCAGCCGTGGAAGAAGTCAGACGCGAACGTGCTGCGCGGGCTGGGGTTTGGCGTGGGCGGCAGTTACATGGCCAATCATCCGCAGACGAATTCGTCCACCGGTTTGACGCCGGGCTACACGACCGACGGGCAGCAGAAATTTTTCGCCTACAATTCCGGGGTGAACGCGAACGGCGCGGGCTGGCGCTTTTCGCCGCAGGCCTATTATTATTACGGCCCGCTCGGCTTGCTGGGTGAATATGTCGTCTCCGATCAGCAAGTTGCTTCCGCCACCAGCTCGGCGGATTTGCAAAACACGGCCTGGGAAGTCACCGGCAGCTGGGTGTTGACAGGTGAAGATGCTTCCTACAACGGGGTCACGCCGCGGCATCCGTTTGATCCGCGCAACGGCCAGTGGGGCGCGTGGCAGTTGGTGGCACGTTTCGCGGAGCTGAACGTGGACAGCAAGGCGTTCACGGACGGCTTCGCCAGTTCGGCCAAGTCGGCGGACGGCGCGAACGCCTGGTCAGTCGGCTTGAACTGGTATCTCAACAAAAACCTGCGCGCCGACTTGAGTTTCTCGCACACGGAATTTGGCGGCTTCACGGGCAAGGCAGCGCCCGGCACCGTGCCGGCACAGTCGGAAAACGTGCTGTTCTCCCGCGTGCAACTGGCGTTCTAAAGTGCAGAATCGCAAACCTCAAAAATCATGAAAAACTTTTTTAAAATTCTTCTGGCCGCGTCACTGGCGTATTCGGTCAGCGCCAAGGAAATCAAGCTGCTCAATGTTTCCTACGATCCGACGCGCGAGCTTTACACGGAATACAACGCCGCGTTCGCCAAATACTGGCAGGCGAAAACCGGCGACACCGTGACGGTTTCCCAATCGCACGGCGGTTCGGGCAAACAGGCGCAGGCCGTCATCAACGGCCTGGAAGCCGACGTGGTGACGCTGGCGCTGGCTTACGACATTGATGCAATTTCGCAGCAGGCCAAACTGCTGCCCGCTGACTGGCAGAAGCGTTTGCCCGGCAACAGCACGCCCTACACTTCGACGATTGTTTTCCTCGTTCGCAAAGGCAATCCCAAAGGCATCAAGGACTGGGACGATGTTGTGAAAAAAGGCGTGAGCGTGGTGGTGCCGAATCCGAAGACTTCCGGCGGCGCCCGCTGGGCCTATCTCGCCGCCTATGCCTACGCGCTGGAAACAAACCATCACGATGACGCCGCCGCGCGCGACTTCATCAAGCGGCTTTACAAAAACGTGCCGGTGCTGGATTCCGGCGCGCGCGGTTCCACCGTGACGTTCGCGCAGCGCGGCATCGGCGACGTGCTGCTCGCGTGGGAAAACGAGGCGCACCTCGCGCTCAAGGAATTCGGCGCGGACAATTTTGAAATCATCACGCCGCCGTTGAGCATCCTGGCCGAGCCGCCGGTGGCCGTCGTGGACAAAAACGCCCAACGTCACCACACGACCGAAGTGGCGGCCGAATATTTGAACTATCTTTACTCCGACGAGGGCCAGGAAATCGCGGCGAAGAATTTTTACCGGCCGCGCAACGCCGCCATCGCCGCCCGATACGCCGCCAATTTCAGCCAGGTGAAACTGGTCAACATCGACGAGGAATTCGGCGGCTGGCAGCAGGCGCAAAAAACGCACTTTGCCGACGGCGGAGTTTTCGACCAGATTTTCCAACCATAAAACGCGTTCGTGGTTCCTCCAATGAGGGCGGCGGTTTGTTCCTACCTGTCAAACCGCCGCCCGCTGGGGGGAAACGAAATCAAACCAAATCCACCATGACCATCGCCACACCATCTAAAATTCCATTTGCACCGGGACGTCCGTCCCGCCGCAGCCTGGAGGAGCTGCTCGCGCCGCTGGAGAAAATCGCCGCCGACTCGCCCAATCTCGTCACCAATCACGCCGCCACCTTTGCAGTAAACAACGAAAGCTACGAACTGCCGCGCTATTTGTTTGTCGGGCCGCGCGGCGGCGGCGACACGCCGATCCGCCTCGGCATCTTCGCCGGCATCCACGGCGACGAACCGGAAGGCGTTCACGCGCTGGTTCAATTCATCCAGTTGCTCGAATGCAAACCCGAACTCGCCGCCGGCTATTACCTCTCGTTCTATCCGGCCTGCAATCCGGCCGGCTTTGAGGACGGCACGCGCTTTTCGCGCGGCGGCAAAGATTTGAACCGCGAGTTCTGGAATAATTCCGCCGAGCCGGAAGTCCGGCTGTTGCAGGCTGAACTGCAATCGCGTTCGTTTCAAGGCATCATCTCACTGCACACCGACGACACCAGCGACGGTTTTTACGGCATCGTGCGCGGCGCGACGCTGACCAAACATTTGATTGAACCCGCGCTGGCCGCCGCTGAAAAATTTCTGCCGCGCGACCAGCGCTCCGTGATTGACGGCTTCAACGCGCGCAACGGCGTCATTCGCGACTGCTACGACGGCGTTTTGTCCGCGCCGCCGAAAGTGCGTCCGCGTCCGTTTGAAATTATTTTGGAAACGCCCGCCGCGCCGCCGGAATACTTGAAGCAATGCGCCTTTGTCGCGGCGCTGCAGACCATTTTGATTGAATACCAGAAATTCATCGCCTACGCTCCGAACCTCTAAACCGTGGCGACCAAGCAAAGCAGAGGCAAAAAAATCCGTGTGCTGCCGGGCTTCAGACTGACGCTCGGATTCACGGTCTTTTACCTGGGCCTCATCGTGCTCATCCCGCTGGCGGCGGTCTTCTGGAAAACCAGCACGCTGACGTGGGCGGAATTCTGGCACATCATCACTCTGCCGACGGCAATGGCCTCGTATCGGCTGACCTTTGGCGCGTCGTTTTGCGCCGCGCTGGTCAACGCCGGTTTCGGCCTCGTCGTCGCGTGGGTTTTGGTGCGCTATGATTTTTTCGGAAAAAAAATCGTGGACGCGCTGGTGGACCTGCCGTTCGCGCTGCCGACCGCCGTGGCCGGCATCACGCTGGCGGCGCTGTATTCGCAAGCCGGCTGGATTGGCCGGCTGTTTGGTTTTACCGGTGCAACGGGGCAATTTCACGGAATCAAAGTCGCCAATACGCAGCTCGGCATCTTCGTGGCGCTGACCTTCATCGGCCTGCCGTTCATCGTGCGCACCGTGCAGCCGGTTCTCGAAGACCTCGACCCGGAACTCGAAGAAGCCGCTTCGAGCCTCGGCGCGAACCGCTGGCAGGTTTTCTGGCGCGTGATTCTGCCGATGCTCACGCCGGCGCTGCTCACCGGCTTTGCGCTCGCGTTCGCCCGCGCGCTCGGCGAATACGGCTCGGTCATTTTTATCGCCGGCAACATCCCGATGAAAACGCAGATCACGCCCGTCGTCATCATGCAGGAACTGGACATGTTTGATTACGCGAAGGCCACCGCCATCGCCGTCGTGATGCTCGTCGTCTCGTTTGTGCTCCTGCTGGGCGTCAACGTGCTGCAATGGTGGACCAACCGCTACAACACCAACAACCTCGCATGACCCCCGCCGCGACCACTTTGCATCCGCCGCGTCCGGTGGTGCAACGCCGCACGACCAGCGAGCCGCCGCTCGTGCGGCGCGGGCTGATCGGCGTCGCGCTTGCATTTTTGAGCTTGTTTTTGTTCATCCCGCTGGTGTTTGTGTTCACGGAGGCGTTTGCCAAAGGAATCGGATTCTATTTTGAAACTTTGCGCGACCCGATGGCCTGGAGCGCCATCAAACTGACGTTCACCGCCGCCGTCATCGCCGTGCCGCTGAACTGCTTTTTCGGCGTCTGCGCGGCGTGGGCGATTGCGAAGTTTGATTTTCCCGGCAAAAATGTTCTGCTCACGCTGATTGACCTGCCGTTCTCGGTTTCCCCGGTGATTGCGGGTCTGATCTATGTGCTCGTGTTTGGCGCGCAAGGCTGGCTGGGCCTTTACCTGAACGCGGATCATCCCGCATTTCCGTGGCTGGCGAACTGGCTGAACGACCGGAATTTCAAAATCATCTTCGCCGTGCCGGGCATCGTGCTGGCGACGATCTTCGTCACGTTCCCGTTCGTCGCGCGCGAACTGATTCCGCTCATGCAGGCGCAGGGCCGCAGCGAGGAGGAAGCCGCGCGCGTGCTCGGCGCGAGCGGCTGGCAGACGTTCTGGCGGGTGACGTTGCCAAATGTAAAATGGGGTTTAATCTACGGCGTGATTTTGTGCAACGCCCGTGCGATGGGCGAATTCGGCGCGGTCGCGGTCGTCAGCGGCCGGATTCGCGGGCAGACAAACACCATCCCGCTGCACATCGAGGCGTTGTATGACGACTACAATTTCACCGGTGCGTTCGCCGTGGCGTCGTTGCTCGCGTTGCTCGCGCTCGTCACGCTGGGCTTGAAGACGTGGGTGGAGCACCAAAACGCCGCGCTGAACCAAACTGAAATTACGCGATGAGTGTCGAAGTCAAAAACGTCACGAAGAAATTCGGGAGCTTCACCGCGCTCGACCGCGTCAGCCTCCGGGTCGAGTCCGGCGAACTCGTCGCGCTGCTCGGCCCGTCCGGTTCCGGCAAGACCACGCTGCTGCGCACCATTGCCGGGCTGGAATTTCCCGACAACCCCGGCGAGGCGCAGGTTTTGTTTTACGGCGAAGACGTGACCCAGATTCCCGCGAGCCAGCGCAAGGCCGGTTTTGCCTTTCAGCATTACGCGCTGTTCCGGCACATGACCGTGTTCGAGAACATCGCGTTCGGCCTGCGCGTGCGCCCGAAAGAAACGCGTCCGCCAGAAGGTGAAATCCGCGCCCGCGTGGAAAAACTGCTGAAGCTCATCCAGCTTGAGCCGCTCGCCAAAAGATTTCCGTCACAGCTTTCCGGCGGTCAGCGCCAGCGCATCGCGCTCGCCCGCGCGCTCGCGGTGGAACCGAAAGTCCTCCTGCTGGACGAGCCGTTCGGCGCGCTCGACGCGAAGGTCCGCAAGGAGCTCCGCCGCTGGCTGCGGCAGTTGCACGAGGAGATTCACATCACGACGCTGTTTGTGACGCACGACCAGGAGGAGGCGCTGGAAGTCGCCGACCGCGTGGCGATTTTGCGCGACGGCAGAATTGAGCAGATCGGCACGCCGGAGGAGATATACGATCATCCCGCGTCGCCGTTCGTGTATGATTTTCTCGGCAACGTGAATTTGTTCAGCGGCCGGGTGAAGGACGGCACGGTGGTGATCGGCGAGACGGAATTTTCCCTGCCGGAAACGACCGGGGAAGTGGCGGCGGCGGCCGTGGCCTTTGTGCGTCCGCACGACATTCGCATCACGCGCGAGCCGGCGGGACAAAAGACTTTTCCCGCCCGGGTCGTCCGCTCCAACGCCGCCGGACCGGTGGCGAATCTGGAATTGAAGCGGCTGGACAGCGGCGAGCTGTTCACCGTGCAGTTGAGCAAGGAACTGTTTCAGGAATTGTCGCCCAAGCCAGGCGAATCGGTTTTCGTGGAACTGAAGAATGTAAAGGTCTTCGCTGATGATTATTCCATTTAATGCTGAGCTTTAACTTTGTTTGACACCGCTGCCGGCTTGCCTGTCGTTTCACGGCCTGGCCTGACAAACATTAGCACAGCCTCCTCAAAGCCGTTTCCTGCGGCTCACCGGCGGAAGAAAGGGGAAGCGGCGGTTGCGCCGGCCAGACTGGGCGCGACGTCCACAGCGATGCCGCGAATGTTCCGGCTCATGATTTTTGAAGTGATTTTTCGCTAAAAATAAATTTTGTTGCTTCTGTCTTCCTGCTATATCGGAATTCGGTGGAGCGAGTCCAGCCATACCCCGGCACAAATTCAAGGCGGATGGCTGCATCCAGCCGCAATGATGAGCGACAGCAAACGACCATTCACGGAACAAGTGACAAATACGAATCTCGGCCTGGACACCGCCAGGCTGGGTTGGATTGCCGCCGGCATCCTGGCCGTGCTGCTGGTCGTGGCCGTGCTGCTCTGGGCCACGGCTGTGGGCAAGCTGCGTGGAATGGAATCGCTTCGATCCAAGCTGGGCGATGCCAACGCCAGCCTCGCCAACGCCCTTGCCGAAAACCAGAAGGACCAAGACCAGATCGCGGCGTTGCAGACACAGGCGGCCGATTTGGAAAAAGAAAAGCAGCAAGCCGCCCAGATGTCGAAAGGGCTGGAAGACGAGATGCGCGCCGATCTGGAATCGAAGGATGTCACCATCTCCAAACTTCAAGGCAAGCTGACCGTGAACATCCTTGACCGCGTCATGTTTGATTCCGGCGAGGCGATTTTGAAGCCGGCCGGCGAATCCGTCATGCGCAAAATTGCGGGCATTCTCGCCGGACATCCCAAGCTTAAAATTCACGTCATCGGCCACACGGATAATGTGCCCATTCACGGCCGATTTGCCAGCAACTGGGAACTTTCCACCGCCCGCGCGCTGGCGGCCGTGCATTTCCTCACTGAAAAAGCCGGCGTAGATCCGCATCGCGTCGGGGCCGTGGGTTATGGGGAATATCGTCCGATTGCCGACAACTCAACGGCGGAGGGTCGGGCCAGAAACCGCCGCATTGCCGTCACCATTCTGCCGGATGAACTTGCGGGAACCGATGCCGTCCCGGCGGTGAAACCCGATGTTCCGGCTGATTCTCAACCCAAATCCGATGCGGTGCCGGAAACGGCTGAACCGCCCGTGAAGTAAACCTGGCCAGTTCCGCAATTTCACGCCGGATGGCACGGGGCGCAGATTTATTGTTCGGCAACCTTTTGAACTGGACAGCCATTGCTTCCGGATAAAGTTCAACTATCTCCAGCCATGATTACCGCTCCACTGGCTTATTCGCAAACCAACCGTCTTGACGGCGGGGCAATGACTCAAGAAGATTGAAATTCATAAACGCCTGCATTTCATCATGCCACGTCTATCTTCTTAGGCGTGGCGCCTGCCGCCACCATATCCACCAACCCAATAGCCAAACAACAGCGCCGAGTGATAGCCATAATCCGGATGAGTAACAAAAGGCCTTTGAGCTATGGCAAAAAAACCGGCCACCATGCCATTGAATGCCATTGAGACCCGAAGCACCCGCCCGACTTAACCATTGGGCTAACTCCTTCAGCGGTTTAATGTGATTTGCCGGCTTGAATTTTTTGCTTGGACTAACTCCTTTCCTGTGATTTAATCAAGTAATGAGCATTATCAATCTAACACCAACTCAACTTCGTCAAGCCGCCGATCTCAAAGAAAAGATCGAGCAGTTACAGAATAAACTGAACCAATTGCAGGGAACCAATGTCGCTCCGGTTTCAACCCCGGTCGCCAAACCCTACAAAAAGAAAATCAGCGCCGCCGGCATTGCCCGCATCCGGGCCGCGCAAAAGGCGCGTTGGGCGGTGATCAAAGGCGCCGCTAAACCGGTGGCCGCTTCCAAGCCTGTGGCCAAATCCGTTCCTGCTGCCAAGCCGGTGAAGCAAGGCCGGAGGAAAATGAGCGCCGAAGCCAGGGCAAGAATTGCGGTTGCAGCCAAAGCGAGATGGGCGAAAGTCCGCGCCGAGAAAGCCGCGAAAAGGTGATTTGCAAAACAGATCCGTTTCCAACGGCCGCCCGAAAGGCGGCCTTTTTTTATTTCGGCCACGCGCCTTCAGATTTGTCCGTCTGGCAGAACATAGCCCTTGACTTTATCAGTTGACCGCGAGCGTTTGCTCTTGCAGAACGACCTCGGTTTTTGATTCAGATAAGACCGCCTCTGCATTTTATGAAAAAGCATCTTTCACCGGCGGCTCATGGTTTTCTATTCTTCGCGGTGTTTGTGCTGGTGGTGATGCCGGCGCGGGGCGGCACGCACGGGTGACGACTTCCATGAGAATGACCCGATCTGCGGTGATTGACCAAAACTCATTTGACTGATCAGCACGAATGCAGGCGCACAAAACCAGGTGCCCCATAAAATCTTTGACGTCATGGTGTTCTATTTTTCGTTGCCGGGCGCGACTGCAAGGCCGGGTTGATTTCTTTAATGACGTGAGGCTGTGAATCGTTAAGGTTTCGCGCTGTGGCAGCCGGTGTTATGGGCAAAGTGAAATTGAGATTCGATCTTCGCATCAGCATTTTTGACCGTTGCGGACACAAGGGCGGTTCGCCCGCGCCAACGCCAGCGAAGTAATTGTGCCGTCCAACTATTGTTTCACGAAGTCTTCGCCGGGCTGCCGCCGCTGTCGGCAACCCGATTTGTTTTTGACTAAGTTGGGCGGATTCGCTGTTTGACCAAAGCGTCACGACAACATAGAATTCTCATCCAATTTGACATATGAAAATAATCGTCTGCGATCCCATCTCGCCCAAAGGCATCGCGCTGCTCCAGCAGCGGCCTGAATTTCAAGTTGTCGTCCTGCCAAAACGCCTGCCGGAGGCGGAGTTGATTCCGCTGGTGGCCGACGCGACCGCGCTGGTGGTCCGTTCCGAAACCAAGGTCACGCGCAAAATCATCGAGGCCGCGAAGCAGCTGCGCGTGGTCGGTCGCGCGGGGGTTGGCGTGGACAACGTGGACATCGAAGCCGCCACGCAGCACGGCACGGTCGTGATGAACACGCCCGGCGGCAACACGGTGACAACGGCGGAATTGAGCTTTGCCATGCTGCTCGCACTCGCGCGCAAGGTGCCGCAGGCGCACGCGACGATGGTCGCCGGCAAATGGGACCGGAAATTATTTCAAGGCGTCGAGCTGCAAGGCAAGACGCTTGGTGTGCTCGGCATGGGCCGTATCGGCACAGAAGTGGCCAAGCGCGCCATCGCCTTCGGCATGAAGGTCGTCGCCTACGATCCGTATCTCACCGAGGACCGTGCGAAGGCCGTCGGCGCGGAGTTTGCGCCGGAAGTGGATCATGTTTATCGCGTCGCGGATTTCATCACCGTCCACATGCCGGTGACAAAGGAGACAAAGGAAATGCTGAACGCCGCCGCGTTCGCGAAAATGAAGCCGGGCGTGAAGATCGTGAACTGCGCCCGCGGCGAAATCATTTCGGAAACCGATTTGCTGGCGGCGCTGGAGTCGAAAAAAGTCGCCGGCGCGGCGCTGGATGTTTATGCGGTCGAGCCGCTGCCGGTGGATCATCCTTATCGCAAGCAGGCGAATTTGATTTTGACGCCGCACCTCGGCGCAAGCACGGAAGAGGCGCAGGAAAAATGCGGCATCGAGGTCGCCGAAGTCATCGCGGGCTACCTGCTGACCGGCGAAGTCCGCAACGCGGTGAACCTGCCGTATCTCGACGCGAAGACCTACGGGCAGGTGAAGCCGTATCTGCCGCTCGGCGAGGCGCTGGGCAAGCTGCTCGCGCAGCTCACGCCGGCGGGCGCCGACCGCCTTTACATCACCTACGGCGGCAACGCGCGGCAGTTGCCGAACATTGACCCGGTGACGCGCGCGATTCTGCGCGGCTTCTTGTCCACCAGCAACCTGAAAGACGTGAACAACGTCAACGTCCGCTCCGTCGCCGCGAGCATTGGCATCACCGTCGAGGAAAAGAAATCGGACGAGCCGGTGACGTTCAACGAATGGGTGCATGTCCAGGTTTTCAGCAACGGCAAAAAACTGATTTCGGCGGGCGGCACGTTTTTTGGTTCGCCGAACAATCCGCGCATCGTGCGGCTGTTCAGCCAGTCGGTGGAGATTCCCGTCGCCGGCACATTGCTGCTGCTGAACAACGCGGACAAGCCGGGCATCGTCGGCCATCTTGGCACGCTGCTGGCGAAGCACAAGGTGAACATCGCCAGCATGAGCCTGGGCCGGGACACGGCGGGCGGGCGGGCGCTGACGGTTTTAAGCCTGGACAGCAGGCCGCCGCAGGCGGTGCTGAATGATTTGAAAAAAGACGCTGACATCAGCAACGTGAAAGTGGTAAGCTTGTAATTCTGTTTTGAACTGGAACGAAACTTGTAAGTTGAATTGAACTAAATGAAATTGAAATTGATCTTTTCCGTCGCGCTGCTGGCCGGTGCGATTTCCGCGCGAGCGGCCACCCAAAACACGGCGCAGCTCGCGGCGGCCGGCACCAACGCCAATCCTGAAGTGGCGATGACCGCCCTGTTTGGCGACCCGACGGTGGTCAAAGGCAAGGGTTTTGAAATCAAGCGCAGCGATCTGGACCAGGTGGTGACCGGGGCCAAGGCCAATGCCGCCGCCGCCGGCCAGCAGTTGCCGCCGGATTTTGAGGCTTCTGTGCTGAACCAGTTGATCACCATCCAAACGTTGTTGCAGACGGCCACGCCCGCCGATCAGGCGGCCGGCAAGCTGGAGGCGGATCAGCAATACACGAACCTGCTCAAGAAATTTCCGTCGCCGGAGGCGTTTGACCGCCAGCTCAAGGCGGTGGGCATGACGGTCGCGGACTTGCGCGCCAAAGCCACGCAGGAGGCCGTCGCCAAGGCCGCGCTCAAACGCGCCTTGAACATTGTGATTTCGGACGAGGACGCGAAGGACTATTACAACAAGCATCCGGCGGATTTTGAACAGCCGGAACTGGCGCATGTCCGGCACATCCTGCTGATGACGATTGACCCGGCCACGCGGTCGCCGCTGACGACCAACACGGTGGCCGCCAAACGCAAACAGATTGAGGATTTGCGCAAACGCGTCCTGGCCGGTGAAGATTTCGCGACGCTGGCCAAGCAGTATTCCGAAGATCCCGGCTCGAAGGAAAACGGCGGCGAGCTGCCGGAATTTCCGCGCGGCCAGATGGTGCCCGAGTTTGAATCCGCCACCTTTGCGCTGACCACCAATCAGGTCAGCGAAGTGATCACCACGCAATACGGCTATCACATTATCAAGATGCTCGACCGGACGCCGGCCAAGAAAATTGATTACGTCACCGCCGCGCCGGACATCAAGGACGGCCTGGCGCGGCAGAAGATTGCCAAGCTCGCGCCGGACTACGTCAAAAAACTGCGTGCGGACGACCAGGTGGAAATTCTGGACCCCAGTTTGAAGGCGCTGGATGCGAGACTTCAGGCGAGCCAGGCCGCCGCCGCGGCCGAGGCGCAGGCGGCCGAAACCAACAAGTAAGCAGGCTTGCCAAAAACCATGCCGCCCGTCACATTTAACCCGATATGAAAACCAAGGCTGTCATTGTTATTCTGGTCGTCGTCTGTGTCGGACTGGGCATCGCATTTTTCGCCACTAAAAAACAAGCCGACGAGCAACACGCCGCCGACGTCACCCTCACGGTTGATTTTTCCAACCAGGTCGTGACCGCAAACAAGCAGCTTGACGAGCTGGGCCAGGTCAACCTGACGCTGTCCAACGACCTGACCTCCAGCCAGCAGCGGCTCGCCTTGAGCGCCGGGCAGTTGGCGCAATTGTCCAACAGCCTGGCCGCCGCCAACACCACGCTCGTCACCGCCTCCGCCACGCTCGCCGACACCAGGTCATCGCTGGCCAGCGCGCAGGAGCAGATCACCAACCTGGACACGCGCATCTCCGATCTCGAAACCCAGAACAAGGTGCTGGATCAGCAGGCGGCCGAAATGACCGTCAAGCTGGCACAACTGACCGCGCAGATTGAGACCACGAAAAACCAGCTGGCCATCGCTGTGACCAACAACGCATTTCTGCAGGGCGAACTGCAAAAACAGCTCGCGCAAAAAGCCGAGCTGGAACACAAGTTCAACGACCTTGATGAACTGCGCGTTCAGGTCAAAACATTAAAATCTGAGCTGTTCATTGCGCGCCACCTGCAGTGGATGAAAAACGACAACGGCGGGAAAAAAGGCGCAGAACTGCTCCTGCGGCGCAATTTGCCCCCGAGCAGCCAGTCCAGCAGCATGCTGCCGCCCGCTTACGACCTCAATGTTGAAGTCGGCTCCGACGGCACCGTCAAGGTGATCCCGCCGCTCGGCGCGACCAACCGTCCGGCGCACTGATTTTCAGCCGTCAAATTTTTTGTGTCGAAGCCATGCCGACTTACGAATATGTCTGTGGGAAATGCGGGCACGAGTTTGAGGTTCACCAGTCCATTGCCGCCGCCCCCTTGAAAGTTTGTCCCCGGGAGTTCTGTGTCCGAAAAAAATGGGGCCGGGGCCGGGTGACGAAAAAAATCAGCGGCGGCGGGGGCCTGCTTTTCAAAGGCAGCGGTTTTTACATCACCGACTACCGCAGCGAAAATTACAAGCAGTCCGCCAAAAAAGCCGCCGGCGAAGCCAGGCCGGCGGCAAAACCGGAGGCCAAGCCGGCTCCCAAGGCCGGAAAAAAATGAACCGGCCGCGCCATGGCTGCGCGGTGGTTCTCGGCCTGTTTCTTTCGCTTGCCGGGGCGCACGGACAGTCCGCTGCCTCCCGTCAAAATATTGTCCACAGCATTTCCGGCCAGTTCATTGTTTCCAGCGTGGCTGACGGCACCCCGGCGTTTCGGAACCCTGCCCTGCCGGCCGGCACCAACATCCTCCGGCTGGAACCCGCGCTGTTGGCGGTGGCCGCCGAGCGTTTCAAAATTTTCCTGCGGGAGCAGCTTGGCCTGCCGTCCGACGCGCCGTGGTCAGGAAAAATATTTCTCAACCTGCATCCGGCGCATTCGTTGGATGAAACGGTGACCATCACGGCCGACCCGTTTCTCAACCATTGGAACTACCGGGTGGAATTTCCCGATGCGCTCGCGAACACGCGCTATGCCCGCGCGCTGTCCGCCGTGCTGCTGCTGGAAATCGCCAATCGCACGGCGGCGGCCGGCGGCCATTCCGCGGAAATCCCGGCGTGGCTCGTGGACGGATTTGCGCAGGAGGTGCTCGCGGCCGACGGCGAAAAAGTCGTCCTGTCCGTGCCCGCCAAAAAAACCGGCGACCTGCCGGTCAGCCGGCTCGACCATGCCGAGCACGGTTTTGATCCGCTCGTCACCGCGCGGCAGGTGTTGCAAGATCTGCCGGTTCTGACGTTTGACCAGTTGAGCTGGCCGACGGCGGCGCAACTGGATGGCGCGGACGGCGGCGCTTACTTCGCCAGCGCGCAATTATTTTTGCACGACCTGCTGGCCTTGCCAAACGGCCCGGCCAAAGTGCGCACCCTGCTGGCGGAACTGCCGGGCCATCTCAACTGGCAGACCGCTTTCTTCGACGCCTTCCACGAAAATTTCAAACGTCCGCTTGACGTGGAGAAATGGTGGGCGCTGCACGTCGTCAATTTTGCCGCGCGCGCCCCCGGCCCGCGCTGGACGTCCGCCGTCAGTCGCGACCGGCTGGCGGGACTGTTGAGCGTCCCGGTGGAATTCCGCAGCAACTCCAACGCGCTGCCCGCGCACGCGGAAATTTCCCTGCAGGCCGCCCTCCGGAATCTGAGTCCGGCGCAGCGGGACCTGGTGTTGCCGGCCAAACTGCGCGATCTCGCGCTGGTCGAACTCCGGCTTGCACCGCCGTTCGGCGAGCTGGCCGACGGCTATCGCGCCGCGCTGGCCGGCTTTCTTGGCGAACATAAAAAGTCTGCGCCGGTTTCCGTCACGAATAAACATGGTTCGCCGATGAATCGCAAGACGAGCCTCGGGGCCACGTTGAAAAAACTCGATGCGCTGGACCGCCGCCGCCGCGAAGCCGAAGCCCGGACAGTCATTCCTTTGCCGGGAAAATCAAGCGCCGCCGCGCCATGAAGCTAGGCCGGGTGGCCGTTCAAACTTTTAGTTTCCGCCTCGGCTTCGAGCTCAAACAGCAAATCATCCCGGCAAACATCGCATTGCGCGGAGATGACGGGCATTGGCGTCAGCCGGTTGGCCGCGAGCCATTGCGCAAAAACGACGGCATTGGTCGGATGGCGGAAATAAGCCGTGGCACGCGTCAGGTCGCCGAAGGTGAATCCGCGGGAGCGCAGCATCGCTTCCACCACGTCCATCGTCAGTTCCACCTGTCTGCGGACATCGCCCGCCCACAAAGTTTTCCCGCCGGGCGCGATGCTCGCCGTGCCGGAAACAAACAGGCGTCGCCCGGCATTCGTGGAAATCTCCATCGCGCGGCTGAACGAGCTGCCGTAAGCGGGCGCGGGGCATTGCAGCGGCGACGCCACTTCTTCCGCATGGAAATTTTTCCCAGACGGGCGGAACGCCCATGCCGCCAGCGCGAGCGCGGCGCCGGCGGGATTTTTTGCGCCAATCCCGGTGCTGGCCGGCCGCGAGCCGGTGCGGAATTTCACGCCGGAATAAATTTCCGTCCGCGCGCGGTTGAAGTCGTCATACCACGACAAAATATTTTCGAGGAAAAACCACGTCCGCACGGCGTCCGCGAATTCAAACCCGGCCCGTGCCAGAATCGTTTGCAGGGCTTCGAGTGTGCGCCGGGTTTGCTCCGGGCGCGAAAGCGTTTTTTCCGCCGGCGTGAGGCCGCCGACAAGGCATTGCCGCGCGCCGCCTTCCGTGAAAACCGAACCGACGACGCGCCCGCCAAACGCGATGCGCTCCACGCCACCGGTGAAGGCCTGGACCTGGATGCCGGCGACCGGGCCGCCATCGCAAGCCGCACCCTCCGCCCAGGTGATCGGCCAGTCCACGCGCCCAAAGATTTTTTGGATCGCGGCCAGGGTCGCCGCGCTGGCGCTGGTCTGGCCGAAGACGAGCAAATGCAACGGCGTGGCGGCAGCTTTACGCAACTGCGCGGCGAGCCGGCGGCACAACCCCTGGATTCCTTCGCCGGGCTGCGGCCGGAAGGTGAGTGAAACGAACTCACCGGTTTTGACCGCCGGCTCCGGCACGGGAGCCGGACCCGGATTTGAAACGAGCAGCGACATCGCTCCATACGACGAGCGTCCGGCGGAAATGGTTACAGAACATGCGTTTAATCCATAAAATAAGCATATTGCAGGCTAATCATGTATTGTTGTTTCAGCGGCAAAAATATATTGTTTTTGATGAAGCTTTCGATGGCATCTTCACGTCTGGTCTTGTAATGAAACAGCGCGTCCAGAAATTTGCCGCCCGCCACTGCGGGTGGCTGGCGCTGCTGGTTTTTGCCGGCGGAAATCTTTTCGCCGCGACGCCGTTTGAAAGTCCCTCTGTGCTGACACCACAGAGCAAAATTGACGAACTGGTTTTCGCGCGGCTCCAGAAATTACACATCGCTCCCGCGCAGCTTAGCTCCGATCCGGTGTTCATCCGGCGCGTTTATCTGGACGTGACCGGCACCCTGCCCACGGCGCTGGAGGCGCAGCAGTTCATCCTCGACCGCAGTCCCGACAAGCGCCGTGCGCTGATTGACCGATTGCTGGCCCGCGACGAGTTTGCGGATTACCTGGCGCTGAAATGGGGCGACCTGCTCCGCATCAAGGCCGAGTTTCCCATCAACCTCTGGCCGAACGCGGCGCAGTCCTATCATCGCTGGGTGCATGACGCCATCCGCGACAACCAGCCCGTTGATCATTTTGCCCGCGAACTGCTCACCGCCAGCGGCAGCAATTTTGAAAAACCGCCGGTGAATTTTTACCGCGCGATGCAGAACCGGACGCCGGCCGGCATCGCCCAGACCGTCGCGCTGACGTTTCTCGGCGAGCGCGCAGAACACTGGCCGTCCAATGAGCTGGCCGATCTCGCGGTGTTTTTCGCGGACGTCGGCTACAAATCCACCGCCGAGTGGAAGGAGGAAATTGTTTTTTTCAATCCCGCCTCGACCAACGCCGGCGCGCTGAACGGTTCGCCGGGCAAGGCGGTTTTGCCTGACGGCTCGACCGTGAAGCTTTCGCCGGATCAGGATCCACGCGCGGTCTTTGCCGACTGGCTGGTGACAGATCCGCAGTTCGCTCGGAACATCGTCAACCGCGCGTGGTCGTGGCTGCTCGGCCGCGGCATCGTGCAGGAGCCGGATGATTTCCGAGCGGACAATCCGCCAGGCAACCCGGAACTGCTCGCATATTTGGAAAATGAATTTGTTTCCTCCGGCTATGATTTCAAGCGGCTCTACCGGCTGATTTTGAATTCTAGAACCTACCAGCTCGCCGCGGTTCCGCAGAGCCGCAGCCCGGAAGCGGCGGCAAATTTTGCGTTTTATCCGCTGCGACGGCTGGACGCGGAGGTGCTGATTGACGCGCTCGACCAGATCACCGGCGCGAATGAAAAATATTCCAGCGCGATTCCCGAACCTTACACGTTTATTCCCGACAACCTGCGTTCCATCGCCTTGCCCGACGGCAGCATCACCAGTTCTTTTTTGGAGATGTTCGGACGGCCGCCGCGCGACACCGGTTTGGAGTCGGAGCGTAACAACCGCATCACCGCCGCGCAGAAACTGACCTTGCTCAACTCCACCGTGATGCAGAAAAAAATCGAGACGAGCCGGATGATCGAATTTCAAACGTCGTCCAACCGCGCGCCGGCGGACATCGCCACAGGCATGTATCTCGGCATTCTTTCGCGGTTTCCGACGGCGGCGGAAATCAAAACCGCGCAGGATTACTTTCGATCTGGCATCGGCAGGCACCAGGCTGTCGTGGACCTGGCATGGGCGTTGATGAACAGCACGGAATTTCTTTACCGGCACTGAACCCAATAAAAATTATGAGCGAATTTTATTTTGATTTTGAAAGGCAGCGCCCGCGTATCAGCCGGCGCGAGGCCATCCGCCGCGCCCTGTTCGCCGCCAGCGGACTGGTGCTGGCAAATCATCTTTCTTTCCGGGCGTTCGCCGCGTCGCCAGCCGCCCGCGCCAAGGCCGTCATCCAAATCTGGATGTGGGGCGGGCCGTCGCACACGGACATTTTTGATCCGAAGCCGGACGCCGGCTACGACTATTGCGGGCCGTTGAAAACGCCGATAGAAACAAATGTCCCCGGCATCCGCATCGGCGAGCTGATGCCGCTGCTGGCGAAACAGGCGGACAAGTATTCGATCATCCGCAGCATGACGCACAACAACTTCGGCCACGAGACCGCGTCCTACATCGTGCAGACCGGCCGGCAGCCGGGCGGGCGGCTGGTGTTTCCGTGCGTCGGCGCGGTGGTGTCGCTGGCGAAAGGCTACGACGCCGGCTACAAGGGGTTGATTCCGCCCTACGTCGTGCTGACCGAGCCGCAGGGACGTTTTGACGAGGCGGGATTTTTAGGCGCCCGCTTCAAGCCGTTTGCCACCGGCGGCAATCCGGCGCAGACGCCGTTTGCGGTGGAAGGCGTCGTGCTGCCAGGCTTCACGGATCAGCACCAGAAAAACCGGCGCGAGCTTTTGCACCATCTCGACACGCTCGCACAGGCGCTGCCGGAAGATCCGCAAGTTGCCGCCGCCACGCAGGCGGAAAACATGGCTTACGACATGATTCTCGGCGACGGCGCGAAAGTGTTTGATCTGTCGCAGGAAAAACCAGAAGTGCGCGACCGCTATGGCCGCACAAAATTTGGCCAGTCATGCCTCGTCGCGCGGCGGCTTGTCGAGCGCGGCATTCCTTACATCACGATCAATTCTGGCGGCTGGGACACGCACAAGGAAAATTTTCAGACGATGCGCCGGCAGTTGCCGGACATGGACAAGGGCATGGCGACGTTGCTGCAGGATTTGTCCGAGCGCGGCCTGCTCGACAGCACCATCGTTTGGTGGGGCGGTGAATTCGGCCGCACGCCGAAAGTCCAGTGGGAGGCGCCGTGGAACGGCGGGCGCAACCACTGGGGGAAAGTTTTTTCGGCCGTGCTCGCCGGCGGCGGTTTCAAGGGCGGCCAGGTCGTCGGCTCATCGGACGCGAGAGGCGAGGAAGTGAAGGACCGACCGGTTTATCCGGTGGACCTCATCGGCAGCATTTATGCGCAAATGGGCATCGAGCCGACGACGAAGCTGCCGAATCCCGAAGGCCTGCCGACATTCGTCATGCCGCAAGCTGCCGACGGCATCAAGTCCGCCGGGCTGCTGAAAGAAATCATGCCGGCATGAAAATTTTCCGGGCCATGGCCATTTTTCTGTTGCTGGGCGGAGCCGCTTTTGCCCAGCCGGGGCCGCATCTGGCCTACGTTTATCCGGCGGGCGGAAAAATTGGCTCGACGTTTCAAATCACGGTCGGCGGACAGTCTTTGCTGACGGCTTCCAACGCATACGTCACCGGGCCGGGCATCAGCGCGACGATTCTGGAAGCCAGCCGGCCGATGAACCAGAAAGATTTCAACGACCTGCGCGACCGCTTGAAAGTGTTGCAGGAAAAATTTCAGGCCACGCGCAAAGGCGATGCCGGCACCAATGTTTGGACGCGGGCGGACGCGGCGGAGCGCGAACAAATCCGCGGGAAAATTCTCAGGAACCCGCCGAACCGCACCGCCAATCCGGCCATGATTGACACGGTGATCATCAAAATTTCCATCGCCGCCGCCGCCGCGCCCGGCGACCGCGAAATCCGCCTCGCCACGCCAAACGCGCTCTCCAATCCGCTCCGCTTCTGCGTCGGCACGCTGCCGGAGATTTCCAAGCCCGCCGCCAGGCCGGCCAATCCCGATCTCGACAAATTTATTGAACGGCTGGGCGGCGCACCCGCACCGACCGGCACGCCGAAATATGAGTCGCACGTTTTGCTGCCCGCGACCCTCAACGGCCAGATCATGCCCGGCGGCGTGGACCGCTATCACTTTTTTGCGATGCGCGGCCAGCAGCTTGTGATTGCCGCCAGCGCGCGGTCGCTGATTCCGTATCTCGCCGACGCCGTGCCGGGCTGGTTTGAGGCGGTGGTGACGATTTATGATTCCAAAGGAAAAGAGCTGGCGAGCGATGAGCGTTTCCGGTTCAAGCCCGACCCGGTCATCCATTTTGATGTGCCGCGCGACGGCGAATACACCGTGGAGATTCACGACTCGATTTTTCGCGGGCGCGAAGATTTCGTCTATCGCCTGGCCATCGGCGAACTGCCGTTCGTCACCGGCATTTTCCCGCTCGGCGGCAAGGCCGGCGAAAAAACTCCGGTGGCGCTGACTGGCTGGAACCTGCCGGAGAAAACGCTTGCGCGCGACAATTCTGAAGTGGGAATCACTCCGCTGGCCGGGAATTTTTTCAACACGGTTCTGTTCGCCGTGGACGACCTGCCGGAGTGCTTCGAGCGCAAACCGAACAGTTCGGTCGCAACGGCGCAGGCCGTGACGTTGCCCATCATCATCAATGGCCACATCAGCCGGCCGGGCGAACGCGACGTCTTCAAGTTTAACGGTCGCGCCGGGCAGCCCATCGTCGCGGAAGTTTTTGCGCGGCGGCTAGATTCGCCGCTGGATTCCTTTTTGCGCCTGACCGATGCGGATGGAAAACAGCTCGCATTCAACGACGATTTCGAGGACAAAGGCACCGGCCTTGAAACGCACCACGCCGATTCGTATCTCACCGCCACGCTGCCGGCGGACGGAACTTATTTCATTCACCTCACCGACACGCAAGGGCAGGGCGGGCCGGAGTTTGCGTATCGTCTACGCATCAGCGAACTGCGGCCGGATTTCGCGTTGCGCGTGGTGCCGTCGAGCCTGAGCCTGCGCGCCGGCATGAGCGCGCCGCTGACGGTTTTTGCACTGCGCCGCGACGGTTTCACCAACGCGATCAATTTGGAATTGAAGGATGCGCCGGCTGGATTTTCGTTGAGCGGCGCGCGCATTGCGGGAAACCAGGACCAAGCGCAGTTCACCTTGAAAGCGCCGCCCGGCGCATCGGAAAAGCCTGTTGCCATCACCATCGAAGGCCAGGCGCTGATTGCGGGCAAACCGCTCGCGCACGCGGCGGTTCCCGCCGAGGACATGATGCAGGCGTTTGCCTACCGGCATCTGGTTCCGTCGCGGGAGCTGGCCGTGACGGTGAACGGACAGCAGCGCTGGTTCGTGCGCGACGCCTTCAAAATTATCAGTGCAACGCCGGTGAAAATTTCGCCCGGCGGCACCGCTCGCGTGCGCGTGAGCGCGCCGCCGGGAAATTTTTCCGAGCGCTTCAAGCTGGAATTGAACAACGCACCGGAAGGAATTTTACTGGCGAATGTGTCCGCCATTTCCGCCGGCTTGGAACTGGCGTTCACTTGCGATGCCGGAAAAATGAAGCCCGGTTCCACGGGCAATCTGATTTGCGACGTCGTGCCGAAAAACCCGGGGCCGGCGAACCCGCAGCAGAAGCCCGGCAGCCCGCCGCGCCGCCGGGCCGTGGCCACGCTGCCAGCCATTCCTTTCACGGTTTCAGCGGAATAGACCCGCGCCTGCCTGTGTCGCCCGGCTTTCAATTCGCAGGTGGGCGCGAATTTTCATTCGTGCCAATTCGTGCCATTCGTGTCATGATTTCCAGGCATGAACGAGTGGAACATCCAGTCCCGCGCACACGCCTGCGAGGCGTGCAGCCAGCCGTTTGCCGACCGGCAGCCGTATCACACCGTTTTGTATGAGGAGGCGACCGGGCTGCGCCGTTCGGACATTTGCGAACCGTGCGCGCAAAAGGCCGGCGACCCGCGGTCCCGCAGCGGTTTCATCTCACAATGGCAGGGCATTTACGAGGCGCCGCCCGCGCAGCCGGTCGAGGCCATCCAGAAGGAAACCGCCGAGACGATCCTGCGCAAGCTCATCGAGCAGAACGAGCCGCGTTACGCGCCCGCCGCTTATATTCTGGCGGTCATGCTCGAACGCAAACGCATCCTCAAAGTGAAGGAACAGCTTCAGCGCGACGGCCAGCGCGTGTTCGTCTATGAACACCCGAAGACCGGCGACATTTTCACAATTGCCGACCCGGCCTTGCATCTGAACCAGCTCGAAGAAGTTCAGCGCGACGTGGCGCAGTTGCTGGAACATGGTTTGAATCCGCCGGCGCCCGCGGGTGAAACTCCCGCTCCGGCGGCGGAACCCGTGGTCGTGGCGGAAAACGAAGCCGCCATGCAGCCGGTTGAGCCGGCGGCCGCAAATTAAACTGCCGTGCCCAACCTCGCCGAACTTCAACCCCGCCTAGGCTACCATTTCCGCGACGAAAACCTGCTGCGCCTCGCGCTCACGCATCCGTCCATCGCGCACGAGCAGAACACTCCCGCACCGCACAACCAGCGGCTGGAATTTCTCGGCGACTCGGTGCTCGGGCTGGTGCTTTCGCGGCAGCTCTATGAAAAATTTCCCGACGCGGACGAGGGCGCGCTCACGAAGTCACGCGCAAAGCTGGTGAACGCCACTTCGCTGGCCGGTCACGCCCGCGCGCTCGGCCTGGGGGCGCATCTGGTTTTGAGCCGCGGCGAGGAAAACACCGGCGGCCGCGCGCGCGCGTCCACGCTGGCGGATGCGTTCGAGGCGCTGCTCGGCGCGATTTTTTTGGATGGAGGCTATGACGCCGCACGGGAATTCATCGGGCGCGAATTCGCCGCCGATGCCGGCCTGCTGGCCGGGCAGTCCGGCATCGAAAATCCGAAGGGCGAATTGCAGGAGCTGCTGCAGTCACGTTCACCGCACGCGCCGGAATACCAGCTCATTTCCGCCAGCGGCGCCGATCACAACCGCGATTTTGAATGCGCTGTGCTGCACGAAGGCGCGGAGCTCGCGCGCGGCCGCGGCAAAAGCAAAAAAGCCGCCGAGAGCGAGGCGGCCCTGGCGGCGTTGGAAAAATTGCGCGCGGAAACAGGCGTCTAATTCTTTTTCTCGTCCAAGAAAGTCAGCTTCACGCCTTCCTTTGGCCTGGAAGAACTGTCGAGCAAGGTCGGCGCGTTTGCCGCCGCCGGAGAATTTTCCTTTTGCGCTTCCGCCGCCGGTCCCAGCGCGGAGCGCAGCGCGCCTTCGACGAGCTGGGCACAATGAATCTTCATCGGCGGCAGCGGACCTAGTTCGCCGGCGAGTCCCTTGGTCTTGAGCGCGAGCGCCGCCTCGGCGGTCTTGCCGCGGATCAATTCCGTCGCCAAGCTGGCCACGGCGATGGCGGTTTCGCATCCGAAGGATTGGAACATCGCGCGGTCAATGACCTGTTTGCCGTTCTGCTCCTTGAACTTCATCCACAGCCGCAGCATCTCGCCACCATCGGCATTGCCCACCGTGCCGATGGCATCCGCGCCGGCCAGTTCGCCCATGTTTTGTGGATTGGCGAGCGCGGCTTGAATTCGTTTTTGCAAGTCGTCCGTCATTTATTTGCTAAATGAAGTTGGTCGTAATAGGCAACAAGAAGTTTGTTTCGACGATTACCGAACAACTGTTTCAAAAACTCGCAGAAACTAGATACTGCTCCGAGCCATGGTATTGTGGCAATGCAACCAAAAGAAGCACTTATTGCCAACACGTCAGATTGATACTGTTGAAACGTTTCTGACAGAAATGGATCTTTTTTCCAAGAGCTAGACCAACCAACTGCAAAGTTCAAAATATAAATAAGTTCGGCGATGAATAATAATAACAAAACTAACATGAGCCAAGCGCGTCGCCTGTTCTTTTGTAAATTTTTTCGTGTTCGCTCTACAAATTCCGCATCCGTTAATTTCGGAAATATTTTCATGCGCGAGTTTTAATACCTCGGCACATTGCGGTCAATTTCATCCGACCACGCGGTGATGCCGCCTTTGACGCTCTTGACGTATTTGAAGCCCCGCTGGCGCAGAAAGGTCAGCGCCTTCATCGAGCGCACGCCGGCCTTGCAGTGCAGATAATATTGCGTGTTCGGATCCAGTTCGGTGAAGCGGCTTTGCAGTTCGCTCAACGGCAGCAGCGGCACGCCGTTCACCTTGGCGATTTCATATTCGTCCGGCTCGCGCACGTCCACAACCTTAATGCCAAGGCCCGGGTTGTCGAGCGCCTTCTTCATGTCCTGCACGGTGACTTCGTCGGGATTCTCGGTGCTTTCCGGTTCCGGCACGATGCCGCAGAACATTTCGTAATCAATCAGTTCCTTGATGGTCGGGTGCTCGCCGCAGACGGGGCATTGCGGATCGCGGCGCAATTTCAACTCGCGGAACTTCATGTCCAGCGCGTTGAACAGCAGCAACCGGCCGACGAGCGAATGGCCTTTGCCGATGGCGAGCTTCAGAATTTCCGTCGCCTGGATGCAGCCGACGATGCCGGGCAACACGCCCAGCACGCCGCCTTCCGCACAACTCGGCACCATGCCGGGCGGCGGCGGTTCGGGATACAGACAGCGGTAGCACGGTCCGCCCAGATGCGGCGCGAACACGCTGGCCTGGCCCTCAAAACGGAAAATCGAGCCGTAAACATTCGGTTTTTTGAGCAGCACACAGGCGTCGTTGGTGAGGTAGCGCGTTGGGAAATTGTCCGTTCCGTCCACCACGATGTCGTAAGGCCGGATGAGGTCGAGCGCATTTTCGCTCGTGATTCGCGTGTTATGGATGACCACTTCGCAGTTCGGATTGATGCCGTGAATCGTCTCCTTGGCCGACAGCGCCTTGGGCCGGCCCACGTCCGCGTCGGTGTGGAGGATCTGCCGTTGCAGATTGGAATAATCCACCGTGTCGAAATCCACGATGCCGAGCCTGCCAATGCCGGCGGCGGCGAGATACATGGCGATGGGCGAGCCGAGGCCGCCCGCGCCGATGCAGAGGACGCTGGTGCCTTTGATGCGTTTTTGGCCGGCCAGACCGACTTCCGGCAAAATCAAATGCCGGGAGTAACGGCGGATTTCTTCATTGTTCAATTCCATAATTCGAGCGGAACAAAGTAGGGCAGATGTGGAATAAATCAAGCTGCGCTGTTTATACTGGCAATCCGAGCCGGCCGGATACTGCCGGGAGACTCGTCCCATTTTCCGAAGCTTTCTCCATGTTGTTTCCGGCACTCGACCATGGGTTGACCCAGCCGGCAAAACCTGCTGTGCAGAACGTGTCATTCCGTGCGCGCCTTTACGAACCATCCGAACGCGCTCGTTGGCAGGCAGCGCGGGCAAGGATTGTCTGCCGGTCTATTCCACGCTCAAAATCCTGGCCATCTGTTTTGCTCCGCCGAAGCTGAGGTGCGGCTGGTCGCCCTGTTTTCTGCCCAGGAGCTGTTCGCCCAGCGGTGATTGCGGGGTGATGACGAGGATTTCCTTTTTGTCATGCAACACTTCCGTGCCGCCGGCGCGCGGTCCGAGGAAGTAAAACGAACTTTCGCCGCCATGTTCCAGCTCCACCAGCGCGCCAATGCCGATGGCTTCACCGTCCGCGAACCTGTGGGCGCAGAGCTTTTCATACTCGGCGATGGACGCTTCGAGTTCCGCCGCCAACTTGGACTGGCCGCGCGCGAGGTAGGAGGCTTCGAGGCCGCGCGTGTCGTATTTGTTTTCGGCCTTGTTGGATTCGTGTGTCGCCTCGGCGCGGGAGAATTGCGCGGCGCGAAAATAAACTCCGAGTTCGCCGACCAGCTTGTCGGTGATCTTTCTGATGACGGCGCGTTTGTTCAAAGTGAATGCGTGAAGTGGAAGCGGTTTGGTGCCGGATCCGGTTTTGTTTTGCCGCCCGCGACTGTATTCCGCCGTCCCCCCTCCGTCCAGCGCGCTTTTCCTGCGTCCCGCCATTTCACCGGCGCGCGTTTCGTCACCCGGCGTTCTAAAATTTCAGTTCTTGTGGCTGGCAATCGTGATTTGAGGCGCATTGTTTGTGCCAGTGGCGAAAAAGCAGGTCTTGACCAGCTCAAAGTGCAGTTTCACCGGGCCGGTGATTTTGGCCGCAGCAAACATTACCTGCCTGGCGGACGGGTGGCACGAACTTCGATGCGATAACTGATGCGCACCAGCAAGTCGCCGCGACCGCCGCGCGGTTTGGGCAAACCTTCGCCGGGCACGCGCACGATTTCGTTGCGGCCAATGCCGCGCGGAACCGGCACGCGAAGCATCGCGCCGGTAATTCCCCGGATCGTTTCCACGCCGCCCTGCCCGGCGCGCGCGGCTTTGATTTTCAGATCGCAGCGCAGATCAAAACCGCACACTTTGAACCGGAAATCCGGCAGCGGCTTGACACGAAGCTGAACGGAGCCGCCGGCGAAAGGTCCATTGCGCGGCAAACGGAACCGCGTTCCGGGCGCGGTGTTCGGCGGGATGACCAGTTCGTAAACCTCCGCGCCGCCGGGATTGGCGGGATCGTTGACGCGCACCTCGCGCGTTGTGCCACGCAGAAAATCTTCGAGCCGCAAATTTACATTCTGAGAAAGGTTGCGCGGAATTTGGGTTGAACGCGCTGGGATTGAAGATTTTTTCTGGGCGTCAAGTTCGCGGTCGTAGGCGGCGCGCCGTTCAGTGTCGCTTAGAATTTCATACGCGGCATTCAGTTCCTGCGTCAGCCGGATGGAGGCTGGCGAGCCTGAATTCAAATCGGGATGCTGCTGCTTGGCCAGCACGCGGTAGGCGGCGCGGATCAGCGCGAGCGTGCAGCGGCGGTCAAGGCCGAGCGTGGCGTAATGATTTTTTCCAGCGCGTTGCAATTTCCAAAATTACTGCGTCGGTGTGGCAGGGCCGCTGGCCGGGTGTCCCGGCAAGGTCTTTTTATCCGGTGACAGCAGGTGTGCGCCTTTGAGCAGCCGGCAGAAATCTTTTTTGCTGGTGACGTGCCTTGTGCCTTCCTTGGTCGTGAGGCTGGTCATGGATTTATATTCCACCTCCAGGCGTTCGAGCCGCACCACGCGGATGTATTGCGGACCTTGTTTCCAGGTCTGGCCTTGGCACAGTTTCATGAATAACAGGAATGGGAAAGCCCCGGCTTCCTTGATTTGATTTCAAAAGAGACGGCTCCAAGCAGACGGCTGCCGCTTCCTGAAGGCTGCCTTTTTCTTGGGCGCGGTTTTTGTCGCGAGCTGCTTCGCATTTGATTTTGTGGCCATAGTTCTTGTTGACGTGCAGGTTGACTCGCCGCCGGAATGGTTGTTTCTCCGCCGGTGCAACGGCATCATGCTGCTTGAACCGGGGAATGCAAACCAAATGACAAGCGCAACTGATTTTGCGGCAGGGCGCGCCGGGGGGCGCGCGTTCAAAGATTGTTGCCGATTGTTCTGGCTATTTGCGGGGAATCGGTGATACTGGCCCTGTTCTGTTAGATAGCTTGTCTCTTTTCAGGCATGGTAAATCTTCAAGTGAACTTGGTTCAGTGATGATTTTAGACCCGGTGTTCGGGAACAGTCTGCGTAAAGTCACGGTTAGTCGGACAGTAAAACATCACATGAGTAATAAATTGTTTGTTGGAAATCTTTCCTTCAACACCACGGAAAACGACCTCCAAGACGCGTTCGCGCAATTTGGCACGGTCACGGAAACCAACCTGATGATGGATCGCATGACCAACCGCCCGCGCGGTTTTGGTTTTGTGACCATGAGCACCCCCGAGGAGGCCCAGAAAGCCATCGAAGGCATGAACGGCAAGGACATGGACGGTCGCGCGTTGACAGTCAACGTCGCCCGCCCGCGCGAAGAACGTCCGGCCGGCGGCGGCGGTCGCCGTGAATTCGGCGGTGGCAGCGGCGGCGGTCGCCGTGAACGCTACTAATCCGTTGTAGATTTCAGGGCGGGGTTCGGTTTGAACCGGACTCCGCCTTTTGCATTTTTGGCTGCGTCCTGAATTCCGGTCTGTGGGATGTTGCTTGTCCCACAGACCCAAGTTTCCGTCAGCCTATGAAAGAAGAACATATCGAAGTAGAAGGTCGCGTGCAAACCGTGCTGCCCGGCACGATGTTCCGCGTCGAGCTCGAAAACAAGCATCTCGTCCTCGCCACCATCTGCGGCAAAATGCGCAAACGCTGGGTGCGCCTCACCGTCGGCGACCGCGTCAAAATGGAAATGTCGCCCTACGATCTGAACAAGGCGCGCATCACCTGGCGGTTGAAATAATTTTTCCTTCGCGGCCACGGTCTTCGTCGTGCCGCCCATTCGAGCGTGCCCATTCGCACGCCAAACCCACACTTTTTCCGTCATGTCATTTCAAGCCCTCGGTCTCGACCCCAAAGTTTTGCAAGCCGTCAAAGACGCCGGCTACACCGAACCCACGCCGATTCAGCTCGCGGCCATTCCACCAATTCTCGCCGGCCACGATCTCATCGGCATCGCCCAGACCGGCACCGGCAAGACGGCGGCGTTCACGCTGCCGATGCTTACCAAGCTGGCGAGTGTTCTTGGCGATGGCCGCCAGCGCGGCACCCGCGCGCTCGTGCTCGCGCCCACGCGCGAACTCGCCCTGCAGATCGAGGAGAACGTCAAAGCCTACGGCAAACATCTGCCGTTCCGCGTCGCGACCATTTTCGGCGGCGTCGGCGAACATCCGCAGATCAACGCCCTGCGCGCCGGCACGCATCTCATCATTGCCTGCCCCGGACGGCTGATGGATTTGATGCAGCGCCGCTACGCTGATTTTTCACAGTTGCAATATCTCGTGCTCGACGAAGCCGACCGGATGTTGGACATGGGCTTTCTGCCGTCCATCCGCCAGATCGTCCGCTCGCTGCCGCAGAAACGCCAGACGCTGCTTTTCTCCGCCACGCTCTCGAAGGAAATTGAAACGCTCACGCATGAATTTCAACGCGCGCCGAAGCTGGTGCAAATCGGCCGCCGCTCAAATCCCGCCGAGACGGTGACGCAACTGGTTTATGAAGTGCCGAAGCATCTGAAAACCGCGCTGCTCGTGCATCTGTTGAAAGATCCCGCCATGAACATGGTGCTGATTTTCTCGCGGATGAAACACGCGGCAGACCGGCTGGCGCGGCAACTTGAACAGCACGGCATCAAGACGGCGACGCTGCATTCCAACCGCTCGCAAAACCAGCGGCTGCGCGCGTTGAACGATTTCAAGGACGGCGTGGCGCGCGTGCTCGTGGCGACGGACATCGCCGCGCGCGGTATTGACGTGGACGGCATCTCGCACGTCGTGAACTACGATTTCCCGATGCACTCGGAAGATTACGTCCACCGCATCGGGCGCACCGGACGCGCGCACGCCGTGGGCGACGCCATCAGCTTTGTCACGCCCGAAGACCAGGGCGAACTCCGCGCACTCGAACGTTTCATCGGCCGCGGCATCGTGCGGAAAAAGGCGGAAGGATTTAATTATTCCGCCGCCGCGCCCGCCTTCAATCCCGCCGACGAGGAACGCCGTCATCCGCAGCATCAGCAACGCGGCCAGCGCCCTCCGCGTAATCAACAACGTTCACGCAGTTTTTCGCCGCAACCGCGATCACCGCAGAATGGCCGACCCCAGCACGGCGGCGCTGGTGGACAGCGTCCGGCCAGCGGCAATCGTGAAGGCGCCAACCTGCGGAACTTCGCCGGCCGCCCGCTGGCCCCCAGCGGCCAGAGCCGCCGCTTCGGTCCGCGTTGACTAAATTTTTGATCGGACAAACCGGATGGTCAGGGTGAAAAAACCTGCAATCCGCCTGAATTTCTCCTTGGGAGTTCCGCGCAGTTGCGCCGCTTTAACCGGTCAATGATCTTTGGGCCGATGCCGTTTCTTTTGGATTTTTTTGCGGTAACGATGGGTGTCAATCACGGAAAAGACGAAAATAATCAGCACGGCCGCCAGCAAAATAATGATGAGGGGTTTATACTGCCAGACTTCGCCGATAAATTTTGGCAGGTCGGAATCCATGTCTGGCGAAATTATACCACAATCGTCCCAAATGTGAAAAATTTCCCGGCTGGAGCCGCAGTGCCGGAACCACCAAGTTTCACCGTCGTTTTCGGTTTCTCATCATTCCGGCGTGAAAACTCGCTTGGCAGGCGGGGCACATTCTGTTTTATTGACCACGTCCGATGATAAAATTGCCCGTCATTCTTTCGCTGTTGTTATGTGCCGTGATTTCCCCCTCGCTTGCTTTCGCGCAGGACGAGACAGCGTGGACCGTGCAGTCACTCAACCAGATCATTCCCGGCGCCGTCGAAGGCACCGCGAATTTTGACCCGGCAACCGGTTTGTGGAGCGGCACAAACGGCCTGTTTGTCAGCTATGGCGACGCGGTGCTGACGGCGGACACCGCGTCGGTCAACATGAAGACCGGCGATGTCGAGGCCGACGGCAACGTGCGCATCGAGTCCGGCAACCAGTTCTGGGTCGGCAGCCACATTCACTACAATTTCAAGACGCGCCTGATGCGCAGCGAACAATTTCGCACGGGCCGTTCGCCGGTGTTTGCCGGCGGCGTCGGATTGGCGGGCGACGCGAGCAACCATGTTTACACCGCGAACCAGGCCTTTGTGACCACGGATGACTATGGCGATCCGGCATATCAAATTCGCGCGAGCCGGATCACGGTCATTCCCGGCAGGTCGGTGCAGATGTGGAACGCGGTCGCGTATGTCGAAGGCGTGCCGGTGTTTTATTTCCCGTATTACAAACGCAACCTTGGCCCGCACGCGAACAACTTCACGACCACGCCTGGCTACCGCAGCGCGTATGGCGCATACTTTCTGAACACCTACAGCTGGTATCTCGGCGATGTGGCCAGCGGAAAAATCCACGCCGACTACCGCGAACGGCGCGGCCCGGGCGTGGGGCCGGACGTGAACCTGCACCTCGGCCAGTGGGGCGAGGCGACGGTGAAGTATTATTACCAGCACGACACGCGCGCGAACATCAGCACGAATGCGTTTCCGCAGTTCGGCAACATCCCCGAAAACCGCCAGCGCTTTTATCTCGGCTGGCAGGCGACGCCCGCCACGAATCTGAACCTCAAGGCGATGGTGAATTACCAGAGCGACCCATTGCTGCTGCACGATTTTTTTGAAGGCGAATACACCGCCAATCCGCAGCCAAACACGTTTGTGGAGGCCAATAAATACTGGGACAACTGGAGCCTGGACGCGCTGGCGACACCGCGCGTAAACAGTTTCTTCGACCAGATCGAGCGGCTGCCGGACGTGCAGCTCACCGGCTTCCGCCAGCAGGTTCTCGACACGCCGGTGTATTATGACAGCGAAAGTTCGCTGGGTTATTACCGCTCTTTTGTCTCAAACGCCAGCATCACCAACGGAATTTACCCCGGCGCGGACGGCGTTTACGCCGATTCCGCCACCCGTGCTGACACCTATCATCAATTCACCTTGCCGTGGACGTTTTTCAACTGGCTCAACGTCACGCCGCGCGCCGGCGGACGGTTGACATATTACAGCAGCCGAAATATTACGAACGGCGCGCCCAACAGCGACGTTTATCGGGAGGTGTTCAACACCGGCATCGGCACGTCATTCAAAGCCTCGAGCCTGTGGGCGGACGCCACCAATTCGTTTTTGGAGGTGGACGGCCTGCGCCATATCATCGAGCCGTCGGCGAACTACGTTTTTGTGCCCGACCCCAGCACGCCGCCGGCGCAACTGCCGCAGTTCGACGGCGAGATTCCCTCGCTCATGCCCTTGCCGGTGCAGTTCCCGGATTACAACAGCATTGATTCGATTGACACCATGAACGTCGTTCGCTTCGGCCTGCGAAACACGTTGCAGACCAAGCGGAACGGCCAGCTCGACAACCTGGTGAATTGGAACGTCATGCTCGACTGGCGGCTGGATCCCAAGCCCGGCCAGAGCGAGCTGAACGATTTGTATTCGGCGTTCGCGTTCCGCCCGCGCTCGTGGCTCACGGCGGAATCGCAGCTGCGTTACGACCTTGACCGCGGCGACCTGAACCTCGCATTCCACCAGTTGACCTTCACGCCCAGCAACCGCTGGAGCTGGGGCCTCAGCCACTGGTATCTGCGCGGCGGCACATGGGGCGACGGCACATGGAGCGAAAATAATTTTCTCGCCAGCACCTTCTATGTCCGCGTCAATGACAACTGGGGTCTGCGCGCCACCCATAGTTTTAATGCGCAGAACGGCCGGCTGCAGGACCAGGCTTACACGCTTTACCGCGATCTGCGAAGCTGGACCGGCGCGTTGACCTTCCGCGTGGAGAATAATGTCGGCAGCACGGCGGATTTCACGGTTGCGTTCTCGCTCTCGCTCAAGGCCAACCCGTCCACCCGCGTCGGCGAAGATGTGGTGAATCCTTATCGCATTGTCGGCGAATGACGCAGGAGTCTTGCCGGAATCCCGAACGGCAGGGGAAATTACCGGAGCCGGTCGAACTTACGCCAGGGGCAGCGTGATGACGAAGGTCGAGCCGCGGCCGGCTTCGCTCTGGATTTCAATCGAACCGTGATGTTCTTCCACCACCCGCCGGCAGATGGCCAGCCCCAGGCCGGTGCCGTTCTTTTTGGTGGTGAAAAAGGTTTCAAAAATGTGCGTGAGATTTTCCGGGGAGATGCCCGTGCCGGTGTCGCGGACGGTGATTTTCACTTTGCCCGCGCCGGCTTCCGTCCGCACCGTCAGTTCGCCGCCCTGGCTCATCGCCTCAACCGCGTTGAGCAGCAGGTTCATGAACGTCTGTTGCAACTGTGATTCGTCGCCGCGCACGGTTGCGGGCGCCGCCCGGTAGTCGCGCGTGAGCGAAATCATCGGGCCTTTCATCTGGTGTTCCAGCAGCCGCAGCGCCAGGTCCAGCAGGACATGCACGTTCACCGGCAACAGCGTCGCCGGCCTGGGCGCGGCAAACCGCAGCATCTGCGTCGTCAGCCCGTCAATGCGCTTCAGCTCGCGGCGCACGACCTCGGCCATTTCGCGGTCCTCGCCTTTTTCCAGCAGCACTTCGACAAACGTGTTGATGGCCACGAGGCCGTTCTTGATTTCGTGGGCGATGCTCGCCGAAAACAGGCCGAGGTTGGCCAGCCGGTCCAGCCGTTGCAAATTCTGCTGGACGTCCCCTCTCAGGACGGGAAGGTTTTTCACCGGGCTGCCGGTCATTTTCTGTGGGATGTCGGATGGCATTTTAATTTTCACGACGCCGCCGCCCCTCGTCAGGTTCTTCTTAAAGAACTGCTCGTGAATTTAGCCAAATTTTGGCTGGCCACAAACAAAAAACGCCATATCCCGCATAATTTTCACGAATGACCGGGGTTCACGAATGGGGTGACATTTCCAGGTCCGGCGGCTAAAATTGTTGCAGCAGAATGAAAAATCATTTCGACCGCATCGAATCCGTCATCACCAGCCTCCGTCAAGGCAAAATGGTCATCGTCGTGGATGACGCCGACCGTGAGAACGAGGGCGACCTCGTCATGGCCGCGCAATTCGTCACCCCCAAGGCGATCAATTTCATGGTCACGCACGCCCGCGGCCTGGTGTGCGTGCCCACCACTTCGGAGCGGCTGCAGCAGCTGGGCATCGAACGCATGGTCCGGCAAAACCGTGAAACCTTCAAAACGGATTTTCAAGTCAGCGTGGACGCGGCGCATGGCGTCACCACCGGCATCAGCGCCGCCGACCGTGCGGAGACCATCCGCGTGATGGCTGATCCGACGGCGGGATCCGACGATCTGGTGCAACCGGGACATGTGTTTCCGCTGCGGGCGCGGACGGGCGGCGTGCTGCAGCGCGCGGGTCACACCGAGGCGGCGGTTGACCTCGTGCATCTCGCCGGCGCCCGGCCCATCGGTGTCATCTGCGAAATCATGAACGACGACGGCACGATGGCGCGGCTGCCGGCGCTGCTGAAATTCGCCAAGAAACATCGTCTCAAAATCTGCACCATCGCCGACCTCATAGAATACCGCCGCACGCGTGAAAAACTCGTCGAGCGCGTCGAGACCGTGAAGATGCCGACCGACTACGGCGATTTTGTGCTGCATCTTTACCGTTCCAAAATTGACGGCCAGCATCATCTCGCCCTCGTGTGCGGCGACGTTGCCGGAAAAAAAGACGTGCTGGTGCGCGTCCACAGTGAATGCCTCACCGGCGACGTGTTTGGTTCGCGCCGGTGTGATTGCGGGCCGCAACTGCATCAGGCCATGCGGCAGGTGGCCGGCACCGGGCACGGCGTGATTCTTTACATGCGGCAGGAAGGCCGCGGCATCGGCCTCGCGCCGAAGATCAAGGCCTACAAATTACAGGAGCAAGGACTTGACACTGTCGAGGCGAATCTGAAGCTCGGCTATGGCATGGACCTGCGCGAATACGGCCTCGGCGCGCAAATCCTCGTGGACCTCGGCCTGAAAACCATCCGGCTGCTCACGAACAATCCCAAAAAAATCATCGGGCTGAAGGGCTACGGCTTGAAGATCGTCCAGCAGGTGCCCATCACGGTGAAGCCTAATCCCTACAACGAACGATATCTGAACACCAAAAAACTGAAGATGGGGCACTTGCTTTAAGAGCAGATAAAATTTTGAAACCCGAGGTCCAAGGCCAGCCCGAAGTCTTTTTGGCGAAAACTCTCGCTGGATCAGTTAATTCCTGGCGTTGTGAAGCGACATTCGGTCTGAGACGCCGTGGCCGCCTTCGATGACCCGACATCTGGCTGGGATGAAAAAATCTGACGGTTCGCGGCGGTTCAGGTCGGCCCGGCAAATTCTCGGTTTGGAACTGCGCATGATAATTTCAACCATCTGGTTTTGCCACGGGAATTTCAATTCAATGCGGTCGCCTGAGGCGGACAGTCAAAAGTCGGAAGACAATTGTCAAAAAAGAGGTTGGCCTGCGGGGCGGCGTGAGACATGTTTCAGGCGATGTGAAGGAAAATATTTTAGCCAGCGAGATCGGCCAGGACGCAGCGCAGTTGCCGGCCACGGAGAAACGCGACGTGCTCGCGCGGCTGCTCAAACGTCTCGCGCATGAGATCCGCAATCCGCTCAGTTCGCTCGATGTTCACTTCCAACTGCTGGAAGAGGACTTGAGCACGCTGTCGCCACAGGTGCGCACACAGCTTGCGTCGCGCCTGGGCATCATCCACGGTGAATTGCACCGCCTCGACAGCATTGTCGAACGCTTCCTGAAACTGGCCGGCCCGTCGGCGCTTGAATTGGAGCCGGTTGAAATGACAAAAATCGTCTCGCATGTCTGCGAGCTGCTTCGTCCGGAAGCCTCCGCGCGAAAAGTTGAAATTCTGGCGGAGGTGGAACCGGGCTTGCCGCTTGTCAAGGTTGATTCCGTCCGGCTGACACAGGCGCTCTTGAACATCATCATCAACGGCATTCAGGCGATCAGCGGCTGCGGCCGGGTAAAAGTCAGCGCGGCGAAATCTGGAGAAAATTTATTCCTGCGCGTGCAGGACACCGGCCCGGGCATTCCGGTGGATGCGCTGGGCGACATTTTCGATCCCTATTTCACGACCAAGGCCGAGGGCAACGGGCTGGGATTGTGGATCGCGCAGCAGATTGCGGTGGCCCACGGCGGCGATTTGCGCGCCGGCAACGTGCCGGGCGGCGGGGCCGTGTTCACGCTGACCTTGCCGCTCAAGCGAAAGGAATGACCGTGGATAATTCAAAGATAAAAATTTTGGTGGTGGACGATGAACAGGGCTTGTGCGCCGGTTTGCAGGAGGGCCTGCGCCGCGAAGGTTACATCGTGGACGCCGCCAACGACGCTCCGGCGGCGGCGCGGCTTGCCAGCCAGTGCCTCTACAATCTGGTGATTTCCGATGTCAAAATGCCGGGCGTGAGTGGTCTGGAATTGCTCGCCCAAATCCGCGAGCGCAGCCGCGACACGCTGTTCATTTTGATGACCGCGTTCAGCACCGTTGAAAACGCGGTCGAGGCGATGCGCCTGGGCGCCTACGATTATCTGCCCAAGCCGATTGATCTCAAACGCCTGCGCATCCAGGTGCAAAAGGCGCTGGAATATCAGGCGGTGGTGGTGGAAAACAACGAGCTGCGTTCCCGGCTGCAAAAACGGGCCGAGCCGAATCCGCTGATCGGCGAGAGTGAAAGCATGAGGGCTGTTTCCCGGCTGATCGAGGAGGTCGCACAAAGCGACGTGACTGTGTTGATCGAAGGCGAAAGCGGCACCGGCAAGGAAATCGCCGCGCGCCTGATTCACACGCACAGCCCGCGGCGGAACAAGCCGTTCATTTCCGTCAATTGCGCCGCGTTTGCCGAACAACTGCTCGAAGCCGAATTGTTCGGCCATGTGAAGGGCGCGTTCACCGGGGCCGCCGCGCAAAAACCGGGCCGGTTCCAACTGGCCGACGGCGGCACGCTGTTTCTCGACGAGATCGGCGACCTGTCGCCCAAGGGCCAGGGCGATTTGCTGCGCGTGCTGGAAGACGGCGCGTTCCGCATGGTCGGCGGTTCCGAGCTGATCCGCGTGAACGTGCGTATCATCGCGGCGACGAACAAAAAGCTGCCGGAGTTTGTGGCGGAGGGGAAATTTCGCGAGGATCTTTATTACCGGTTGAGCGTCGTGCCGGTCGTCATGCCGCCGTTGCGCGAGCGGGCCGAGGACATTCCTTTGTTGATCGACCGCTTTTTCGACCGCTTCGCCGCCACGCACAAGCGCGGCCGCAAACGGATGTCGCCGGAGGCGATGCAGCTTTGCCAGCGGTTTCCCTGGCCGGGCAACGTGCGGCAGTTGCGCAATGCCGTTGAGCGCATGGTCATCACCAGCCGCGCGGCGGTGGTGGAGGTCGCCGCGCTGCCGGATTTTTTGCAGGAATTTGATCGCAGCCTGGTCACGTTCACCGTGCGGCCCGGCACGCCGCTGGCAGAAGTGGAGAAGCTGCTGATCCGCCAAACCCTCATGCATGTCACCCATAATCGCGCGGCGGCGGCAGAAGCGCTCGGCATCAGCCGGCGTGCGCTGCAATACAAGCTGAAGCAATACGATTTATTGGACGCCACCGACGCGCCGGAAAAGAAATAGCGTGCCGAAATGGCGCGCCGTCTGGCCTTGCACCAACAATTGCCCGGTGGTGCAAGAATTGCACTAACGCGCGGTTGCTGGTTTTAGCGGGTTCTCCGGATGCGCGTATTTCCTTGTATAATCAGCGATTTCACGCGCCTGGTTCTTCGCAAGTTGTTTGGCATGTCGTTTGCATTGGAAGAAGGCGGTTGACTAGAAACAACCATTAAACTGAAATTATTATGAGCGAATCAAACATCTCAAAAACAACGACTACAAACACATCGTCCGCCCCGGCTTGCGGCAAGCAATGTTCCTCGAATGCGCCGGCACCGGCCTCGGCCCAAGCCGCCCAGGCGGTGCCCGCGACCGCGCCCAAGTCCACGCGCCGTCAGATGCGCAAACAACATTAAGCCCAATCCAGGTTGCATTGACGTGCAACTTTATCGCAGGAACCGGCGTTCAGGTGGAGGAACCGGCGCCGGTTTCCTGTGAGGTTGATTTCGGCGGGGGCATGAGCGCCAGTGGATGATAGCCTACCAGAAGTTCGAGTCTCCTGTCCGCCGAAATCAGCCCCACAATTTGTAATTGCCGCCGGGGCAAAGCAGCCGGCCCCGTTCGCTGCGGCGCGGAAATCACTGACCGCTATTTTTCTATGAACGAAATAATGCGAAATTTGTTCGAGCTTCAAGCGCTTGAATTTGACACGACGGTTAAACCGGAAACCGAAGAGCGGATCACGCACCTGCGCGCGAAAATTCCGAAGCCGATTTTAAGCCATTATGATCGCCTGGGCGACAAAGGCAAAAAAGGCGTGGCGCTTTTGCGCAATCAAACTTGCACCGGCTGTCACATGCGCGTGCCTCTGGGGGTGGTGATGGAACTGAAACGCGGTGAGGACGTCCGCCTGTGCGACAATTGTCAGCGTTATCTTTATCTTCCGGCAGAAGCGGCGGCGGCTCGCGACGAAGCGGCCAAAAAAATTGCGGCGAAGAGCGGTCACAAACAGGCGGCGCTGTCTGGTGCCGAGTCATAAGCAAAAAGGCGCTCCGAAATGGTCAGAGCGCCTTGGAAAACGGAAGCCGGTTTTTACTTTTTTGCACCGAGGATGGCGTCCTTCGCCGCTTTGGCGACACGAAACTTCACGACGCGCTTGGCTTTGATCTGGATCGTTTCGCCGGTGGCCGGGTTGCGGCCGACGCGGGCCTTGCGGTTCACCAGCACCAGCTTGCCGAGGCCGGGGATGGTGAAGCTGTTCTTGGCGTTTTTGTAAGCCAGTTCCGCGAGGAACTCAAGAATCTCCACCGCCGTCTTTTTGGTAAGATTGTTTTTGGTCGCGATTTCAGTTGCGATCTGGGATTTGGTCAGGGCTTTTGCCATAATTCAATAGGTTATTTTTGGTTGTTGTCGAGCGTTGTTGACAACACATTAAACCTGATCCGGAACCACGCGCCAAGCAAAAACCCTTTATTTATTGAGGCCCGTGTGTTTTTCGCCTATGCTGAGGTGCAGAGTGAAGGCGTTTTCATTTAATTGGCTTTGACCACTTGACAGAACCGCAAGCCGGACGACATTGTTGTTGGCTGGTGTGGACGTGAGTGTCGGTTGACAGTTGAAGGCAGTGTTAGTTGTCTGAGTCGGTCAGTTGGTAGATACGCCCACGCCAGCCAAACTATTTTGACCCGTCTGGCTTGGTCAATCTCTCTCCATGGTCAGGTTTGCCATTGCCAGCCTGTTCAAGATTGTCAAATCCGTTTGAATTGGCTCACCTGTGCAAATCTACGCACCTCCGGCTTTTTAGACGGCGGGCCCACCGTTTGACCTCGTCGCTGACCATCTCCAAACCCCCGCCGACGAACGCAGGCGGTTCATGCGCCGGTTCACACAGGAAACGATTTCATTCATCGGGCCGCAAGTGGACATGATGGCTCCGGACCTGGACACGAACCGCCGACCGCCGAGATGAAAACTTCGCCGTGGCGGCTGCCTTCCGTTTGCAGGCGTTGTTGGAGTCGTTGGCGCGTCGGTTCGGTGTTCATTGTTTTTTCGTTGAGATTTTGGTGGGCCGGATGAGGAATTCATTCACACCGCAATTATGCGCGCAGCCTCAAGCCGCGCCCGGGCGATGCCCCCAAATTCTCTCTTGTCATCCGGTGATTTCCTGCTAGCCTTAACAACCTTTTTATGAAGACGGACATCCATCCAAAATATGTGGACGCGGAAATCCGTTGCGCCTGTGGCAACGTGATCAAGACGCGCTCGACCCGCTCGACCATCATCGTCGGCATCTGCAACGTCTGCCATCCGTTTTACACGGGCCAGCAGAAGTTTGTGGACACCGCCGGCCGCGTGGATAAATTCCAGCAACGCGCCGCCAAAACACTGGCCGCACAGGCCGAACACGCCGCGAAGAAAAAGAAAAAAGTTTAGCTTTCCGATCAACGCCGCCCGCAGCGCCGGAATTTTCCGGGGTTGCGGGCGGCTTGTTTTTTTCAGCCACAGATTCACACAGATGAAACACAGATTTCCCGGCACGGACTTTCCCGGTTTTTCTGCATCTGTGTTTGATCTGTGAAAAGCTGTGGCTGAAATGAAATGGACTTAAAGCCGCACATCGAAAAATTCCGCAGGCGCTTTGCCGAGGTCGAATCCTTGCTGAGTGACGCCAGGGTGTTTGACAATCCGCAAAACGCGCAGGAATTGTCGCGCGAATATGCGCGGCTGAAAGGGCTGGTCGCGGGCGGCGCGGCGTATTTGAAAACGGCTGCGGACTTGAACGAGAACCGCGAATTGCTCAAAAGCGAGGCGGCGGAATCCGAACTCGCGCTGATGGCAAAAGAGGAGATTGCGCGGCTGGAAGCGGACGAAAAAAAGCTCGCGCAGCAAATCCAGTTCGGCCTCGTGCCGCCGGACCCGACGGATTCGCGCAACACCATTGTGGAAATCCGCGCGGGCGCGGGCGGCAACGAATCCGCGCTCTTTTCCGCCGACCTTTACCGGATGTATTGCCGCTACGCCGAAACGCGCGGCTGGAAAATTGAGCCGCTCGACTCCAGCCCGTCGGACCTCGGCGGCTTCAAGGAGATCATTTTTCAGATCAACGGCACGGATGTTTTCAAGCGGCTGAAATACGAGAGCGGTGTCCACCGCGTCCAGCGCGTGCCGGCCACCGAAGCGCAGGGGCGCATCCACACGAGCACCTGCACCGTCGCCGTTCTGCCCGAGGCGCAGGAAGTGGACGTTGAGATCAAGCCCGAGGACATCGAAGTCACCGTCTGCCGCGCATCCGGCAAAGGCGGCCAGGGCGTGAACACCACCGATTCCGCCGTGCAAATCCAGCACCGTCCGAGCGGCCTCACCGTCCGCATCGCCGACGAGCGGTCGCAGATCAAAAATCGCGCGAAGGCGATGACCGTGCTCCGCTCGCGCCTGCTCGAAATAAAAGTCGCCGAGGAAAACGCGAAATACGCCGCGCACCGCAAATCGCAGGTCGGCACCGGCGACCGCAGCGAAAAAATCCGCACCTACAATTTCCCGCAAAACCGCGTCACCGACCACCGCGTCGAAGTCACGCTCTACAATCTATCCACGTTCATTGACGGCGATCTGGACGGTTTGATTGAGCCGCTGATGACGCATGACATGGAAGAAAGGCTGAAAGCGTTAAACGGTTGAATCGTTGCCCCGGCAGGCCGGTTCACGATTTAACAATTCAACGATGCAACGAATTATGACATTGCCCGGACACATCAAGGGGCTGATTTTCGACTGCGACGGCACGCTGGCCGACACCATGCCGCTGCACTGGCAGGCCTGGCAGCGGATCGCGCGCCGCCACAACTTGCATTTTCCCGAAGACCGGTTTTATTCGCTCGGCGGCGTGCCGTCGCGGGACATCTTGGAAATGCTCGCGGAGGAACAGGGGCGTTCGTTCGACCCCGTCGCCGTGGCGCATGAAAAGGAAAATGTCTATCTGCCGCTCATGGCCGGAATCGAGCCGGTGCCTGCGGTTGTGGAAATTGCCCGGGCCAATTTCGGGAAAATTCCCATGGCCGTCGCCTCCGGCGGCACGCAGCCCATCATTGCCGGCGTGCTGGAGCACTTGAAAATCCGCCATCTGTTTGCCGCGGTCGTGACCAGCGAAATGGTGAAACATCAAAAGCCCGCGCCGGACATTTTTCTGGAAGCCGCCCGGCGTATCGGCGTGGCGCCGGAATTCTGCCGCGCCTATGAGGACACCGAGCTTGGCCTCCAGGCCATCCGCGCCGCCGGCATGGACGCCGTGGATGTGCGCGAACTGCGCGCGTGATATTTTGAAATGACCGGTCGCATTTGAAAAAAGCCGGAACCCCTTTTCCGCGCCGGCGGTGGACGGACGCAGCCGGCCGGTGGAAAATTTGCGCGGCGCGGTGAAAACCGGCTTGTGCCTGCCGTCTTTTAATCTGTTCCTGGTTGCCGCCAATTTGTGCATCCCTTCCGCCGACTTGTGCAGGCCCACTTCCGACCTGTGCAGCCTGTCTGTTGACCTGTGCAAGCGGTCTTCGAGCCGTTCACCCTTTCCGTTGACCTGTGCAGCCTGTTTTCCGACTTGTGCATCGGATTCTTGAATCTGTGCGGGGAAAATAGTCGTTGCGCCTTGTCAGCATCAGCGCATAATCGCCTCAACCCCCGCTTCCACAGGAGGGCAGCTTCAAATCAAAACAAAACCGCAATATGAAACAAAAAGCAGCCAGTCTCAACGCCACCTTCAAAAACGTCTCCGCCTTTGGCGTGAAATACGCCGCGGACTTTCCGGCCACCAGCACCGGTGGACAACAATTCGCCCTCGTCACCAACGCCGTCACCCTGCTCGACGGACTCGGTGCCACGCAGGTCTCCGGCGGCGAATCGGCCCACGCCGCCGTGATGGCCCTGGCCGTCGGACGCGTGCATCTGCATGGCGACCTCGCAGGCATCGCCGGGGCCGCGCATTCCCTCGCGCTGCTGGGCACGACCGGACTGGCGGGAAAGTTTCTCCTGCCGCGCGGCAACGGCACCGCGAAACTGCTCAATTCCGCCCGCGCCTTTCTGGCCGACGCCACGCCGCTCAAGGCGCAGTTCCTCACCGTGAGCCTGCCCGCCGGTTTTCTGGACACCCTTACCGCCGACATCGGCATTTACGAAACCGCCCTGGCCGCCAAAGGCGCGGGCAAGGGCGTGCGCGGCGGCGCGACCGGCGGCATTGCCGAGGCCGCGCACAACGCGGCCATCGCCCTGCACGTGCTCGACACCGTGGTGAAGAACACCTACCAAAACGACCCGCAGAAGCTCGCCGAATGGGTCATCGCCAGCCACGTGCAGAAACACACGCCCGTGCCGCAAGCCAAACCGGCCCCGGCGGCGACCCCGGCGAAATAAAATGGAAATCCGACCAATGACGAGGGGAAATAAAAATGAAACTAAAATCAAAATTCTTTGGTTTGGTTCTCATTGTAGGAACCTGCCAATTATGTCGAAGTTATCCACAACCGGGCACTCCAACAAGCGGCGGCGTGCTTAATTTCAATCCGGGAGCAGCCCTTGCCCAAGAGCAGTATCTTTACGCTGTTCAGGCTCAACAACAGGCCGAACAGGCCAGACTCACAGCAATCCAGCAAGCCACGCTTCAAAGGATTTATTCAAAAGATCCGTGGCGGGCTATCAACGGAAGCACCAATTACGCGGGCGGTAACGGCTGGTTTGAATTCCAAGGACTACCACAAGAAGCGGGCCCTGACGGCACGATCTTCAAAGGTAAATGGAATACTCCTTTGACTGTTTATCCAGTTCTGGACGCAAATCATCTAACAACTTCTCAAGACTCTGCCGGCAGTCAATCTTTCAGCCAAAAAAACAAGTAACCAGCCTCAAGGCCTCGTTGGAGGCCAATCTTATAACCAAAGAACAAGTCAATTCGAGCATGGCGTTTCTGATGCCAGCACCGCCCACCTATTTTATGGAGATGACGTCTTTATCGTTGCAAATTTTCCTTATCCTTCAACACAGCCATACGAAGAAATGTTGGCTTGTGAAGCAGGCTATTACACTTATACGAATGCCAACGACCAAATTTTAACAATACACAAACTGGATTACGGAAGGCCTTGCATTAAGCTTTGGTCACCAGAGGAATTGGCAGCAATTAATGAACGGATTGGAGCGCCCCAAAAAGCTGCGGTAGCGAAGGCTCTCAAATCAAATCAAGACATGGCTGAAAAAGGCGATGAGTATGGATTACTCCGCATGGGGGAGCGATACCGTGATGGCGACGGTGTGGAGAGGGATTTAGCCAAAGCACGTATCTATCTTCGCAAGGCTGCTGATGCAGGATCGCCTGCCGCAGCCGAAGAACTTAAGAAATTGCCTGACCAGCAAGCGAGCCAATAAAGATTTTAAGCCAGCGTTCCAAATCGGGCGCGCAAGCCCGACTTGCAACCGTTGCGAAACCGGCGCGGCGAGCATGGCTCGACGCGCCGGTTGAAGGACGGAAATCCGCCGCCGTCAGTTACTTCACGGCGGTTAATTTGTAGAGCATCACGCCGTGTGCGGGAATTGTGAGCGGCACAACACCATCCGCCACATTCACGTCGGCCAAGTCCTTTTGCCGCCACAGGTCGCGGACATGCTGTTTGCCGCTGAAGCCGAGCTTGGCCAGCTCATTGAACTGCAGTTCCGCCGGCGTGGCGCCGAGATTAAAAAAACCGAGGGCGCGTCCGCCGTCTTCCAGTTCTTTTTCATACACGTGGATATCGCCGTTGGTAAGCACGCAGGTCGCCTCCTTGCCGAGCGCATCCTGATCCAGCGCCAGCACCTCGTCATTGCTCAACAAGTTCAGCGTGAAGTCGTCGAATTTTTCCATGTCGCAGCCGATGAGCAGCGGCGCGGACAGCAGGCACCAGAGGCTGATGTGCGTGTATTGTTCGTCCGGCGTCAGGCGCGTCGGGTGCAGGTTGCCCCAGCCGACCTGGCCGATGATGAGCATGTCGGGGTCGTTCCAATTTCCCGGCTTGGCGAACGGCGCGGCCTTTTCCTGCCGGAAGCCGATGCTGCTCAGGCTGCGCCAGGTGTCGGTGATGTCGCCGGTGGTGCGCCAGCAATTGCCGTCCACCGAGCCGCCCCATTTCCACACGTCGGCCATGCCGTATTGGCAAAGGCTGAACACGATGTCGCGGTTTTGCGCGCGCAGGAATTTGCCCATGACCTGGTAGGGATAAATCGCGCCGGCCGGCTCCGCGGCGGTTCCGTTCCAGAGCGGAATGCCCTTGGCATCCGGGTCCCTGCCGGCGGCGATGTCGCCGTAGCTGCACCAGTCATATTTCAAATAATCAAAGCCCCACTTCGCATAGGTTTGCGCATCCTGCTCCTCGTGCCGCCAGCTTGCCGTGCAGCCGCCGCAGGTCCACGGGCCGGGCGAGGAATAAAGTCCCGCCTTCAAGCCGAGACCATGGATGTAATCCGCCAGGCCTTTCATGTCGGGGAACCGCGAGTTCGGGACGATGTTGTCCTGCGCGTCGCGGAACGGCCCGTGCAACGTCGGGTCGGTCGAATCCCGGTGATTCTGCCAGAAGTCGTCCACGTTGATGTAAGTCCAGCCGTGGTTGATCAGGCCGCTCTTGATCATCGCATCCGCCGCGTGTTTCACCCGTTCCTCCGAAACCGCGCCGGCAAAACAATTCCAACTGTTCCAGCCCATCGGCGGCGTGAGCGCGATCTGGTCGCCGCAGACGATGCGAAGTTTTTTCTCCGCCGTGCCGAGCGAATTTTTTGCGTGCAGCGTGACGGTGAAATCGCCCCTGGCGGGCAGCGCGCCGGTAATGCGGCCGGTTTGCGAGTCCAGCTTCAGCCCGCGCGGCAGGCCCTTCGCGGAAAAGGTCATCGGCCGTTCGCCCGTCGCCGCGATCGTGAACAGAAACGGCGAGCCGGGCCGCACGCCGAAAACATTCGCGCCGTTGATGCGCGGCGTGGCGGGTGCGGCGGGGGTGAGAATGTATGGGGCGACCGGCATCAGCGTGGGTTCGCCGCTGGTGGCAAAAGTTGTCGCCGAAACCGTTTCAAATTTTGCGTCCGCCCAGTCCGCATGGTCATGGTCAATGCCGTCGTCCGCGTCACCGACTTTCAGGACGAGCGATTTCACGCCGACGAGCGCCACTTCACAATCTTTCGCCGCGTCGCCCGCGTGCATCACGCCGCTGTTCCACAATTCCTTGCCATCGCCCACGACCATGAACTCCACGCTCGAATTCGGACTCTTGTTCACCTCGTCGTCCACGCCCACGCTGGCGGAAAATTTCTGCGCGCCGCCGTCCAGCTTGAGGTTCAAGATGCTTTCCGCGTGTGTGCCGAAGCCGCGTTCAAAAGTCCTCCCGCCGACAGTCAGCGCATGGCCTTCCACCGACTGGTTTTTATGCGGGTCGCCCCAGCCCTGCGTGGCGGCGGCGAGGTTCAAATCGTCGAGCCAGACGGTGGCGGCGGCGGCGGTTCCCGTGGCGAACACGGCCAGTGAAAAACCCAGCGCGAGGGCAAAACGTGATTTCATTTCGTGATTCTGCCTCCTAATTTTTTTGCGTCAAGCTCGCCGGCGGAAAAAATTTTGCTAATCTTGGCGCATGACGATACTGCTCATCGCCACGCGCAACGCGCACAAGGCCGGGGAAATCCGGGCCATCCTTGGCGCGCGGTTTCAACTGCTCACGCTCAACGGCTTCGCCGCCGCGCCGAAAGTGATCGAAGACGCGGAGACGTTTGCCGGGAACGCCACCAAGAAGGCGGTGGCGCTGGCCCGCTGGCTGGCCGCCGGCAGTTCAAAATTAAAGCTTAAAACATCCAGGCCTGATTTCGTGCTCGCCGACGATTCCGGGCTGGAAGTGGACGCGCTGAACGGCGCGCCCGGCGTGCTTTCCGCACGCTTTGCCGCGCCCGGCAACCGGGAAAACTCCCATGACGCCGACAACAACGCCAGGCTGCTGCACCTGCTGAAAGATGTCCCGCTGGAAAAGCGCGCGGCGCGTTTCCGGTGTGTGATCGCGCTGGTGCCGGTGCCCCGCGGAAAGGTCGGGAGCTCCTCGCCGGTTTGTTTTGCGGATGAACTGGAGGCGCAGATTTTTGACGGCGCGTGCGCCGGGCGGATTCAGCTTTCCGCCAGCGGACTCGGCGGCTTCGGCTACGATCCGTTGTTCGTGCCGGACGGCTTCAGCCAGTCGTTCGCCGAACTTGGCGAGGACGTGAAAGATCAGTTGAGCCATCGCGCGAGGGCGCTCGCGAAGCTCAGGGCTTTTCTGAATGAGCGCCGGGACTGAACCGGCGTGGCCGCTATTTCTTCAGGCGGAAAAACGCGGCTGCCGCCGAAACCGGATTGGACACCGCGTTTTGAAAACCGGTCAGCGTTGAAACATTGGTCACGGCCAGCCAGTCGGAACCGGCCAGATTGGTGCTGGTCTGCAATTGATACGCAAACGCCCAGGCCGGCCAGGCGATGACGCTGTTGTTGCCGGTGCGGCTGGGCTTCAGCGACGGTGTCACGGTGATGGTGTTGCTGACTACGGTGGTGACGCCGAGGTAGCTTCGAATGGTGACATAGACCGGGTAGTCACCGGAATTTGTGTAGGCATGGGCGCCAAAAACCTGCTTGAAGCTGGCCGCATTGGTGGTGATCACGCCCGCCGTGAGGGTGTCATCGCCCCAGTTGATGACGGTGGAGAAATTTGTAACGGCACTGGTGGCCACGCCGTTGGTGAAGATGGCCAGCAACAGGTTGGTGAAGGTGGCTGATGGCTGCGGCGCGACACTGGCTGGTTGCCCAACGATCGGGGTGTCGCCAAAGACGAAGGTGTATTCCTGCTGGTCATAAGGCGGCGGGGACAAACCCAATTGTTCATACAAACTCCATTCGGAACTGCTGCTGACGATCATATAAATGCTGACCGGACCGACATAATTTGTCACCGGTTCCATGAAAAACTGAATCTGCCCATCCTCATTGGTAATATTGTAAGTCAGAGTCTGCAACACGCTGTTGCTGATGTTATAGCTCGAATTGGGAGCTGCATCACCGGACGTCTGGTCGGCAAATTCGGGATACCAGTATAAAGGCTCACCATCGAGACCAATCGCATTGATGAAATTCGTCAACGTCACGCCCATTGGGGCGACCAGATTGGTGACAGTATTGCCATAAAGAAACGGCTGGTCGTTGCTGTTGGTGTCGGTCACTGTGGTGGCCGTGAAGGTGTTGGTGGCCCGCCCACCGGCTCCGTCGTCGGCGATCACCTGGATCGTGCCGACAACACCGGCGCGGTTGGTGGCGGCCAGCGTCAGCGCCGTGTCGGAGGTGTCTGGCACGAAACCCGCCTGCGTGATGATGACATCCGCCAGCGGCCGGCTGTTGGTATCCGTGGCCGTATGGTTGATGTTGGAAAGGACATTGAACCCGCGGACCAACTGGCCGAAAATAGTGTATTCAAAATCACCATACCGGTAAGGTGCCACGGTGACAAAAAACTGCGAGCCGTCGGTGTCCGGGCCGGAGTTGGCCAGCGCCAGCTGGCCCTTGCCGCTGAAAACCGCCTGCGGATTGAATTCGTCATTGTAGCTGAACACCAGTCCGCCCATGCCGTTGGTCTGCGGGTCGCCGCCTTGGTTCATAAAACCGGCGATGACGCGGTGGAAGATGGTGTTGCTGTTGTAAAAACCGGAAGCCGAAAGCCCTTGAAATATGCCGACCGTGTGCGGCGCATATTCCGGAAAAAGCAGGAAGGTCATGTCTCCCACATTGGTCACCGTCGCGGTGCCGCCCCGGAACGGCGTGGAAAATGCGCCCGGCGCGTTGGCGGCGGCGGCCTGAACCACGTTCAATTTCCAGAACGGGTTGTTGGTGTGCGGCACGATGAGGATGGCGTTGGTGCTGCTGGTGATGGTGAAGGTCAACGGCCGGCCATTGGCCGTGGTGGCGGTGACGGGCACAATCAAGGACTTGCCCGCCGGAATGGTTGCCGCTGGAATCGGATCAATCACCGGCGCGGCAGGAAGCGTAAGCGCGGTGGTCAAAAGCAGCCAGGCAAGGTGGCAAACGGGCTGACAATTCATCCCCAAAGTATGACTGCCTGATGGTCTATGTCAACAAACTGCCGAGTTGAAGCTTCGTTCGCAGCCTGCCGTTGTCGGCGCACATCCGCAGTTTGCCGTGCGGCGCGGGCAGCGTGTAAAATTCGCCGCCGGCATTCTCCACGAGCAGGCTGCCCGCCGCCACGTCCCACAAATTGATCGTGCGCTCGACATACGCGTCCAGCCGGCCGCTGGCGACGTAAGCCAGTTCCAGCGCGGCGGAACCCATGATGCGGATTTTTTTCACGCGCCGCGCCAGCCAGTTGAAGTGCGGCAGGCTTTTCCGCAAATTTTCCGGGCTTTTGGAAAAACCGAGGGCGATGACGGCGTCCGCCAGTTCTGCGCGGCGGCTGACGCGGACAATTTTCCCGTTCAGCCGCGTCGGCTCGCCTTTGACCGTCGTCCAGATTTCGTTGGTGAATGGCCCGTAAATCACGCCGATGACGGATTTCCCGCGGTGCTGCAACGCAATGGAAACGGCGGCGTGCGGCATCCCGAAGAAATAATTCACCGTGCCGTCAATCGGGTCAATGACCCAGCGATACTCGGCGGTCACGTCACCGGTGTCGCCTTCCTCGCCCAGCACCGGCACCTGCGGAAAACTGGCGGCAAGCATTTTTTCGATGAGCGCCTGGCAGCGCACGTCAAGCTCAAGCTTGATGTCGTGCGCTTCGGCGGAGTTGACGTGCTTGGGCCGGTGCCAGTTGGCGAGCATGACTTTTCCGGCGGCGCGCGCGGCCTTCACGGCGGCGGCAAGGGCGGGTTTCAATTGGACTGGTTTCATAAATTTTTTCACGGAATGACTTTGTTGCGTTCTTCCAAAAGAATTTCCTGCGCCCGGCGTTTGGCGTCGAGCAGATTCTGCCCGGCGGATTCCAGGGCGCGCAGCAGGTCGCCGGCTTCAAGCAGGCGTGCGATGAACCTGAAAACGTGCGGCAGCACAAGCCGGCTCGCCAGAAACGCCACGGCCAGCAGCCGGGCGATATGTTTCCCCGGCGACCAGCAGAACGCCGGCGGACGGATTGAGCGTTCGACGGCCGGCCGGGAAGCCCCTGGCGGTGGAGGAATTTATTTCTGCTCCGGCGCGGTCGCCGCGCGCTGCTGCAACTCGCGCTCAAGGTAAGTGTCTTCCGGCGCGGTCTGCCACGCCGTCAGCCAGAGGTCGCCAAGCAACTGGCCGCTTTTCACGAGTTGCGTTTCCAGAAACACGCGGCCTTCCGCGCCGGCATAGCCCTGGTCGGACAGTTTGCCTTCCTTTTCGAGTTTATAGAGCGGCTCCACGAGCTGGTTGTTGGCCGCGACGAAATTCACCGCCGTGTGAAAAACGCCGTTCGGATCGGACGCCGCCGGAATCTTTTCCGCCGGATGAATTTGCGCGGATAATTTTTTGGCGTCAATGCCGCCGGTCCGGCGGAAAAATCCGCCGTCAATCCACGCGTGGAATCCATATGCCGTCGTGTAATGATTCGGATTGTCGTTCGTCGTCCAGCCGTGGTGATACATCGTCGTGTGCAGCGGCTGGCTCGCGTCGCCGACGAAATGGCCCATCACGCCCATTACATAAACGATGTTCTGCTTCGCGTTCTCGATTTCCGCCGGCGTGCCGCCGGATTTTTCCAGCGCGGCGAGGGTGCTGAAGCCGGACTGCAATTTTTCGTAATTTTCCGTGATCGCCCATGGCAGAAAACCGCTCAGTTCGCGCGTGTGGTCGCTGTCGCGCGCCGGGTCAATCGCCGGAAACCTTTCCGGGTGCGCCGCGCGCGCCTTCACGATGTCCGCGACAAAATCGTAGCGCAACGGCGGCAGTGTTTCCGGCGTCAGGCCGTAGAGCTTGAGGTCCTCCAAATCAAGGTAATGATCCGGCCCGCTCGCATGGCCCAGCGCGAGGCCGGTGCCGTTTCGCGGATTGGTTTCATTGCGCCAGCGGTCGGCCTCGCCGGCGAGGTAGGCGATGCGCGTGCGCGCCTCCGGCGTCAGCGCGAACGCCGGAAAATCCGGCGGCAGCGACGCCAGCGCCAGCTCGTTCACCGCGTGATGGCCTTCGTAATCCCACGCGGCGGCATTGAATACAAACGTGCCCAGCGCGGCGGCAAACGCGAACAATTTTAATTTCATCATTTGATTTTCAGTTCGTTTCAGCTTAAAGAAGCGCCGCGTGATTGCAAAACAGAATCATGTAAAAATGGCGGAAGCAGCCTCCGGTTTTCATGCCTGGTCACCTCGCCGAACACAAATTCGTGTTCCTTCGCGCCCATTCATGATTAACTTTATCCATGATTATCATCACCGATGAACATTGCACCGGCTACTCGCGCGCCGGCCATCCCGACCGCCCGCAACGCATCGTGAACACCATCGCGCGGCTGAAAAGCCAGACGGACCTGGCCTTGACCTGGGCCGCGCCCACCAGCGTGACCGATGAACAAATTCTCCGCGCCCACACGCCGGAAATGCTTGCACGGCTCGCCGAGCCGAAAGATTTCGACGAGGACACGCCCTATTTTGAAAACATTGCCGGCTATGCCCGCGCGTCCGTCGCCGCCGCGCTGGACGCATTGAAACTGGCCCGTGCCGGGCAAAATGTTTTCAGCCTCATGCGCCCGCCGGGCCACCATGCCCTGCGCGAAAAATCCATGGGTTTCTGCTATCTCAACAATGTCGCCATCGCCGCGCTCGAAGCCGCGGCCACCGGCTCAAACCGCGTCGCCGTTTTTGACTTTGATGTTCACCATGGCAACGGCACGGAGGATATTTTGCTGAACCGTCCGGGCATCGAATTTTTTTCCGTGCATCAGCATCCGACGTATCCCGACACCGGCGCGGAAAATCGCGGGCGCAACTGCTTCAACTATCCCGTCGGCCCCGGCACGCCGCGTCTGACGTATCGCGCCAAGCTCGCGCACGCGCTGGACGACCTCCGCAGTTTCCGGCCCGGCCTCGTTGCCGTGTCCGCCGGCTTCGACGCCTACCTGCGCGACCCGCTGGCCGACGGCGTGCTGCTCGCGGAGGATTTTCACTGGCTCGGCCGGACGTTGCGCGCGCTGGATGCGCCGCTGTTCAGCGTGCTCGAAGGCGGTTACAGCCGCGATCTGCCGGAACTGGTTCTGGCCTACCTCAAAGGCGTGGAAGGCAAATAATCTTGTTGCCGCCGCCGGCGGAATTCGTCTGGACAAGTGGAATTGAAAAACTAATCTCCGCGCATGTCGTCGCCGCCATGCCGTCCCGATCCTGCTTGCCGGCCTGCTGGTCTGGAGCATTTGCCGCCGCGTGCGGCGCAACATCGGACGGCAAAAATTGCGTCCCCGCCGCATCACGGTTTCCATCGTCATCCTTTCCGTCGTCAGTCTCCTGCTGTTCAGCCTGTCGCTGCCGCATCCGCGCCTGCTGCTCGGCACGCCGCTGGGCTTCGTCGGGCTGCGCCTTACGCGTTTTGAAACAACCAATGAAGGCCACTTCTACACGCCCAACACGCAAATCGGCATCCTTCTCTCGGTGCTGTTCATTGGCCGGCTGGCTTACCGTTTCTGGGTGGTCCACGATGCCCCGGCTGCGCCGAACAGTCCGCCAGCGTTCCAAAGTCCGCTGACCTGTTTTATCTTCGGATTGATTGCCGGCTATTACCTGGTTTATTACGTCGGCCTTTTCGTCCACACGCGCGACAGGAAATGATCCGCGAAAAAAGGTTTTGAACCTGGCGCTTTGAATTTAGACTTTCTTGCGTGACCGTCCTGGAAGCAATTCAGAAAAGCACGGAGTTTCTCGGCAGGAAAAATGTCGAGTCGCCGCGGCTGCAAACCGAACTGCTGCTCGCGCACCTGCTCAAGCTGCCGCGCATGAAGTTGTATCTGAACTTCGACCGCGTGCTGACGACGGGAGAAATGGATGCTTTGCGGGAATTCATCAGACGGCGCGGCCAGCGCGAGCCGCTCCAGCACATCACCGGCTCGGTCTCGTTTTGCGGCCATGAAATTACTGTGAACCGCCACGCGCTGGTTCCGCGGCCAGAAACGGAACTGCTCGCCGAACTCGGCTGGCAGTTTCTTGCACCATTTGACCATCAGCCTTCATCCTGCCTGGACTTCTGCACCGGCAGCGGCTGCATCGCCATCACCATTGCGGTGAAATGTCCGGGCGCAAAGATAGTCGCGACGGACATTTCGGCGGATGCGCTGGCGCTGGCGCTGGCAAATGCCGAGCGAAACCAAGTCGGCGCGCGAATTGAGCTTTTGTCAGGCGACGGTTTTGCGGCCCTGAAAGCCGGGGCGCAGTTTGACTTGATCATCAGCAATCCGCCTTACATTCCGTCCGCCGAAATTGAAACGCTGGAGCCGGAGGTCCGTGATTTTGACCCGAAGCTGGCGCTGGACGGCGGCGCGGACGGACTGGATTTTTACCGGAAGCTGGCGGCGGAGGCGAAGCCATTCCTGAAGCCAGGCGGAAAAATCATGCTGGAATTCGGCGATGGCCAGGCGGACGCGGTCAGAAAAATCTTTGCGGATAAAAACTGGATTGTCGAAGCGGTGAAGGAAGATTACAGTCAGCGCGCCCGGATTTTAATCGCGCGGCAATGAAATTTTTAACCGCGGGTGAACCCGGTTTCATCCAGAAGAACGCGCGAAATGATTCTCTACCCGGATGCATCCGAATTATTCTGCGGTTGAATTTCACTTTCAATTTTTATGGACAGTTTTTTGATCAAAGGCGGCGTGCCGTTGCACGGCGAAGTCACCATCAGCGGCAGCAAGAACGCCGCGTTGCCCATCATGGCGGCGACGCTGCTCACGGACGAGCCGTGCATCATCCGCCGCGTGCCGGACTTGAGCGACACGCGGTTCATGGCGAACATTCTGGAGTCGCTCGGTGCAACCGCGCAGTTTGAAAACGGCACGCTCACCGTCCGCGCAGGAAAAATAAAGGGGTGCGCGGATTATGACCTCGTCCGCAAAATGCGCGGCTCGATTTGCATTGCCGGGCCGCTGCTGGCGCGGTTGCGGAAGACGCGGATTTCCCTGCCCGGCGGCTGCATCATCGGTGCCCGGCCGATCAATCTGCACCTGAAAGGCTTTGCCGCGCTCGGCGCGAAAATAAAGATCGCGGGCGGCTATGTTGAGGCGTCGGCGAAGAGGCTGGTTGGCAATTCGATGTTTCTTGGCGGTCGCGCCGGTCCGACGGTGCTGGGCACGGCGAACGTGATGATGGCGGCGACGCTCGGCGACGGCATCACGGTCATCGAAAGCGCGGCGTGCGAGCCGGAGGTGGTGGACCTGGCGGATTTTCTGAACGCGATGGGCGCGCAGATTTTCGGCGCGGGCAGTCCGACGATCACGATCACCGGCGTGAAAAAACTGCACGGCGCGGAGCATGAAGTGATTCCCGACCGCATCGAGGCGGCGACTTTCTTGATCGCCGCCGGCGCGACGAGCGGCGAGGTGACCCTGAAAGGCGCGCGGGCCGATCATTTGCGAGCGGTGATTGACAAATTAAATGAGGCGGGAGTTTCCGTCGAACGCAGCGGCGTGAATTTGATCGCCTGGCGGAAGGGGAAATTAAAACCGGCGGACATCACGACGCTGCCGTATTCCGGTTTTCCGACGGACGTGCAGGCGCAGATGATGTCGCTGCTCGCGCTGGCCAACGGCATCAGCATCATCACGGAGCGGATTTTTGAGTCGCGCTTCATGCACGTCAGCGAGCTGGCGCGGCTCGGTGCGGACATTGAAATCGAGGGGCCGAGTGCGATTGTCAAAGGCGGCCGGCCGTTGAGCGGCGCGCCGGTGATGGCGAGCGATTTGCGCGCGTCGGCGGCGCTGGTGATTGCGGGGCTGGCGGCGAAAGGTTCGACGCAGGTGAACCGCATTTACCATCTGGACCGCGGCTACGAGCAGATGGATGTGAAATTGAAAAAACTCGGCGCGCGCATTGAGCGCGTCGAGGAAAAATCGTAGGAGCGCGGACGGCAAATTTTGATCCCCACCGCCGCCGCCCGCGCTCCGAATCAGTCCCCCACCGATCCAAGGCACGGCGAGCAGCCGTGGGCACGAGCGGCGGATGATTTTCGCTGGTGCCCACGGCCGCCCGCCGGCGCGGTTTCACTCATTCGCGTTTTCATGCGGCAACGAGTTCGGGGCTGCGGGCGTAAACGCACGCCTGCCGTTCGGCCTGCCGGATGGCGGTGCGGATTTTTTCCTCGAACAACGCCGGGAACACGAGCAGCGGGTAGAACGTGACCCACGCGAGCGCGGCGGCCTCGTTGGCGGCGCGCCGGATCGGGGCGTTCAGGTCAGGCTGCGCGGTGGCGAGCAGCTTCTCGGTGAGCAGCCGGTTTTTGAGCTGCTCGAACTCCGTCTCTTGGGTGGCGCGGAACGGGGCGGGCGGCACGGGCCGCACCTCGAAGCGCGTTTCGGGGCTGAATTCAGCCCGCAATTCGTTGTTTTTCCTGTTCATGTCATTGTTCCTTTCTTTTTTGGTTCGGGTTAAAACGAAAAACCCGCGACTGCTTTGGCAGTCGCGGGTTTTGAAAAATTCTTTAGTTAAATTTGCCTAAAATTTCATTCCCACGACGCCAAAACGACGAGACTTGCGCTGCCAAATGGCCACACAGCCATTGACCGGCACCTGCGTCTTCATCTGTTTAGTGAACGTCGTGTTCATTTTTACAGAGGTATTAAACCTTATCTGCGGCGGTTTGTCAAAAAGATTTTCTCTGTTGTTTGGTTTGCGGTTGGTGATAAATTCAACTGACTCACATGAGCGAAGCAAGCAAACCCTTGAAGATGGTGACGTGTCCCGGATGCGATGCGAAGACTTTCATCCCCGGCGATCTGCCGCCGCTGGCCACCGAACCCTGCAAAAAATGCGGCCACGCCATCATGATGCCGATGCAGTTGCGCCAGTTTGAACTGCGCGCCAAGGTCGGCTCCGGCGGCATGGCGACGGTGTATCGCGCCTGGGACACGATGCTGGAACGCTATGTGGCGGTGAAGCTGACGAAGAAGGAGATTCTCACGGAGCCGGGGGCGCTGGAGAATTTCTGCCGCGAAGCCCGCGCCTGCGCCAAGCTGAATCACACCAACATCATCCATATTTACACTTTTGACGAATGGGAGGGCGAAACGTATCTGGTCATGGAACTGGCCGACCAAGGCAGCCTGGACACCGTCATTGAAAAACTCCGCCTGCTGCCGGAGTTGAAGGTGCTCGACATCGGCATCAAAATCGCGTCCGCGCTGAACATGGCGCTCAAATACGATCTGCTGCACTGCGACATCAAGCCGGGAAACATTTTGTTCAACGCCGACCACGAGCCGAAGCTGGTGGATTTTGGCCTCGCGCGCAAAACGGACGCAGAGCAGGAAACCGCCGAGTTCACGCGCGGCACGCCCTATTATGTCGCGCCGGAAAAAATCAAGCGTGAGCCGGAAACATTTCTGTCCGACATGTATAGTCTGGGGGCGACCCTTTACCATGCCGTCACCGGGCATGTGCCGTTTGACGCGCCGACGCCGGATGAGGTGGTGCAGGCGCATGTCTATACGGCGCTGACACCGCCGAACCAGGTGGTGCCGGAAATTTCACAGGCCACGAGCGACGCATTGTGTCGCGCGCTGGCGAAAGATCCCCGCGATCGTTTTTTAAGCTACGATGCCTTCAGCCTGGCGCTCGAGGTCGCGCGCAGTCTGCTGTTGCGCCAGCAGTCGCAGGCTCCCGACCCGGCGAACGAGCCAAAACGGTTGACGAGCTGGTGGAAACTCTGACCAGCAAGAAAACGGATGTTGGAAATCGTCCGGGTTTTCACCCGGAGCCGGTTGATTTATTGGTTCACCAAGTCCCGGCATTTTCCCGGGACCTTGACTCTCCGGAAGGGCGGGTGCCGGATCCGGAAGCTGGTGAAGTTGCCAACTGGGCTGGCAGTCAAAGGCTCGCGCTGTCCGCGTGAGCTGCGACGCGCAGTTTGGGCATCAAGGTTACACCTTTAACTTCGGTTTCCCATGCTTTAACATCAGTAACGCCCTCACAATGTAAATTTATGGAACGATTTGTGAACCTCATCTCCGCGCTGGGTTGTTTTCGTCCGCAATGTCTTCTCAGAACCTTGGTTCTGCTTGGACTTTTAGCCGGCAGGGATATGCACGCTCAAGACTGGCGAGGTGGATTCACCATCATCCCGGTCAGCGCTCCGGAGATGGTGCTGGAAGGCGTTGGCGCGGGCACAACCGATGGCACCGCCGTGTCACTAGGCCACCCATCAGCAGAGTCGAACCAGGTCTGGGTCATTACGCCGAAGGACGATGGTTTCCATATCGTGCGGCCCGCCTACAGCGCAACGCTGGTTCTGACGGCGAGCGAAGGGAAAACCGACAACGGAACCGCTGTCGTTCTGGAAACAGAGCGCGGCAAGCCCTGGCAGTTGTGGTCCATCCGGCAGAACGCCAATGGATCCTGCTGCCTGGTGCCGAAACATGCTCCGGAGAAAGGCCTCGACGATTTAGGCGGCGGCAAGACCGTCGGTGCCAAACAGGATCTCTGGGATTACAACTCTGCGGATGAACATTTGCAATGGATCCTCAAACCTTTGCCCGGGGCCAAAATCCCCGCCGGTCAGATCGGCTTTCAGGATATTCCCAAGGGTGTGGTCAAGGATTTCACCTTTGCGGGAAGCGCGATTTTCCCTGGGACTCGACGCAGTTGCACGGTTTTCATTCCAGCTCAATATGACGGTTCCAGGCCGGCCTGCGTCTATGTCCAGCAGGATGGCTACAATTCCAGCGTAAAAGGCATGCTGGAGATGCTAATTGCCGCCAAGGACATGCCGGTGACCATCGGCTTGTTCATCTCACCGGGGAATCTGGAGTCACCATTGACTAATGCCTTCGGACGGCGCAACCGTTGTTTTGAATATGACGGCGTCGGAGACAATTATGTCCGCTTCCTGACCGAGGAACTTCTGCCGTATGTGGCCAGAACTTTCGACCTGAAACTGTCCAGCAGCGGAAATGATCGCTGCATCGCCGGTGCGAGCAGCGGCGGCATCGCGGCCTTCAATGCCGCCTGGGAACGGCCCGGCGCATTTTCCCGAGTTTTTGCCTGTAGCGGCAGCTTTGTCGCCTTTCGCGGCGGGCATGAATTTCCCACTTTGATTCGCAAATTCGAGGCCAAGCCCATACGTGTTTATTTGACCAGCGCCACGCAAGACATGGAAAATTGTGCGGGTGACTGGTATCTGCTGGATCAAGAGATGGACAAGGCTCTCACCTTTTCCGGCTACGATCACATCTTCCGCTCTGTCAATGGTCCCCATTGCGCAGGTTGGAATGAGCTGTTCCCCGAAGCCATGCGTTTCATCTGGAAGGGTTGGCCGGAACCCGTCAAGGCAGGCCAAAGCGCACCCCGGGTGCGCGACATCATCAATCCAAGTGAGAAATGGGAAATGGTGGCTCAAGGATACCACGAGGCTGGCAGTCCCGCGTGCAACTCGGCCGGCGAAGTTTTTTTCATCGCCACCGCTGCCGACAAGATTTGCCGCATTGGCCTCGACGGAAAGGTGGGGGTGTTTATTGCCGACGCGGCCCAAGCCAATGGTTTGTCCATTGGCCCCAACGACGAGCTTTACACGGTGTCTCGCCGCATCGGCAAAATCCTGTGTTACGACCGTTCCGGCCAGAGCCGCGTGGTGGCTGACGGCATTCAAGGCAACTACCTTCTCGCCAGGCCGGACGGCAGTCTATATGTCACCAGCACCGGGGAAAAGGACGGCGGATCCGGCGAAGTCTGGCTTGTGAAGGATGGGCGGAAAACGCTTGTAGATTCCGGGCTGAAATCCGCCACGGGCCTGGCCTACCGCCCCGACCAGTGGTTGCTGTCTGTTGCCGACGGCCATTCCAAGTGGGTGTATAGCTGCCAGATCCAGCCCGACGGCAGCCTGATCAACAAGGAACGTTTCTTCTGGCTGCACGTTGCCGATGGGGATGACGACGCGGGCGCTGAATCCGTCGGCTACGCCAGGGAGGGCCAGATGTTCGTGGCCACGCGCATGGGCATACAGGTCTGTGCCGACGACGGTCCGCCCCAGGTCATTCTGCCGCTGCCGGATCGCAGTCGCGTGACGGGTGTCTGTCTGGGTGGTGCTGACATGAACACGCTGTTCGCCTTCGGTGGCGACAAAGTGTGGAAGCGCGTCGTAAAACCCCATGCCTTGGGCGCTTTTTCCCCATTGAACAGGATAAACGGGAGTCAGCTTTGACGCGTCGCTTGGTTGCTATGTGGAAAGTCGGTCGCAAAAACGAGCCAACGAAAATAGCCGTTGTCCCCGCGAGTTCGCCGACACGCCTGCCATGCATGAAACGCTGCCGGGATGATTGCCGTTGAACACACAGCCCGCCCAACGTCTGCGGCAACCAGTCCTCCTGCGGCTCGAACTGGCGCTGGCGCATGAGCAAAACCAGTGGGATGGCCGGGCCGGATTTGAAAGGGCGTGTTTATTGGCAACTCTCTAATTTTACACGAGTTGGAGCGTCGCCGCGTTGTCACCGGATCAGGACACGACCGGTTTTGAGCTTGACGTGTGTTGCTGCGGTGACTATTTTATATGCACAAAGCGGTAAATTGCTGGTCCGCCAGCGTGCGAAAGTCGGAGACGCAGGTCTTTCCGACTTTTTTGTTCGCCGGATGTGTCGTGGATGAGCGCCGTTTTTAATAGCGTATGAATGCTGATTTTATTGCCGGTCTGGAATTCTGGGAGCGCGAAAAAGGCGTCAGCCGTGAAACCCTCATGGCTGCCGTCGAAGACGCGTTGTTGCAGGCCGCCAAGAAAGCCGTCGGCCCCGCGCGCGAACTGCGCGTGCAGATGGATTCAAAAACCGGTGACATCAAGGCATTTGCCAAGCTCATCGTGGCGGACAAGGTGATTTCACAGCACGACCAGATTTCCGTTTTTGACGCGCGCCGGCTCAAGGCGGACGCCAAGGTGGGCGACGAGTTGGAGAAGGAAGTGACGCCGCAGGGTTTCGGACGCATCGCCGCGCAATACGCCAAGCAGGCGCTGATGATGAAGGTGCGCCAGGCCGAAAAGGCGATGCTGCTCACCGAATACAAAGACCGCGTGGGCGACATCGTCAGCGGCACCGTGCGCCGGTTCGAGCGGTCGGACGTGATTTTGGATCTCGGCAAATACGAGGCGCTCATGCCGAACAAGGAGCGCGTGCCGACGGAGGAATATCAGGTCGGCGAACGCATCCGTGCCTACGTCAAGGCCGTGCAGGAAGGGCTGCACGGGCCGGAAATTATTTTGTCGCGCGCCGACACGCGGTTCATCGTGAAGCTGTTTCAACTGGAGGTTTCCGAGATCAACGACGGCACGATTGAAATCAAAGGCATCGCGCGCGAACCCGGTTTCCGCACGAAGATGGCGGTTTATTCGCGCGACCAAAAGGTGGACCCGGTCGGCGCGTGCGTCGGCATGCGCGGCCAGCGCGTGAAAAACATCGTCCGTGAATTGAACAATGAAAAGGTGGACGTGATTCCGTGGTCCTCCGACATCAAGGCGTTCGTCACCAAAGCGCTGGAACCGGCGAAGGTCAAGAGCATCGAAGTGAACGAGGCTCGCAAGACGCTGCACATCCTGGTCGCGGAAGACCAGCTTTCGCTCGCCATCGGCAAGCGCGGCCAGAACGCGCGGCTCACGGCGCGGCTGACCGGCTGGGAAGTGGAGATTGATGCCGAACACGTCGTCACCAAAGGTTTTGAGGAAAAAGTTGCGGAAGCGGTGGCGCAGATCGCGGCGATTCCGGGCATCACCCGCGAACAGGCCGACGCGCTGGTCCACGCCGGCGTGACGCGGCTGGAAGATTTGTTGCAGGCGGAAGCCGGCGACCTGGCGGACATCCCGGAGATCGGCGAAAATGCGGCGGCGATTTTGGAAGCCGCGCACGCCGAGGCGGGCCGCCGCACGTTGCACGTCGGCGGCGAGCCGGCCAACCCTTGATTTTATGGCGCAGGCCGGAACAGTTTTATTTTTTGCGATTTGAGCCATGACGGCCAGGCGCACATTCCGGTCGGCGGCAGTTGAAACTATTTATGCCCGTTCGTGTTTACGATATTGCGAAGAAACTTGGTCTCGAGAGCAAAGAAATTCTCGTCAAGGCCAGGGGAATGGGCATTGCTGCCGCCAAAGTCCCGTCCAGCTCGCTCGATAAAATCACCGCCGAATGGCTGGAGGAGGAAATCATCCGGACCAATCCCGCCGTGGCTGCGCGACTGGCGCCCAAGCCCGTTGAGGAAACCTCCAAGCCCGCGCCGGTCAAGCTAGAAGCTGCCGTCCCCTCCGAGCCGCTCCCGCCGCCGCCGCCCGCGCCCGAACCGCCGGTGGAGGCAAGGCCTGAACCCGTCGTCGAGGTGAAAGCCGCGCCGGCCCCCGCGCCGGTTGTCATCGCGCCGCCGCCAGTGGTGGTTCCGCCGCCGCCACCGCCACCAAAACCGGTTGTTCCAATTGTTCCACCACCGCCGCCCAAACCGCAGATGGGCGAGAAAGTCGGCTTCATCCAGTTGCCCGCACGCCCCAGTTCGTCGCGTTCCGGCGACCGTGGTTCATCGCCGCAACGAGGCGCCCGCGCTGGACAGTCACAGCCGGGCGGTCGAGCCGGGCAGTCGCGCGACGGGCGCCCGCAATTTCAACGCGGGCGCGATGGCCGGACGGGGCAAAACCAGCAGTCCGCCAAGCCCGCCGCGCCGCCGCCGCCGAAATTTTCGCTGCCATCCGACGCGCAGGTCATCACCATCAAGCCGCCGATCATCGTCCGCGCGCTGGCGGATGCGCTGAAGCAGAAGCCGTTCGCCATCATCGCCGAGCTGATGAAGCTGCGGGTCATGGCGACGGTCAACCAGTCCATTGACGAAAAAATCGCGCAGCAGGTTTGCGCGCACTACGGCTACAAGTTTGAAGCGGAAAAGCGCGCCAAGGGCGAAGGCATCGTCCATCAGTCGGAGAAAAAAATCGAGCTCGACGTGGACGACAAGCCGGAGGACCTGAAGCCGCGCGCGCCGGTTGTGACCATCATGGGCCACGTTGACCATGGCAAAACGTCGCTGCTTGACGTCATCCGCAAGGCGAATGTGGTGGCGAGCGAGGCCGGCGGCATCACGCAGCACATCGGCGCCTACACAATTGCCGTGCCGCATCCCGAACGCAAAAACGGCCTCGCGCAAATTACGTTTCTCGACACGCCCGGCCATGCGGCGTTCAGTTCCATGCGCGCGCGTGGGGCGAACGTGACGGACATCGTCGTGCTCGTTGTCGCGGCGAACGACGGCGTCATGCCGCAAACGCTCGAAGCGCTCGCGCACGCGAAGGCGGCGAAGGTGCCGATTCTGGTCGCCGTCAACAAAATGGATCATCCCAATGCGAATCCGCTGAAAGTCCGCCAGCAGCTGCAGGAAAAGGGCCTCGTGCCCGACGACTGGGGCGGCGACACGATTTACGTTGAATGTTCCGCGCTGACGAAACAGGGCATTGACAAGCTGCTCGAAATGATTTTGCTCCAGGCCGACCTGCTCGAACTGAAGGCGAACCCCGACCGCAACGCCAAGGGCAACGTCATCGAGTCCGGCGTTTCGCCCGGCGGCCCGACCGCGACGATATTGGTGCGCAAAGGCACGCTGCATCTCGGCGACGTGGTGATTTGCGGGGAATTTTACGGCAAAGTCCGCGCGCTCATCAACGAGGAAGGCCAGCGGCTGAAAGTCGCCGGGCCATCCGTGGCGGTCAGCGTGCTGGGCTTGAACGGCGTGCCGGAAGCCGGCTGGGAATTCAGCTCCGTGGACGATGAAAAAGCCGCCCGCGCCCTCGCCGAGGAACGCGCGATGGAGGCGAAGAGCCATGAATTGGAAAACCGTTCGAAGATCACGCTGGAAAACCTGTTTGCCTCGCTCGAAGCGGCGGCCAGCAAGGTCCTGCGCGTGGTCGTCAAGGCCGATACGCAGGGTTCCGTCGAGGCCATTGTCGAGGCGCTCAAGAAAATCGAGTCGGACAAGGTCACGCTTGAAGTGCTGCACAGCGACGTCGGCACCATCACGGAAAACGACGTGGCGCTCGCGTCCGCATCCAAGGCGGTCATCCTCGGTTTTCACACGCGGCTCGACAGCACCGCCGCCGAAAAGGCGAAGCACGCCGGCGTGCAGATCAAACTTTATGCGATCATCTATGAATTGATTGACCAGGTGAAGGATTCGATGGCCGGCCTGCTTGAGCCCGACCTCAAGGAAACCGTCGTCGGCTCGGCGGAAGTGCGGCAGATTTTTGAACTGTCCAAGGGCATTCCGGTCGCCGGCTGCATGGTCAGCAGCGGCCGCATTGTGCGCGGCAAAGTGCGCGTGCGCCGCCGCAAGGATGTCATTTACGAGGGTGTCACGCAGTCGCTGCGCCGGTTTCAAGACGAGGCGAACGAAGTCCGCGCCGGCATGGAATGCGGCATCCGCATCGAAGGCTTCGGCGAATTCCAGATTGGCGACGCCATTGAATGTTACGCGGTGGAAAAGGTTGCGGCGAAGTTATGAACCGCTGGATCCTTAACCGTTGCGTTGTTGAAACGGTTCACCTTCGGCGACCACCGGTTTGTTAATTTAACGATTCACGAAAACCATGCCCAATCTCCGACATGAACGGGTGCGCGAATTGTTGCGGCGCGCGATTGGCGAGGCCGTCCGCCGCGAATTCAACGTCAGCGACGTCGGCCTCATCACGGTCAACGACATTGATGTCGGCGGCGATTTGAAATCCGCCGTCGTCTTTATCACCATCCTCGGCAATGCCGACCAGCAGAAACACGGCCTGCAAGTGCTGGAGCAGAACCGCATCCGCCTCCAGGGCTTGGTCGCCAAATCCGTCATCCTGAAATACACCCCGACACTGAAATTCGTCGCGGACGATTCCATCGTGCGCGGCAACCGCGTCCTGCAGATCATCGAGGAACTGGAAAAAACCACGCCCTTGGACAGCGGTCCCACCGAAGAGCCGTGAAAAGCCATCCGAAAATCATTGATCGGATCGTTGAAACCATCCGCGAATACAAAACCTTTTGCATCGCCGGCCACGTCCGGCCTGACGGCGACTGCATCGGTTCGCAGCTTGGTCTGGCGCTGGCGCTACAGAACGAAGGCAAAAAAATCACCGTCTGGAACGACGATCCGGTGCCGCAAAAGTATCAGTTTCTCAATCCCGACGGACTTTTTGAGAAACCAAAGCCGGGCGGAAAATTTGACTGTGTCATCGCCACCGACTGCGCGAGCTTCGAGCGGCTCGGCAAAGCCGGCGAGTGCATTGGTGACCGCAAAATTTTCATCAACATTGACCATCACGAAAGCAACACGCGCTACGCCGATGTGAACTGGGTTTCGCCACGCGAGCCTTCCTGCGGCGAATTGATTTATCGTCTGTTGAAAGTCGCGCGCTGGCCGATCACGCCGCCGATTGCCGATCTGCTGTTCACCGGCATTTCCACCGACACCGGCTCGTTTCAATATGCGACCACGCGGCCCGGCACGTTTCACGCCGGCGCGGAGCTCGTCACGCGCGGCGCAAACCTCGCGAAGATCTGCGACGAAGTTTACCAGTCGTATCCGCTGTCCCGCGCGAAGCTGCTCCAGCACGTTTACAGCAAGTTCCGGCTGACGGACAACGACCGCATCGCGTGGTTCTGGCTGAAGCAGGAGGATTTCAACCGCACCGGCGCGGAAAGCAACGACACCGAGGGCTTGATTGACCACATTCGCGCCATCGAGCCGGTCGTCGTCGCCTGCGTGTTTGAGGAGATGGAGCCCGGGCTCACGCGCATCAGCCTGCGCTCGAAAAGCGCGGCGGTGAACGTGAACGAGATTGCCGCGCAGTTCGGCGGCGGCGGCCATCCGGCGGCGGCGGGCGCACGCATTCCCGGCACGCCGCTCTCGGTGCAGCGCAAAGTCATCGCGGCCGTCAAACGCGCGCTGAAGGCGGCAGGATAAGCTTTATTTTCTCATGCAAGAATTATCCGCCCTTGACGGCGCCATTCTCGTTGACAAGCCCACCGGTCCGACCTCGCACGACGTGGTGGACGCCATCCGCCGCCGGTTCGGCATCAAGAAGGTCGGCCACTGCGGCACGCTTGATCCCAACGCCACCGGCCTGCTGGTCATCGTGCTCGGCCGCGGCACCAAATTGTCCGAACGGCTCATGGGCGATGACAAGGTTTATGAAGGCACGGTCAGGTTCGGCGAATCCACCGACAGCTATGATTGCGACGGCGAAATCACCGGTTCGCTGCCGGTCATGCCGATGACGTTGGAGGAATTGAACGAGGAAGCGGCGAAATTCGTCGGCGACCAGATGCAGATGCCGCCGATGGTTTCCGCCATTAAGAAAGACGGCGTGCCGCTTTACAAACTCGCGCGCAAAGGCATCGAGGTGGAACGCGAGCCGCGCCTGATTCACATTTATAATTTTCGTTTCACCGAATACGCCGAGCCGTTGGGCAAATTTCGCGTGGCCTGCACCAAGGGCACTTACATCCGCAGCCTCGCGCACGACCTCGGCCAAAAACTGGGCTGCGGCGCGCATCTCACGACGTTGCGGCGCAGCGCGTCGGGAAAATTCGACGTGACCGGTGCGCTGCCGCTGGATGCGATTTTGCGCCTGACGACGGCGGAGCTGGAAAAGCGCGTGCTGCCGTTTTTGCAATTGGCCGCAGCTTAACAAGCCACAGATGGCCACAGATGAAACAATTTTGAGTCTGTGTTTCATCTGTGAAAATCTGTGGCTGGAGAATTTGTGAAAATAATTCATGCCGCCAACGAACTGGGCAACGGTAGTCGCAAGGTCTGCCTGGCCATCGGCGTTTTCGACGGCGTGCATCTCGGCCATCAGCAGATCATCCGCCAGACCCTTGCCAATGCGCGCCAGCACGATGCGCTGGCGCTGGTGATCACGTTTGACCGGCACCCCAATGCCGTCGTCGCGCCCGGCCGCGTGCCGCCGCAGATTTTTGCACGGTCGCAGAAATTGCGCGCCATCGAATCGCTCGGCGTGGACGCATTGCTGGAAATTCATTTCGACGAATCCTTCAGCGAAAAATCCGGCGAAATTTTCATCCGCGAACTGGCGGACGGACTGGGGAAAATCCACAGTGTGTGTGTGGGCGCGGACTTTGTTTTTGGCCACCGGCGGAGCGGCAACGTCGCGCTGCTGAAAAAGCTTGGCGCGGAGCTGGGTTTTCAAGTCCACGGCCTCGCGGCCGTCTCGCTGGACGGCCAGGCCGTGAGCAGCACGCGGATTCGGGAAATGATTCGCGCGGGGAATCTGGACGCGGCCAGCCAGATGCTGGGCCGGTGTTACGCCATATGCGGTCGCGTGGTCGCGGGTGAGCAGATCGGCCGGGAACTTGGTTTTCCCACGGCCAATCTGGACGCGGCGAATTTGATTTTGCCGCCGAACGGCGTTTATTCCGCCGTCACCAGGCTGAAAGGGAAAACCTACCGCGCCGCGCTGAACCTCGGTCTGCGTCCGACGATGGCGTCCGCGTCGCCGCCGTTGCGCGTGGAGGCGCACCTGCTGGATTTCAGCGGGCCGCTTTATGGCGAGGAGCTGGAACTGGAACTGGGCGTCAAATTGCGGGACGAAAAGCGGTTCGGCTCGGCGGCGGAACTGCGGGCGCAGATTCAGCGGGATGTGGCGGCGGTGCGGACGGCCGAGTGATTGCCGAGTGATTGGATTGATGAAAACTTAAACTGCTGCACTGTATCTGTATCATTTGCATTTGTTCTTTAGCCGGACTTCCGGGGCTTGTAAAGGCAAGATTATGCTTGAATTTTCCCGCAAAGCAGTTAGGATTGACAAGCGTCAGTCTTCTGGTGTTCGCAGTTCCAGCTTCACGGCCAAGAACGCGGGAGTTTCGTCAGAAGCCGCATGTTCGCGGTGGTTTATTTGATTTTTCTGAACCGGCCGGCGGTTCGTTTGTCTGATTATTTATGTTGAAACGCAAAGCAACGGCGGCAAAAAGCGCGCCGCGCACTAAACTTGACAGCAGTCTGAAAGCCCCGAAATTGAAAGCCCCGCCCGTCCGGCGGCGGTTTGTCATTTCCAGCAAGGCGATGAAGCTGGATGCGGCCAAAACCGATCCGGCCGCCGCCGCCGCCAAAACTGCGGCCGCGAAACAGCCGGCCAACGGCCAGACGCCGCCGCCCGTGCCGTCGGTCCTGGCGAACCCGCTGGATCTGGCCGAGACGATCAAGACGCTGCTGAATCTTTCGCAGGAGCACGGCTATGTCACCTATGACGACATCAACGACATTTTGCCGGACAATTTAAGCCCGGAGGATCTGGACATGGTGCTGTCCAAGCTGCGCGGCCTGGATGTGGAAATTGTCATGGATCAGGCCGAGGCCGAACGCGCCGAACGCAAGCAGTCCGACCAGGCGGCAGCCGAGGAGGCGGACGAGGACGCGCGGCTGGAGATTCTGGACGACCCGGTGCGCATGTATATGAACCAGATGGGCAAGGTTCCCCTGCTCACGCGCGAGCAGGAAGTCGAGATCTGCAAAAAGATCGAGGACGCCGAAGTGGAGATGAAGAGCATCGTTTACAGCCTCGGTTTCACCGCCAAGGAACACATCGCCATCGCCGAAAAACTTTTGTCCGAGCCGCCCAAGGAGCGTTTTGACCGCGTCATCGTGGACAAGAAAATCGCCAACCGTGAAGGCCACCTCAAGGATTTGCGCAAGCTCATCAAAAAGGTGCGCGACCAGGACCACAAGGTGGACGAGAAATACTTCGCCTGGCAGAAGGCGCAGCAAAAAGCCCGCAAGGAAACCCTGGCGCGCGATTTGAAAAAGCTGGGCGCGAAGCTGCAGGAGACGTTCACCAAGTTTTACTACAAACAGAAAGTCGTCGAGGAAATGATCATCGTGGCCGGCAACATCCACGAAAAATTCCAGGCGAGCTTCCGCCGGCTGCAGGAGCTGGAAACGCAGCGCAGCAGCTCGGAAAAGCGCGAGGCCGTCGAGGCCGAGCAGCAGAAAATCCAGACCCTCGAACTGTTCGGGCGTATGCCGCGCGAGGATTTTCACAAGGCGTTCACCGCCTTGAAAGCCGCGGCGGACCGCGGGCTCAAGGCCAAGACCCACATGGCCGAGGCCAATTTGCGCCTCGTCGTCTCCGTCGCCAAGAAATACACCAACCGTGGCCAGTCGTTCCTCGATTTGATCCAGGAAGGCAACATCGGCTTGATGAAGGGCGTCGAGAAATTCGAGTATCGCCGCGGCTACAAGTTTTCCACCTACGCCATCTGGTGGATCCGGCAGGCCATCACACGCTCCATCGCCGACCAGGCGCGCACCATTCGCATCCCGGTCCACATGATTGAAATCATGAACAAGCTCTGGCGCGCGCAAAAGCAGCTCACGCAGGAGCTGGGCCGCGAACCCACGCCGGAGGAGCTGGCCGACGAAATGCACATGCCGGTGGCGCGCATCCACGCGCTGCTCAAGATGGCGCAACAGCCGGTTTCGCTCCACGCGCCCGTGGGCGACGACGGCGACGTGAGTGTTGGCGACTTCATCGAGGACAAGTCGGCGGAAAATCCGTCCGACGTGACCAGCTACAGCCTGCTCCGCGAAAAATTGAGCGACGTGCTGACGACGCTGACCGAGCGTGAACGGAAAATTCTCGAAATGCGTTTTGGTCTCGCCGACGGCTACGAGCGCACGCTCGAAGAAATCGGCAAGATGTATAATGTCACCCGCGAACGCATCCGCCAGATCGAGGCCAAGGCGCTGCGCAAGCTGCGCCACCCGACGCGCGTGCGCCATCTGCAAGGCTTCCTCGAAGGTGCCGAGGTTCAGTAGGCGATTTGGTTTCAAAAAACCGCCCGCGATTTTCAAATCGCGGGCGGTTTTGCTTTTCAAACTTGGATTGGCAGGATCAGCATCGCGCGTCCGTTTTGGTAAAGGCGGCGTTGCAATTCAAAAACCGTGTGGTTGTGCAGCCAGCGCGTGACCATGCTTTCATCCTTGAACACGAGCTGCCCGGCGAAGAACTGCGCCTGCGGAAACTTCTCGGCAATGACATCGCACAGCTTGGCCGCCTCGTCCACGATGTCCGTGCCCAGCGCGTAATGCGCCTCGGCATAAAACCCGCGCCGGCTCATGTAGCCGGCGAACCGGTCCACCTCGGCGCGGGAATGTTCGCGCAGGTTTTCCACCTCCGCCGCGCCCTTGAAGTTGCCGGCGTCCAGCACGCCGACCTGCAAGAAGATGAAATTCTGATAGACCTTCGGAAACATCCGCACGACGGCGAGCAGCGTGTGCAGGCCAAGGCCGTTGAAGCCGTTGACGAGAAACACGGCGGTGCGGGCGTTGGGGTTGCACGGCGGCGGCGTTTTTTCCACGGCAATGGCGTCGTCCGCGAGCGCGGCGGCGACGAGCTCGTTGAGGCGGTGCAGTTTTTTTTGCGTCTGGCGGTAATGGCTTTTGACCCGGAAGGCGACGCCGACCAGCGCGCCGGTGACGAGCAGCGTGGCCCAGCCGCCTTCGTCAAATTTCACGATGCAGAGCGAGACGAGGATGCTGCTGGTCAGCAGCAGGCCGAAGCCGTTGATGAGAATCCGGGTCTTCCATTCCGGCTCCTTGGCGCGTTCGATCCACCAATGCCGCACCATGCCGAGCTGCGAGAGGCTGAAGGTGATGAACACGTTGATGCTGTAAAGCACCACGAGCAGGTTGACGGACGCCGTGGTGAACAGCAGCAGGAGCATTGCCGCGCCGCCCATGAGCAGCACGCCGTTTTGGGTGACGAGCCGGTCGCTCAAGGTGGCGAAGCGCGTGGGCATCCAGCGGTCCACCGCCATGTTGGCCAGCACGCGCGGGCCGCCGAAGAAGCCCGTCTGCGCGGCGATGAACAGCAGCGCGGCGGATGACGCCATCGCGGCGATGACAAAGCCCTGGGACGCGAACGGCGGCCAGGCGGCGGTGATTTTTTCAAACAGCACGGCGTTCAGCGTTTTGCCGTCCACCGGCGCGACGTGGTAGAGCAGATACGCGAGCAGCAGGCCGCCGACGACGAACGACAGCGACGCGGCCATGTAAATCATGGTTCGCTTGCCGGTCTGCACGCGGGGTTCACGCAGGGTGTTGAGGCCGTTGCTGACGGCCTCGATGCCGGTGTAGGTGCCCGCGCCGAGGCTGTAGGCGCGGAGCACGACGGCGATGAGACCGAACCAGCCGACTTCCGCCGCGCCGGCGTTCACGTCGGCCACCAGGCCGTGGGCGATGCCGGGCAATTCGCCGAAGTGGGCGGAGATTGCCCAGACGATGGCGAACGTGTAGCTCAGGACGAAAACAAAAAACACCGGCACCCAGAGCAGCACGGATTCCTTGGCGCCGCGCAGGTTCACCAGGGAAAGCAGCACCACGATGCCGAGGGAGAATTTCAGTTTCCAGACCTGCAGTTCCACCGGCAACATGCTGAACATCGCGTCCGCGCCGCTCGCCACGCTCAAGGCGATGGTCAGAATATAATCGCCAATCAGCGCGCAGCCGGACACGACGCCGACGGTGGGCGAAAGCAGCTTGCTTGCGACGAGATAACCGCCGCCGCCGGAGGGGAACGCCTCGATGATTTGTGAATAGCTCGTGCAGATGATGACAATCGTCAGCACCGTCGCCGCCGCCACGAAAAGGCTCAGGCAGGTGTGGCTTTTCAGCGCGAGGAACGCCGCTTCCGGGCCGTAGCATGAGGAAGACAAGCCGTCCGCGCCGAGGCCGACCCAGGCGAGCAACGCCACGAGCGACATGTGGTGGAAGACATTCTTGTCGGAAACATTGCGCGCCCGGCCGATCACCACATCTTTCACCAAACGAAACACATTCATATAAAAACTGCGTGGCCTGCGGGGAACATGGAGACGCCGCGCGTTCCAGAGGATCGCCCCTCCAATTTGCCGACGAGGTTAGCTGACGGGCTTGGCCTTGAAAGTGGCCTTGGCACGCGTCGCCGCGAGCCGTTCGCCCCGTCCCAATCGCTTGGGAATCGGTTTCCCCGCATCCGGCTTGAGGAAGCAATCCGGATTTAGGCTGCAACGGCATGATTCAACCAAATCTGCGCCGCCTTGTCAATTTGCGGACAAACCTGCAAAATTCCGTTGCCAAAGCCGCCGGCTGCGCGTCTCATTTGCAGGTCAATGCGTCAAATCAGTTTAATGGCCGCCACGGCTTTGTTTCTGCTGCCCGCGATTCCCTTTGCGGCGGGCGAAACAATTATCCCGCCGCCGCCCATGCGCGAATTTCGCGCGGCGTGGATCGCGACCGTCGCCAATCTGGACTGGCCCTCCAGACCTGGACTGCCCGTCGCGCAACAAAAGGCGGAATTGATTTCGCTGCTCGACCGCGCCGCGCAGCTCCACTTCAACGTCGTTTTTTTCCAGGTTCGTCCCGTGAGCGACGCGTTTTACGCCTCGGCCATCGAGCCGTGGTCGGAATATCTCACCGGCATGCAGGGCCGCGCGCCCGAACCCTTTTACGATCCGCTCGCGCTCGCCATCGCCGAGGCGCACAAGCGCGGACTCGAATTGCACGCGTGGTTCAATCCCTTCCGCGCCGGCCATCCGGAATCCAAATCGCCGCCCGCGCCGAATCATATCACCCGCACGCACCCCGAACTGGTCCGTTACTACGGCAGACAGATCCTCCTCGATCCCGGCGAACCGGAAACCCAGGAGCGCGCCCTCGCCGTCGTGCTTGATGTCGTGAAGCGCTACGATGTGGACGGCGTGGTGCTGGACGATTATTTTTATCCGTATCCGGAGAAAAATTTTCTCGGGCAGAACATGGATTTTTCCGACGACGCGAGCTGGGGGGAATACGGCGCTCACAGCGGCCTGAGCCGGGCTGACTGGCGGCGCGAAAACGTGAACCGCTTCGTCCAGACCCTCGCGCGGTCCATCAAGGCCGCGAAACCATGGGTGCAGTTTGGCATCAGCCCCGCCGGCATCTGGCGTCCGCAAAATCCGGCGCCGGTCCGCGGCATGGACGCCTACGGAATAATTTTCGCCGACTCGCGCAAATGGCTGGCGAACGGCTGGGTGGATTATCTCGCGCCGCAGCTTTACTGGTCCATCGCCTCGCGCGAACAAAGTTTCCCGCTGCTGTTCGACTGGTGGCGCTCGCAAAATGCCAGGGGCCGCCACGTCTGGCCGGCGCTCAACGACGCCTTTGTCGGCGTGAAATTCCCCGCTGACGAAATTCCCCGCCAGGTTCAAATCATCCGCCAGAAAAGCGATCCGGGCGCGGTGCATTTTCACCTGCGCAGCCTGCTGGAAAATCCCGCGCTGGCCGCCGCCGTCCGCGCGCAATACCTGCCGCCCGCGCTCGTGCCGCCGACGCCGTGGATTTTAGCGCCGCCGCCATTGAAGCCAAAGCTCATGGTGGACACGGGAAATAATTCGGCGCACGTCCGCTGGGAAAATTCCAGCGTCGAACCGCCGCGCGGCTGGCTCCTGCAAGCCCGCGCCAACGGCCTCTGGACGACGCAGATTTTTCCGCCGGGCCGGCAGGATGCCTATCTGGACAACGTCAGCGCGGACGCGATTTCAGTCCGCGCCGTTGGCCGCCTGGGAAATTTGAGCGAACCGGCCGTCTGGACGCCGACCCCCCCCCGCCGCCGGATTCCGCGCGGGACGCGGCGCGAATAACGGAGTAAGGAAACTCGTGGAACTCGTCTTTCCGAGGTGGGAATTGGTTTTGGAAGGGCTGTAAGCCGAATTCTGTCTGCGCCTTGCGGCGGAGAGAATCATTTGTCTGAGCGACCGATACCCGAAACCTGTTTCGCTTTCACGAAACGCGGAGCGGGCCGCTCCTCGGTTTCCTATTTGGCCTTGCACCCGATGGGGTTTTCCGTGCCGCGTCGCTTGCGCTTCGCGCGGTGCGCTCTTACCGCACCTTTTCACCATCACCGCCGGCTTGCGCCGGAGGCTGTTTCATTCTCTGTGGCACTGTCCGTCGGAAAGCCTTGAAACTTTCCGCCTGCGTGTATCCTCTGAAATCTCAAATTTGAAATTGCAAAGGTTACGCAGCATCGCGCCCTGTGGAGTTCGGACTTTCCTCCCCCAGCTCGCGCCGGGAGCGATTCTCCGCCCTTCCAAAACCAGTGTGAACTTACCACAAAGCCACCAAGGCACAAAGTTTTTAACCTTCCTGCCTTGGGGGCCTGGTGGTGAAAAAAAGGTCAATCCGCCGCCGTCAGGTTCATGTCGCGGTTGAAATACAGGATCCGGCCGCAGCTCGGACAGGTGACGATTTCGCCTTGCGCCTGGCAACTGACCATGATTTGCGCGGGCAGCTTCATGTGGCAGCCGCCGCAGGCGCTGTGCTCGATGCCCACCAGCACGTTCTCGCCCTTGCTCTTGAAAATCCGCTCGTAGCGGTGGCGCGCAGGTTCGTCCACGGCGGATGAGGCCTGCCTGCGGCTGGCTTGCAGCTCGGCGAGTTCCCGCTGCAGGTTTTCCTCGCGCTGGTCCAGCTTGCCAATCTGGTCCTCCAGCAGTTTTTTGGCGGCGGCGGCCTCGGTCGTGGTGCGGGCGACTTCCTTCTGCGCGGCCTCAGTCCGTTCCATCAGGACAATTTCTGCGTCTTCGATCTTGAAAATGACTTCCTTGGCCAGCTCGATTTCATGCGTGAGCGCCTTGTATTCCTCGTTCTTGCGGGTCTGGAGCTGCTGGTTGAGGTATTTCTCGATCTGCGATTTCTTGGCCTCGATTTCGAGGTCGCGCTGCTTGCGCTCGGTCTCGATCTGTTTCACGCGCAGCTTCGCCGCTTCCAACTGGCTCTGGGTGGTGGCGGCCTTGGAGCGGAGGCTGTCGCGTTCGGGGCCGATGTGGGCCAGTTCCGTTGAGACGCGGAGGATTTTCCGGTCGCGGTCCTGCAAAATGAGCAGCTTCTCGATGATTTCCTGCATTGAAAAGAGAAATTAGCGGGCGTCCGCGTTTAAGTCAATGCACACCGTCGGCGTCCGCGGAAAAGTTTGCGGCGCGGGGCGGACGCCGGTTTCGCCTTTTCTTTCAACCGCCAGCATTTACGCTGTTCCCATGAGCCATTTGCAACGCGCCATTGAAGAATCTGTCGCCACGCTGCGCAGTTTGTCCACGCTGGAAGAGCCGCTGAACCGCGCGGCGCAACTTGTTTTGCGCAGCCTCACCGGCGGCCACAAGCTGCTCGTCTGCGGCAACGGCGGCAGCGCGTCGGACGCCACGCATCTGGCCACGGAATTTCTCTGCCGCTTCCTGGGCGACCGCCGGCCTTACCCGGCGATCTCGCTCGCGGCCAACGGCGAGTTCATGACCGCCGTGTGCAACGACTACCATGCGGATGAAATTTTTGCGCGGCAGGTCTGGGGCCTCGCGGAAAAGGGCGACGTGCTCATCGCCCTCACCACCAGCGGCAAGTCCAAAAACATCCTGCGCGCGCTGGAAGAGGCCAGGCGCAAGGATGTTGAAAGCATTGCCATTCTCGGCCGCGACGGCGGTTTCACCAAGGGCGTGGCAACGATTGATCTGATTGTTCCCGGCAGTTCGACGGCGCGGATTCAGGAGGCGCAAAAGGTTTTGTTCCACGCGCTCTGCGAAATGGTCGAGGAGAAACTGCCGAAGGCGTAGCCGCGACCTGTTTCAAGCGGCGGCGTAGCTGGCGAGTGAATGGTAAATCAGCAGCGTGTCAACAACGCTCCAGACCAACGCTCCAACCACCGCGCAGACCACGCCCCAGAGCCGATACGGCCGCGCGGCGTTCCAAAACTGTTTTTCCTTCACACGAACCTGGCCGGAAACCCACAGCGCCCCCAGCGCAAACGGCAGGCCGATGATCGGCAGCAGGCCGAGCACCCCGAAGACGAGGCAGCGGATGGACGCCTTCATCATCCTGATCTTGGCGGCGGGAAGATTGTTCATTGGCTTTTCGAAATTGCGGTGACAACCGCGTTGGTCGGCTGATGGTTCAAGCGCTGGAGCTGCCGCTGCTCCAGCAGTTTCACCTCGCGGCGCAACTGGATCAGCGAGCGGCTTTCCGCCGTGACCAGCATCAGCATGATGGCCAGCAGCGCGATGAAAAGCACCGTCGCCATGCCGCGCTCGCTTCGCCGGACAAAATGTTCGCGTTGAATTTTCATGGTTTCATCTGTGCCGCTTCAAAGGTGAACAGCAGCGGCAGTTGGGTTTCCTGGCGGCGCGGCGTCAGTTCCAGTTCCCACCGCCAGGCGCTGACCGGGCCGCGTGTTTCCGCCTGCATTTGCGACGATTTGACTTTCGGCAGCAGCACCTGGGAATTCTTCGAGGCCGAGACTTCGCGGCGCACTTCGCCGGACTCGAAGCGGTAAACAATTTCCTTTTCCGGTTCGGGCAGCCGCACCACTTCGCCGGCGGCCGTCGTCTCGACGGTGATTTTCCCGGTCGCGCCGCGCACGTCCGCGCGCCAGCGTTCGCCCGCGCGCAGGGCGGAGGAAACATCTTCCGTCGCAAAAATCACCGCCCGCGTGTGGTCCCAGCAGAAATAAAACACCGCCATGCCGATGCTGGTCAAAACGGCGAACACGGCGATATAGACGAGACATTCGATCAGCATGATGCCGGCGGCGCGGTGCGTGTTTGAAATGTTTCGCGGCGGTTTCATGGGAGCGTGGTTTCGCGGACGACGGCCCCGACGCCGTGTTTTTCGTCAGGATGCCATTCGAGACGCAGTTGATTTCCGGTTTTGGTCAGTTGAAAATGGCCCGGCGGCAATTTGGCGGCGGCATTGGCATGCACGGAATAAGTTTGTGAACCATCGGGGAAATTTTTGCCGGCGCCCGCCGCGAGAATTTCCATTTCGCCGTCCACGATTTCATCGGCGACGCTGCGGGAATACTCAATCTTGAGCACCTGCCGTTCGCGCACAAAGGCAAATCCCAGCGGCACGACCGCCAGCGTGAGAATCGCGAGGCCGACCATCAAGTCCACTTCCAGAAAGCCGCGCAGGCGACGCGGTGGACGTAAATTATTAGCCGGGTTCGTTTTCATTGCAGCAGCGCGTGATTTAGAATTGCAACCAAAATGCCGAACATGGCGGTGGCGATGAGCGCGACCACCAGGCCGTTCAGGATCACCAAACCGCTGGTGAGGATGTGCGTGGCGGCTTCCTCCTGTTGGAACGCCTTGGCGTCGAGCGCCTCGTGCCAGCCGCGCAGCGCGTTCAGAAATCCGCCGTGTGCATGCGTGGCGTTCGTGAGCCGCCAGTGAAATTCGCCGCTGTCGTCGAACGCGCGGATGGCGTCATCGAGCTTCACCCCTTTTTCCAGCGCGGCGATGACACGCCGGGCGCGGCGGCGGCAGATTTCGTTGGCGGTGGAATCGCCCGCCAGCCGGACGGCTTCGGCTTCCGGCACGCCGCCGTCCAGCAGCACGGCGAGCATGGCGGAAAAGGTGCGCTGCAATTTTTTTTGCTTCCACGGAATGCGCCAGGTGATCCAGTCCACGACCGGAACACTGCGGAATTGAAACCAACGGACAAAGCCCGGCCCGCCGATGTAAATCGCCGCGACCAGCAGCAGCACAAAAAACAGCAGCGCTTCAAAGCCGACCAGAATATACGAATCATTGAGGGCAAAAACAAACAGGGTGATCGGCCACAATGGAGTGCTGCTGCCGGCGGCCACATCCTTGAATTTGGGAATGACAAAGAACGAAAGCATGCAGATCAGCCAGATGGCCACCGGCGCGAAGATGAGCAGGATGGCCACCATGTAATGTGCCGTGCTGCGGACAGTGTCGGGCGCGACGCGCAAGACTTCGCGGCAGGCGGGCAGGACTTTTTTCAGGTCGCCAAGCTTTTCGCCGGCGCGGAGCATGGCGTTGATTTGCGGAGGCAGGAAACGCGGCTCCTTTTCGAGCGCCTCGCCCAGCCTGACGCCGCCCTCGATGTGCGCGGCCATCATGTAAAAGCGGACGCCGATGGCGCGGTCGTGATTTTCCGCGGCGGCCAGAATGGCCGGTTCCAGCGGCTGGCCGCGTTGCAGGACGGTTTCCACAACATCGAGAAAAAACAGCGCGCGGTCGCGCCGGCGCATCGGCAGCGAGAGCAGAAAATGGATCGCAATCGAAAACGCGCCGCCCGGCACCAGGATGAACACGGCATACCAAAACAAGACGAGCAGGAATTGTGCAAAATCAATCATGGGATCTTAGTTTGATTTAGCTGCCGCCTAAATGGTTGAGCATGGCGACGAGCGGCAAAAACATGCTGATGACCAAAAAGGCCTGGGACAAAACGACCGCACCGAGAAACAGCGACGCAATCGGCAGCACCGAATACAGCGCGACTTCGGTGCGATAAAGGGCGCGCGAGTGATAGATTTCCGCCGCGCGGTTGAACCCGGCGGTCAGGTCTTCGCCGGCGCTGGCCACCACCCAGACGAACAGCGGCGGCACCAGCCGGTTGACGGCGGCGACCTCGGAAAATTTCACGGTCCCGGCGGCGAGTTTTTTCTGCCACAGTTGCAGGTCGGCGGCGGCGGCGGTGCTGCTTTCAAGCTTTTCCACCAGGCCGATGGAGTCGGGCAGATTGACGCCGTTTTTCATCAGCAATGCCAGCGAGGCCGCGATGCGCGAAACCGTCGCCTCTTTGAACGCGGGCAGCCGCCAGAGATATTTTCCGCGCAGGCCCGGCACAAAAATGACCGACGCCACCAGCACAAACAGGATTCCGAGAATCACCGGGAAAATCCAGATCGCTTGCAGCGTTGAGAGCGCGAAAACCGTGGCTCCGGGAAGGTTAATTCCCATGTCGCCAAACACGTTTTGCATGCTTGGCCCGATGACGCAGGTCCAAATGAACGCCAGCACCGTCGAAATCAAACACGCGACGAACATCACGATGAGCGGATAAACCATCATGCTTTTCAGCCGCGTCCAGATGTTGTTCTGGCGCTGGAAATAATCCGCCAGCATCGTCAGCGCGCCCGGCAGGTCGCCGCTTTTGACACCGACCAGAATCATCCGCTTGTAAAGCTCGGGCAACTGGCGCGGTTTCAGCGCGTCGGCCATCGGCGTGCCTTTGGCGAGGTCGGCTTCGAGCGTCTGCAGTTCGGTGCGGAGCGCGCCGGCGCGCATTTCGTCGCACAACCGCCGCAGCGCGCCTTCGAGCGGGATGCCGTCGCGCAGCATCGCCGCGAGCTGCTGGTTGAAGAAGGCAAATTCGTCGTATTTCATAAGCCAAAGACCCGTTTGAATTCCGCCTCGTTGGTCACGCCCTGGTTCACCAGCAAACGCGCCGAGGCTTCGAGCGTTTGCGCCGAAACGAGCGCGGATAATTCGCGCCGCCGGACTTGTTCACGCAAGGTTTCATTCACGCGCAGCCATTCGACGAGCGGCACGCGGCCTTGAAAGCCGGTGCGCAGACAGTTCTCACAGCCGGCACCGTCGCACGCCGGACAAAGCCGGCGGACGAGGCGCTGGTTCAAAACCAGTTCCACTGCACTGGCGACGGCGGAATGATCGGTGCACATGGCGAGCAACCGTTCAAAAACGCCTTTGCACGAGCCGGCGTGCAGCGTGGAAATCACGAGATGCCCGGTCAGCCCGGCGCGCACGGCAAGCTGCGCGGTGGCTTCGTCACGAATCTCGCCGATGATGAGCACCTGCGGATCCTGCCGCAGCAGATGCCGCGCGGCGCGGGCGAAATCAAGGCCGACGGCTTCGTTGATTTCCGTCTGCATGGTGCCGGGAACGATCTGCTCGACCGGGTCTTCGACGGTGATGATGTGGCGTCCGCCGAGTCCGGCAAGCTGCCGCAAACAGGCGTAAATTGTCGTGGTCTTGCCGCTGCCCGCCGGGCCGGTGAGCAGCAGCAGGCCGGTGGTCTGCCGGAGAAATTTTTCCAGCTCGGTATTGGCGGCGGCGGGCAAAGATAATTCATCCAGCGCTTTCGCAGTTTCGGAATTGAACAGCCGGAGCACGATTTTTTCGCCGGTGACGGTCGGATAGGTGGCGACGCGGAGGTCGTTTTTGCTTTTGAGTTCGTCGTGCGGGATGCGGCCGTCCTGCGGCAGCGTTTCTTGATACGTCTTGAGCCGCGCGAGAAATTTGATGCGGCCGAAGACGCGTTCCGCCACCCCGGCGGACAGTTCCGCGCCGGGCGTGATGACGCCGTCGAGCCGGAACGCAACTTCCGCTGTCCTGCCGCGCATCTGCAAATGAATGTCGCTTGCTCCCGCGCGCTCGGCCTGCCGGACCAGTTGCTCCAGGATTTTCGGCGCGGACGTTTCCGCCTTATTCCCCTCGCCCGCGATCTGGTCAGTTTTTGAAATCATAAAGGTGCGCGCCGGTCATTCCTTTTCGGCGACGAGATAATGCAGGCCGTGTTCATCGGCCATGAGCACTTGCAGATGGCTGGGAATCGCGGCCAGTTGCTGCCGGACAACCCGTTCCTTCTGGAAAAGGGCGCAGGAAGCCGCCTTCAACGGCTGGCTCAAAACCAGCAGGCCGACGACCAGACAGGCAAGACCGACGCCGGCTTTCCACGCCAATTGCGGCAGCCAGCTTTCGCGAATTTCCTGCGGCGGCGCGGCGCGGCGCAATTGGAACCGCACCTGCGCCGGAAAATCTTCCCAATACTCTTCCGACCGTTCCGGCAGCGGAACGCTTTTCAATTTGGCGTTGAGATCAAAATCGTTCATCGCTCGCCTCCTGCGGCGGCGAGCCAGCGTTTCAATTTTCGCCGCGCGGCGAACACGCGCCACGAGACGGTGGTTTCCGAACAGCCCAAAACGCGCCCGGCCTCGGCGTGATTGAGACCGTCATAAACAGTCAGCACGATGGCGGCGCGCTGCTTGGCGGGCAGCTTCAGCAGTGCCGTTTGCACCTGCTGGCTCGGCGAGTCTTCCGCCGGAGCATTTTCTCCGTTAAGAAGCTGCGCGGACATTTCCTCGGCGCAGTCCGCCTGAAGTTGAACCCGCCGCGCCTCGCTTTGCCGCCAGTTCAAACAGGTGTTGACGGCGATGCGGTAAAGCCAGGTGGAAAATTTCGCCGTGCCGCGAAACGCGCCGATCTGCGCGTAGGCGCGGATGAACGTCTCCTGCGCAAGATCCTCAGCGTCGGCCAGCGATCCCGTCATCCGAAATGTCAGCGAATGAATCATGTGTTGATGATTGCGAACCAGCTCTTCAAAGGCCGCCGGGCTGCCACTTTGGGTTTGCAACACCAGTTCTGCGTCGGCGTCGGCCATGCGGCTTTTCTTTACCAATTTTGACAAGCGCGGGCGTGGAATCCTTTGAATTATTTTTTCGCCCGCGCCGGGCGGAACCGGCGCAACACTATTACCACTGTGAAAAATGGAGAGCGAAATGTTGGTCATCTGCTTTACGATATGAATTGGACAGGCCGCACCAAGAAACGGCACGCAAAACATCGTAAATTTGCCGGCACCTCGTCAGCGCCTCCCGCAAATCGGGGCGGCCGCGCGTCAAAAACAATCCGGCCCGTGGCCGGATTTCCATTTGATGTTGCAGCCGATGCTGGCTTTCTGATTTTTGGGAACCGGTTTGCCGTCGAGCAAGGCGTCGAGCGCGGCGCGCAAATCCTTGCCGGTCACGGGAACGTCATTGCCCGGACGGCTCGCGTCAAACTGGCCGCGATAGACAAGCCGGCGGCCGCGGTCAAACAGGAAAAAATCCGGCGTGCAGGCGGCGTGATAGGCTTTGGCCACGGCCTGCGTCTCGTCATAAAGATACGGGAAAACATAGCCGGCGGTTTTCACTTCGTCCTTCATTTTTGCCGGGCTGTCTTCGGGATAATTCGTCACGTCGTTGGCATTGATGCCGGCGATGCCGGCCCCGCGCGGCGCATAGTCGCGGGCAAGCTGAACGAGTCCGCGGCGGATGTGGACGACATAAGGGCAGTGGTTGCACATGAAAATCACAAGCAGCGCGGCCTGGTCCTTGAAGTCGGCGAGCGAGATGAGTTTTCCGTTGGTGTCCGGCAGTTTGAAATCGGGCGCGACCGTGCCAAGCGGCAGCATGTTCGATGGTGTCAGGGCCATGAGAAAACTATTAAGCCCAAAGTTCCCAAGTGCAAAGCCGAAAGTCTCTTGTGATTGGCGATGTTTGATTTTTGCGACCGGCGTGGATTGTGAAAAAGCTCGTAAATCGCAAATCATAAATCGTAAATTTGAGCGTCTTGAAGAACATTCTTTATTTCGATCTGGAAACGCAGAAGTCCGCCGAGGAGGTCGGCGGCTGGGGCAACATCTCCAAAATGGGCATGAGCGTCGGCGTGACTTACAGCACGGCGCGCGGCGGTTACAAAATCTACGGCGAGCCGCAGGTCAACGATTTGATCAACGATTTGCAGCGCGCCGATCTGGTGGTGGGTTTCAACAACCTGCGGTTCGATTACGAAGTGCTCCACGGCTACACGGCGCTGGATCTGACGCAATTGCCGACGCTTGACATGCTGGTCGTCTTGAGCGACACGCTCGGCCACCGGCTGTCGCTCGACTCGATTGCGACGGCGACGTTCGGCGTGGAAAAGACGGCGGAAGGCCTGCAGGCGATCCGCTGGTTCAAGGAAGGCCGGCTGGCGGAGATCGCGGAGTATTGCTGCTACGACGTGAAAATCACCAAGCTGGTCCACGAATACGGCGCGCAGCACCAGCAGCTTCACTACGCGAACAAGTTCGGCAAAAAAATGACCGTGCCGGTGAAGTGGTGAATGCGTCAGTTTTTCGCCTTCAAATCCAAAACGGCGGCGTGGAGCTGTTTCGCCAGCTCCTTGCGGTCGCCGGTGGTGCGCTGAAATTTGCCGAACCGGATGGTGGCGCGCACGGTTTTTTTCCCGATCAGATTCATCAGGTGGGGCAGAAACGCGTGGCCGCCCCAGTAACAAACTTCGTTGCCGGCGTCGCCGTCAGCCAGCTCGTAATGAATCCAGCCGACGGAAAGCTCATGCCCGCCGCGCGCCGCCGGTTCCAGCAGCGAGGTGCGGAACGGCAGGACCGTTTCGCCGCTGGAACTCGTGCCTTCGGGAAACACCACCACCAGCGCGCCGGCGGCCAGGGCGGCTTCAATTTCGCGGTTCACTTCGCCGACGTGCAGGCGTCGTTCTCTTTCGACAAAGATCGTTCCCGCCATGGCCGCCAGCCAGCCGAACAGCGGCCAGCGCCGCACCTCCGCCTTGGACACCAATACCGCCGGCGTCACCGCCGAAATCGCCAGCACGTCGAGATAGCTCAGGTGATTGCTGAATAGCAGACCGTTTTTGGGAATCTCACCGGAGACTTCCGCCGAGTAGCCGAAGATTTTCAAATGTCGTCGGGATGACCGGCTCAACCAGGCGGCGCGAGCGATCCGTTTGGATGCTTGCGAAGCAAAAGCAGCGGTGAGGAAGTAGTCAACAATGATCACCGCCGCTTCCCAGGCAAACCAAACAAGACGACCGGCGGCACGGAATGTCATGCGTGGATTTCAGCGGCAGCCGCCGCGGAGGTCAACCGAGAAAATGCCTGTGCGTTTGCAGCAAAGCAGCGCACCTGTCCAGCCGGGCGAGAGAATCAGGAGATCATCGCTTCCGCGCCGCCAGAAACCGTTCCACATATTTGCCCAGCAAATCCGCCTCCAGATTCACCGCGTCGCCGGCCTTGCGCTCGCGCAGCACCGTCACGTCGAACGTGTGCGGGATGATCCAGATGCGGAAGCTTTTTTTCTGCACGCCGGCGACCGTCAGACTGATGCCGTCCACGGCGATTGAACCCTTGAAAACAACATAGCGCATCACGTCCGCCGGCGCGGCGATGTCGAGCACGTGGTCCTTGCCCGCGCGCTCCCAGCGGATGATTTTGCCGAGGCCGTCCACATGGCCGGTCACGAAATGGCCGCCCAGCTCGCCGTTCGCGCGCAGCGAACGTTCGAGATTCACCAGCGAGCCAATTTTGCCGAACTGGAAATTTGTCCGCTCCCAGCTTTCCTGGAGCAGGTCAAATTGAATCAGCTTGAACTTCCCGCGCGGCGCGACTTTTACCGCCGTGAGACAGCAGCCGTTGACCGCCACGCTGTCGCCGGCCTTCACGCCGCGCCCGCAGGCGTTTGCACGCACGGTCATTTCAATGGACTTTTCCGTCGGCAGAATTTTTTCAATCACGCCGGCTTCTTCGACAATGCCTGTGAACATAAAAGCCAATGTTGCCGGTTAAAGGCTGCCGTCGGCAAGTTTTTCGCGCGCCGAATTTCAACCTTCAGCGTGCGGCCACCGAAGCCGTCAGCAGCCAATCCTCGTCCAGCTTGCGCCACTCGACGTCGCGGAGCCGGATGACCTCGCTCAGGGATTTCGCGCCTTCGCCTGCGACGCCTTTGCGCGCGCCGCGTCCGCCTAAAATTTTCGGCGCATAAAAGAACGCCACGCGCTGCGCGAAGCCGCCGAGCAGAAATGAGGCGTTCACCTCGCCGCCGCCCTCGACCAGCAGGCTCGTCACGTTTTCCGCGCCGAGCTTTTGCAGCAGCCAGCGCAGGTCAATTGCGGATCGCCTTGTCGGCGCTCTCACGACGTTCACTTTTTTTGCCAGGGCCGCCGCACGATTTTCCGGCGCGTGTTCGCCGGCCACGATTGTCGTCAGCGCCGCAGATTCATCGCTCACCACTTTCGCCGTCAACGGCGTCCGCGCCAGCGAATCCAGCACGATGCGTCGAAGTTGTTTCCGCTTTCCGCTTTCCACCTTCCGCTTTCGGAATGTCAGGCTCGGATCGTCCGCCAGAATCGTGTTGATGCCGACGAGAACCGCGTCGGCGCCCTGGCGCAACTTCATTCCGTGTGCGCGGGCTTTCCCGCCGGTGATCCACTTTGATTCACCGCTGGCCGTCGCGATTTTTCCATCCAGCGTCATCGCCGCCTTCACTGTGACGAACGGCGTGCGGTGGACAATCCAGTGATTGAACGCCTCGTTCAGTTTCGCGCACTCGTCGCGCAGAACTTCGTGAACCACCTCGATTCCCGCGCGCCGTAAAATCCTAAAACCTCTGCCTGCGTGTTTGGGATTCGGGTCGGTCGCGCCGATGACGACACGCCGGATGCCGGCGGCGATGATGGCGTCCGTGCAAGGCGGCGTGCGACCATGCGTGCAACAGGGTTCCAGCGTGACGTAAAGCGTCGCACCGCGCGGAACGTGGCCGCGTTTTTGCGCGTCGCGGAGCGCCTCGATTTCCGCGTGCGGCAAACCCGCTCGCCGGTGCCAGCCGCGCCCGATGATTTTTCCGCCCTTCACCAGCACCGCGCCGACCATCGGATTGGGCGAAGTCGCGCCGCAGCCGCGCCGGGCGAGCCGGAGAGCGAGGCGCATGCATTGATCCTCTGACATTTTTCCAATTATGAATCCTACGCCGTGTTGCCAGAAAAACCATCTGAATACAAACAGGAATGCTTTCCAGGTTTCAGCACTTTTAGTTTAGAGAGAAATTCCCACTTGATTTCTGTTAACGCGTTGACGGCTTGCTTTGCATTTCCGAGGTTCACTTGGCTTTCCAAATCTGATGGCGGGGCGTCGTGAAATGTCCGTTTGAATTTCTCGTCAGAAATTATTTTGTCGTATTTGACTGGCTGTGACCTTGCATGAGCTATCTTGTTTCTGAAGTTAACTAACCACAAAGCCGTGCCCCAATGGCCCTTGCTCCAATCTGGAGAAATTCCCAGCTCTTCGCAAATAATCCTCAACTTTGCAATAGGACTACTGCTGTCAAAGCCATCCCATCGAGAGACCAATTTGCTTCCGAATGAATTTGCCAAAGCTTCAAGTGCCAGAGCTGAAAATGTAATCGCTACGAGTTCTTGGTTCTTCCATCCAGGAATTTTCTTTTGAGCATCTTCAAGAGCGATTTCAGCAACGTGCATCAAAAGGTGTTGCGGCTCAAAATCCCGTTTTTTCTGCACCCGAATTCCCCTAGATGCTCTTGGCTTTGTCATAATCCTTCCTACCGTTAAATCATTCCTCAAACAACGCCTGCGCGAACTGCTTCGCGTCGAAGGGCTGCAAATCGTCCGGCTGCTCGCCGAGGCCGATGAACTTGATGGGCAAGCCGAGTTCCTTCTGGATGGCCACCACCATGCCGCCTTTGCTCGTGCCGTCCAGCTTGGTCACAATGAGGCCGGTCAGCGGCACGGCCTTGTGAAATTCGCGCGCCTGGTTCAGTGCGTTCATGCCGGTGCTGCCGTCCAGCACCAGCAGCACTTCATGCGGCGCGCCCGCAAGCTGCTTGCCGATGACGCGATGGAGCTTCTGCAATTCCTGCATCAAATTGTGCTTCGTATGCAGCCGTCCCGCCGTGTCTATAAACAGGTAATCCGCCTTGCGCGCCAGCGCGGCGGTCACGGCGTCGTGCGCCACGGCCGCCGCGTCCGCGCCGTAGTTGCCGGCGATGACCTCGACTTTGAGCCGCGCGCCCCACAACTTGATCTGCTCAATCGCCGCCGCGCGGAACGTGTCGCAGGCCGCGAGCAGCACGGATTTTTTCTGCGCCTGGAAATAATGCGCGAGCTTGGCGGCAGTCGTGGTCTTGCCCGTGCCGTTGACGCCGACGATGGAGACGACGCAGGTGCCGCCGGATATTTCGCGGAGCTGCGGATTGTTCGTGGAAAGGCTTTTCTCAATTTCCGCGCGGGCGAGGGCGAGATAGTCCAGACCCGCCGTGCCCTGGGTTTCGTAGGCCAGCTTCACCGCCGCCACGATCTGCGCGGTCATGGCCGGGCCAAGGTCGGCGGCGATGAGCGCCTGCTCGATTTCTTCGAGCGACTCGGCGGTGAGCCTGGGCGAGCGCGTGACGATGCGCTTGATTTCATGCGTGAGCCGGGCATGCGTCTTGGCGAGGCCGGCTTTGAATTTGGAAAATAAACCCATGGAAATTTTAGCCACAGATGGCCACAGATGGCCACAGATAGGGCAACGCTTTGACACGGATTAACCCGGATTCAATCTGTGCAAATCGGTGAAATCCATGTCCCCAGACCCCTTGCTTATTTGCGTCCATTTGTGGTGGCCGGTTTTCTTTCGGCAACTTTGGCTTTGAGTTTTTCAACGTGTTCGTAGGGCAGCCTGACCGTGCCGATGAGCGGCGCCTTTTTGCTGAAGCCGTGGCAGTCGGAGCCGCCGGTGACGAGCAGATCGTATTTCTCGGCAATCTCCAGGTAACGCTCGGACATCACGGTGGAATGCTTGGTGTGAAAACATTCGATGCCGTCCAGCCCGGCGTCCACAAGGTCGGGAATGATGTCATCCGTGCGGTTCAAACCGGGGTGTGCCATGACGGCAAGCCCGCCGGCCTGATGGATCAGCTCGACACCTTCCAGCGCGGACATTTTGGTTTTGGGCACCCAGGCCGGCCGGCCTTTTTTGAGATATTTGTCGAACGCCTCATCCAGGTTGCCAATGAGCTTTTCTTTCACGAGCGCGCGGGCGACGTGCGGGCGGCCGGGCGACCTGCAGTTTGCCAGCGCAAAAACCGCCTCCGCCCGGAGCGGCACGCCGAGCCGGTTCAGCGCCGCGACCATTTCGCGGATGCGGTTCTGCCGCACGGTCTGAAACTTCGAGATTTTTTCCAGCAGCACTTTATTTTGCGGGTCGAGAAAATAGCCGAGAATGTGAACTTCCGTGTCCTCGTGTTCGGCGGTGAGTTCCGCGCCGCAGATAAATTCCATCTTCACCGCCGCGCACGCCGCCGTCGCGCGCGCGCAGCCTTCGACCGTGTCGTGGTCGGTGAGCGCGATGCACGCCAGGCCGCAGTTCTGCGCCCGCAACACCAGCTCCTCCGGCGTGAACGTGCCGTCGGAAAACTGCGTGTGCAGGTGTAAATCCGCGAACTTCATTTGACAGTTTTTCCCGGACGCATCAATTCACCTTTGATCTTGTCGAGGATGCCGTTCACGAACTTGCCGCTGTCCTCGGTGGAAAATTTTTTGGCGATGTCCACGGCCTCGTTGATGCTTACGACCGGCGGGATGTCCGGCCGGTGCAGCATTTCATAAATCGCGAGCCGCATGATGTTCCGGTCCACGGCGGCGATGCGGTGGAAGTCCCAGTTCCGCGCATGGCTTTTGATTTTTTCGTCAATCGCGTCGCGGTGCTCCAGCGTGCCGCGGATGAGCGGCTCGGCGAAGAGGCGCATCTCGGCCTCCTCGGCGGTGGGCGGGGGCAGCTCGGTGACTTCGCCCCATTTGGCCGCGCCCTTTTCATCTTCAATCGCGGCCGCGCGCTGGGAATTCCAGAACGTCGCCAGCTCCAGTTCCAGGTTGTCCGGCGGATTCAGGTCATGCTGAAACAGAAATTGCACGGCGCGTTCGCGCGCTTCACGTCGTTTGCCCATGAATCAAAGTCTAAAGCCTAAAGTCCCAGGGCTAAAGCCAAATCACACGCGCTAACATTGGGCGTTGGACATCGGCCGGCGGACTGGTAGATTCCGCGCATGAGCAAAGTCACGAAACTGCTGCACACGCGCTACCGCGTGAACGAGCTGGAACGCACGGTGAAATTTTACCGCGACGTGCTTGGCCTGGTGGAGATCAGGCGGCACCAATCACCGCGCGGCTCGGAACTGGTTTTTCTCCAGACGCCGGGCAGCGAGGAGCTGATTGAAATCACCTGTTTCCCCGGCAGCGGCCCAGTGCTGGTGCAGCCGGACCTCACGCATCTGGCGTTCGAGGTGGACAGCCTTGAAGAATTTGCCAAACACCTCGCAAGGCACGGCTTGAAATTTTCCGACGGCCCGACGACCAGTTTGGGCGGGACGACCTTCGCCTTCATTGACGCGCCGGAAGGCTACGAAATTGAATTGATACAAAAAGGCAAAGGCGGCTGCTGATTTTCCCTAACTCCTAAAAATTAAAATGAGCGTTCTTATTGTCGGCACCACGGCACTCGATTCCATCAAGACTCCCAAGGCGGAAAATCCGCGCCTGCTCGGCGGCTCGGCCAGCCACGCGGCGGTGGCCGCGAGTTTTTTTTCGCCGGTGAAACTCGTCGGCGGCGTCGGCGAGGATTTTCCAAAAAAATACCTCGAACTTTATCGCCGGCATAACATTGACCTTGAAGGCTTGCAGATTCTGCCCGGCAAAACATTTCATTGGTCGGGCGAATATGAGTTGAACATGAACAACCGCCGCACGCTGGCGACGGAGTTGGGCGTGATCGAAACTTTTTCGCCGACGCTGCCGAAATCGTATCAAAACACGCCGTTCGTGCTGCTCGGCAACATCGCGCCTGCGCTCCAGCACCGCGTGCTCGACCAGATGCAGCACGCGAAATTCGTCGTCGCCGACTCGATGGACCTCTGGCTGAACATCGCGCTGCCGGACCTGCTGAGACTGCTCAGGCGCGTGGATGGTTTTGTGCTGAACGACAGCGAGGCGGAACAGCTCACGAAGACAGACAACCTTTTCGTCGCGCTGAAAAAAATCCACGCGCTCGGACCAAAATACGTCATCATCAAAAAAGGTTCGCACGGCTCGGTTTTGTCCGGCCCCAAAGGTCTTTTCCTCTGCCCCGCGTATCCGTTGTCCAAGGTCGTGGACCCGACCGGCGCGGGCGATTCGTTCGTCGGCGGCATGATGGGCTATCTCGCCGGCACGAAAGGCCCGATTGACGCGAACATTCGCCGCGCGATGGTCCATGGCAGCGTCACTGCGTCATTCTGCTGCGAAGGTTTTGGTTTGAACACCATGACGAAAACCAAACGTGCCGACATAGAGAAACGAGTGAAGGAACTCGAGAAACTGACAAAATTTTGGAAATAAAGCTGCCGCCGGCCCGATGTCAAGCCCCCTAAAAAGGGGTTTGCAAAAAAAATCAGGAACCGCAATTATTCCAGCAATCCACCCAACGAATGGACATGCATTTCAAAAATTAACCTGGAATATTTCCCGCAACCGCCATGAAAAAATCCCTGACGAACACACCCATCAACCGCCGCCACTTTCTGAAGGCCGCCGGCGCCGCAATTGTCCTGCCCGCATTTTTGCCAGGCTCCGTCCTGGGGCGCAGCGGCAACACCGCGCCGTCCAATAAGATCGCGCTCGGCGTGATTGGCATGGGCTGGCAGGGGCCGGGCAACACCCAGTCTTTTCTTGCGGAAACGGATTGCCAGGTGGTTGCCGCCTGCGATCTGGACGCGAACCATTTGCAGGACGCCTTGAACATGGTCAACGATCATTATCAAACCAAGGACTGCAAAGGCTATCACGACTATCGCGAGCTGCTGGCGCGCGAAGATATTGACGCCGTGATGATCGCCGTGCCGGATCACTGGCACGCCTTGGTCGCCACCGAGGCCGCCCGCCGCAAAAAAGATGTTTACGGCGAAAAGCCGCTGGCGAAAACCATCGCCGAACAACAGGCCATGGTGAAAGCCGTTGAGAAAAACAAGATCATCTGGCAGACCGGCTCGTGGCAGCGATCCGTCCCCACCTTTCACAAGGCGGCGGAAATTGTCCGCAACGGGCTGATCGGCACGGTGACGCATGTGGAAGTTGGTTTGCCTGCCGGCTATGCTGATTTTTCCGGCACGGGGAAAGAGGCGTTGGACAAACTTGCATCCCTGCCCGACAAAATCTCCGATCTTTCACAAGTCCGACCCGGCACGCCTGCCTGGAACCTGCTGGTCACTGATCCGCCGGCGGCGCTGGATTACAACACCTGGGTCGGCCCGTCCCAGATGGAGCCTTATCTTGCGGCGCGTTCGCACAAAAACTGGCGCTGGAATTACAACACCGGCGGCGGCCAGTTGATGGATTGGATCGGCCATCATTGCGACATCGCACATTGGGGATTGGACTTTGACAATTCCGGCCCGTCGGAAATCGAGGGGCATGGAGATTTTCCGGCGGCGGACGCGGTCTGGAACACCAGCCCCAAATATCGAATTGAATTGAAGTATCCGCAGAACATCACGATGACCATCGCCGGCGGCTATGACGACATCCGGGGCGGCGTCAAATGGATTGGCACCGAAGGCTGGGTCTGGGTGGATCGCGGCGGGTTTGAAGCCTCAAATCCGGAGTGGAAAAAAGGCAGGAACTTGCCCGAGGCGCTGCGCAAGGTGAAACTTTACGAGTCCCCCGGCCACCAGCGGAATTTTCTCGACTGCGTCAAGTCGCGCCAGCCCACCATCACGCCGGTGGAAACCGCGCATCATTCGGCGATTCCCGGCCATCTGGGTCTCATCTCCATGCTCACGGGCCGCAAACTGAGCTGGGACGTGAAACATGAAAAAATCTTGGGCGACCACGCCGCGAGCAAATTGCTGACCCGCGTTTATCGCGCCCCGTGGCATCTGGCGTGATTTAATTCAAACCGTCAATTCGGCCCGACGCACGAAGGTTAAAACCTTTGTTGCGTCGCGCCGGTTTCCGGTTATGATTTTTTCAGGCAAAAACCCATGCAACAAAAAACAAAACTATGATTACAAAAATCAGTTCGTTTCGGGCCTGGCCGGCGGTCAGGCTGGCCTGTCTTTTTTTGTCGGCGGCAACCGTGTTCACCGGCTGTGAAACCATGCCGTCCGGGCCTTCACCGGTGAAGCCGACGGCGGAGCAGACCCATTCGGAAACGATCATTCTGCGCGAGGGCGACGTGCTGAAAATCACCTTTCCCGGTTCGCCCAATCTGGACACCGCCCAGCCCATCCGCCGGGATGGCAAGCTGAATCTGCCGTTGATCGGCGAAGTGACGGCAGCCGGCATGACGCCGGACGATTTGCAGAAAAAACTGGTGTCGCTCTACGCGGCGCAAATCTCCTCCAAGGAAATCACCGTGCAGGTGCAATCCTCGTCGTTCCCTGTGTTTGTGACCGGCCAGGTGGTGAAGCCTGGGAAAGTTTTGTCGGACCATCCCATCACCGCGCTGGAAGCCGTGATGGAAGCGGGCGGGTTTGACTACAACACCGCCAACATGAAAGAGGTCAAGATCGTCCGCAATGAAAACGGCGTGATGCAGCATTTCACCGTGAACCTGAAGGCCGTCCTCCAAGGCACGGAAACCAAGCCGTTTTATCTCAAGCCGCAGGACATCGTGTATGTGCCGGAACGGTTCTCGGCGTTTTAGGCTTTGCTGATGCCGAGCTTTTCCATCAGCTCGTAAAGCGTCGGGCGGCTCAAGCCCAGTTCGACGGCGGCAGGCGCAATCTTGCCGCCGTGCTTTTTCAACGCCTGCTGCACCATCTGGCGCTCCACCGTTTCGCGGGCATCCTTCAGCGTGACGACGTTCGGCCCCAGCCCTGAAGAATTCATTTCCAAGTCGGCCGCCGTCACGCGCCGGCCTTCGGCCATGATGACCGCGCGCCGGACGCAGTTTTCCAGCTCGCGCACATTGCCCGGCCAGTCATGCTTGTTTAAGGCGCGGATTGCATCCTGATCAAAGGCCAGATTCGGCTTGTTCACCTGCGCGGCGAACCGGTTGAGGAAAAATTGCGCAAGCAGGCGGACATCGTTGTCGCGGTCGCGCAACGGCGGCAGCACCATTTGCACGACGGCGAGGCGGTAAAACAAATCCTCACGGAAGATTCCGGCAGCCATGGATTTTTTCAAATCAGCGTTCGTGGCGGCGACCACGCGGGTGTTGATGTGGATTTCCTGGCGTCCGCCCACGCGCTCGATGGTCTGCTCCTGCAAAAAACGCAGCAGTTTCACCTGCAACGGCAGCGGAATCTCCCCAATTTCATCCAGGAAAAGCGTGCCGTCGCTGGCGGATTCAATCCGGCCTTTGCGCTGGACGTGCGCGCCGGTGAACGCGCCTTTTTCGTGGCCGAACAATTCGCTTTCCAGCAGCGTTTCAGGAATCGCGCTGCAATTGATGGCGATGAACGGCCCGTTTTTGTTGTTGCTCCGCTGATGAATGGCACGGGCGACCATTTCCTTGCCCGTGCCGCTTTCACCGAGAATCAGCACCGGCGCGTCGGTGGTGGCCACCTTGCGGATGGTTTCAAAAATCGGCCGCATCTGCGCGCTCGACCCCTGCATCCCTTCGAAAGCATCGCCGCCCATGAGCTGCTGCATCGCGGCATATTCCTTTTCCAGTTGCGCGACGTGGAAACAGCGCTTGAGCAGAAACTTCACTTCCTCCATCTCGACCGGCTTGGACAAAAAATCGTAGGCCCCGGCGCCGATGGCGCGCAACGCATTTTCTTTTTCACCCTGGCCGCTGACGATGACCACTTTCACCAGCCGGTTCTGCGCGAGCAGGTCCGACAGGATTGCCAGCCCTTCTTCGGGATTGTTGGGATGTGGCGGCAGGCCGAGGTCGAGCAGAACCACGGCAGGCTGCGCGGCGCGGAAAATTTCCAGCGCGTTCGGACGGTCTTCGGCCAGCAGGACTTCATAATCCGCCGCCAGCGCCCATTTCATCTGGGTGCGGATTTCCTCATCATCGTCAACAATCAGCAGCTTGGGATTCATGGTTTTTTCAGCGGCAAAAACACCCGGAAGGTCGTGCCTTTGCCGGTTTCGCTTTCGACCTCGATCTTGCCTTTGTGCGCCTCGACAATCATTTTGCTCTGAAACATGCCGATGCCAAGCCCGTTTTTTTTCGTCGTCTGAAACGGCCGGAACAGCGAGCGGTTCAAAAATTCCCGGCTCATGCCGCAGCCGTTGTCGGAAATGGCCAGCACCGCCCAGCCGTTGCTCTGGCTCGTCTGGATTTGCACCAGGCCTGACGACGGCGGCACGGCTTCGCGCGCGTTGAAAATCAGGTTCGTCGCCACTTTCAACATCTGCTCCTGGTCGAAAAATATTTTCGGCAGCGGTTGGAAGTTTTTTTTCAAATTGATGCCGGCGATTTCTTCCCACCCGGCCAGGGATTTGGCGACCAGTTCATTGAGGTCGGATTCGACGGGCTTGATCTGCAATTCGTAGCGGATGGAACCGAGCCGGCCGATGAGCCGGTTGATGTGCGCGACGGTTTTGGCCACGCCGCGCAGTGCGTCTGCACGAAACGCCGGGTCGTCGAAATGCACCGGGAGATTCTGGAGCATCAGGTTGAGCGTGTTCGCCGTGTTTTTCAGGTCATGCACGAAAAACGCGGACATCGTCTGGAACGCCTCCAGCTCCTTCGTCTGCAACAGCTTCTGCGACAGGCGCGTGTTCATCAGGCCGGCGGCAATGTGGTCGCCAATGCACTTGAGCAGGTCAGAATCCTGCCAGTTGAAGGCCGCGCCGCTGACCCGGTCGCCCAGAATCAACAGGCCGACAATCTCCTGGCCGACAATCATGGGCACGCAGACACGGTTGCCGCCTTTGCGGAATTCGTCCGGGTGGCAGCGCTGCAGGACCGCCGCCCAGCTTGCTTTCGCGGCGTCAATGTCCACCGGCTCGTGGTGTGTGTGCAAGGCTTTCAGGACTTCCGCAAGTTCCACCTTGCTTGGACGCAAAGATTCCGCCTTGGTTTCGGTGAGAAAAGTTGAAGCGGCAAAAGCCAGTTGCGACTGCTGTTCATCCACCAGCCAGATGGTCACCGACAGCGCCTGAAAAATATCCGTCACCGATTTCACCGCCACCTCGCACAAATCCGTCTGCTTTACACATGAGGCCGTGGCTTCCGTGAACCGTCGCCACACCGTTCGATAATCATAAAGCGGACGCTGAAAATGCCGGCTCACAAACCGGCTGAGGCGCAACCGCACCCGGTCGGACAACAGCAAAACCGTGAGCAGCACCGCTGCCGCCAGAAACACGAACGCCTTGGTGATGAAGTTGTCGCCGAATTTGAAAAGCGACATGACTTTCGCAAAAACGCCGATGGCCAGCAGGTAAATTCCCGCCAGCAAGACGGTCAGCGAACTTTGCAGGACGGCATGGGATGGATAAACTTCCAGATCAAAATGGCCCGCCCGGAACAAGGAGCGGAGAATCAATAGGCAGCCCACCAACAGCGCGCCCACATCCACCATCTGGAGCCGGGGATCTATGGTGTGGCTCAACAGGATCTGGCTGCTGGTGCAAAACCGCACGGCGAACAAAACGCCCAGCCCCAGAATCATGAATTTGATCCGCCAGCGCATGACCCCGACGGCCGCGCGATAGGTTTTTTCCAGATTGATGCCGACCAGCACGAAGCCCGCCAGCAGAACCAGGAAGAAATAAAATCCCGTCACCCCCAGGCCAAACGACCACTGACCGGTGGTTGCCTGGGTGGCGGAAACGATCAATCCCTGATCGTCGGCAAGACCCAGCGCCAGGGGAATGATGAACGCCGCCAGCAGCAGAAACTTCGAATGGCTCAAAAATTCCCGGTAATTGCCGCGCCCGTAGCTCAAGGCGAAAAACAGCCAGACGCCCGGCAGCAGCGAGCTGGTCAACAACTTCCAAAGCTGCCAGCCGGCCGTTTCCTGAACCGACGGGGCCGCCCAGGACAGGCCGCTGAAGATGCTTTCCAACGTCAGCAGCGCCATGCCGGCCACAAATGCGAGATGCACGATGGAACGCCGTTCGTTCCAAATGACGCTGAAAGCCACGGCACCGCTGAACAGCGCGGCTGCAAAGGCAAACAAAGTTGTGGTGTTCATCGCTGGGTTTGATGCCGGCCAACCGGATTAGGCTGGCATAAACCGGGCGAAAATGCAGCAATGAAATCGCATGTAAACGACAAAAAAAGGCAGGGAGATTACTCCCTGCCTTGAATTAATTACACCGAAGATGACTGACAATCAGGCAATCAACTTCTTCCGCAACAGCCCAATCGCTGAGAGCGCGGTTCCGAGCAGCATGACAGTTGCACCACCGTCGGGAACGGTCGTTGCTGAACCGAAGAAGAAAGAGCTTCCTGAAGCTCCAACACTGGCATTCCAAGTTCCAAGAGTGTCAGAGAACCCTGTAATTTGAGCGGTTCCAGTGCCACCGATATCCCAAACTTGGTGAGTAGCGTCGAAACTTGCCGTCAAGCTTGTCGCATTAAAGTCATATGTGGTAGAACCAATCGTGAAAGTCCACAGTGGAGTAACGCCTGATGCTGAAAATGTGAATGGCGTAAAAGTTACTGGCTGCAACCCTCCAACCACAGCATAAGACCCAAATTCTTGACCAGGGAGAGTTATCACACTAGTAATTGAAGAAATACCCGTCGCGTCAGCGAGAGTGTCGGGGGTGGTAACCGTAGCGGTTCCGGCAAAACTAATTGAACCATTAATCGGTGTCGCTTGCACTGATGTGCTTAACACCACAGTTGCCACTGCAACTCCTGCCATAATTAACATTTTATTTTTCATATTTTTTAAGTTTGTTTGTTGATTTTTAGTTTATTCTTCGGTGTTAAACTTGACCGAACTACCATTTGATAAAGCAAACCTAGTGCCAAGTCTCAATATTGCAATGAATACAATCGTAAGTATATTGTTATAAGTATATTATGATTGTTTTTTATCTTCGAGTTCCATGTGGCATCCGATTGAAATCGCTAAAGATTCCGGCGCTTTTGCGAAAAATTTAAACAAATATGACGCAACTGTCATGGAATAAGCAGCTTATGACCATATTAAAAAGTGTAAGCAATACCGACGGTTGCAATTGCCTTGAATCTCGTCATAGTGATTGGGCCACTTTCGAACCTTTTCACGAAACCCTGTTCTAAAACCTTGCCCAGCAACCCCAACGCCCAAAAAGTCTAGTTTCTCACCTAAAAATGCCTATATTCATCTCGGATCTGATCCAGCAGTTAATAGGTGACACAAACTTGATCTGAAAAGCGATGATTATCGCCATGCTTCGTTGCAAATACCGCAATCCATCAAAGAATTAAGCAAATCCTTGAAACTTGAAGATGTTTTTCAACCATAGGCTCTTGGCCTATAAAAATCAAACGGAGGGCAATGCTTTTTTCTATAATTATATGAACTTTAAGCAATGCATTTAGCCGAAGCGAATTTACGGCCTAAAGCAACGACCAAGACACCGAAACCCATTACCGCACCGGTTATTGAAACTTCCGGAACTGCCACCACTTCCATTTGTAAGTAGGAACTACCATTGTGATTCCAACCACCGTCGTAAAACACATATTCGTTACCCAAGTTCGGAGCACCTGCCACTCCAGAAACACTGGTTGATGTTTCATTCCAAGTGATCCCTCCGCCTGTCCCCAGAGCAACAGCGTAAGACGTGTTGGCAGAAAGTGTGGGAGTGCTTGTCAAACTTACTAATGTGTTTCCTGGCCCCCCTGAAATGGTTCCAATCTGTGTGCCCGATCCACTCGGCACTCCCCCAGTGACATCGTAAAGATAAACATTTGCAGATCCCGAAGATGCAGCACCAAAACTCAAATAAATAGAGTTCAACTCGTAATCACTGCTTGGCGTCGTGAAAACTTGGGCAACTGAATAGGAATCTACACTAAGTTGTCCTCCATCGTTACTAAAGCCGTTATCCGTAGTGTTATCCAGAATGACGTCGGCGTGCGACGTCGAAGTGCAGGCCAAAAGAGCCAAGAAGGCCGCTCCCGTGCCCAATCGCTCAAACCCAAAAATGCTTCTCAAATTATTTTTCATAAACCTCTGATTCTATTTATTAATATAGACTTTTCCGAAATTTAGAACCAGACTATCAAAACTGGGTTTTCGTGTCAAACAGAAAAATACTGAATCTTCAAATGCAAAGAGGTCGAACAAAGAGGGTGAGGAATCACTGCCACCTGCGCCGTCCGCTCCGCAGTAAGCATTGCCAGATCGCCAAAGCAGGAAACCCCTTAAACATCCTTTTTCCGTGAGGAATCTGACAATGCTTCAGGTTCGGCTCAACCGGTCGCCGCTTCGAGGTTCAAGATTTCACCCGGCTTGCATTTGGCGTGAACTTCAATCGGGCGGCAGCAGACCTCGCAATCCGTCGTGAACCGCTGGCTCGCGACGCTCGTGTCCACGACCACTTCAAACGTCTGGCCGCAGAATGGACATTGGAGATCCGTAAATTCTTCCATGTTGGAAATCTAACCTCTCCCGGTCAAAGCGCAATGGCACCGACAAAAGCCAGGTCGCTGTCTGTGCTGCAAATCGCGGAGCGCAGACAGCCGGCGACGCGTTCAAATGCCGTCAATTCCTTCAGGTCTGGCGCAACCGCTGCGAACCGGGACAACTTGCGCTCCAATCGAATCAGCCCGGCCAGTCTCTTTTCCGATTTGCCAGTGCTGGGAAATTCCTAAATACTATTCATCCGCGTTTTGCGGACAATTTATGAAACCTCAAGTCGAAATCTACGACACGACCCTGCGCGACGGTTCGCAGGGCGAAGGCATCAATTTCTCGGTCGCGGACAAGCTTCGCATTGCCGAGAAGCTTGATTTTTTTGGGGTGCAATACATTGAAGGCGGCTGGCCGGGCAGCAATCCCAAGGACATCGAGTTTTTCGCGCAGGCCAAAAAGAAAAAATTCAAAAACGCGCGGCTCGCGGCCTTCGGTTCCACGCGCAAAAAAGGCGTGCCGGTGGAGCAGGACGACCAGGTGCGCCTGCTCATCGAGGCCGGCGCTCCGGTCGTGACGATTTTCGGCAAAACCTCGTTGCTGCACGTCAAAGAAGTTTTGCGCTGCACGCCGGAGGAAAATCTGGCGATGATCGGCGACACCGTGAAATTTCTGAAGGATCACGGCAAGTTTGTCATCTACGATGCCGAGCACGCGTTCGACGGCTGCAAGCTTGATCAGGAATACGCCGTCGCGACGTGGCAGGCGGCGGAAAAAGCGGGCGCGGATTTTGTGGTGTTGTGTGACACGAACGGCGGCTGCCTGCCGGGCGAAATCGCGGCAATCACGAAAATGGCCGTCAGCAAATTGAACTGCAAAGTCGGCATTCACACGCACGATGACATCGGCCTCGGCGTGGCCAATGCGCTTGCCGCGATCGAAGCCGGGGCGGTGCAGGTGCAGGGCACCATCAACGGTTATGGCGAACGCACGGGCAACTGTAATTTGACCAGCGTCATCCCCTGCGTCGCGCTCAAGCTGAAGAAAACCTGTGTGCCTGCGGAGTCGCTGGCGCAGCTCAAGGAACTTTCCCTGTTCGTGGATGAAGTGGCGAACCTGCGCCACAATTCACGCCAGCCGTGGGTGGGCGCGGCGGCGTTTGCGCACAAGGGCGGCGCGCACGTCAACGCCGTGCAGAAGCTGGCGTCAAGCTACGAGCACATTGACCCGGCGCTCGTCGGCAACCAGCGCAACATTCTGATCAGCGACCTTTCCGGCCGCAGCAACATCGTCATCAAGGCGCAGGAACTCGGCTTCAAACTGACCAACGAGACGCCGGAGCTGAAGGCGATTTTGAACCGCATCAAGGAACTGGAACACCAGGGCTATGAATACGAAGCCGCCGAAGCTTCGATGGCTCTGCTCATCCGTGGCATCCTGGATCACAATCCGGAACCCAAATTTATTGTGGAGCAATATCACGTCTCAATGCGCCGCGATGCAAAGCGGTCCATCTGCGAGGCGACCGTGCGCGTGCGCGTCGGCAAAGCATTTCATAACGAGGTGGCCGAGGGCGCCGGCCCGGTGAACGCGCTGGACTCCGCCTTGCGTTCCGCGCTGGCGAAGTCATTCTCCAGACTCAAAAAAGTGGCGCTCACGGACTACAAGGTGCGTATTCTCGACGGCGTGGCCGGCACGGCGGCGAAAACCCGCGTGCTGATCCAGTCCGCCGACGACCGGCACGAATGGGGCACCGTCGGCGTGAGCGAAAACATCATCGAAGCCAGCCTTGAAGCGCTGGTGGACTCGATGGAATACGCCCTGTTAAGAAAATGATTCCACCGCAGAGGCGCGGAGAGACGCAGAGTTGATTTAATAAAAATCTTTTCCTCTGCGCCCCAGTGTCTCTGCGGTTAAAATTTTATGTCTGAAATTTCCAAAGCCTACGAGCCGCAAACCGTCGAGGACAAATGGTATGACTTCTGGCAGAAGCAGGGCTGCTTCACCGCCAACGAAAAGTCCGCCAAGCCCGCGTATTCCATCGTCATCCCGCCGCCGAACGTCACCGGGATGCTCCACATGGGCCACGTCCTCAACAACACCATCCAGGACATCCTCGCCCGCAAGGCGCGCATGGACGGCAAGGAAGTTCTCTGGCTGCCCGGCACCGACCACGCCGGCATTGCCACGCAGGTGATGGTGGAAAAGCAGCTCAAGAAGGAGGAAAAGAAAACCCGCTATGACCTCGGCCGCGAGGAGTTTCTCAAGCGCGTCTGGGCGTGGAAGGAAAAACACGGCAGCATCATCATCAACCAGCTCAAGAAACTCGGCTGCTCCTGCGACTGGACGCGCGAGCGTTTCACGATGGACCCGGAATATTCCAAGTGCGTCCAGAAGGTGTTCGTCGAGCTGTATAAAAAAGGCTTCATCTACCGCGGCAAGCGCATGGTGAACTGGTGTCCGGTTTCGCAGACCGCGCTGTCCGACGAGGAAGTGGAAATGAAACCGCAGCACGGTTTCATGTATTACTTCAAAGTCGAGGTGGCCGAGCAGCCCGGCACCTGGCTGACCATCGCCACCACGCGGCCCGAAACGATTCCCGGCGACACCGCCGTGGCCGTCAATCCCAAGGACCCGCGCTACACGCAGCTTATTGGCAAGCACATCGTGCGGCCGCTGCCGGCGGAACTGCCGCGCGAACAGAAGCTCATTCCCATCGTTGGCGACGAGCATGTGGATTTTGAATTCGGCACCGGCGTGCTCAAAGTCACGCCCGCGCACGATAAGGCGGACTTTGAAATCGGCCAGCGCCACAAGCTGCCGTTCATTGAAGTCATCAACGCCGACGGCACGATGAACGCCCAGGCGGGCGCGGCCCTGGCCGGCCTCGACCGCTTCAAGGCGCGCAAGGTCTCCGTGGAATTGCTGACGGAGCAGGGCGTGTTCGTGGAGGAAAAGCCCTACGAAAACAACGTCGGTTTCAGCCAGCGCGCCGGCGTGCCGATCGAGCCGCGTTTGAGCGAGCAATGGTTTTTGAAATATCCCGCCGTGGAACAATCCCGGGCGTGCGTGGCGGAGGGACGGATGAAATTCTATCCCGACCGCTGGGCGAAGGTTTATGACCACTGGCTGGAGAACATCCAGGACTGGTGCATCAGCCGCCAGCTCTGGTGGGGACACCGGATTCCGGTGTGGAGAATGCGTTGTTCAAAAGCTGAAATGCGAGCCAATCCGAAAACTGGCCGCCAATATCAAGCAATCGAAGAATTGCAGGGCAAAGCGGATAAAATCCGTGGAAAAATTGAATCTCGTTTTGGTTTGTCTTCCGAGCAGGGTCACGGTTTGATTGAAGATACATTATCAACTAGCCCCAATGCGACCTACTGGTGGCGCGTTGTTTCGGAGGATAATGATTGGGAAGAAATTGAGGCGGTTACCTATTCTGATGAGGTGGCTAAATATTTGGAAGGGCGTGGTTTTACCCAAGATCCCGACGTGCTCGACACATGGTTCAGCTCGTGGCTGTGGCCGTTTGCCACGATGGGCTGGCCGGAGCAGACCGCGACGCTGAAGAAGTTTTATCCGACCACCGATCTCGTCACCGGGCCGGACATCATTTTCTTCTGGGTGGCGCGCATGATCATGGCCGGCCACGAGTTCATGGGCGAAATGCCGTTCAAGAATGTTTATTTCACCGGCATCATCCGCGACAAGCAGGGGCGCAAGATGTCCAAGACGCTGGGCAATTCGCCCGACCCGCTCAAGCTCATCGCCCAATACGGCGCGGACGCCCTGCGCTTCGGCACGATGCGCAGCGCGCCGCTCGGCCAGGACGTGCTGTTTGATGAAAAGGACGTCGAGCTGGGCCGCAATTTCTGCAACAAGCTGTGGAACGCCTGCCGCTTCCGCCAAATGCAGGGGAGCGCAGGCGCCTCGCCTGCACACGAGGGCGCCTCGCCCGAGCAGTTCGAAATCCAGGGCGAAATTGATCCCAAGTTGCTCACGCCGGACGATCAATGGATTCTGCTCAAGCTGGACGCCGTGATCCGCGAATTGAACACCGCGTTTGCCGAATACAAATTCAGCGAGGCCACCGCCGCGCTCTACCGGTTTTTCTGGAACGAGTATTGCGACTGGTATGTCGAGGCGAGCAAGGCGGTGTTCTTCGGCACCGATGTCGCGCAAAAGGCGAACACCGTTGCCGTCATTGATTTTGTCCTCTCGCACACGCTGCGGCTGTTCCATCCGTTCCTGCCGTTCATCACGGAGGAACTCTGGCACGGCATGGGTTACGCCACCGACATGCCGGAAAATCAGGGCGGCCAGACCATCATGAACGCGCCGTGGCCCAAGCCGCTCGACGACGACTTCAAGAGTTTTTACGGCCTCGCCGCGGGCCAGCTTGCCGCGACGGACGCGAAATACGATCTCATCAAACAGGGTCGCAATCTGCGTCTGGCTGGCAACATCCAGGCGGCGAAGAAGGTGAAATACGTTTTCGCCCCCGCGTTGCCGCTCACACCGCACGACGCAGAAGTCATCCGGCTGCTGCTCAACGCGGAGTCGCTGGAAGTGAAGGCGGATTATCTGCCGCCGAAAGGCACGCCGGCCGTGAAATCCGCGCTGGGCGAATTGTTTTTGCCGCTGGAAGGATTGATTGATGTCGCCGCCGAAAAAATCCGACTTGCGAAAGAAGTGGAAAAAGACAAGGCCGAGATCACGAAGGTGGAACAGAAGCTGGCGAATCCGAACTTCACCCAAAAGGTTCCGCCCGCCGTCCTCGCCGAACACAAGCGGCGCTTGGTGGAATGGAAAACCAAGCTGGCGCACGCCCAGGCCTCGCTGGAGGCGCTGGGGTAAATCCAATCAATGTTCTGTTTCAGGGTTCAGCCTTGCGTCCCGATTTGATTCCGCACCAGTTCCGGCGATTCCGGTGCCGGCCACGGCGGCTTGGGCATGGTTCAAGAACGTGCTCAACAGCAGGACTGCGGCGGCATGAAGCTTTTCGGTTCGCTGCCGGCATTGCCTGGAATGATGTCGGGGAAAGTTTTTTCAATTTACCTCGGCCGGCCGGGCGGCGTTAGTCTTGCCGAGTGAAAGCGAAACCGGAAACGCGGCTGGAAAATTCAGGCTTGCTTTGCCAAAGGCCGGGGTTTCCAATGGCCGCATCCCAAACTGCGTGCGCCGCTGAAAGGAAAAAATCATGGAAACAGCACTGCCTTTAATGGTTCTCCTGGTTCTTGGCGTTCCCATCGCTCTCGCGAGCTGGCTCATTGTGCGCGCCGTCAAAGCCCGCAGCCGCATAGAGGAGCTGTCGCAGCGGCTCGGCGATCTGGAGATAGAGATCATCCGGCTGAAACGGGAGGCGTCGCCCGTGCCCACGATCAGAGCCGACGACGAAGAAATGCCGGTGGTTCAACCTGTGGTCGCACCACCGCCGCCAGCGCCGCAACCGAAACCGGAGCCGATCAGAGCCGCCGCGCAAATGCCGCCGGTCAAGCCGTCAGTCATTGCCGCGCCATCGCGCCCGCTGCCGCTGCCCAAGCTGGACGCGCCAAAAATCAACTGGGAACAATTCATGGGCGTCAAAGGGTTCGCTTGGGTCGGCGGACTGGCATTGTTCCTCGGCGTCGCGTTTTTCATCAAATACTCGTTCGACAACAATCTCATTTCACCGCAGCTGCGCGTCGCCATCGGTTTTCTGGCCGGCTTCGGTCTGCTCGCCGGCGGGGTGGTGATGTCGCGCAAGGATTTTCCCGCGCTCTCACAGACTTTGTGCGCCACCGGGGTGGTGATTCTTTACGCCGTTACCTTCGCGTGCCGCGCGCTGTATCACTTTGATTTCTTCGGCCCGATCCCGACGTTTCTGCTGATGTCGCTCATCACACTGACCGCGTTTCTGCTGGCTGCGCGGCTCGACGCCCTGGTGGTCGCCATCCTCGGCATGTTGGGCGGCTTCCTGACGCCGGTGCTGCTGTCCACCGGCCAGGACAATCCGCTGGGCCTCTTCGGCTATATCGCCATCCTCGATCTCGGCCTGATGGTCGTCGCGCTGAACCGCCGCTGGCATTTCCTCACCGCGCTGGCGGCCTTGGGCACCGCGCTCATGCAAATCGGCTGGGCCAACGAATTCTTTACCCGCGAAAAATATTTCGAGGGCGATAAAATTTTCATCGCGCTCGGCGTGCTGCTCGGCTTTGTCGGGCTTTGGCTGGCAGCCAGCGTTTGGGCCCGCCGCCGCGCCCAAATGAACGGATGGCTCACCGGCAGCAGCCTCGCGCTCGCCGCCGTGGCGCTGGCGTTCACCGCGTTTTTCTTCACGTTCCCGCCGCTCGCCCAGCGGCCGGCGCTGCTGTTCAGCTTTGTTTTCCTGGTAGATCTTGCCATCGCCACGCTCGTGTGGCTCGATGAGAAAATCGCCCTCGCCCAGCCCCTCACCGGACTCGCGGTGTTCGGCTTGCTCGCGCTGTGGACCAGCGATCATCTGACGAACGAACTGCTCAATGCCTCGCTCGGGTTTTATTTTATCTTTGCCGTGTTCCATTCCGCGCTGCCCGCCTGGTGGCAACGCCGGCGGGGCGCGACGACCGGCATGTCGGCGCAGCTTAATCATTTCTTCCCGCCGTTGGCGCTGCTGCTCGTGCTGGTGCCGATCTTCAAACTGGCGGAACTCTCGTTTCTCGTCTGGCCGTTCGTGCTGCTGGTGGATCTGCTGGCCATCGGGCTGGCGGTGATGACCGCGACGCTGCTGCCCGTCCTTGCCGTGCTGCTGCTCACACTGGCCGCCACCGGCGCGCTCATTTTTAAAATCCCCGCCGATCTCACCGGGCTGCCCACCTCGTTTTTCCTGCTCGGCGCGTTCGCGGTTTTCTTCGTGATCGCCGGCACGTGGCTCGCGCGGAAATTCAAGCCGGACATGTTCCGCGCCGGATTGAAACTGGGAGACAACCTCAACTCGGCCGAGACCCTCGCCGCGCTGCTGCCCGCGAGCGCGGTCGTGCTGCCGTTCCTGCTGCTCATCATGGCCACGCTGCGGCTGCCGCTGGCCAACCCGACGCCGGTGTTCGGCCTCGCGCTGCTGCTGGTCGTGCTGTTGCTCGGTCTGACGAAAATTTTTGCATTCGAGTGGATGCCGCTCGTCGGTCTCATCAGCACGTTCGCCGTCGAATGCGCGTGGCATTTCCACCGGCTGGACCCGGCCAATCCGCTGGTTCCGCCCACCCTGCCGCTGACGTGGTATCTGGTTTTCTTCGCCGGGTTCGCACTGTTTCCGTTTTTATTCCGGCGGCAGTTCGCCGATAAAACTTTTCCGTGGGCGGCCGCCGCGCTGGCCGGGCCGGCGCAGTTTCTCCTCATTTTCCGGCTGGTGAAAATCGCCTGGCCGAACGCGACGATGGGTCTGCTGCCCGCCGTGTTTGCGCTGCCCGCGCTGGCCAGCCTCGTGATCGTGCTGAAAAAAAATCCCGCCGCCAGCCCGGCGCGCATGACCCAACTGGCGTGGTTCGGCGGCGTGGCGCTGTTCTTCATCACGCTGATTTTCCCGATCCAGTTTGATCGCCAGTGGATCACCCTCGGCTGGGCGCTGGAAGGCGCGGCGCTGCTCTGGCTGTTCCAGCGCGTGCCGCATCCGGGCCTGCGGCTCACGGGCGTGGGGCTGCTCATCGCGGCGTTCGGGCGGCTCGCGCTCAATCCCGCCGTGTTCGAATATCATCCGCGCAGCGTCACGCCGATTTTCAACTGGTATCTCTACACCTACGGCGTCGCGACGCTCTGCCTGTTCGTCGGGGCCAGGCTGCTCGCCCCGCCGCGCCACCGGGTTTTGAAATCGAACGCCCAGGCCGTGCTCGCGGCGCTGGGCACGGTGCTGGCCTTCCTGCTGCTGAACATCGAGATTGCCGACTATTACAGCGCGCCCGGCTCGACGCTCACGTTCCAGTTCAGCGGCAATTTCGCCCGCGACATGACGTATTCCATCGCCTGGGGGCTGTTCGCGCTCGGCCTGCTCGGCGGCGGCATCTGGAAACGCATTCCCGCCGCGCGCTACGCCGCGATGGCGCTGTTGTGCGTCACGCTGGTGAAATTATTCTTTCACGACCTCGCCCGGATTGAACAGCTCTATCGCATCGGCGCGTTCATCGGCGTGGCGGTCATCGCCATGGTCGCGTCGTTCGCCTATCAGAAATTCTTCTCCGCCATTGCCGGGGAAACCAAGGACCAAAATGAAACTGAAAAATAAACCTGAATTCCGCAGCGGTTGGGGAGCGCGCCCGCCCCGGGCGCCATTTCCCGCGCCCTCGCGGGAAATTCGCGCGCAAAGAAATATGGCCAGCGTCCGGGATTATTTCACGCGCAAACCGCTGAACGCGGGGGCGCGTTCAGCCGCGCCCGGGGCGGGCGCGCTCCCCTTCTGTTTCAGGATTCAGATCAACCGGTCACTAAAAATCATCGGTCGTCTGTTGCTGGCGGGCGGAATCACGGCGAACGCCTCACTGCCCAATGGCTGGCAGCGGGAGCAGCACTTTGAAATCGCCGCGCCCGGCCTGGTGAAATTCAGCCTGCCCGCCGAAACGCTCGACGCCGCCCGGCCCGCGCTGGAGGATTTGCGGCTGTGCGATGACGCGGGGAACGAACTGCCGTTTCTCATCACACGCCCCGTGCCGGCGGGCCAGGCCGTTCAGGGCGCGAAGTCATTTCAGGTCTCGCCCAATGCCGCGGCCACGGTCATCACGCTGGAAACCGGGCTGACGCAGCCGCTCGACGGCGTGACGCTGCAAACGCCGGCGGCGGATTTCATCAAGACCGCACGCGTGGAAGGTTCGGCGGACGGCCAGAACTGGCAGCGGCTCGCGTCGGGCCAGCCCCTCTTCCGCCAGTTGCACGGCGCGAGCCAGCTCCATGTCGCTTTGCCCGCCGGCGCCTGGCGCTGGCTGCGGCTCACGATTGACGACGCGCGTTCGCAGCCGGTGACCTTCACCGGCGCCCGTGTTCATGCCGCCGATGTCGAGGCCCTGCCGGTGGAATTGCCGAACGCCACCCTGGCCGAACGCAACGAAAATCCCGGCGAAACGCGGCTGGCGCTGAATCTCGGCGCGGCCAATCTGGACATCGCGGCGGTGAAAATTGAAACCGACGAACCGCTGTTCACGCGCACTGTCACGCTGGCCGTGCCGCAGATCATGGACGACGGCATCCGCGAACAACCGGTCGGGCAGGGCGTGATTTACCGTGTCGCGGTGGAGGGCCAGTTGCCGGCGGCGAATCTGACCGTGCCGCTGGAAACGCAGGTTCGCGCGCATGAGCTGGTGCTGTTCATTCAAAACGGCGACAGCCCGGCGCTGCCCGTCTCCGCCGTGCATGTGGAGCGACGCCCGGTTTATCTCGTGTTTCTGGCGCGGTCGGCGGGCACCTTTCATCTGCTGACCGGCAACAAATTCTGCGCCGCCGCGCATTACGATCTCGCCGCGCTGGGGACCAATTTGAAACCGGCCGCCGCGACGTCCGTCGCCATTTCAGCGCCGGTGGCCAACCCGGATTATCGCGCGCCGGAAGCCCTGGCCGGAATCCAGCCGGCCGGCGCGGCACTGGATATTGCCCGCTGGAAATTTCGCAAGGAGGTGCTACTGACCAGCCGCGGGGCGCAGCAAATCGAACTCGATCTGGACGTGCTCGCCCGGACCGATCCGGGCTTTGCCGATCTGCGCCTTTTGCACAGCAGCAATCAGGTGCCGTATATTTTTCAACACACTTCGATTCGCCGCGCGCTCCCGCCGGCGGTCACTTTGACCAACGACGCGAAAAATCCGCAATTGAGCCGCTGGATTCTCCGGCTGCCGCGGGCCGGCCTGCCGCTCACCCGGCTGACCTGCGCCACGAAAACGCCCCTGTTCCAGCGTGAAATGTCGCTGTCCGAGGAACTCACCGACGAGCGCGGCACCCCTTATCGCCATCCGCTCGGCAGCGCCGCATGGACCCAGACGCCGGGCCGTCAGACGAATAATTTTTCGCTCACGCTGGAAGGCACGGCGCGGAGCGACACGCTGTTTCTCGAAACGCAAAACGGCGACAACCCGCCTGTGGAGCTGGAAAAATTCGCCGTGTTTTATCCGGTGACGCGGATTTTGTTCAAGGCGTCGGCGGAGGATGAACTGTTTCTTTACTACGGCAATCCGCGCGTGTCCGTGCCGAGCTATGATTTGAGTTTGGTCGCCGGCGAGTTGCTGGCGGCGGACAAGGCCACGGCCCGGCTGGCTGCCGAGGAGCAGTTAAAAAGATCGTCGTGGGCCGAACGCCAGACGCCGGGCAGCGGCGGTTTTGTGTTCTGGGGCATTCTCGCGGTGGTCGTGGTGGGATTGCTGGTCATCATTGCGCGACTGCTGCCGAAAACAACTTCAGCGTGACCCGGCCAGCCGTCGCGGGGCGCGGGTGTGGCGCTGCTGGCCAGCTGTTTCATCTGCAACAAATACCAGAAAAAATCCGGCAGTGGCTGCAAAACCGGGCCGCGTCAGGCTACGGATTTTTTCAAGTCGGCGATCAGATCGTCCACGTCCGCCGTCGTCGTGTCCCAACTGCACATGAAACGCGATTCGTTTGGCGTGATGACGCCGGTGTAAAATTTCCAGCCGCAGTCGTGCAATTTCTGTTCCGCCGCCGCCGGCAGTTTGGCGAACACGGAATTGGACTCGACCGGATAGGAAATTTTCACGCCGGGAATTTGCCGCAAGCCGGCCTCCAGTCGCTTGGCCATGGCGTTCCCGCTTTTGGCATAACGCAGCCAGGCGCCGTCCTTCAGCATTCCCAGCCACGGCGCGGAGAGAAAGCGCATCTTCGACGCGAGCTGGCCGCCCTGTTTGCAGCGGTAATCAAATTCATGCGCCAGCGCATGATTGAAGAACACCACCGCCTCGCCCAGCGCGATGCCGTTTTTGGAGCCGCCGAAACACAGCACGTCCACGCCCGCCCGCCAGGTGATTTCCGCCGGGGCCACGCCGAGTGACGCGGTGGCACTGGCGAAACGCGAGCCGTCCATCTGCACCCGCAGGCCCAGTTTTTTTGCAATCTCCGTCAGCGCCTTGATTTCCGCCACGGAATAAACCGTGCCGACCTCCGTGACCTGCGTGAGACTCAGCGCGCCGGGTTTCGGGTAATGGATGTCGCTGCGGCGGCGCACGGCGTATTCGACCGCTTCGGGCTGCACTTTTCCGTTGGCGCCCGGCAGGTGCAGGATTTTGCTGCCGTTGGAGAAAAATTCCGGCGCGCCGCACTCGGAGGTTTCGATGTGCCCCTGTTCGTGGCAGAGAATGCTGTGATACGACTGGCACAACGACGCGAGCGAAAGCGAATTGGCCGCCGTGCCGTTGAACACAAAAAAGACTTCACAATCCGTTTCAAAAACGTTGCGGATGGCGTCCGACGCGCGCTGGGTCCAGGTGTCGTCGCCGTAACTGACCTCATGACCCACATTGGCCTCGGCCATCGCCGCCCAGGCCTCCGGGCAGATGCCGGAATAATTATCACTGGCAAAATGACGGATTCGATTCATGCGGCATTATTCTCCCAAACACGCATTTTGCACCAGAGGAAATTCCCCGCTGGATGAAATGGTTTCCACCGGTGGTGCCGGCACGGGCCGGGTTTTTACGCGGCATTTGCTTGACTTGCGGGCGTGGAAACCGCCATTTAACGGCTCAAAACGAGTTGAGATTCCCCCTCATGAAACTTTTCCGCCGCAAAACCGCCGCCGTCTTGCAGTCCGAGGCGCAGTCCGACAAAAGTCTCAAACGCGCGCTCGGCCCGGTCAATCTCACCGCGCTGGGCATCGGCGCCGTCATCGGCGCGGGCATCTTCGTGCTCACCGGCCAGGCCGCCGCGAAATACGCGGGGCCGGCCATTGTGATTTCATTTGTGCTGGCCGGACTCGCCTGCACGTTCGCGGGCCTGTGCTACGCGGAATTTGCCGCGATGATTCCCGCGTCCGGTTCGGCTTACACCTACGGCTACGCGACGCTGGGCGAACTGGTCGCCTGGATCATCGGCTGGGATTTGATTTTGGAATATCTTTTTGCGGGCGCGACGGTGGCGGTCGGCTGGTCGGGCTACGTCGTTTCCTTCCTGAAAGAATTCGGCCTCGTCATCCCGGCGCAGTTCACGTCCGCGCCCTTCGACCATCACGCGCCGGCGGATGCGGGGTGGAACATGTGGCGGCTGTTCACCGAGGGCTGGGTGAGCACCGGCGCGACGCTGAACGTGCCCGCCATGCTCATCGTCGGCTTCGTCACGGTGCTGCTGGTGATCGGCATCAAGGAGTCCGCGACGTTCAACAACCTCATCGTCGCCATCAAGTTGGCGGTCATTCTCACGTTCATCGCGGTCGGCATCGCGTTCATCAACCGGCACAACTGGCACCCGTTCGTGCCGGCCGCGCTGGGGCCGGGCCATTTCGGCTGGGGCGGCGTGCTGCGCGGCGCGGGCGTGATTTTCTTCGCCTACATCGGCTTTGACGCCGTGTCCACCGCCGCGCAGGAGGCGAAAAATCCGCAGCGCGACATGCCCATCGGCATGCTGGCCTCGCTCGGCATCTGCACCATCCTTTACATCGTGGTCGCGCTGGTGCTGACCGGCGTGGTGAGCTACCAGTCGCTCAACGTCTCCGCGCCCATCGCCGTGGCGGTGGACTCGTTTGGCGCCCCGCTCGCCTGGCTGCGGACGGTCATCAAAATTGGCGCCATTGCCGGCTTGTCCTCCGTGATTCTCGTCCTGCTGCTCGGCCAGCCGCGCATTTTCTACTCCATGTCCAAGGATGGCTTGCTGCCGTCCGTCTTCAGCTCCGTGCATCCGAAATTTCAAACGCCGTGGATCGCGCAAATTTTAACCGGCGTGGCGGCCATGCTGGTGGCGGGATTGTTTCCCATCGGCCTGCTTGGCGAACTGGTTTCCATCGGCACGCTGCTGGCGTTTCTCATTGTCTGCGCCGGCGTGCTGGTGCTGCGCAAAATAAGCCCGGAAATTCATCGTCCTTTCCGCACGCCGGCGGTCTGGGTGGTCGCGCCGCTGGGGATTTTCTTCTGCGCCTGGCTGATGTATGGCCTGCCGCGCGACACTTGGGCACGGCTCATCGTGTGGATGGTCATCGGCCTGGCGATTTATTTCCCCTACGGCCACCGCCATTCCAAGCTGCATCACGGCCTGCTGGGCAAGGCCGGCCCGGAGCCATGAGCTTCCCGCGCAGCGGGCCAACTTTCATTTGACACGGCCGCCATTCTTACCTACCGTTCGGTAAGTTTTATGGCCAAGTCCGTGAACCATTCCGACACCCGGCAGCTGCTGCTGCGCGCCGCGCTCAAGCATTTTGCCAACAGCGGCTATGCGGCCACGTCGGTGCAGCACATCGTGGACGACGCCCGGCTGTCCAAGCCGGCGCTGTATTATCATTTCAAGGACAAGGCCGGGCTGTTTCAGGCGCTGGTGCATGAGGCGCACGACGAGCGCTACCGCGTCTTGTGCGAGGCCGCGGAACGCGGCGGCGACATCCGCACGCAGCTGGAAAACATTCTCGGCGCGCTGTTCGACTATTTCCGCAGCAACCGGGAGCTGATACGGATTTCCGTTGCCACCATGTTTGCCGCGCCGGGCGAGATACCGAAAGATTTATCCTACGCCGACAAATGCGAGCGCAATCTTGAATTCGTCCACAGTCTCATCAAGCACGCCCAGAAAATCGGCGAGCTGGACAGGCATTTTGACAGCCAGGAACTGACGTTTGGCTTTTACGGGATGGCGAACTTTTACCTCGTCGCCAACATCGTCTCGCCGGATTGCGACCCGGACCAGTTGACAGCGAAGCGGATTGTGGAACTGTTTCTGGCCGGGGCCGGCCCGAAGCCGGCCGGAATCAGGCAGCTCACGAAAGAGAAAAAATGACTCGAAAATTAATCGTCGGAATCATCATCGTCGTCGTGGTCGCCGGGGCGCTGGCGGCGGTGAAAACCATGCAGATCAGATCCATGATCGCTTTCGGCGCGTCCTTCGCGCCGCCGCCGGAAACCATTTCGTCCGCCGTGGCGCGCGAGGAAAAATGGCAGGATTCGCTCACCGCCGTCGGCTCGGTCAGCGCGGCGCAGGGCGTCATGGTCTCGCCGGAAATCGCGGGCACGGTCACGGAAATTAATTTCGAGTCCGGCGCGACGGTCAACCAGGGCGACCTGCTCGTGAAGCTGGACGCGTCGTCCGAAGAGGCGCAGTTGCGGGCCGCGGAAGCGCAGGTGGAGCTCGCGCGGCTCAACGCCGAGCGCACACAAAGGCTGAGCGCGGACAAGACCGTTTCACAATCCGAGCTGGATTCCGCCGAGGCGACGCTGAAGCAAGACCAGGCGAATGCCGACGCCATCCGCACAACGATTGACAAGAAAACCATCCGCGCGCCGTTCACCGGCCGGCTGGGCATCCGGCTCGTGAATCTTGGCGAACAGTTGGACGTGGGCAAAGGGATTGTCTCGCTGCAATCGCCGTCGCCGGTGTTCGTGGATTTTTCCCTGCCGCAGCAAAATCTGTCGCTGCTGGAAACCGGCCTGGTGGTGGAGGTGACCTGCGATGCTTATCCGGGCCACAAGTTTGCCGGCACCTTGACGGCGATCAATCCCGATCTGGACGCGACGACGCGGAGCGTGTCCTTGCGGGCGACATTTGTAAACGCGGACCAGTTGCTGCGTCCAGGCTTGTTTGTCCGCACGGCGGTGATTTTGCCGCAGGCGCAGCCGGTGCTGACGGTGCCGGCGACGGCGGTCTTGAGCGCGCCCTACGGCGATGCGGTTTATGTGATCGAGCCGCAGGTGGCCAACGGCGTGACGAACCTGGTCGTGCAGCAGAAGTTCATCCGCACGGGCCGGACGCATGGGGATTTCGTGAGCGTGGAATCGGGGTTGAAGGCTGGCGACCGCGTGGCGACGGCGGGGCTTTTCAAATTACGCAACGGCGTCAGCGTGCAGGAGAACAACGCCGGCGCCGACTCGCCGCAACCTTCATTGTCACCCAATCCGCCGAACAGCTAAACCGCCGCGCGCATGAAATCTTTCACGGATCTTTTCATCCGCCGGCCGGTGCTGGCCACGGTGGTGAGCCTGATCATCCTGATCGCCGGCCTGCAGGCCATCCGCTCGCTCAATGTGCGGCAATACCCGCGCAGTGAAAACGCCACGGTCACGGTGACGACCGTTTATGTCGGGGCCAGCGCGGAGCTGGTGCGCGGCTTTGTCACGCAGCCGCTGGAACGCGCCATCGCGGCGGCGGACGGGATTGACTACATGGAATCGGCCAGCAAGCTCGGCCTTTCAACCATCACCGTGCATCTGCGGTTGAATTACGATTCCAAAAAGGCGCTTGGCGAAATCAGTTCGAAGGTGGACCAGGTGCGCAACGACCTGCCGCCCGAGGCGGAGATTCCCACGCTCACCATCGCCACCGCCGACTCGCAGTTCGCCTCGGCCTACTTGAGTTTTACATCGGACATCCTGGAGGCGAACCAGATCACGGATTATCTCGTGCGCGTCGTGCAGCCGCGCCTGACGGCGCTGGAAGGCGTGCAAAAGGCGGATATTATGGGCGGGCGCACGTTCGCGATGCGCATCTGGCTCAAGCCTGACCAGCTTGCGGCGTTCAACATCAGTCCGAGCGACGTGCGCACGGCGCTGGCGGCGAACAATTTCCTTTCCGCCGTCGGCCAGACGAAAGGTTCCATGGTTCAGGTGAACCTGACGGCAAACACGGATCTGCGGTCCGTGGATGAATTCAAAAGTCTCGTCGTGCGCCGGAACGGCGACCGGCTGGTGCGGTTGCGTGACGTGGCCGACGTGGTGCTCGGCGCGGAGGATTACAATTCCGAAGTGCGGTTCAGCGGCGAACGCGCGGTGTTCATGGGCATCTGGGCGCTGCCCAATGCCAACTCGCTCGATGTCATCAAGCGCGTGCGCGTGGAGATGGCCGCCATCCAAAAGGATTTGCCCACCGGCCTGACCGCGCATGTGGCGTATGACGCGACCCAGTATATTTCCGACGCGCTGCACGAAGTGGTGAAAACGCTGGTCATCACGCTGGCCATTGTGTCGGTCGTGATCTTCCTGTTCCTCGGCTCATTCCGTTCGGTGCTGATTCCGCTGGTCGCCATTCCGCTCTCGCTTGTCGGCGCGGTTTTCCTGATGCAGGTGTTCGGCTTCACGCTGAACCTGCTCACGCTGCTGGCCATTGTGCTGGCCGTGGGACTGGTCGTGGATGACGCCATCGTCATCGTTGAAAACGTGGAGCGGCACGTCCGCGAAGGCAAAACGCCCATTGACGCGGCGCTGCTCGGCGCGCGCGAACTCATCGGGCCGGTCATCGCCATGACCATCACGCTGGCGGCGGTCTATGCGCCGATTGCGTTTCAAGGCGGGCTGACGGGTTCGTTGTTCCGCGAATTTGCTTTGACGCTGGCGGGCGCGGTCTTCATTTCCGGCATTGTCGCGCTGACGCTGTCGCCGGTGATGGCGTCGCGGCTGTTGAGCCATGACCGCGAGGACCACGGACTGGCCGGACGCATCAACCGCGATTTCGACCGGCTGAAAAATTTCTACGGGCGCGTGCTGGACTGGACGCTGGCGCGGCGGCCGATGGTTTATGCGGTCTGGATCGGGCTGTCATTGCTGACCGTGCCGATGTTTTCGATGGCCTGGCGGGCGAAGGAAAGCGCGCCGATGGAAGATCAGGGCGTGGTCTTCGGCGTCGTCGAAACGCCGCCGGACGCGACGATTGAGCAGACCTCGTTTTACGCGGACGTGGCCGGGCGCGCCTTTGCCCAGGTGCCGGAAAAGGAGCAGGTGTTTCAAATGACCCAGCCGGACATGGGTTTTGGCGGCCTGGCGCTGAAGCCGTGGGGCGAGCGGAAACGGACGGTTTTCCAGATCGTGCCGGAAGTGCAGGCGATGGTGAACCGGCTGCCGGGCATCCGCATGTTGATGGTCACGCCGTCGCCGCTGCCCACCGGCGGCGAAAATTTCCCGATGAACCTGGTGCTCTCCTCGACCGCCGAGCCGGATCAGATTCTGAAATTCGCGCAGCAATTGGACCAGGTGTGCGCGACCAACGGCATGTTCGCCTTTCCGCCGATGATTGACACGAAAGTGGATCAGCCGGAGGTTGAGCTCGTCATTGACCGCGACAAGGTGGCCACGCTCGGCCTCGACATGCAGACGGTCGGCTCGGATTTGGGCGCGCTCGTCGGCGGCAATTATGTAAACCGCTTCGATTTCGCGGGCCGCAGCTACAAGGTGATTCCGCAGCTCGAACGCGGCGCGCGGCTGGACGCCGGGCAATTGGAAAACACCTATGTCAAAGGCCCCGGCAGCCAGTTGATTCCCGTCAGCACGTTTGCGCATCTAGTAAAACACACGACGCCACGCGCGTTAAACCGGTTCCAGCAATTGAATTCCGTGAAGATCAGCGGCGTCGCGATCGTGCCGCTGGACACCGCGCTGAAATTTCTGGAAGCGGAATGCACGAAGACTCTGCCGAGCGGCTACAAGCTGGACTACACCGGCGACTCAAGATTTTTGCGGACCGAAGGCGACAAATTTCTTCCCGCGTTCGCGCTCGCCGTCGTCCTGATCATCCTGGTGCTGGCCGCGCAGTTCAACAGCTTCCGCGACCCGTTCATCATCATTCTCGGCTCGGTGCCGCTGGCGATTTTCGGCGCGCTCATTTTCTGTTTTCTGAAGATGCCCAACCCGAACATCCCGTTCTGGACAGGCGGCTGGACGACCTCCGTGAACATTTATTCCGAGGTCGGCCTGATCACGCTCGTCGGCTTGATCGCCAAAAACGGCATTCTCATCGTGGAATTCGCCAACCAGCTCCAGCGCCAGGGCCGCACGAAAATGCAGGCCATCCACGAATCCGCGATGCTGCGGCTGCGCCCGGTGCTGATGACCTCCGTGGCCACCATCGCCGGCAACTTTCCGCTCACGCTGGTCACTGGCGCGGGCGCGGCGGCGCGCAACTCCATCGGCATCGTGCTGGTCAGCGGCATGACCATCGGCACCTTCTTCACGCTGCTCGTCGTGCCGTCCATTTATATGTTAATAGCAAAGGACCACGGCGGCGAAAGCGGCGCGCCCGGCGCAAAAAACTAATCGTTATGAATGAAAATCCACCATCCCCGAACCCACCGTCTGCGCCGAATGGCGGCGCTGCGCTGCTGGTCAGATTAAAATCGCCGTGGTTTGTCTGGCCCGCCACCGTTGTGCTTGCCGGGCTGCTGTTTTTCGGGCTGGATTATCTGGTCGCCGCGTTCACGCACGAATCCACCGACGACGCGTTCATTGCCGCGCACGTGGTTTCCATCGCGCCGCGCGTCGCCGGCCAGGTTGCCGCCGTTCACGTTCTTGACAACGAAATGGTCCGCTCCAACGAATTGCTGGTGGAGATTGACCCGGCCGACTACTCGACGGCCGCCGCGCAGAAGCAATCCTCCGCCGACGCCTCGGAAGCCGAATACAAGACGGCGCTCGCCGGGCTTGATTTGATGACCGTGAAAGTGGCCACCGCCGCGGCCAACGCCGACCAGTCGAAGGCCGACGTCAGCGCGGCGGAAGCCACCGCCGCGCGCGCACAGGCGGATTTTCAGCGCAACCAGGAACTGCGGAAGCAGAACACCATTTCCGCGCAGGAGTTTGACGCCGCGCAGGCCGCGATCAAGGAGGCGGACGCGAATTTGGTCGCCGCCAGGCAAAAGGCCGTCGCGGACGTCTCGAGAATCAACGAGGCCAAGGCGACCCAGGCGGCGACCGAGGCCTCCGTCGGCATGGCGCTCGCGATGTTCCGGCAGGCGCAGACCGCCGTGCAGTCGGCGCAACTGAACCTTTCCTACACCAAAATTTTCGCGTCGGGCGACGGGCGCGTGACCGGCAAATCGGTTGAGCCGGGCGACTATGTCCAAGTGGGCCAGACCCTCCTGACCCTCGTGCCGACAAGCGTTTGGATCGTCGCCAATTTCAAGGAGTCGCAGTTGCGGAAAATGCACCCCGGCCAGCCGGTGCTCATCGAGATTGACGCGCTGGGCGGGAAAAATTTTCGCGGGCATGTGGACAGCGTGCAGGCCGGCAGCGGCGCGGCCTTCAGCCTGCTGCCGCCGGAAAACGCGACCGGCAATTACGTCAAGGTCGTCCAGCGCGTGCCGGTGAAAATTCTTTTCGACGAGCCGCTGCCCGCCGACCATACGATCGGCCCCGGCCTGTCCGTGATGCCGAGCGTGCGCGTCAGCAGTTTTGAAGTTCCCGGCTGGGCGATTGGACTGGCGGCATGGGTTCTCGCGTTCATCGCCGGTTCCGTCTTCCGGTTTGTTTTGAACCGGAAGGCGAACGCCGGCGGCAAGTAAATCTCCCATGGCCGACGAGCTGCATCATCAGGACTGGCATCCGCGGCACAGCCCGTGGCTTGTCGCGCTGGGCGTCATGCTGGCGACGTTCATGCAGGTGCTCGACACCTCCATCGCCATCATCGCCCTGCCGCACATCGCCGGCAGCCTCTCGGCGACCACCGACCAGGCGACGTGGGTGCTGACGAGCTATCTCGTGGCCAACGCCATCATCCTGCCGATGACCGGCTGGCTGGGAAATCATTTCGGACGGAAACGGGTGTTTATTTTCTGCATCGGGATGTTCACGTTTTCATCCGTGCTGTGCGGCCTGTCGCCGAACCTGCCGATGCTGATTCTGGCGCGCATTTTGCAGGGCGCGGGCGGCGGGGCGATGGTGCCCATCGCGCAGGCGATTTTGCTGGAAAGTTTCCCGGTCGCCAAACGCGGCGTGGCGATGGCGACGTTTTCACTGGCCATCATCGTGGCGCCGATCATCGGCCCGACGCTCGGCGGCTGGATCACGGACAATTATTCCTGGCGCTGGATTTTCTACATCAACCTGCCGGTCGGCGTCCTGGCGATGTTCCTGGCGGGGTGGCTTGTCGAGGATCCGCCCTACATCAAGCGCAACCTGAAGGCGGCGATTGATTTCGTCGGGTTCGGCCTGCTGGCGGTCTGGCTGGCGACGCTGCAAATTGTTTTGGACAAGGGACAGGAGGCGGACTGGCTGGGCGCGGTCTGGATCCGGTGGTTCATGGTCATTTCCGCCGCCGCCATGATTGGATTCGTCGCATGGGAATTCACGGTGGAACATCCGCTGGTGGACCTGCGAATTCTCAAGAGCCGGAACTTCCGCACCGGGCTGATGTTGATGACGGTCATCGGCGTCATTCTTTATGGCACGACGGCGGAGCTGCCGCTGTTTTTGCAAACGCTGATGGGTTATCCGGCGCTGCAAAGCGGTTACGCGATGAGTCCGCGCGGTGTCGCCGCCTTCTTCACCACCTTTGTGGTCGGCCAGTTGGTGGGGAAAATCCGGGTGCGCTGGCTGCTCTGTTTCGGCTTCACCATGCTGGCGGTGTCCGCCTTTCTGTTGAGCGGCCTCAATCTTCAAGTGAGCATGGCCTGTGTCATTTTTCCCCTCGTGCTGAACGGCATGGCCACCAGTTTTATTTTCGTGCCGCTGACGGCGGCGACCATGAGCCAGTTGCGCCAGGGGCAGATGGGCAGCGCCACCGGCCTTTACAACCTCATGCTCAACCTTGGCGGGAGCATCGGCATCGCGCTCGTCACCACGCTGGTCGCGCGCGGCGCGCAGGCGCATCAGTCGCTCATGGTCGGCCATCTGACGCCGGCCGATCCGGTGTTCACGCAGCGGCTCCACGCCGCGCAACACGCGCTGGCGCGGCAGACCGGTCCCGTGACCGCCACGCACCAGGCCTACGGGCTGATTTACGGCACCCTGAATGCGCAGGCGCATTTGTGGGCGTTTGTGGACACGTTCCGGGTGTTCGGGCTGATCGTGCTGTGCTGTCTCCCGCTGATCTTCCTGTTCAAACGCGTGCAAAACGCCAAAAAAACCGGGGTGATCGCACACTGATGTTTTCCAAGCCAAGAATTTTTTCAAAATTGCGCCGCCAGCCGCTGTAGCCGTCACCGTTACGCCCGGCCCGCCGGATGTCTGGTTTTGGGCCCCCGGCTGCTGGGAATGGCGCGGGCGCTGGGTGTGGACTGGCGGCCACTGGGCGTCGCGTCCGCATCCCGGCGCGGTGGGGCTGGCGCGGACATCACCACATGTGGACTGGCGGCGGCTGGCGCTGACAATCAGCCGTTGATTCTGGCGAGCGTGTCCGCGGTGATTTCGCGGGCGCGCTCGCCGGTTGCCGCCTCGGCGTAGCAGCGGAATTCCGGCGCGTTGCCGGACGGGCGCAGGTGGATGATCTCGTCGTTTGCGAAGGTAATGCGCAGACCGTCCGTGCGATTCAAGCTGGCGACGGTGCCGCAAATCGCACCGAACATTTTTTTAATTTCAATTTTATCAGCGGCCTCGGAGCCGGAATTGAACTTCGCCAGCAGCGCCGCGCTTTCTTCCGTCGCGAAATTTTTGAGCCGGTCGCTCGCGGTGAACCGCGCGGGCAAGGTTGCGGCCAGTTCGGAAACTCTTTTGTGCTGTTGTTTTGCCAGCAGCAAAATTCCAAGAATGACAATCACCGCGTCGCGCGTCGGCAAGGCGCGAAGAATTTTGCCGCCAGCTTCGATGTCTGAATTCAGCAAAAAGCCGCCGTTGGCCTCGTAGCCGACCACGTGTTTTGCACCGCTGGCCGTGGCTTCCATCATCGAGGCCACGACATACGGCGAGCCGATGCGGGTGCGGCGGATGTCGCGGAACCAGCCGCATTTTTCCACCGCAGTGTTGCAGCTCACCGGCGTGCTGATGGAATCCGCCGCCAGAAATTTCGCGCACAAAATCCCGGCGATGTCGCCGCGCAGCCAGTTGCCGTTTTCATCGCTGACAAGCGGACGGTCGCTGTCGCCGTCGGCGGAAACAATGGCGTCAAATTTGCCGGTGGCCGCCCAATCGTGCGCCAGTTGCACATCTTCGGGCCGGATGGCTTCGGTGTCCACGGGAATGAATTTTTCCGAACGTCCGAGCGGCGTCACTTCCGCGCCGAGGTGCGAAAGAATTTTCACCAGCACGTCGCGTCCGACGGCGGAGTGTTGATAAACGCCTGCGCGCAGGCCGCGCAGCGAATCGTGTTCAAAAAAGTTCAAATAGCGCAGGGCGTAATTCTCCCCCGCTTCGGGAGAAACTTCGCGTGGCGCAGCATTTGCCTTCATAAAATTTCCGTCGGCGCCAAACAGCGCGCCGTCCAGTTCCACGATCTGGCTGCTCATGCCTTTTTCGTCGGTCTTCAAAACTTCACCGGCGCACTTGTTGAACTTGATGCCGTTGCGGTCGTCGGGAATGTGGCTCCCCGTGACCATGATGGACGGGATTTTGCGCTCGAACCCAAACAGCGCGACAGCGGGCGAGGGAATTTTCCCGCAGTTGACAGCGCGATGCCCCACGTCGTCCGCCGCGCGGCAGACGGCTTCCATCACCCGGCCGGTGCTGGGCCGGAAATCGCCGCCGACGGCGACCGCTTCGCCCGCGCGCCTGATTTCGCCGACGGATTCAAGGTGTTGGAGAAAGCCTTTTGCGTAAGCGTAACAGACCAAATCCGTCATCGCCGTCGCCAGACCGCGCGCGCCGCTGGTGCCAAACGCCACGCCGCTGCGCGCCATGAGTTCTTGAATCGAAATTTTCATCTGGGTCGCAAAATCATTTCGCGGCGGACTTTTCCTTTTCGTCGTAAAAGCTTTTCAGCACGTCAAACGCCATTTTCTTCCCGCCGTTGTGGCTGATGACGCCCTTGAGATTCCAGCCGTCCTGAATGCCCGGCAACAGCCGGCGCGGCGAACGGAAGTCGCACAAAATCCACGGCGTGCAGCCGGTGAAGCCGGGGATTCTCTCCAGCATCGGCAGCGTGCGCCGGTAAACGTCCGCCTGATATTCCTCGCTGAACCGTGTCAGCGCGTCGGCGTGAAAGCCCTGCTTGGCGTCCGCGCCAAATTCGCTGATGAAGACCGGCTTGGGATATTTGATGCTCCAGCTGATGCGGTCAATTTTTTCCGGCAGGCCGTCATACCAGCCGGTGTATTGGTTGAAGCTGCACAAGTCGGTGAACTCGCCAAACGGATCATCCACAATCTTGTGAAGCGGGTCGCGCGGGTCGGAACGAACTTCCATCGCGGCGGAAATCAGCCGCGTGCCGTCGCGCGCGCGCGCCTCGTCCACGAGCGATTTTAGAAACTTCGTCCGCGTCTCGCCGACCGGCGTTTCGTTCGCCACCGACCACACGACGACGCTCGCCCGGTTCTGATCGCGCGAAATGGCGTCGCTCAACTGTTTTTTTGCGTTCGCCAAGGTCTCCGCGTTCGTCCATTGAATCGTCCAATAAACCGGAATTTCCTCCCACACCATGATGCCCATTTCGTCCGCCAGCCGCGCCATGTGCTCGTTGTGCGGATAATGCGCGAGCCGGACAAAATTGCAGTTCAGCTCCTTCGCCCAGCCGAGCAGCAGCTTCGCGTCGTCTTCCGACCACGCGCGGCCGCCGCGCAGCGGATTTTCCTCGTGGATGCAAATGCCGCGCAGAAAAATCTTGCGGCCATTGAGCAGAACATCCGTGCCGCTGGTCGCTACCGTGCGGAAGCCGACGCGGTCTTTCAATTGATCATCGCCGCTGGAAATTTCAACATCGTTCAAAACCGGATTTTCCGGCGACCATAAGGCGAGATTCGGCGTGGAAAGTTCAAACTGCGCCAGACCGTTGGTGTCCGCTTTCATTTCGGCGGCGAGTTTGAGCCTTGGAAAGGAAATTTTGACCGTCAGTTCTTTGTCCGCGCCATCAAGCTGCACCTCCGCTTCGACCGTGTTGGTCGTGCCCGGCTTGAGCCGCACCCGGAAATTCGAGATGAATGTCGCGGGCGTTTCCACCAGCAGCACGTCGCGCGTGAGGCCGCCGTAATTCCACCAGTCCGTGTTCGTCGTCGGCACCGCCTCGGCATGGCGGTTGTTGTTCACGCGCACGACGAGCGAATTGTTTTTCTCCTTCGCCAGCCTGGTTATTTCATGGGCGAACGGCGTGAAGCCACCGATGTGCTTGCCCAGTTTTTTGCCGTTGAGATAGACATCCGCCTCATAATTCGCCGCGCCGAAATAGACAAACAGCCGGTGGTCCGGCGCGGATTTGTTCGCGTCGAACTTGGTGCGATACCAGACCGAGCCTTCGTAAAAAAACAACTTTTCATCCTGCGAATTCCAGTCGCCCGGCACGTTCAGCATCGGGCTGGTGTCAAAATTATATTCAATGAGATCCGTCTTGTCCTTGGCCGTCCGGTCCAGAAAAAAACCGCCGGCGGGATGCGCCGCCACATCATAAGGCTGATGGCGATAATCAAAATAACCCGTGTCATACGGGTCAACGATGACGTGCCATTGGCCGTTCAGGCTCGTCGTCTGCCGCGCAAACACATCGGCGATGACCGTCTCGCCGCGCAGCCGGGCGGCGGCAACAACCATCATGGCGGAAAAAACCAGGAGGCATCTTCTCATGCGATTTGAATTTGAACCCGGCCAGGTTAGCGCATCCGCAAAACGGAAGGAACGACTTTTTGGCCGGCCCAATAAATTCCATTGCACCGCCGCGGCTTTGCGTGAAAATTCCGGCGTGCAAGCGCGCTTTCTTCTCGGCCCGGCCGGCAGCGGCAAGACGTTCCGATGTCTCGCCGAAATCCGCGCCGCGCTGGCGCAGTCGCCCGCCGGCCCGCCGCTGATTTTGCTCGCGCCCAAGCAGGCCACCTTCCAGCTCGAACGCCAGTTGCTCGCCGGCGCGGAGATTGCCGGCTTCACGCGGCTGCATATTCTCTCGTTCGACCGGCTGGCGAAATTCGTCTTTGAAAAACTGAACGTCGCGCCGCCGGAACTGTTGTCCGCCGAAGGCCGGATCATGGTGCTGCGCGCCCTGCTGCTGCGGCACGCCGACGAATTGAAGCTCTTTCGCGGCAGCGCGCGCCGCGCCGGTTTCGCGCAGGAGCTCGGCGCGCTGCTCGCCGAACTGCAGCAGCATCAGTTCACGCCCGCCAGACTCCGCGCGTTCGCCGGGGCAAAATGCCTGCGCCGCGAACTGGGCGACAAGCTCCACGACCTCGCGCTGCTGCTGGAAACTTATTCCGCCTGGCTGCGCGAGCACGAACTGCAGGACGCCAACTGCCTGCTCGATTTCGCCACCGCCGCGCTGCGGGACGAGGACAGAACCAAAAGTTCAAAATTCAAAATTGACGGCCTCTGGCTCGACGGTTTCGCCGAGATGACGCCGCAGGAGCTGGATTTGCTCGCGGCCGCCGTTTCATTTTGCGACCGCGCCACGCTCGCCTTCTGCCTGGAAGACGAACCCGCCGCCGAAATTTCGCGGCTCTCCGTCTGGTCGGCCATCGGCAAAACCTTTCAGCAGTGCCGCGCGAACATCGCCGGTCAGCCGGGCTGTGCAGCCGAGGTCGAAATCATCCGGCGCGTGCCCCGGCAAAACCGGTTTGCGGAACATTCCGCGTTGCAGCAGCTCGAAAAGAACTGGCCGCGGCCCGTCGCGTCAGAATTTGCAATCTCAAATTTGAAGCCGGAAATTTCCGTGGCCGCCTGCGCCAACGCCGAGGCCGAGGCGGCGTTCGCGGCGCGTGAGATTTTGAAATTCATTCGCGACAAGAGTGGAAAGAACCGTTTCCGCGACTGCGCCGTTTTAGTTCGCCAGCTTGACGGCTATCACCAGCCGCTCGCCCGCGCGTTCCGCCGCCACGGCATCCCGTTTTTCCTCGACCGCCGCGAGAGCGTGGCGCACCACCCGCTCGCCGAACTGACCCGCAGCGCGCTGCGGACGGCGGCGTTTGACTGGCGGAACGACGACTGGTTCGCCGCGCTCAAGGCCGGATTTTCCGCGGTGAGCGAGGAGAAGATTGACGGGCTGGAAAACGCCGCGCTCGCCGCCGGCTGGCGCGGGAAAAAATGGCGCGAGCCGTTGCCGGATGAAATCCACGAGGCGGTGCGGCGGATGATTTTCCCGCCGTTTGAAAAATTCGCCGCCGCGCTCGCGCGCCGGCAAAACCAGCCGGACGGCCGGCAGCTCGCCGGCGCGCTGCGCGAACTCTGGAACGATTTGCGAGTCGGGCCGCAGCTGCAAGCCTGGAGCGATGCTTCGCCGCCCGCCGCACAATCCACGATTCACGCCACCGTTTGGGACCAGATGAATTCCTGGCTGGAGAATCTGGCGCTGGCTTTTTCCAAGGAAGCCCTGCCCTTGCGCGACTGGCTGCCGGTTTTGGAAGCCGGCCTCGCGAACCTGACCGTCGGCGTGATTCCGCCGGCACTGGACGAAGTGCTCGTCGGTGCGATTGACCGCTCGCGCAATCCGGATCTGAAATTTGCGCTCGTGCTCGGCGTCAACGAGTCCATTTTCCCCGCCGCGCCGGGCGTGCCCGTCATCTTGACGAATTCCGACCGCGACGAGCTGGAGCAGGCCAGAATTGTGCTCGGTCCAAACCTCTTCGATCAGCTTGCCCGCGAGCGCTATCTCGGCTACATCGCCTGCACCCGGGCCTGCGGGCGGCTCGCGCTCACTTTTTCGCGCCAGAGCGCCGACGGCGGCACGCTTAATCCGTCGCCGTTCATCGCGCAGTTGCAACGGATTTTCCCGCCGCTCGCCGTCGAAGAATTTTCCGCGGACCCGGACTGGCGCAAGGCGCAGCATGTGAGTGAACTCGCCGGGCCGCTGGTTAAGATTCAAAATTCCAAATCCGAAATTCAAAATTTGAAAAGCCTGCTCGAACTGCCCGCGCTCGCGGCGCTCGCGGAAAATCTGGGGCGGCTGCGCGAGCCGGGCGGCGATGAACGCCTTTCGCCCGCGCTCGCGGGAAAAATTTACGGCCCGGTCCTGAAATCATCCGTCAGCCGGCTGGAGGAGTTTGCGCAATGCCCGTTCCGGTTTTTTGTCCATTCGGGCCTGCGCGCGAACGAGCGGAAAATGTTCGAGCTGGACGCGCGCGAGCGCGGCAGCTTCCAGCACGAAATCTTGAAAAAATTCCACGACGGCCTGGCCGCTGAAAACCAGCGCTGGCGCGATCTCGCGCCGGATGAGGCGCGTGAACGCATCGGCCGGATCGCCGGCGAACTGGCGCCGCTTTATCGCGACGGCCTGCTGCACGCGGATGACCGGAGCCGGTTCACGGCGCGCATGTTGACGGCGGCGCTGCAGGATTTCGTCGGGACGCTCGTGACGTGGCTGCGCGGCCAATATGAATTCGATCCGGCGAAGGCGGAGGTTGGTTTTGGGCTTGATGAGCCGGGCCTGCCCGCGTGGAAAATTGACCTGGGCAATCACCACCAGCTCGCATTGCGCGGGCGGATTGACCGGATTGATCTGTGCCGCGACGGCGACCGCTCGCTCGCCGTGGTGATGGATTACAAGTCGGGCGTCCGCAAGCTGGACAAGCTTCTCATTGAACATGGTGTGCAACTGCAACTGCCCGCGTATCTGGCGGCGCTGCGGACCTGGCCGGCGGCATGGTTCGGCGCGGAAAAAATCGTCCCCGCCGGAGTTTTTTATGCGAACCTGCGCGGCCAGTTTGAAGGCGGCGGTTCGCGCGCCGAGGTGCTGGCGGACACCGACGCGGCGCGCAAACTGGCGTATCGCCACAGCGGCCGGTTCGACGCCGGTTTTCTGGACAAGTTTGATCACCGTCATGCGCGCGACCAGTTCAACTACCAGTTGAACAAGGATGGCGGCGTCCGGTCAAATTCAACGGAAGCGATTCCGGGCAAGGAATTCACCGCCCTGCTCGACCAGGTGGAGGAGCAACTGCGCTCGCTTGGCGGACAAATTTTTTCCGGCGCGGCGGCGGTGGATCCATATCGCAAAGGCAGTGCGGCGGCGTGCGATTTTTGCGATTACCGCGCGGCATGCCGGATTGATCCGTGGACGCATCCGTGGCGCGTGTTGCGCGCAATGGAAGCAAAAGAAGCAGCATGAAAAAAACATTGATTTTATTCGCAATGGGTGCGATGGCATGGGTCGCTGGCTGCGAGGCCGGGCCGGCGAACAGCCCGGCAGCCATGAACAATTCAACCAACGCAACCATGAATTTCCCGCTCCAACGAACCGAGGCCGAATGGCGCAAAATTTTGACGCCGGAACAATATCACGTCCTGCGCGAGGCCGGCACGGAGCGGCCGTTCACCGGCAAATACTGGAACACCAAGGAGCCGGGCGTGTATCGCTGCGCGGCGTGCGGGGAGATTTTGTTCCGGTCGGACAACAAATTTGATTCCGGCTGCGGCTGGCCGAGTTTTTCGGATCTGGCCGCCAAAGGGAAGGTGGTTTTGCGCGAGGATGACAGCCTGGGCATGCACCGGACGGAAGTTTTGTGTGCGAACTGCGGCAGCCATCTCGGCCATGTTTTTGACGACGGCCCGACGCCGACGGGATTGCGCTACTGCATCAACTCCGCCTCGATAGATTTCGCGGACACCAATGCGCCGGCCTGGAAGCCGGAGGAGAAAAAATAAGTTTGCTCAAGCGCGGCGGGCATTGGCCGCCGCGCGAAAAATCCGCAGCCGGCCATAATCAATCTTGCCGCCAAGCGTTTCGAACACGCCGACGATATTGCCAAACCCCTTTTGTCCGAAGGCGGAGGCGACTTCCGCCAGTTCCGCCACGGTGAATAATTTCTGCAAATCCACCGGTTCGCCGCGCTCGATGCCCTCGGCGAGGTGGCCGTAAATGGTGTTGGCGGTCACGGCACGGTCACGGGCGATTTGCCCGACGGGCTGGCCGGAGCGGAAGCGGCGCAGCGTTTCGCGGGCGGAATCGCCGAGGCTGCCGCGGGGCGGCGGCGGCGCGGCGGGCGCGGTGAAGGAATCATCGGCAAAAATCTGGCGGGCGTTCGTCTGCAAATGCGCGGCGATTTCGCCGAGGAAAATCTCGCCGAACTCGCGCAGCTTCTTCTCGCCAACGCCGCTGATGCGCGCGAACTCGCGTTCGCTGGCGGGATAGTTTCGCGCCATCTGCCGCAATGCCACGTCGGAAAAAACGATGTAGGCCGGCACGTCGCGCTCGTCGGCGAGCTGCTTGCGAAGCGCGCGCAGGCGGTCGAACAGAGCTTCGTCGCATGAAATTTCGCCCGCGCGGCGGAGTTTCGTTTCCGGCGCGACGGCGGGCTGGGTGAGCGTGATTTTCTTCCGCTGCTTGAGCGCAGCCAGCCCGTCATTCGTCAGTTCCAGCACGCTGAATTTTTCCGCCGTCTGCCGGAGAAAGCCGAGCCGGACCAGTTCCCGGCCAATCGCGGCCCACTCCGGCCGGCTGTGTTCCCTGCCGATGCCGTAGGTGGAAAGCTGCGCATGATTCCATTTGCGGATTTTCTCCGTGTCCGCGCCGGTGAGCACCTCGACGACGTGGTTCAAGCCGACGCCGAAGCGCTGCTTCTCGCGGATGCGATAGACGCAGGAAAGAAATTTCTGCGCGGCGAGCGTGCCGTCAAACGTGGCGCGCGGCGAAAGGCAGTTGTCGCACGCGCCGCAATTAATTGCGGATTTTTCGGACGGAATACTGGCATCGAAATCCTCGCCAAAATAGCGCAGCAGTTCCACGCGCCGGCAGCCGGCGCACTCGGCGTAGTGGACCATCTGCTGCAATTGCGCACGGGCGATTTGCTGCTCCTGCAGGCCGGGTTTTTCGTCAATGAACTGCGTCTGCTTCACCACGTCGCCGGCGCTGAAGAGCAAAACACATTCGCTGGGCAGACCGTCGCGGCCCGCGCGGCCGGTTTCCTGGTAGTAGCCCTCGATGTTTTTCGGCAGATCGTAGTGGACGACGAAGCGGACGTTCGGCTTGTTGATGCCCATGCCGAAGGCGATGGTCGCGCAAATCACGCGCACGTCGTCGCGCAGGAAAAGCTCCTGATGCTCGGTGCGCTGCTTCGGCGTCAGCCCGGCATGATACGGGCGCGCGTTCACGCCATCCTCGGTCAGATTCGCCGCGACGCGCTCGGCGGATTTGCGCGACTGGCAATAGACGATGCCACCTTCCTTGGGCCGCGCGCGGAGAAAAGCCAGCAACTGGTCGTAAGGCTTGTTTTTCGGAATGACGCGGTAGGTCAGGTTCGGGCGATTGAAGCTGGCGACGTAAATTTTCGGCTCGCGCAATTTCAAGTGCGTGACGATGTCCTCGCGCACGCGCGTCGTGGCGGTGGCGGTAAGCGCCATGAAGGGGACTTTGGGGAACAAATCCCGCAACTGCGCGAGCTGGCGGTATTCGGGACGGAAATCGTGGCCCCATTCGCTGATGCAATGCGCCTCGTCCACGGCGATGAGCCGCACGTTCCAGCGCTGCAAATCTTCGAGAAAGCCGGACAGCATCAGCCGCTCCGGCGCGGCGTAGAGCAGGCGGAACTCGCCGTTGTGCAGGCCGCGCAGGCGTTTTCGCGACTCGCCGGCGGCGAGCGAGGAATTCAAAAACGTCGCGGCGATGCCGCCGGCTTGCAACGCGTCCACCTGGTCTTTCATCAGCGCAATGAGCGGCGAGACGACCACGGTGAGGCCGTCGCGCGCGAGCGCGGGAAGCTGGAAGCAAAGCGATTTGCCGCCGCCGGTCGGCAGGAGGGCGAAGACGTCGTGACCCGCGAGCGAATCGCGGATGATTTCCTCCTGCAACGGCCGGAACGAGGTGAAGCCGAAGTATTGCTTCAGCAGCGGGAGCAGTTCTGACGCAGCTTGTGTTTTCATTTCACGGCCGCATCGGTGAAACACGGCGATTTAGTCTGATCCGGACCGCCGCGTTTTTACGGACGCGGCGCGGCCAAATCAGTGGTATTCCTGCACGGTTTTGACGGTGTAGCCGGATTTTTTCAAGGCGGCGATGCCGCGCGCGGCGGCCTGGGCGCTGGAAATCGTCGTCATGATCGGCGTGCCGGTATAGACGGCGGTGGTGCGGATTTTGATTTCGTCGGCGCGCGGGGTGGCTCCGCTGGGCGTGTTGATGACGAGCTGCAGCTCCTTGTTTTTGAGCAGGTCAATCGCATTGGGCCGGCCTTCGGTCAGCTTGTGAATGCGCTCCACTTTCAGCCCGGCCTTTTCCAGGGTCGCCGCCGTGCCGCCCGTGGCGACGAGTTCAAAACCAAGCGCGGCAAATTGTCTGGCGACCTCGGCGATCTTTTTCTTGTGCGCGTCGCTGACGCTGATGAAAACTTTTCCGCCCAGCGGCAGCGGCGAGCCGGCGGCCATCTGCGACTTGGCGTAGGCGATGCCATGGTCGGCGTCCAGCCCCATGACCTCGCCGGTGGACCGCATTTCCGGCGAGAGCAAAATGTCCTGGCCGTGAAAACGGTTGAACGGGAAAACGGATTCCTTGACCGCCCAATACTTCGGCCAGATTTCCGCGGTGAACCCCAGCTCCTGCAAGGTTTTCCCGGCCATGACCTTGGCGGCGAGCTTGGCGAGCGGAATGCCGATGGCCTTGCTCACGAACGGCACGGTGCGCGAGGCGCGCGGATTCACCTCCAGCACATAAACCGTGCCGCCCTTCACGGCGTATTGCACGTTCATCAGGCCGACGACCTGCAGCTCGCGCGCCATCGCGTGCGTGTAGTCGCGGATGGTGGCGATGATTTTTTTGGAAAGCTGGTGCGGCGGCAGCACCATCGCGGCGTCGCCGGAATGGACGCCGGCGTATTCAATGTGCTCCAGCATGCCGCCGATGACAATCGTGCCGCCCGTCTTCCCGCTGCTGTGCCGGCCGACATCGGTGATGCAGTCCACGTCCACCTCCGTGGCGTCTTCGAGGAATTTGTCCACCAGCACAGGCCGTTCCGGCGAGGCCTCGACGGCAAACTTCATGTAATGCGACAGCTCGGCGTCGGAATAAACAATCTGCATCGCCCGGCCGCCGAGCACGAAACTCGGCCGCACCAGCACAGGATAGCCCAGCCGTTTCGAGGCGACGAGGGCCTCGGCGGCGTTCGTGGCGAGGCCGTTCGGCGGCTGCGGAATCTTCAGCTTGTCGAGCATCGCCGAAAACAGCTTGCGGTCCTCGGCAATTTCAATGTTCTGCGGCGAGGTGCCGATGATGTTGACACCGTTCTTTTGCAGGCCGAGCGCGAGATTCAGCGGCGTCTGGCCGCCGAACTGCGCGATGGCGCCCCAGCACTTTTCCCGCTCGTAAATGTGCAGCACGTCCTCGAGCGTGAGCGGCTCGAAGAATAATTTGTCGCTGGTGTCGTAATCCGTCGAAACCGTTTCGGGATTGGAGTTCACCATGATGGTCTCGAAGCCGTCCTCCTTGAGCGCGAACGCGGCGTGGACACAGCAGTAATCGAATTCAATGCCCTGGCCGATGCGGTTCGGGCCGCCGCCGAGGATCATCACCTTTTTCTTCGGCGAATCGGGTTTCACCTCGTCATCGCCCCGGTCGTAGGTGGAATAATAATAGGGCGTGTAAGCCTCGAACTCGGCGGCGCAGGTGTCCACCAGGCGGTAGCTCGGCACGAGCTTCAGTTTCTTGCGCAGCGCGCGGATGGCGTCCTCGGTGGTGCCGGTCAAATGGGCGATCTGCCGGTCGGAAAATCCGAGCGACTTGGCGTGGGCGAGTTTTTCAGCGTTGAGCGGCGGCATCGGCGAAATTAAATTCACCATAGTAAGCCGAAATTTCAATGGCGTGTCCAGAAAGTATGAGCGGACTGGGCGGAGCAAACCCGCCCGCCGGAGCCGGCGTTCCCCGCTTGCCGCCACGGCAAAAATGGCTTATCAAACACCGGATGAGCAGATTTGCGCGAAAACTGTGCTGGCTGGCGTTGTGTCTGCCGGCGGTCGCGCCGGCACAGATAGACCCGGTCCAGCGCGACCTGATCCAGTTCGGCTACAACCAGCCGCTGGAAGGCCGCGAGCAACTGGCTGGCTATGTGTATTATTATCACAACCAGCCGGATTTTCTGCGCACGAACCTCACGCTGCGGCTGGCGCTCGCGCCGACGTATCTCGATTCCGAACTGGGCTTCGGCCATGCGCTCGGCCCCAACACCGATCTGGGCCTGGGCGTGGCCGGGGGCGGTTTTGCCGACAACTACAACGAAATTCGCGGCGGCAAATGGATTGAGGGTGAATCTTTCGACGGCCACGGCGCGGAGCTTTCCGGGAGCGTTTATCACCTCTTCAATCCCGGCCAGTTGATCCCGCTGAACCTCGTGGTGCGCGGCGCGGCGCATTATTCGGTTTACGACCGGGACGAAACGGCGGCCAATTTCCAACTGCCCGAGGACGGCACGACTTTTAACGTCCGCACCGGCCTGCGCTGGGGCGGCATCGAGCCGACGCTGTTTCCGGCGCTGGCGATGGAATTGTCCGTGTGGTATCAAGGCGAATTCCGCACCGCCTCCGGCGCGTATGGTTTCAACGATGATCGCGACGTGGAAGCGGCGTCGCACCTGTTCTGGGCCTCGGCGGCGCTCTCCTACACGCTGCCCGAAAGCCAGCAGAATTTTTTCGCGCGGATCATCGCCGGGACCAGCGTGGACGCCGACCGCTTCAGCGCATATCGCATGGGCGGATTTCTGCCGCTGGTGGCGGAATATCCGCTGTCGCTGCCCGGCTATTTTTTCCAGGAATTGAGCGCGCGCCAGTTCGCGCTGATTAATGCCAGCTACATTCTGCCCATCGCACCCAACCAGCGCTGGAACCTGGAATTCAACGGGGCCACGGCCGGCATAGATTATCTTTCCGGCACCGGGCAGCCGGGCAACTGGGTCAGCGGCGTCGGCGCGGGCGTTTTATACCGCTCGCCGTCCGACCGGTTCAAATGCATCGTCGCCTACGCCTACGGCATTGACGCCATCCGGTCCGACGGACGCGGTGCCAACAGCGTCAGCATCCTGATGCAGTTCGACCTGGAAAAACCGCACGGCACCGGTTTCAATGCCGCACAACCCGGTCGCTGGAACGGCTGGAACTGGATATTGGGCCGCTGAAATCGCTTGCGTCCGTGCCTGCATCAGGCAGAATAAACCTTCTTGTAGTGCGCATATGGTGGAATTGGCAGACACGCTACTTTGAGGTGGTAGTGCCGCAAGGCATGCAGGTTCAAGTCCTGCTATGCGCACCAAATTTACAAGGGATTTTGCAGACCCGCCGGAAGTTTGCACAGATTTTGCACAGAGTCCGGCCCGACCGGCGGACAAGCGTGTGAAGTTCCCCGTCACCATCAAGCACAGGGCGAGCAAGGCCAAAGTCTATGCTCCCGCCAAAAATTTCGCTTACTACCGCCTTTGCTTCGCCGTGGCGGGCAAACGCCGGATGCAAACCTTCGCCACCTATTCGGAAGCCCGTGAAGCCGGGGAACGCATCGTGCGGGAACTCGCGCAAGGCTCGCAAGCCGCCAGCCTGTCCGCCGGGCAATCGCAGGACGCCCTGGCCGCGCTGGAACGCTTGGACGCCTTCCGCCAGTCCACCGGCCGCAAGTTTTCCCTGCTGGGGGCCGTTTCCGAATTTGTGGAAGCCGCCGGCAAGCTGCGCGGGCGGACGCTGGGGGAAGCCGTGGCGGGCTATCTGCGCACGGTGGTAACGGTGCAACGCAAGGACCTTGGCGAAGCCGTCACCGAATTTCTGGCCGGCAGCGAACACCTGACCCACGCGGCCAATGGCCAGCGGGCGCAACTGTCCGCGAAATACGCCTACAACCGGGAAATCCAACTGCGCAAGTTTGCCGGCACGTTCCCCGGCACGCTGGTTTGCGATTTGAGCAGGGAACACCTGGACAAATTCATTTCCACGCTGGGCGAGCAGGCAACCAAGTCCCGCAACCGGCGCAAAATCGTCTCCGCCAAAAGCCGCAATCATTATCGCGGCGTCATCCGCCAATTCCTGCAATGGGCCGTCCGCAAAGATTATCTGCCCCCGACGCACCGCCTGTTTGAAGCCGACGCCATGCGGCCCGAACACGCGAACACCGCCGACATTGAATTTTACACGGCGGGGGAACTGGCGCGGATGCTGTCAGCCGCCAATGAAACCTTGCGCCCGCTCGTGGCCATCGGCGCGCTGGCGGGACTCCGCACGGCGGAATTGCTCCGCTTGGACTGGGCGGACGTGTGGCGCGTGCCCGGCCATGTGGAGATCGTGGCGGGCAAATCCAAGACCCGGCAGCGCCGGCTGGTGGAAATCTGCCCCGCGCTCGCCGCGTGGCTGGAACCTTGCCGCGCGAACACGGGCAAACTGTGGACCGGCCACGAAATTTGTTTTCAGCAAAAGCTGGTGAAGCTCTGCGCAGCCGCCAAAGTGACGCGCAAGCACAACGGTTTGCGCCACGCCTTTTGCACCTATCATTTCGCCTTGCACGCCAATGAGAATTTGACCGCCGCGCAGGCCGGCAACTCCCCGGCCATGATCCACGCCCATTACAAGGGACTCGCCACCAAAGCCGACGCGGAAAAATGGTTTGCCGTGGAACTGGCAATGGCTTAAATCAGGGCGCGGCCGGCAAACCGGATTTGACAACCGGGCGCGCGGCGCGTAGTGTCCGGGCGGATAACAACTCCGGCTTGAACTGTCACCGTATGGTGCGCGTTCCGAAAGGATAGAGCCGGAGTTTTTCTATTTCGGCCAGAACTGGACGTAAATTTCCCGGTGGGCAATCAGGCGGCGATATGTTTCCGCATCCTCCTTTTGGCTGTAGCTTCGCGCCACTGCTCCGCAAACCATGTCCGCCAGTTGCAGCAGATTATTTGAGTGCGAATTTTGCAGCTTGATTTTGCCGATAAACCGGCTGTCGCCCTTTTTGTCATTGATCCGCCTCCGTAAATACGTTCCCAGCTCCCGGCGAAATTCCCGGCTTCCGCTGCCGTCAATCACCACCGTTGCATTGTCCAGATACGGCTTGGCATTTTCAAACACCAGCCCGCAGGCGTATTTGTAAAACGACTCCTTGAATTTGAAGCCGGCCCCGGTGAGTTTCCGTTTGTTGATGACCAGGCTGAAATAAAACCAGCCAAAGCCCGCCACGGCGGACAAAAACGCCTCGCGGTAAGCCCCTTTTACCTTGTTGAAATGAAACTCAAATTCCGGTGGAAAATTCAATTCCCGTTTCAGCAATTGAATCCGCTGATCCGTTGCCAGCGCCTCCTCATTTTCCTCAAAGGCCACCAGCGTTACGATGAAATAATCGGTTGAGCCGGATTCGAGTTTCAAGCCCGGATCACCCGATTCATCAATGAAGACCAGCATGGCAGGACACTATCAGACGCGGCGGCGTTGCCGCAAGCCGCGCTGCCGCCGCTCACCAATTGGCGCGTGGGGAAATTTCAGCCGCAATCCGCACGCACAATTTTGCTCCTTGCCGGGCGCGTTGCTAACTTGCACGCCAGCGCATGAGCAAATCCCTTTTGGAACAACTGCCGGAAATTGTCCGCGCCGGGAAACGGCAGGCGGAACGCATCATGGAAGGGCTGGAGGCCCGCAGTCGCGTGGGTTTGCAGACACGCGAACTGGTGACGCCGGCCAAAGACACCAACTGGCAGGAATTTCAAAGCCTCAAACCGCACGCCAAAGCCCAGGCGACGCTCGCCGGGGATTTGGCGCTCCTGAATGACACGGCGGGGCAGACTCAACTGATTGCCAGCCGGGCGCAATGGTTCAACCGGCTGATTTACGGCGACAATCTGCTTTGCATGGCCGCGTTGCTCGCGGGCGATGCGGAGTCGCCTTCGCTGCGCGGGAAAATTGATCTCATCTATATTGACCCGCCGTTCGATTCCAAAGCTGATTACCGGACAAAAATCACGCTGCCGGGCGGCGACGTGGAACAAAAGCCGACGGTGATTGAACAATTTGCCTACTCCGACACCTGGGCGGACGGCACGGCGAGTTATCTGGCGATGATTGTGCCGCGCTTGTGTCTCATGCGCGAACTGCTTTCCGATCAAGGCTCAATTTACGTCCATTTGGATTGGCACGTCTGCCATTATGTAAAAGCTGTGATGGACGAAATTTTTGGGCGCGAAGCTTTCCGAAACGAAATTGTTTGGAAAAGAACTTCCGGTCATAGCGATGCAAGTCGCTATGGAAATAGCCACGACGTTTTATTTTATTTCGTTAAAACAGTGGATGCGACTTGGAACGAAACGTATCAAAAATACGACCCCGAATACGTTGAGGCATATTACAGATATACTGACCCGGATGGCCGCCGTTGGATGTCCGGTGATTTGGGCGCGGCAGGATTGCAAGGCGGCGGCTATGATTATGTTTGGAAGGGCGTTCGTCGCGTGTGGAGGCTTCCAGAAACTTCAATGGCGAAATTGGATGCGGCGGGGAAAATCTACTACACCAAGAAAACAGGAATCCCGCGCATTAAAAGATACTTGGACGAGTCAAAAGGAATCCCGACGCAAGACATCTGGGATGATTTAGAATCACTTCGCTCTTGGCATAAGGAACGTCTTGACTATACGACCCAAAAACCAGAACCACTTCTTGAGCGCATAATCAAAGCATCATCGTCCGAAAATTCCATCGTCGCGGACTTTTTTGGCGGCTCTGGCACATTGGCAGCGGTGGCGGAAAAACTTGGCCGGCGCTGGATAACTTCCGACCTCGGCAAACCGGCCTGCATGATTATGCGGAAGCGGATGATAGACCAAAGCGCGCGCCCGTTTTTTTATCAGGCCATCGGCGATTATCAGGTGGAAGCCGCACGTTCCGCGCTCGGCAAAAAATTTCGCGTTGGCGACTTGTCGCAAATCGTGCTGGGACTTTTCGGCGCGTTGCCGCTGGACGCGGACGACAATCCGAATCGCAATCTCGGCAAAATCCCGCAGTCGCGCACGCTCGTTTTTGTGGATTCACCGCAAAAGCTCACCGGGCTGGCGACGCTCAAAAAAGCGCAGGAGTTGCGCGGCTCGCATCTGGGCGGCTGGGAAAAAGTCGTGGTGCTGGGCTGGAATTTCACCGCCGACATCGGCGAAGTCATCACGAATCTGAATGACGCCAAGCTGGAAGTGCTGGTGATTCCGCCGGACTTGCTCGACCGGCTGAAAAAGAGCGGCGGCTTTGAAAAACTGAAAACGGATTTCGACGCGCAACGCATCCGCTTTTCGTCGCTACAATATGTGACGATCAAGCCGATTGAACGGAAAGCCATTGCCAGCGGCGAAGTGCTGACGGTGGAACTGGAAAATTACGTTTTGCTTTCGCCGGACGCGCTGAACTTGGAAGCAAAGGACAAGGAACGGCTGCAAGCCGTGGTGAACCGCGATCCGCTGGCGCTGGTGGAGTATTGGAGCGTTGACCCGGATTATGACGGCGAAGTGTTCCGCAGCGTGTGGCAGGATTATCGCGGCAACACGGACAACGACCATGACCCGCTGCATGTCGTGCGCAAGGCGGTTCTCTCCGGCCTGCCGGTCAAGAGCGGTTCGCGCCGCGTGTGCGTGCGCGTGGTGGATGTTTTTGGATTCGAGGCGGAGGTGGTGAAAACCGTTTAAGTTTATGGCTGGAATGATGCTTCCCCTCGTCAAAGCCCTGACGCCGCGCCTGCTGGCGGATTGCGTCGGCCTGGAATCCGGCAACGCGCCGATTTTGGAAAAGGTCACGCCGGTAACGGCGGATTTGCTGCGCTGGTGGTTTCAACAGGATTGTTGCGACGGGCGCACGGTGAATTTTCATCCCGGCCAGCGGCAGGCGATATTGCACGCGATTTACGCGCATGAAGTTTTGCAGCCGGAAACGCTGGTGGAACTTTACCAAAAGCTCGCGGCGGAAGATTTGCTGACGGCACGGCGGCTGGAAGAAGTCGTGCAAAGCCGGCATCCCAAGTATTGCCTGAAAATGGCGACCGGCACGGGCAAGACGTGGGTGCTGCAAGCCTTGCTTTACTGGCAGATGCTCAACGCGGCGCGGGCGCGGGAAGACAAACGGTTCACGCGGAGTTTTCTGATCGTCGCGCCGGGGCTGATTGTTTATCAGCGGTTGCTGGATGCGTTTCTCGGCAAGGAACGCGGCGGGCAACGGGATTTCAGCGCGTCGGATTTGGCGCGTTACAAGGATTTGTTCGTGCCGGACAGTTACAGCGATGAGGTTTTTCGTTTCGTGCAAGGCAACGTCTGCACAAAAGAGGATTTGGGAACGAAAGTCACGGCGGGCGGGCTGATTGGCATTTGCAACTGGCACGCGCTGGCGGAAGCCGACGAAACGGACGATGAAGATGACGGCACGGAATCGCCGGGCATCGTGGCCGATCCCAAAGTCGTGGCGGCGGCGGCGTTGCCCTTGACGCCGGGAACCAGCGCGGGCAACTCGCTGGAAGTTTTGAACCGCCGTTATGAGCGCGGCGGCACGCTGGCTTACCTGCGCGATTTGCCGAGCCTGATTGTTTTCAATGATGAGGCGCATCACATTCACGAAGTCCGCAACGAAGGCGAGATTACGGAAGTGGAATGGCAGAAAAGTTTGCGGGCAATTGCGGAAACCAAGGGCAGCCAGTTCGTGCAAATTGATTTTTCGGCCACGCCTTACAACCAGGTTGGCAGCGGGGTAAAAGCAAAGGCGGTTTATTTTCCGCATATCATCGCGGATTTTGATTTGCGCGATGCCATGCGCGCCGGGCTGGTGAAATCGCTGGTGCTGGACAAGCGGCGCGAGCTTGGCGCGTTGTCGAATGACGAACTGCAATTCAAAGCCGACCGCGACGAACACGGGCGGCCGATTTTGTCAGAGGGGCAACGCATCATGGTTCGCGCGGGCCTTGCGAAGCTGCTCAAGCTGGAAAAGGAATTTGCGACGATTGATCCGTCCAAGCATCCGAAAATGCTGGTGGTCTGCGAAGATACCAGCGTCACGCCGCTGGTGGCGGATTTTCTGATTTCGCAAGGGTTGAACGCGGATGAGGTTTTGCGCGTGGATTCCAACCGCAAGGGCGAGTTGCCGGAAGCGGAATGGAAAGTTTTACGCGAGCAACTTTTCGACATGGACGAGCATCCGAAACCCCGCGCCGTCATCAGCGTTTTGATGCTCCGTGAAGGTTTCGACGTGAACAACATTTGCGTAATCGTGCCGCTCCGCACGACGGGCGCGAAAATTCTTCTGGAGCAAACCGTCGGGCGCGGCCTGCGGCTCATGTGGCGCGGCAACGAATTTGACGACCAGAAAACTGAGAACCGCGATTTAATCAAAGCCGGGCAGGAGCCGAAAAGCCTAATTGATGTTTTGAGCATCGTGGAACATCCGAAGTTCGCGGAATTTTATGAGCAGTTGCGCAAAGACGGTTACGAATTTGCCGAGGCGCAGCCGGATGATCCAACAACGCGCAGCACGGGCGATTTGATTTCCGTGGGGTTGCGCGACGGCTACGAGGCATTTGATTTCGCCGTCCCATTCATCATGCGCGAACAGGAGGAGGAACTTGTCGGCAAGGAATTGGACGTGGCGACATTGCCGGAATTTGGTGCTTTCACTTTCGAGCAATTGAAGGCGACGATTGGCAAGGGCGACGTGTTCCGCTCGCAAGATGTCCAGACGGGAACGCAGTTCGGCGATTACCGCGTGGATGGCGGCATTATGACGGCGACGGGCTACAATGATTTTCTG
>CAYVGC010000002.1:0-192506 GCA_964449815.1 uncultured Bifidobacteriaceae bacterium
TCGTATTTCGGGTTGTGCAGGAAGGCGAGCAGCAGTTCCATCGGGCAGTTGCCCGCGCCACGGCCGAGGCCGGCCATCGTCGCATCGAGAAAATTTGCGCCTTCGATGATGCCGTCAATGGTGTTGGCGAACGCGAGCTGCATGTTGTTGTGCATGTGGACGCCCACTTCCTTGCCGGACGGCCTGCAGTAGCCGAGATATTTTTTCACCAGCGCGTGAACCCGCTCGCTGTAGAACGCGCCGAAGCTGTCCACGACGTAAATCGCCTTCGCCTCGGACTTCACGAGCATTTCCAGGCCCTCGTTCAATTCGCGGTCGGGAATCGTCGAGGCGGCCATGAGGTTCACCGTCGTTTCATAGCCCTTGTCGTGCGCGTCTTTGACCATGTCCAGCGCGGTGGGAATCTGGTGGATGTAGGTGGCCACGCGGATCATGTCCAGCACGGAATCCTTCTTCGGCAAAATGTCTTCCTTGTAATCGCAGCGTTCGGCGTCGGCCATGACGCACAATTTCAAACTGTTTTTTTTATTGTCGCCGACGATGCGGCGCAGGGTTTCCTCGGTGCAGTATTTCCAGTCGCCATGTTCGCCGGCCTTGATGTTTTTGCGCGACGCCTTGTAGCCGAGTTCCATGTAATCCACGCCGGCGGCGAGGCAGGTGTCATAAACCATCTTCACGATCTTGTCCTCGAAATGGTGGTTGTTCATCAGGCCGCCGTCGCGGATGGTGCAGTCCACGACCTTGATTTCGGGGCGGAAGGAGATCCAGCGGCTGGTGGCGTTGTCTTTGGCGGGTTTGGCGGCTTTCATATTTGTTGAAACTGTGTTGTTCACGGCTAACACTTATTATTCCTGAAAGCCTCCGGAAATGGACAGAACAAAATGGTGCTATTTCGGGACGAGCGCCTGTGCCAGCGCGGCCAAAACCTGTTCCGGCGAAATCTCTCCGAGGCAATGGCGTGCAGCGGTGCAGACCGCCGAATTGCCGGCGCAGCCGCAAACGCCGCCGGCCAAAACCTGGTGGCGTCCGCCCACCGGCGCCCAGCGCGCGGGCGAAGTCGGTCCGAAAAGCGAAATGGTCGGCACGCCCAGTCCGGCGGCGAAATGCAGCGGCCCGGTGTCGCCGGAAATAAAAACTCCGGCCCGCGCCAGCACGGCGAGCAACAGCGGCAGCTCGGAAATCTGCGGCAAAATCACCGCCTCCGGCGCGAGTTCCGTTAAGCCGGCCATCAGCGCCGCCTCGCGTTCGCCGCGCGCGGTGGTGAAGACGACGCGCCGTCCGTCCGCCGTGGCCAGCCGGTGAAATTCCGCCCAGTGCGTGAGCGGCCATTCTTTTTTCTGCTGGCTCGACGCGACATGGCAGATAACGGCGCGTTCGTCCGGCAGGATTTTTCTGGCGGCGTCGGCAAGCGTGGCATCGGCGCGGATTTCCGGCTCCATTGAAGCTGGCAATGGAATCTGCCAGCCGGACAGAAGCCGGGCGAGCCGCGCAGACTCGTGCGGGAGATTTTTTCCTGTCGCGACGCGCTGGTTGAAACAAAATTGCCGGCCCCAAAAACCGCCGCGCTCCGCCCAGCCGAGCCGTTTTTTTGCTCCAATTAAAAAACTCAAAATCGCGCCGCGGTCGTTGCTGGCAAAATCCACCGAGCGGTCAAAATGCTCGCGGCGCAGCGCGCGGATGACCGGCCAGGTCTCGCGCAGGCTCGCGCTCCCGCGCCGGCGCGGCATGGCCCAGACCTGCGTCAGCCACGGCAGATGCTGGAACAGCGGCGCGATTTCCGCCGGGACAAGCAGATGGAGTTCGGCCTGTGGAAAATATCCGCGCAGCGCCCGGAGCGCGGGCGTCATCAGCACGGCGTCGCCGAAGTATTTGAACTGCAGCGCGAGAATTTTTTCAAGCCGGGCGCTCACGACTCAAACTGCAGTTCGTAAAGCTTCTGGTAGATGCCGCCGCGCCGCACAAGTTCGTCGTGCGTGCCGGTCTCGACAATTTTCCCCTGGTCCAGAACCACAATCACATCGGCGTGCAGAATCGTCGAAAGCCGGTGCGCAATGCAGATGGTCGTGCGGCCTTTCATCAGTTCGTCGAGCGCCGACTGCACGGCCCGTTCGGATTCCGTGTCGAGCGCGCTGGTGGCCTCATCCAAAACCAGGATCGGCGCGTTCTTCAAAACGGCGCGGGCGATGGCGAGGCGCTGGCGCTGGCCGCCGGAAAGCGAGACGCCTTTTTCGCCGATGACGGCATCAAAACCTTCCGGTTTTTGCGTGATGAATTCATAGGCGGAGGCGTGCCTGGCGGCGGCGATGATTTCGTCGTTCGTCGCGCCGAGGCGGCCCAGTTCGATGTTCCGGCGGATGGTGTCGTTGAACAGGATGTTTTCCTGCGCGACGACGGCGATCTGGTTGCGCAGGTCGCGCGTGGAAACTTCACGCAAATCCACGCCGCCGATTTTGATCGCGCCGCGCACGGGGTCGTAGAAGCGGAGCAGCAGATTGGCCAATGTGGTCTTGCCGGAGCCGCTGGCGCCGACGAGCGCGACGAGCTGGCCGGCCTTGACGGTGAGATTGATGTTCCGCAGCACGGGTTTTTCGTCGTAGTTGAAATCGAGGTGATCAAAGACGATGTCGGCCTGGTCCGCGTGGAGCATTTTGGGCGCGGCCGGTTCGGGCACGGAATTTTTCGTGGCGAGCAGCTCGAAGACGCGTTCGCTGGCGGCGCGGGCCTGGGTGAGCTGGTTGTGCAGCCGCGTCAGGTTTTTCATCGGCGCATACATGTAGAAAATGCTGCCGGCAAGCTGGATGAAATCGCCCGGATTGGGATGCGCCTTCGCCAGGTAAATCATGTAAAGCAGCGCGAGCGCCACGCCGAAGGAGGCGAGAAAGTCAATGAGCGGGCTGGTGATTTCGCTGGCGCGGACGATGCGCATGTAATTGCCGATGGATTTGCGCGCCGTCTGGCGGAACTCGTCGGTGACGACGTCTTCGAGATTATAGGCCTTGATGACCCGCTGGCCGGAGAAGGTTTCGCTCATCACCTGCATGAGATCGGCGCTCTGGCTCTGCATTTCACGGCTGGCGCGGCGGATTTTGCGGCTGTAAATGGCCAGCGGAACCATGCAGAGCGGCAGCACCACCAGCGAAATAAGCGTCATCATCGGCTGCCGCCAGAGCAGATAGCCGAGAATGCCGAGGAGGACCACCGGGTCGCGAACGATGACCGAGGTGGCGTTGCTGATGACGTTTTGCAGCGTGCCGGTGTCGTTCATGATGCGCGAGATGAGCTCGCCGCTGCGGCTTTGGCTGAAAAAACCGGCGGACAGGCCCAGGAGGTGGCTGAACAATTTCGTCCGCAGATCGGTGATGGCGCGGATGGCCACCCATTGCAGGCAATAGGTGTTCAGGTAGCCGACGATTTTGGACAGCAGCATGACCAGCGGAATGGTTGCCACCAGCAGCACCACGGCCCAGAAATGCTCGTGCAAACCGCTGCCCATGCCGGCATGGGCGCGATCCAGCCACGGTTGAACCAGATCCGGCACGCCGCTGATGGGCTTGCTGTTCGGCGACTGAAACACCACGTAAGAAACCACCGTGATGGCAACCATCAGCAGCGAGGCCGTGAGACCGGCCAAAATGCCGGTGAATACGCCGAGGAACAGCCGCACCCGGTAGGGCCGGGCGAATTGCCAGAGCCGGTTGAGAAAAGCAATCATGCTTCCCCCATTTTGACGAAGCGGACGCAAAGCGAAAGTTTTTGTTTTGGCCGGACACGAGCCGTCCCGCCAAGGTTCCGGCAATGTCGAAAGGCCGGACATCCTGAAGATCGTTCAAAACGGCAGGACGGGGTGAAACCGGCAATGACCGTTTCGGAGAAATTCCAGGCTGCGCCGGAAGTCTGGCGGGCTGGCGCGGAAAATGAACCGGCGGGCGGCAAAATGCATGAGGCTGGCTGTGAAACATCCCCGGAGCGGAGCGGCGGACCCCGGAGCCTGACGGCCGCCACCCGGGCCGGCCCGCTCCGCCCCCGGGCGGGGAGCAAAATGTCCGGGGCCGCTGCTGTCCGACTCCGGGCGGGGAGCGTCCCCACCCCGGCGGGTTCGCCGCCAGCCCGAGGCTTTTCCCGCCGACCCCGGTTGTTTTCACTCCGCTCCGGGGATATTTCCGAAAATCCCCCGGAAATTTCCGGGGATGCTTGGAAAATTTTTGTCATTTCTTTTACATATCTTGCCCATGCCCAGGCTACTAATGACTGATTTTCAATCACTTGTGAGTTTTCAAGATGCCAGTCCTGAAAAATAATAATTTCCTGCGGCGGGCCGCTGGTAGTAAAACGCCTTATCCCCGCCCGAAATGGAGGGCGGCGGACCAATCAAAAATCGGAAACATCAGAAAGAGAAAGTGAGCAAAGCAAAGTATGGCAGACTATGTTCCAACCACGGACGGCGGACTGAAAAAATGGCTCGTCAACCTCAAAACCGACCTCCCCGACCTGGTCACTCAACTGGAAATCACCCCCGCGCGGCTGACCAACATCACCGGCTGGTGTGACGCGCTCATCGCGGCCATGGACGCGGCGGAAAAGGCGAAAACCGACTGGCTGGCCGCCTCGCAAACCAAGCAAACCCAGATGACCACCAGCCTCGCCGGCCTGCGCGGCGAAGTGGCCAAATGGAAGGTGGCCGACGGCATGACCGACGCCATCGCCGCCGAGTTGCAGATTGTCGGCGGCGGCACGCCGTTCAATCCCGAAACCTACCAGGCGCAGATCACCGCGCAGGCCTTCAGCGGCTATGTGCGCTTCAAGTTCAGGAAGCTCGGCGCGGACGGCATCAACCTCTACACGCGCATCAAGGGCACGACCGGCTGGAAATTCGTCTCGCGCGACACCAACTCGCCCTACGACGACCACACGCCGCTGGCCGTGGCCGGGCAGTCCGAGGTGCGGGAATACCAGGCGTTCGGCGTGCTGAACGATGAACAGATCGGCCTGGGCAGCGACATTGTCAGCGTGACCTTTGCCGGTTGAAAAAATCCGCAGACGTCAACAACCCTCCGGCCTTCAAGCAGCCGGGGGGCTTTTTCTTGCGATAAATCGTTGGTGACGTCGAGAGGAGTCTCCGCCGGCAAATTTGAAAATTGGAATTTGCAACGAGTGTCACCCCAACTCCAGCAACATGAGTGGCAACATGCCGGGAAACAGCCGCGAGAGGCAGGGCCGGGCGAACTGCCAGAGTTGCCGCGGAAAGATGACGCTTGGCTTGTGTTCATCCTAGAGTAAAATGATGTTGGTTGCCGGCCATGAGTCTTTCTGCCCAACAAAAAACTCCGCTCATCAGCGTAGTGATCCCATTGTATAATCACGCTGCTTATGTGGAGGAATGTCTTGATTCCATTCGTGATGAAGACTGGCCACGCTTGGAGTTGTTGGTTTTGAATGATGGTTCCAATGACGATTCCTTTGTCCGGCTGCAAGCCTGGGTGGCCCGGCATGGCGCACGTTTTGAAAATGTATGGATTGCGAGCCAAACCAACCAGGGCATTTGCAAAACCTTAAACAGGTTGATTGCCGCAGCCAAAGGTGATTTTCTGGTCATCATTGCCAGTGACGACACGCTGGTGCGCGGCGGAATTCGCGCGCGATTCGAGCACTTGCAGAGACATCCAGAGCAGCTTGCGGTTTTTGGCAAAGTTGAACTCATCGGCGATGTTGGAAAAACCATGGCGAAAATTAAGAAATCGCACATGAACGGTCTCCGGGCTTGGCGGCATCCGCATTTGCTGGAGAGGAATCTGCTCTTGAACTGGAGTTTGGCCGGGCCAATTCTCATGTGTCGCCGGCAGGCGTTTGATGAAAAGACCGGGGTTGGCCTTTACGATGGCAACCTGGCCTACGAAGATTTGGACATGTATTTGCGCTTTCTATCCCGGCACGTCCTGGGTTTTGTCGAGCAAACGGTTGGCAGTTACCGCATTCACGGAAAAAATTTTTGCCGGGACAAGAATCGTTGTCCGCCCAAGGATGAATCCTACCGCATCTTTGCCAGGCACAAGGATCATTTTCATGGCCTGAACCGCTGGCTGGTCACCCTGCTAATGTGGAAAAGTGAACGGGGGCTTTATGAACGCCCGCACCTGCGCCATGTTTTCGCCCGCCAAACCATTTCGGTCTGGCGAAGAGTGCATCACCTGCACCTCGCCTTCCGAACCTTGTTCTGCGCGGATTGAAGTTCACCGTTCACGCCGTTAGCTTGGCCTTGCTGCCCCGGAACCGGCGGGTTAAACTCGCTGACGATGCCTGATTCAGCTCGAAATTCGCTGTGAATGTTTGGATTTATGAAGGCGACGGGGACCGAAGTGAAATTTAAACTTTGATTCAAATGATTCTGCCAACTGACTCGGTCAAAGCCAAGGTCGCCATCGTGATCCCGGTCTTCAACCAGCTTCATTACACCCGCACCTGCTTGGACAGCCTGCACCGCGCCGGGGTGACGGATGCGCAAGTCATCATCGTCAACAACGCCTCCACCGACGGCACCAAGGAGTTTCTGGCCACGCGCCCGGGAATCTGCGCCATTCACAATGAGGCCAATCGCGGCTGCGGCTTTGCGTGGAGTCAAGGCTCCCGAGCCTCTCAGGCCACTTGGACCATTGTCGCCAACAACGACATTCTTGTGCCGCCCGGCTGCCTTGAGGGGCTGGTGCATTTTGCCGAGGAGGAAAATATTGACGTGGCCAGTCCGGCGATGTGCGAGGGCGAGGCGGATTACGACTGGCCCGCCTACGCGGCGGAGTTCATGCGCGTCATGGCGCCGGCCAGCCGCCATGCCGTCGCTTCCGGCTCCTTTTTCATGGTGCACCGGAGGGTTTTTGACGCCGTCGGATTTTTTGATGATGACCCGAAACTTGGCGGTTACGAGGACGACGAGTTTTTCCGCCGCGCCCGCCGCGCCGGCTTCCGGCTGGCCATCACCGGTCAGGCTTATTACCATCATTTCGGCGGCACCACCCAGAAAAGCATCAAGGCCAGCTTAAACCAGCCGAACATGAGCCTTGGCGACCGGACTTATTATCGAAAAAAAACCGGGCAGACCTGGCCCAAGCGAAAATGGAATCAAGTGAAACAGGCCGTTCGGGTGAACTGGTGGAAAAATTCAGAGCGGCTCCGCTACGGCCACACCCTCCATGAAAAACGCATTGCCGGAAAGTGGCTTTACTGCTGACATTTTGCTGATGAAAAACAGCAGCCCCCTGCCTATTTCCGTCTGCCTGGTCGCCGGCAACGAAGCCCATCGCATTGTGCGCACCTTGGAAAGCGTGCAGGGCTGGACGAGTGAAATCATTCTCGCCATTGATGACAAAGTCACCGATGGCACGGATAAAATTGCCGGCGCGTTTGGTGCAAAAGTTTTCAGCCAGCCGTGGTGCGGCCATGCGGCGCATCGCAATTTTGCATCAGCGCAAGCCACGCAGCCTTGGCTGCTGGCGATTGATGCCGACGAGGTGGTTTCCGAAAAATTGCGCGTTGAAATCAACGCCGCCTTTCAAAACGGCGTGGAGCAGTCCTTGCCGGCCGCCTTCAGTTTTCCGCGCCTGTCTTATTTCGGCGGACGCTGGATCCGTCACGGCAACTGGTATCCCGACCGCAAGGTTCGCCTCTGGCGCAAGGAAGCTGGAAAATGGGAAGGCGATCCGCACGAAAAACTGGTTTTGCAGGGCAGCGTGATTCCGCTGCGCGCCGATTTGTTCCATTACAGCAACGAAAACATTGACCAGTTGCTCGGCAAGATCAGCGTGGTCAGCACCATTTTTGTCCGCCAGTGCCGGGCGCGGCAACGCCACACCGGCTGGACCGATCTGGCCGTCCGCCCGTTCTGGAAATTTTTCCGCGCCTACATTCTCCGGCGCGGATTTCTGGACGGCTGGCCCGGCTATTTCATCGCGTGGATGGACGCCTTTTCCACCGTCACCCGCTACGCCAAGGTGATTGAAGCCGGACAGGAGACAACCAAACCTAAACCTGCTGTTTGAAAATCTCGCTCGTCATCAGCACCTACAATCAGCCGGACGCACTGGCCAAGACGCTGCGCGGTTTCGCGCGCCAGTCGCGCTGGCCGGATGAAGTGCTGCTGTCCGACGACGGTTCGGGGGACGTGACGCGCGAAATCGTCAAACAATTTGCCGCCCATTCGCCCGTGTCCGTCCAGCACATCTGGCAGCCACACAACGGTTTCCGTAAAACGATCATCCTGAACCAAACAGTCGCCGCCGCATCCGGCGATTATCTGATTTTCACCGATGCGGATTGCGTGCCACATCCGCAATTTGTCGCCGACCACGCCACGCTCGCCGAAAAACACTTCTGGGTGCAGGGCCGGCGCTGCTTTGTGCGCGAAAAATTTGTCCCAGATTTCACGGCTGAAAAAATTCCAGCCTGGAGCTGGATGCTGGCCGGCAAAATCACCGGCGCGGCCAAGGGCGTGCGCTGGCCGTTCGCCATCGTCCGCCGCGACACCAAACAGCGCGGCATCATCGGCTGCAACATGGCCTTCTGGCGCGAGGACATCCTGGCCGTCAATGGCTTCGACGAGGATTACACAGGGTGGGGCACCGGCGAAGATTCCGACCTCGGGACGCGGCTTTATCATTTGGGCCGGCGGCGCAAATTCGTTTATGGCCGCGCCATCACTTTTCATCTAAACCATCCACCGGCACCACGCGACCACCATGCTGCCAGTCTCGCACGGCTGGCCGAAACCATCGCCAGCGGCAAAATCCGCTGCGAACACGGCCTCAACCGGCATTTATAAACCGATGGAAAACATTTTAGTCATCCGCCTGAAATCCATCGGCGACGTCGTTTTCACCCTGCCCGCCGTCGGTGCGCTGCGTGAAAATTTTCCCGCCGCCAAAATCACGTTTCTCACCTCGAAGGAAAACGTGCCGCTGCTGCAAGGTTTCCGCGAGGTGAACGAGGTCATTGCGCTGGACCGCGCCGTGTTCCGCGGCGGCAATCCGCTGAAAGTTATTCCGGAATTTTTCAGCCTGCTCCGCCGGCTGCGCGCCGGGAAATTTTCCCTCGTGGTGGATTTCCAGGGTTTCGGCGAGACCGCGTGGCTGGCGCGTCTCACCGGCGCGACACAGCGTTGGGGCAGTGTTTACGGTCCCGGCCGCCGATGGGCCTATTCACGCGGTTTGACCCGGCAGGAAAAAATTCATCCCGCCGAGTGGAACTTGCAGTTGCTGGCGGAATGCGGCGTCGAAGCCAGTGCGGTAAAAAATGAATTTTTACTGCCCGCCGATGCCTTGGCCGCCGCACGGGATTTTTTCGCGGAAAATAAACTGGAGGTCAGCCGTCCGACGCTGATCATCCAGCCGTTCACCAGCACGGCGCAAAAAAACTGGCCGCAGGAAAATTTTCTGGCCGTGGCCCGGCACTGGCGGGAACGCGGCGTGCAGGTGGTTTTCGTCGGCGGACCGGTGGATTGCCAACCATTGGATCCGGCCAAAGCCAAAAAGTTTCTCGTGGCAACCGGCCTGCCGCTGCTTGTTTCGGCCGGACTTGTTCAACTGGCCACGCTCACGCTCGGCGGCGACAGCGGCCTCGGACACCTCGCCGTGGCGCAGGGCAGACGCGTCGTGATGCTGATGATGCACAAAAATCCAGGCGCCTGCGTGCCGTTTCAACATCCCGGATGGGCGGTCGTGCCGAAAAATGAAGGCCGGATCAGCGAGATTACCGTGGAAACTGTGCTCGCCGAGACCGGCAAAATTTTTAATCCACCGGCTGGTAATGTTTCTTGTTGAACTTGAGGCCGAATTTATTTTCCAACCACAGCATCCGCCGGTGTTTTTTTTCGCGCGAAGTCAGTTGGTGGTCCGGGTCGGCCTGAAAGATTCCTTCCGCCGCCGGCAGCCAGTCTTGAACAACTTTGGGATGCGTGCCGGAAAACAATTTTAACACCGCCGCGTCAATTTGGGAATAATCCACCTTTGCCGCCGGGGCGTTTTCCCAATACTTGTGCGTCGCGCCCGCCTTCAAATTCATCTGCGCCTCGCTGCGCACCCAGCCGTAGTGGTAAATCGTCGCGCCGGTGTGCGCCGCGCGCGGGTGGCGGGACTCTTTGTGGCTGACGACGACGTTGAAAAACAGCGATTCGCTGGACCAGGCCGGAATGGTGTTGCGGATGATGCGCACCTCGCTGCGATACCAGCCGGGCGACCACGCGATGGTGTTCCTGTTTCCGTAAAAATGCAGGTAGTCAAACGCCAGCGCCTCGACGCGCTCGTCGTCCAGATATCGCTCCATCGCGGCGCGGATTTTCGGCAGGTCATTTTCGTGCAGCACCTCGTCGGCTTCGAGGTAAAACGCCCAGTCGCCGGTGCAGTTGAACAGCGCGATGGATTTCTGCTGGCCGAACACAAAGCCCTTCACCGAATAATCGCTGCGGAGGCGTTCGTTCCATTGCGTGGGGATGATGCGGATTTTCGGGTCGCCGATCTCGCGCAGCATTTTTTCCGTGTCGTCGTCGCACGGACCGAGCGCGATGACGAATTCATCCACGAGCGGCAGAATGGAGCGGATGGACGCGACGAACGGATAACCGAGCCGCTGGCCGTTGCGCAAAAAGGTGAACCCGCTGACTTTCATGCGGTGATGCTAACGCGCCGCCGCTTAATCGCCGAACAATTTTTTCAAGCGTTCGCGCGCGGCGGCCTCGCGGGCATTCTTCACTTCCTTCGGCACCCACTTGCGGCGGGCGAATTCAAAATACTCGCAGAAGTTGCCGGCGGCCTTTTCCAGCACCGGCTCGGCCCGGCGTTCGCGGCACTGCTGCGCCACGCGCGGGTCGTAGCTGGCGCAGTTCAGGCACACGCGCAGATCGGCGCGGCATTTCATGCAGACTTCGCCGCGGCCGGGCTGGCCGTCCAGCGTCCACGGCTCGCCGCAGTTGTGGCAATGACGGGTCATTTGCGATTTACAATTTGCGGTTTGAGATTTGCGATTTCAACACAATTTCGGTTGCGGGTTGCAGGCTGAAAGTTGCAAGTTGAGCGCGGTCTTCACAGGCAAGACCTGCAACCTTTAACTTTTGACATGAAACTCGGAATCTTCGGCGGCTCGTTTGACCCGGTCCATCTCGGCCACCTGCTGGTCGCGCAGGCGGCGGTTGAGGAACTCGGACTTGACCGGCTGTTTTTCGTTCCGGCGGCGCAATCGCCGTTCAAACCGGACAGCCGGCCCGCGCCCGCGCCCGCCCGCCTGCAACTGCTCCGGCTCGCGCTCGCGGGCCGGGCCAATTGCGAGATTGACGACCAGGAAATCCGGCGCGGCGGCGTTTCCTACACCATTGACACGCTGCGCGACTACGCGAAAAGATTTCCCGAAGCGAAATTGTTTTGCCTCATCGGCGCGGATCACGCGGCCGAACTCAACGGGTGGCGGGAGCCGGACGAACTGGCGCGGCTGGCGGAGTTCGTCGTGATCCCGCGTCCCGGCGGCGCGACGGCGGTTTTCCCGCCGCCGTTTCGCGGGCGGAGGCTGCGCGGTTTTCCGTTCGGGGTGTCGTCATCGGAAATCCGGGCGCGGGTGAAAGCCGGTTTGCCGATTGGCAACCTGGTTCCGACGGCGGTCGCCGAAGCGATCCGCAACGGGCAGCTTTACGTTGAGAAAACACCGCCGGGGCTGAAGCCTTGAAATTATCCGTGTTCTCCGCGTCCGGTTGTGGTTTAATTCCTCCGCAAATATGGATTCAAAAAAACTGGCGCGGCTTTGCCGCGATCTGGCGGACAATAAAAAGGCGGAAAACCTCGCCGTGCTCGACGTGCGCAAGCTGTCGTCGGTGACGGATTATTTTGTCATCGCCACCGGCACCAGCCAGCCGCACCTGCGCGCCATCGTGGAGGAAATCACCGGCAAGCTGCGCGATGAACATGATTTGCGCCCGTCGCGCACGGACGGCCTGGCGTCCGGCTCCTGGGTGGTGCTGGATTATTTCGACGTGATCGTCCACGTCATGCACACGGAGACGCGCAAACACTACGACCTTGAAGGCCTGTGGGGCGATGCGAGACAGCTCAAGCCGGCGAAGCCACGAAAGAAAAAATCAGCGGCGTGATCTCCGGGCTTGAATTTGCAAATTGACCATTTTTATTGCGGTTGCTAGGCTTTACTTCCGTTCGGAACGGTTTTTATGCGACACACCATTTCAGTTTTAGTCGAGAACAAGTTCGGCGTGCTTACGCGCGTGGCCGGGCTGTTCAGCGGGCGCGGCTACAACATTGACTCGCTCAACGTCGCGCCGACGCACGACGCCACCAGCTCGCGCATGACCATTGTGACGCACGGCGACGAGGCCACGGTGGAGCAGATTCTCAAACAGCTCAACAAGCTGCCGGACGTGCTGAAGGTCCAGGATTTCACCGAGGGAGAATATGTGGACCGCGAACTGGTGCTGGTGAAGGTCGGCGTGGATTCCAAGTCGCGCGCCGAGGTGATGCAGATCGCGGACATTTTTCGCGCCAAAATCGTGGATGTGCAGCCCAGGTCGCTCACCATCGAGATCACCGGCACCGACAGCAAGGTGGAAAAATTCCTCGACCTGATGAAGACGTTCGGCGTCCAGGAAATCACCCGCACCGGCAAGGCCGCCATGCCGCGCAAATAATTTTTAACCGGCAAAATAAATTTATGTCAAAAGTCTATACCGACAAGGACGCCGACCTCGGCGTGCTGAAAAACAAAACACTGGCGGTTCTCGGCTTCGGCTCGCAGGGCCACGCCCACGCGCTCAACCTCAAGGACAGCGGCTGCAAGGTCATCATCGGCCTTTACGAAGGCAGCAAGTCCATCCCCGTCGCCAAGGAAAAAGGTTTCAAGGTCGTCACCACCGCCGAAGCCGTGAAGCAGGCCGACGTGATTTTCGTCTCGCTGCCGGACACCAAGCAGCCGGCGGTTTATGAAAAGGACATCGCGCCGAACTTGACGCCCGGCAAGACGCTGCTCTTCGCGCACGGCTTCGCGATCCATTTCAAAACGATTGTTCCGCCGAAAAACGTGAACGTCGTCATGGTCGCGCCGAAAGGCCCCGGCCACACCGTCCGCAGCCAATACGTGGAAGGCAAGGGCGTGCCGTGCCTCATCGCCGTCTATCAAAACCCCGGCAAGGACGCGAAAAAAATCGCGCTCGCCTGGGCCAAGGGCATCGGCGGCACCCGCGCCGGCGTCCTCGAAACGAATTTCAAGGAGGAGACCGAAACCGATTTGTTCGGCGAACAGACCGTGCTTTGCGGCGGCGCGAGCGCGCTGGTGCAGGCCGGGTTTGAAACGCTGGTCGAAGCCGGTTACGCGCCCGAAATGGCCTACTTTGAATGTCTGCATGAACTCAAGCTCATCGCCGACCTGATGAACGAGGCGGGCATCAGCGGCATGAGGTTCTCGATTTCCGAGACCGCCAAATGGGGCGACGTCAGCGTCGGCCCGAAGATCATTGACGCCGGCGTGAAGCAACGCATGAAGGCCGCGCTCAAGGACATCCAGTCCGGCAAGTTCGCGAAGGAATGGGTCGCCGAATACAAGGGCGGCTACAAACGCTACAACGCGCTGCTTAAAAAAGGCGAACAGCACCCGATTGAAAAAACCGGCGCCAAACTCCGCGCGATGATGCCGTGGATGAAGAAGCATTCCATCAAGGGCGCGCAGGCCGCTTATTGATTTCAGATTGGCAATTTTTGATTGCCGATTGAAAGACAAAAGCCGCCGGAGCAATCCGGCGGCTTGCTTGCTTTCGCGAACAATCAACCTCCCTGCTTCGTCGGATCGCCCACGTCACCCTTGTTGAAGTCCACATATGCCTCGGTCAGATCGGCGGCATACATCACTGCATCCGCTTTGCCGAGGTTCAGGTGGATGTGCAGTTCAAATTCCTGCGGTGCGACGGCGGCGCACAATTGTTTGAACGTCGCCGGCGTCGGCTGGCCGCGCTTGAGACTCCAGAGAATTTTCTTGCCGCCCGGCGCGCTGTAACCGATGTCAATTTTCTCCTCCGCCACCTTCGCGGCGGAATAACCGATCGCATCAATGATCCGGCCCCAGTTCGGATCGCCGCCGTGCCAGCTCGTCTTTACCAGCGGACTGTTCGCCACCGCGCGCGCGGCGGCATCAGCGTCTTGAATCGTCTTCGCGCCGTTCACGCGCACGGTCACGATGCGGTGAACGCCCTCGCCATCACGGACAATTTTCTTCGCGAGTTCTAGGCAGACGTGGTTGAGCGCAGCTTGGAAAACTTTGAATTCCGGGCTGTTGGTGCCGAACCTTTTGTTTTTCGCCAGCCCGTTCGCCAGCACCAAAACCGTGTCGTTCGTGCTCATGTCGCCGTCCACGGTGATGCGGTTGAAGCTGTTCGCCACGGCCTCATTCAAAGCCGTCTGCAAAACTTTTGCGTCCACGGCGGCATCCGTCGTGATGAAGCCCAGCATCGTCGCGTGAAGTCCGCCGTGCGGCAGCATGGCCGGACGCGCGCCCGTCGGCGACATTCCCGGCTGAATCATGCCCGCGCCCTTGCACATGCCGCCAATGCGGACGGTTTTGCCGCCAAGCTTGAATTCCACCGCGATCTGCTTCGGTTTCGTATCACTGGTCATGATTGCCTCGACCGCGTGGTCGGCATGTTCAATGGTTGAACCGAGCAACGTCGCAGCTTCAATGATGCCTGCGCGGACATTGTCCATCGGCATCGTCACGCCGATGCGCCCGGTCGAGCCGACCAGCACCGAGCCTGCTGGCAAATTCAGCGCACGCTCGGCGAAGGAAACCATTTCGCGCGCGTCGGCCAGGCCTCGTCTGCCGGTGCAGGCATTGGCGTTGCCGGAATTGACGACGACGGCCTGCGCCGTTCCTTTTTTCATGCGCTCCACGCAAATTTTCACCGGCGCGGCGCAGACCTGGTTCGTCGTGAACATGCCGGCGACGGTCGCGGGCGTTTCGGAAACGATGAGCGCGAGGTCGCGCTTCTGGCCTTTGTTGGAGCCTTTGCCGGTGCCGAGTTTTTTGATGTCGCAGAACCCGCCGCCGGCCAGGAAGCCCTGCGGCGCAACGACGGAACCGGAAACTTCTTTGAATGTTTTTTTACTCATGACTGAAGGTGAATTTGCGCAAGCCGCGGCTGGTTTTCAAATCTTAACCGCGTCAATTTCCAGCCGCACCATGCGGACGTGGACGTTCCCGGCCGCATCCGGCGGATGTTTTGCGAGGTAGCGCTGCGTGACGGCGGCGATGAATTCCTCGCGGACATTTTCCGGCACACGCTGGGTGAACGGCAGCCACGTCGCGCGCAGCCACGTCGCAAAACCTTTCGCGCCGGCGTAAGCCGCGTCTTTGGGCGCAAGTTTGACCGCGTTGATTTTGAAGCCAAAACGCGGCAGCCATTTTTCATAGTTGCCTGGCGCGTGGAAGAAATACGGCATCGGCATCCGGCGGAAAAACTCGCGCCAGCGCTGCCGCCGCATTTCCGGCCGCAGCGCGAGAAACACGTCGTGCGCGTTGCCTTTGCCGCCGCAGGAAACGACCAGCCGGCCGCCCGGTTTCAAAACCGCAGCCGCGCCACGCAAAATCGCCTCGTGATCGTCCACCCAATGCCAGGCGGCATTGGAAAAAACAAAATCGAACCGGCGCGCGAATTTGATTTCACGCGCGTCCATGATTTGAAATGCGAGGTTCGGGAATTTTTCCGGCGGAAAGGTCTTTTGCGCGAACTCGATCATCTGCGACGAAGCGTCCACCCCGGTGGCCAGGCCGCGCGGCAGACTGCGCGCGATTTCCGCCGTCACCTTGCCGTCGCCGCAGCCGACGTCCAAAACGTGTTCGTCACCGCGCAGGTTGAGTTTGGCGATGAGCTCGCGCGCCCAGGTCTGCTGCACGACGGAATTGGCGGCGTAATCCGCCGCGTTCCATTTCGCCGGTTGGAGATTTTTTGGCGGCACGCTCACACCAGGCCCGCCGTTTCCGGCCAGCCGCAGATGAGGTTCATGCTTTGCACGGCCTGGCCGCTGGCGCCTTTGACAATGTTGTCCTCGGCGCTCATGACGATTAGCCGGCCGGTGCGCGGGTCAAGCCGCCAGGCGATTTCGCAGACGTTGGTGCCGACGACATTTTTCGTGTCGGGCAAAGCTTTTCCTTCCAGCAAACGAACGAACGGCTCGTTCGCATAAGCCGATTGGTAACACGCGGAAATTTTCTCCGCGAGCTTGGCCGCACCGGCAGCGTCGTTGAAATGTTCCGCTGGTGTGAGATAAAGCGTCGTCAAAATACCGCGATTCACCGGAATCAAATGCGGCGTAAATTGAATCGTCACTTTGGTTCCAGCGGCAAAAGAAAGTTGTTCCTCAATCTCGGACAAATGCCGGTGTTTCGGCACGCCGTAAGGGCGCACGCTTTCGTTGCATTCGCAAAATAGATAATCCACCTCGGCCTTCCGGCCCGCGCCGCTGACGCCGCTCAAGGAATCGGCGATGATGCCGGCGGACTTGATGAGTCCGGCTTTGAGCAGCGGAATCACCGGCAGCAAAATGCTCGTCGGATAACAGCCGGGCGAGGCGATGAGCAAAGATTTTTTGATCTCGTCGCGGTAAATTTCCGGCAGGCCATAGACGGATTTTTTCAACAAGTCCGGAGCCGGGTGATCATGCGCGTAAAAGTCTTTGTAAATTTCCGCGCTTTTGAGCCGGAAGTCAGCGCTCAAATCAATGACCACGCAGCCAGCATTGAGCAGCGGCACCGCAAATTCGGCGGCGACGCCGTGCGGCAGCGCGAGGAAAACGACATCGGCCTGCTTCGCGAGCAATTCGGCATTGGGCTCGACGAAGCGGAGCGTCCTGGATTTCGGATGGCTGGCGAATTTTGGGAAAACCTGCGCGAGCGTCTGGCCCGCGTTCTGGCGCGAGGTGACGGCGACGAGTTCCGCGTGCGGATGGCTGAGGAGCAACTGCACGAGAACTTCGCCGGAATAACCGGACGCGCCGACGATGGCGACTTTTTTCGTTTTCATTTTCAAAAATTTTAACCGCGAAAAACACGAACCACACGATAATTTGCACAAAGTCAGGAGCCGCGTTCCGGCACTCAATTGGAATTGTCCTGCTTTCGCGTCATTCGTGCGTTCCGTGGTTTCCAAAGCAAAAAACCCGCCGGCATGAGCCAGCGGGCTTGGAAACTCTTTCGCTCGGTCAACGCTTCGAGAACTGGAAGCGTTTGCGGGCACCGGGCTGGCCGTATTTCTTGCGCTCGCGTTCACGCGGGTCGCGCGTGAGGAAACCTTCCGCCTTCAGTGCGGGGCGGAGGTTGGCGTCGAACTTTAAAAGCGCGCGGGAAATCCCGTGCCGGGTCGCCCCGGCCTGGCCGTTCGGGCCGCCGCCGGTGACATTCACGCGCACATCAAGCTTGTCCGCCGTGCCGGTGACGGTCAACGGCTGCGACACGGTCGCCCGCTGGGTTTCAAGCGGGAAATAAGCATCAAACGCGCGGCCGTTGACGGTGATCTTGCCGCTGCCGGTGGCGAGACGGACGCGGGCAACGGCGGTCTTGCGCCGGCCGGTGCCGAGGAATTCGTTGGTGGTTTTCGTGGCCATAGCAAAAATTATTTAGCGGGTGCGAGCACGGCGGGCTGTTGCGCGCCGTGGTCGTGTTTCGGACCTTTGAACACTTTCAGTTTCGTGAGCAGCACGCGGCCGAGGCGGTTTTTGGGAATCATGCCTTTGACGGCGCGCTCAATGAGCATCTCGGGATGCTTCGCGCGAAGCTGCTCAACGGTGGTGTATTTTTCGCCGCCCTTCCAGCCGGAATAGGTCATGTATTCCTTGGCCTTCTCTTTTTTGCCGGTCACACGGACTTTCTCGGCGTTGACGACAATGACAAAATCGCCGGCGTCGAGGTGCGGCGTATAAACGGGCTTGTTCTTGCCGCGCAAAATATCGGCGACCTGCACGGCCAGACGGCCAAGAACCGCGCCGTCGGCATCAATAACATGCCACTTGCGCTGGTCCAGATTCACTTTCGGCAAATGCGTTTTCATTTCAAAATCCAATCAAAAGGGACGCGGAATCTATCAAACCGACGGGCGAAGTCAACACGCGATTTGATTTAATTTGCTTTGGGCTTTGCCGCCGCCGGTAAAAATTTGAGGTCTCGGTCGCGATGTCGGTTCGCCGCAAGTGTTTTCTTTCACCAATCCGTTTCCTGGTAGTCCTTCAGGAATTTTCCCCAGACGTGCTCGCCGGTGTTGAAGCCGGAAATGATCGGGTCCACGATGCGCGCCGCGCCGTCCACGATGTCCAGCGGCGGATGGAAGCTGTGCTCCTGCTCCTTGCGCGCGGCGATCTGCACCGGGTCCTCGTCCGTCACCCAGCCGGTGTCCACGGCGTTCATGTGGATGCCGTCGGCGTGGTAATCCGCCGCCGCCGTGCGCGTCATCATGTTGAGCGCGGCCTTGGCCATGTTCGTGTGCGGATGCCGCGTGGTCTTGAACTTCCGGTAAAACTGCCCCTCCACCGCCGAGACGTTGACGATGTGCTTGTCGCGCTCCGGCGTGCGGAGCATGAGCGGCTTGAGCCGGGCGTTGAGGATGAACGGCGCGATGGCGTTGACCAGCTCCACCTCCAGCAGCTCCACCGTCGGCACTTCCGCCATCAGCAGCCGCCAGGAATTGCGCTCGCGCAAATCCACCTGCTGCAAATCCTGGTCGAGCTGGCCCTGCGGAAACAGCGCCTTCTGCGCCTCGAGTTCGTCCGGCAGCATGGGAATCTGCGACAGCTCCGCGGCGTGCGTCAGCCCGGCGACGGTGGACATCCGCTTGGTCGCCACTGCCGCGTCGCCTTCCGGCAGCAGGTGGTAGCCGCGCAGCCCCTCGTAGGTGCCGAGCAGCCGCGCCGCTTCCGGCGGCAGGTCATGCAACGACCCGTTCTCGCGTTCCATCATGTGCTCGTAAAAATCCGGCGGCCGCCGCACGGTCTGGCAGGCGTTGTTGATGATGAAATCCAGCCGCGACCGCGTGGCCAGCAGATGCCGGCAGAACGCCTCCACGCTGGGCGTGTGGCGCAGGTCGAGCCCGAAAATTTCCAGCCGGTGGCCCCAGTCCTGGAAATCCGGTTCCGCCGCGTAGCGCAGCGCCGAATCGCGCGGAAAGCGCGTGCAGACGATGAGCTGCGCCCCGGCGCGGAGCAGCTTGATGCCGGCCTGATAGCCGATTTTCACGCGCCCGCCGGTGAGCAGCGCCACGCGGCCGCGCAAATCCGCCGTCTCGGTGCGCTTGCGGAAATTCAGCTCCGCGCACGCCGGGCAAAGCTGATCGTAAAAATGATGGATCTTCGTGTAATCCTGTTTGCAGATGTAGCAATTCTGCGGCTCGAGGACTTCGCGGAAATCGGGATTGTCGGTGACCTCGTGCTGCTGGAAATTCAGCGGCGGAAACACGTTCGGCGTGGTGAAAACTTTTTCGCGGCGCAGCTTGCGAATGCCGGTCTCGTTGAGCTTGGACTGGTCCTGGCCGATCTTCTCGGCCTTGCGCTGCTTGGCGCTGGCTTTCACCAGGCGGCGGCGCTGGGCCACGTCCGGGCAATAGATGTCGCCGGCCGCCTTGAGCAGCCGGGTGCGCTCCTCGATGGACAGCCCGGCGAGCAGCGCCCGGTTGGCCGCCGCTTTTTCAAGAATCTCGGCGGCAGCTTTCAGCTGCGCGGACAAAGTTTTTGTATCAACGGACATTTAATTTGGCCGCGCAGAATAGCAGGCATTGCGCTGGCGGGCGAATGAAAACCATGCAACAACGAACCAATAAGAACTCAATGCACAAGATTTCTGGATCAAATTTCTTCCTTCGTGTCTTGGTGCCTTTGTGGTTAAACTTTTTCATATCCGCCACAAAACTGACCCATAACTTTATGAAACGCCTTGCTTCAGTCCTGTTCGCAGCCTTGCTGGCCTCGACCACGTCCGCTTTCAGTGCCGAGTCAACGAATTCGGTGCTGACTTACGTTGACCTGGTTCAGCGCCTCACCGATCTTGAACATCTGGCCACGCTGCCGGTGCCGGGCGAAAAGACCGCGCAGTTTTCGAGCTATGACCGCGCGAGCCGTTACGACGAACAAACTGGCAAATACGTCCACTGGGATGCGAACGGCGACAACGACGGCATCATCCGCAAGGAAGACGGCAAATCCGTGCTTGCGGAAATGGACGGCCCTGGCTGCCTCTGGCGCATCTGGTCCGCCGCACCGAAGCAGGGCCACGTCCGCATTTATCTCGACGGCGACACCAATCCTGCGGTGGATTTGCCGTTCGCGGACTATTTTTCCGGCAAAGAAGCTCCGTTCACGCGGCCCGCGATCGTCAACATCGTTTCCCAGGGCTGCAACAATTACACGCCGATTCCGTTTCAAAAATCCTGCAAAATCGTCGCCGACGCGGATTGGGGCGCGTATTACCATTTCGGCTACACGACGTTTCCCAAAGGCACGCAGGTGCCGACCTTCAAGCGGGAATTGTCGCCGGCGGACAACGCCGGGCTCGACGAGGCGGATAAAATTTTAAGCCATTGCGGTCCGCGCGAATTTCCCAACGGCCAGCGCGCCAGCGTCGAGGGAATGCTCGCCGGTCACGGCAGTTCGGGAACCGAGCCGGACGGCGCGGGTGCGATCACTGGCATCCGCGTTCGCTTCGATCCGCCGCTCACGCCGGCTGACCGCGATCTGCTCCGCGAAATCTCGCTTCAGATTCAGTGGGATGGCGAAGGTTCGCCGTCGGTGTGGTCGCCGCTCGGCGATTTTTTCGGCACCGCGCCGGGCGCGAACGTGTATCGCTCGCTGCCGTGCGGCTACACGGAGGACGGCTGGTTTTACGCGAACTGGTTCATGCCGTTCACCAACGGCGCGAAAATTCACTTCGTCAACGAAGGTTCGAACAACCACAAACTCAAATACGAAATCTACCGCCAGGAAATCAAAGGCGATCTTACGCGCTACGCCCGCTTCCACGCCAAGTGGCATCGCGACGAGTTTTTGCCGACGGAACCGGAGCGGCAGATTGACTGGCCGCTGCTCAAGACCACCGGCGCGGGACGTTTCGTCGGCGTGATGCTGCACGTTTGGAACCCGCGCGGCGGCTGGTGGGGCGAGGGCGACGAAAAATTTTTCGTGGACGGCGAAAAATTTCCCTCCACCTTCGGCACCGGTTCCGAGGATTATTTCGGCTATGCCTGGGGCAGTCCGGCGCTGTTTCAAAATGCCTTCCATAACCAGACCCACAACGACGGCGACAGCAAGGGCCACATCTCGGTCAACCGCTGGCACATCTCCGACCAGGTTCCGTTTGAAAAACAATTCGAGGGCGACATCGAAAAATATTTCCCGAATGAACGCCCGACGCGCTACGCCGCGACGGTTTTCTGGTATCTCGCCCCCGACGGCGATGATCCGTATTCGCCCGTGCCAGTCGCGGAACGCACCAATTATTTCGCGGCACCGGCCGCCAGAAAAATTCCCGGTGTCATCGAAGGCGAGCAGTTGAAAATCCTTTCCCAGACCGGCGGCCATCCGCAGGAGCAGGACATGACCGGCTGGGGCGAGCAATGGAGCAATGACGCCCAGCTCTGGTGGACCGAGGCCAAGCCCGGCGACAAGCTGGAACTCGCGCTCCCGGTGGCCAAAGCCGGCAAATACCAGTTGCTCGCACAGCTTACCAAGGCCGTGGATTACGGCATCGTGCAGCTCTCGCTCGACGGCGAAAAACTGGGCGAGCCAATTGATCTTTTCCACGATGGCGTCATCGCCACCGGCGAACTTGATCTGGGCGCACATGAACTTTCGGCGGGCGATCACACACTCGCGGTCGCAATCACCGGCGCAAATCCCGCTGCGGTGAAGAGTTTCATGTTCGGGCTGGATTACGTAAAGCTGGTGGAGGCGAAATAGGCCGGGCTGGTGCCGTCATGGCCGCGCCGGTTGGAGCCTCTCTACGGCGCGCCGGAACCATCCCACCCCGCGTCCGAGCCGTTCGTTCCCCCGTCCGAGCGACTTGGACGTGCGTCTGGATGGCCTGGGCGCGCGTCCGGGTCGCTTGGACCTGCGTCCGAAGAGCGTCGTCTGGTCAAAAAAACGAGGAAAACCAGGAAAATTGACCCCAAACGCGGTTTCCAAGCCCAAAACAGCCCCGTGCCAGACGACCGTGGTCAAAAAACGACAGTTGGTGGTGGGACGACTCCCGCCGGCCGCCGAATCTGGCACCACCAAGACACCAAGACCAGGTTTTCGCGTCAAATTTCTTCCTTCATGTCTTGGTGCCTTTGTGGTTAAACTTTCCCCCATGTCCGCTGAACAAGAGAATCAACCGCCGCCCGCGCCGCTCAACCCGGAACGTAAAACTTTGGACGACCGCGCCAAGATGACCGAGCTGGAACGCATCCGGCATTCCGCCGCGCACGTCATGGCCACCGCCATCCTGAGGCTGTGGCCCGACGCGCAATTCGCCGCCGGGCCGCCGGTCGAAAATGGATTTTATTACGACGTGGACCTGAAGCACCGCATCTCGCCGGAGGATTTCCCCGCCATCGAGGCCGAGATGAAAAAGGAAATCAAGGCCAACCACACCTTCGAGAAAATCACCGTCACGCGCGAGCAGGCGCTCAAGGACGCGCAAAACGGCCGGCTGGCCGCGCTTGCCGAGCGGCCCGGCAGCCCCAGCAAGTTCAAGATTGGCAACCTCGAAGCCATTCCCGACGGCGAGCCGATCACCTATTTCAAGAGTGGTGATTTCGTGGACCTCTGCGCCGGGCCGCATGTGATGCGCACCGGCAACATCGGCGCGTTCAAGCTCACGAGCGTGGCCAGCGCATATTACAAGGGCGACGAGCGCAACCCGCAGCTCCAGCGCATCTACGGCACGGCGTTCAAGAACAAGACCCCGCTCGACGAGTATTTCAAGATGATCGAGGAGGCCAGGCGCCGCGACCATCGCAAGATTGGCGCGGAGATGGGGCTGTTCGCGATTGACACCGAATACGTCGGGCCGGGCCTGCCGCTCTGGCTGCCCAAAGGCACCGCCATCGTCGAGGAACTGGAAAAGCTGGCGAAGGAAACGGAATTCGCCGCCGGCTACGTGCGCGTGAAAACGCCGCACATCGCGCGGGAGAAAATGTATTTAACCTCCGGTCACTTGCCGGTGCTTTACGCGGAGTCAATGTATCCGCCGATGAAAATGGATGAACATCGCGAGGAACGGGAAAAATTGGAAAGGCGCATCGCCGAACTGGAAAGGCAACTGCTGGAATATGCAAAGAAAATTTCCGAACGCAAGTCCGGCGGCTGATTTTTGGAATGGCTGATTCCCCAAAACCCGCTATATTGTTATGAAAGTGAATCCAGACATTCGATGGAAACAGCGGTTTGAGAATTACGAAAAAGCCTTGCTGCTGCTTCGTGAAGCGATGGCCGACATCGAAAATCTTTCCGACCTGGAAAAAGAAGGAGCCGTCCAACGATTTGAGTTCACGGTCGAACTGGCGTGGAAAACATTGAAAGATTATCTGGAAAACAGCGGAGTCGCGCTGGCTCAAATCACTCCCAAGAACGTCGTGAAACAGGCGTTCAGCGCCAAAATCATCCGCGACGGCCAGTTGTGGATTGACATGCTCGACTGCCGCAATCTCATGTCGCACAACTACGACGAAAAAATTCTCAATCAGACCGTTCACAAAATGTCCGGGTTTTTGCCCGCGCTGAACGAGCTGCATGATTTTCTGAAAAAGCGGGGCGCGTTATGAATTCCTTTGGACTGACTGATTCCGAACAGGAAATGATCCGCGCGGTTTTGCGTCGGCACGCTGAAGTGATGGAGACAAAAATTTTCGGCTCGCGCGCCAAAGGTAATTTCCAGCCCAGTTCCGACATTGACCTCGCGCTTTGGGGAAACCTGTCCGTTTCGGCAATTGCCATGATTGCCGGCGAACTGGACGAATTACCGCTGCCCTACACGTTTGACGTGCAAGCCTACGATGCCATTCACCACCAGCCATTACGCGAACACATTGACCGGGTCGGGAAAATTTTCTACTCGCAAGTCGGCAGCGAACCGGTAATTGCCAAACGGTAATTGCCGGATTCAAACTGCCGGTCGCCAGATTCAAATTGACGATTGCCGGATTGAATCTGCCGGTTGGGAAATGGCTTTCGTCGGTCAACTTATTGCTTCTGTCAGTTGCCGGATGACAATGTGCTGTCGAATTATGACCATGTGCGGTTGCCGGATGGCATCTGCCGGTCGCCAGATGGCTTCGTGCTGTTGACTTTTGACCATGTGCGGTCGGTTTATGGCCGCTGTCGGTTGACTTTTCGCCATTGCCGGTCAAAGGACGCCTTTTTTCCAAGGGTTTATGCCGATGCGATTCCAAAAAAGCCCGAAATTATCAATGCCAGCCCTGCCGCCGCCCCTAAAATATGAAGTTGCGGCGTGCGGAAATGAATCCGCGCTCCGCAACTCAAAATGAACACGAAACAACAAAACAAGCTGGCCATGTATCTGGCCGTCAAAGCTGTGCTCGATTCCAATAACTCCGTATGGCAATCGTTGCAGGCTTTTGCGGATGGATACACGGACTTCAGCGGTCATGTCACCCAAATCCAGACCTTGGGGCTTTCCCAAGTGACGGATTCCACCGGCATCGCGCAGGACAAAAAAGCGTCCAAGGCGGCGATGGCAACGGCAGCGCAGCAAATCAGTGCGGCGGTTCACGCCTACGCTGTCAAAAACAAGAACAACACGCTGGCCAACGAAACCGATTTTACCGTTTCCGATTTGACCGGCGAACGCGACGCGGATGCCATCAAGGATTGCAGGTATTGCGCGCAATTGTATGAAAGGTCGTAGTAAATGGCGTGATGGCAGGTTTTGTGAAGCGAAATGGATTCGGCGCACGCACCGGGATTGGCAATCAACACGTCCAAGCCGCTTGCCGTGTCCTTGAATCGGTTAATCAACCGCTCCCGCGTCTCGCCCTGCTGAACCGATGTTTGCTCGACAGGGGTTTCGCCATAAAGCAATTCGCAATTCACCTTCAATTTTTGGAAATGTTTTTGGATGAGCTTCAGCGCGCCGATGAAATTGCACCACACCACCACTTTTTCGTTGCGGCCAAGAATTCGCGAAACGAGTCTTTCCAACTGCAAAACCTTTGCGGGCGTTTCTAGTTGATCGTAAGTGCGGATGATTTCATAAAGCTCGCTCGCCTTGGCAACATCTATGTCGCAATCATCGAGCGGCTTGGTTAACAGGCCAACATAGGCGCTACATTGGCGCAAACGCAGGATTCGCGCGCGACGCAGCCGCGTCAGCACTTCGGCGTTTTTTGAATAATCAAACTTCGCGTTATTTCGAATCCGCAGCGTGATCGCGTCATAAACAAACTGCTCATGCTCGTTCATCGGCGTGATGATTGGCGGATGGAAAACAGGCTGCGTCAAACCGAGGTCTGCTTTCGTCACGCGATAAAACATCGGGCCGACAGTGTGTTTGAGGATTTGCTGTGCGCTTCCAATGTCGCCTTTTTGTTCGGCCACTTGAATTCTGATTCGATTTTCTGCGCCGATGGGATCACTTGCGGGCCAAAGGAACTCAAAAAGGTTATTTTGGATCAAAAAAGCGTCTGGCGGTCCAGCTTTGCAAAAAGCTTCCGCCTCATTCTGCTTGGGTTGAGGCGTTTTGCGGCTCTGCCGCGCTGACGTTTGCCAAAAAACCAGCGCCCGTTGAAGTCATCAACGATCTCGACTGCGAAATCATAAATTTTTTCGAGCAACTCCGGGACAATGAAAAGCGGCTTTGTCGCGCAATCGCACTGACGCCCTACGCGCGGAAGGAATTAGACCTCGCCAGAAAACCGCAGCGGAAAGCGACCAAACTCGAACGCGCTCGGCGCTTTCTGGTTTCGTCCATGATGGCAATCAATGGAGTTTTCGGCAAAGAGCGCGGCGGCTTTTCCTATTCCGATTCGTATGTGCGCAGCGGGCGGGAAGCGCGCGTAAATCGGTGGTATAATCTTCCAAAACGAATTTCCAAATTCGTTGAGCGCTTGCGGGGTGTCCGCGTTGAAAACAAAGATGCCCGCAAGCTGCTCAAGCAATTTGCAGATAAGCCGGCGGCGCTCATTTATTTGGACCCACCGTATTTTGCGGACAGAACAAACGGCTACAACCACGATGCAAACGACCTGAAATTCCACCGCGAGCTTTTGCGGCTGGCCAACCGCGCCCGCTGCATGATTTTCATCAGCGGATACCAAAATACGCTTTACCGGAAAATGCTGACCACAAAAAAAGGCTGGCACACCAAAACAATCAAGGCTACGACACGAGATTCATCCGGCAAGACCCATGAGCGAACGGAAGTTGTTTGGATGAACAAACATTTTTTGAAGGCGCAAAAGTCAGGAAAAATTCCCGTTCGACTCTCCAAAAGGGAAACAAAATTAAACAAGGTCAATCCGACTCGCTGACTTTCTGCTCCTCACCCCGGCCCTCTCCTCGTTCGGCGAGGAGAGGGAGAATTATTTTGTGGGACGATTTCCCAGGGTATTCGCTGCGCTCAAACCCTGGGCTGATTTCCGCAGAGCCTTCAGCGCAGTCGAAGCTCGGCCTGCCATTCAATTCGCGCGGATTCGTGGAATTCGTGTCGCGTCTTTGCGCCTCCGCGTCTTTGCGTTGAAAAATTGAATTTCTTTTGCGCGGCAGAACGGTATTTTGATTGCGATGTCTGACCTCACGAAAGCCGGGCAGTTCAATCTGGTTGAAGACGCCGTCATTCAACGCAAAGGCGCGGAGTCGCGAAGGGCAGGCGCGGGCAAATATCCTTTGGTTTCAAACTGAAAAGAAGTATTTTAACGGCATGAAAGCGATGCAAATAGAATATCCTGAATCTTGGACGGCTTCGGCAGGTTCAAGTCCCGAACGCTTTGAAAACGAGGCGCGCATGGCGCTGGCGATGAAGCTGTTTGAGATGGGGCGGCTGACCAGCGGCCAGGCGGCGCAACTGGCCGGAGTTTCCCGCATGGCTTTTCTTTTCAACTGTCCGCAATGGAACGTGCCCGCCGTGAATTGGGACGCCGCCGAGCTTGCCGCCGAGTTCAAGCCGATCCCCTCGTGAGCCGGATTATCTGCAATTCAGGGCCGTTGATTGCGCTCGGCATCCTTGCCCGGCTGGACATCCTGAAATCCCTGTTTGACGAGGTGCTCGTTCCCGAAGCCGTTCAGAAGGAAATCGAGCAGGGCGGAATAAAATTATCGGGCCTGGAGGATTTCCGGCGCGCAAATTGGATTCGGATTGTGGCGCTCAAGGAAAAGCGCGACGAACTGCTGGAGTCGCTGCTGGACATCGGCGAAGCGGCGGTCATCAGCCTTGCGCGCGAGCAAAAGGCGTTGCTGGTGCTGATTGACGAACGCAAGGCGCGCAAAGTCGCACGCGATATTTACGGCCTGCAACCCATCGGCACGGCGCGCATTCTGGTCGAGGCCAAACGGAAGAATTTACTGCCGGGCATCGCCTCTCAATTTCAAAAACTCCGGCAGGAAGGTTATTGGATTCACGATACAATTGTCGAAACCGCCTTGCGTGAAGCCGGAGAGATTTGAATTTTCTTCGTGGTTCACAGGCGTTAAGATTTTTCCTCAATGCACGAACTCACGAAAACCGAACAGTTCACTTTGGTTGAAGACGCCGTTAAAACCGGCATTGCGCCGGCGGAAATTGCCGCCGCGTTCAACGAGTTGACCGCGCTGCGCCAGGAATTGAAAAAACTTGGCGAGCCGGAAAGTTATTACCTCAAAGCGATGAACTGCCCGCATCATCACCGCATTTTTGCGGCGGAACCGCGCAGTTACCGCGATCTGCCGTTGCGGCTGGCCGAATACGGCACCTGCTACCGCTACGAGCAGTCGGGCGAATTGTTCGGCCTCATGCGCGTCCGCTCGCTCAACATGAACGACGCGCACATCTATTGCACGCCGGAGCAGTTCGCCGCCGAGTTCAACGCCGTCAACGAAATGTATCTGAAGTATTTCAAGATTTTCGGCATCGAGAAATACGTCATGCGCTTCAGCACGCACGACCCGTCGCGCCTGACCGGCGACAACGCCAAGTTCGTCAACGAGCCGGAATTGTGGAAGCAGACGGAAGACCTGGTCCGCAAGGTCTTGATTGATTCGAAGATTCCCTACGTGGAGGTGCCGAACGAGGCGGCGTTTTACGGGCCGAAGATTGACGTGCAGGTCTGGAGCGTCATCGGCCGCGAATTCACGCTGGCGACCAACCAGGTGGACTTCGCCGTGCCGCGCCGGTTCGGCCTGGTCTATCGCGACAAGGACAACACGGACAAGACGCCGCTGTGCATCCATCGCGCGCCGCTCGGCACGCACGAGCGGTTCATCGGCTTCCTCATCGAGCATTACGCCGGCAACTTCCCGCTCTGGCTCGCGCCGGAGCAGGTGCGCGTGATGACCATCGGCGAGGAGGAGCCGCTGGTGAATTACGCCAAGGCCATCGTGAATGAATTGCGCGCGAATTTCGTCCGCTGCGAATCGGATTTTTCGTCGAACAAAATCAACGGGAAAATTCAGGAAGCGGAGCAGGCGAAAGTCCACACGATGCTCGTCATCGGCGGCCGCGACATGGACGCCGGGAATGTTTCCGTCCGCCTGCACGGCAAGGGCAACATCGGCGCGAAGCCGAAGGGCGAAGTGGTTGCGGAGATTCTGGCGAAGATCAAAGAGCGGCGCATCTGAACGGCGCTGTTTTCCGGCGCTGCTGCGGATGAAGAGTTGAAATAAATTGCGGATGTCCATGCGTGTGAAGCTTGCCTTTCAATTTTTCGCCGGGCTGCTGCTCGCAACCTCGTCGCCGGCGCAGGATTTTTTGAGCGGCGCGGACCTTTCGCTGTTGCAGTTCTTCGAGGACCGCGGCATCAGCTACCAGTCCAACGGCGTGACGCAGGACGCCATCGTCCTGCTGAAAAATCGTGGCATCAACTGCGTGCGGCTGCGGCTGTTCACCAGCAGCGCGGCGCAGGCGCAGGCTGATCCCTACGATTACACCAACAACCTTGCCTACACGCTGCCGCTGGCGGCGCGCGTGAAAAGCGCGGGGTTGAAGCTGCTGCTGGATTATCATTTCTCGGACACCTGGGCGGACCCGGCGCATCAGGCGAAACCGGCGGCGTGGGCGAATCTGTCCTCCGCACAGTTGCCGGCACAGCTTCGCAGTTATTGCAGCAACACCATCGCCGCGCTCGTCGCGGCGGGCGCGGCGCCGGATTACGTCCAAATCGGCAACGAGATTACCAGCGGCCTGCTGTGGACGGACGGAGAAGTGGGCGGCGCGTATGAAAATACCAATCAATGGTCGCAGCTCGGCCAGTTGATGAAAGCCGCGATTCAAGGCGTGAAGGACGCAGCGGGCACGACGCCGCCAAAATTCATCGTCCACCTGGATCGTGGCGGCGACTGGGTGACGACGCAGTGGTTTTTCGATTCGCTCAACGCGCAGTCCGTTCCTTTCGACATTATCGGGCAGAGCTATTATCCGTTCTGGCAAGGCAGCCTGGATGATTTGCGGAACTGCCTGACGAACACGGTGCAGCGCTACAACAAACCCGTCATCGTGGCGGAAACCGGTTTTCCGTTTGCCAATTCCACAAACCTGGCTGGCTTTCCCGCGACGACCAATGGACAGGTGAATTTCGTCGGCGCGCTGGCGCAGATTGTGAAAGGACTGCCGGGCCAGAAGGGCCTGGGAATTTTTTGGTGGGGCGCGGAATACCAGACTTTGAACGGCTACAACCTCGCTGGGTTCGACCAGCGTTCACTTTTCGGTCCGGGCGGCAACATGCTGCCGGCGGCGGACGCGCTGGGACAATTGTCCGCGCCCGTGGTGATGAGGGCGCGGCGGACGAACAGCAGCCTGCAGTTGTGCTGGCCGTTGAGCGGCGCGGGCATGGCGCTGCAGACTGCCACGAATCTGGCATCCGCAAACTGGCAGTCCGACACCGGGCCGGTTCAAAACACGAACGCCGTTTTCAGCGTTCGCCTGCCGCTGGATGCCGGCGCGCAATTTTACCGGCTGAAATCAAATTGAGGCGCTGTTTCATTCCGCATCGGGAAAAATGCTCGTCATCGGGCGCGTGCGACGGGAAGCCAGAAAGGTTTTCATGCCCGCATCGCCGCGGGCCGTTTCAAAATTCAATTGAGACGGCCCGTATAGCTGGTAGCATTTCCCTTGGACGGCAGTTTTTCCCCGACAGCCAAAAAATGGATACAATCGAAACTTTGATTCCCGAAGACAGCGGTTCCGCCCCGGCGCTGGAGCCGATGGCCATGGTGGCGCTGGACGCGGGCCGGATGCTGATGGAAGCCGGCGCAAGTGCGAACGGCGTGGACGAGATCGTGGCGAAGTTCGCACGCGGCCTCGGCGCGGACCGGGTGGATTTGCGCATCGGCTACGCGTCGCTGGCCATCACCATCGGCATCGGTCCGAACGGCATCACGCGGATGCGCGAGGTGGGGCATCTCGGCGTGAACCAGCGGCTGGACCAGGAATTATGGCGGCTGGCGGACCGGGTGTCGCGCGGCGAACTGACCACCGAGCAGGCGCGCGCGGGGCTCACGCGGCTCGCGACCAAGACGCCGCGCCACTCCGCCTGGGTGATGGCGGTGGCGGTGGGGCTGGCGTGCGCGGCGTTCGGAAGATTGCTGGGCGTGGACTGGCTGGGCACCGGGCCGGTGTTTCTCGCGGCCGGCCTCGGACAGTTTGTCCGGCGCGAACTGCTCAAGCGCCATGTGAATGTCTTCATTTGCGCCACGCTGGTTTCGTTTCTAAGCTCGCTGCTCGGCGGCTTCGGCGCGCGCTGGGCGGGCAGCGGAAAGATTGACATGGCGATGATCGCCTCGATTTTGCTGCTCGTTCCCGGCATTCCTTCGGTGAACGCGCAAAACGACATTCTGGAGGGCCATCCCACGCTGGGCAGTGCGCGGGCGGTGACGGTGGCGGTGATTTTAATTTTTGCCGCGGCCGGCCTCTGGTTCGGCCAGGCGCTGCTGGCCGGCTGGCATTAAATCAAACATGAATTTTTCCTTTCTCCTGCATCAGACGATTTGCGGCGCGATTGCGGCGGCGGGCTTCGGCGTGCTGTTCAACATCGGTTTCCGCTCGCTGCCATGGTGCGCGGCCAGCGGCGCGGTGGCGCTGGCCGTGCGCACTTATTGTCTGGCGCAGGGCTGGAACCTGGAAGCGGCGTCCTTCGCCGCCGCGCTCACGGTGGGTGCCGCCGTGCAGGTGCTGCGGGCGCGCACGGACATTTCGCAGAACGCGCTGGACGTGACTGGCTGCATCCCGATGGTGCCCGGCAGTTTTGCGGCCAAGGCCATTCTCGGCATGTTCGCGCTCACTTCGAGCAGCACCACGGACGCCTCCGAAACGCTCATCACCGCCGTCCAGTTCGCCCTGCGCGTGACGTTCACCATCGGGGCTATCGGCACCGGCCTGGCCATCCCCACGCTGCTGCTGCGGGTGCGGGTGACCCGCTGAACGGGCAAAGGCCAGCCCAGCCGGGCCGGGTGACAGGCGTTGCGGGAGCTGCGACGGACCATGCGGGGAAAAGCCGGTGCCGGCGGCGGTGCCGTCCACCAGCACGAAATCCCAGATGAATTTTTTGTCATCCGCCGGATTTTTCTGGCAATCCGTTTGCCGACGATGGATAAACAAGGCATGAAAGCATTTTTTCTGGCGGCAAGCCTGCTCACCCTCGGTGCGGCCTTGGTGTGCGCGGACGAACCTTACCAGTTCATCAAGGGAATTCCCGTCAGCGGCGACGGCGGCTGGGACTATCTCTCGGTGGATTCGGCGGCGCAGCGGCTATATGTCTCGCACGGCACGGAGGTTGTCGTGATTGATCTGGCGAAGGATGCGGTGTGCGGCGAAATCACCAACACGCCCGGCGTCCACGGCCTCGCGCCCGCTCCGGAACTCGGACGCGGCATGGCCACCTGCGGCCGCGAAAACAAGGCCGCCATCGTGGACCTGAAAACTTTGGAAACCATCGCCAGGGTGGACACCGGCGCCAATCCCGACGGCATGCTTTACGAACCGGGCCGGCAGGAGTTTTACACCTTCAACGGCCGCGGCGGCTCCGCCACGGTGATTGATGCAAAGACCGCCAAGGTGATCGCCACGATCCCGCTCGGCGGCAAGCCGGAATTCGCCCAGGCCGATCCCAAGGCCGGTCTGGTGTTCGACAATCTGGAAGACAAGAGCGAACTCATCGCGATTGACACGAAGAAGCATGAAGTCGTCAGCCGCTGGCCGATTGCGCCCGGCGAAGAGGCGAGCGGCCTGGCGTTCGACGGAAAAAATCACCGCCTGTTTCTCGGCTGCGGCAACAAGCTGATGGCGATGGTGGACAGCACCAGCGGCAAGGTGCTCGCCACGGTGCCCATTGGCGGCGGCGTGGACGCGAACGCGTTTGATCCGGGAACGCAGCTCGCCTTCGCCTCCTGCGGTGACGGCACCACGACGATTGCCCACGAAGACGGGGATGCCTTGACGGTGGTGCAAACTTTGCAAACCGAGCGTGGCGCGCGGACGATGACGATTGATCCGGCGACGCACAAAATTTATCTGGCTTCGGCGAAATTTGAAGCGCCGGCGGCAGGCCAGCGTCGCGGACGCATGGCGCCGGGCACCTTCAAAATTCTGGTCTATGGCCTGGTCGCCAAATAAACCGGCCACGTGACTGCCAGCCTGAAAATTTGGCCGCTGCTGGGGGGAATCATTGCCGGCGCGGGCTGCGCGCATTTTGAGCCGCAGCCGCTTTTGCCCGCGCAAACCGCCGCGCAGTTTGACGCGCGCCGGCTCGACGATCCCGGCCTGGAAAAATTTCTCGCCCAAAACCTCGGCCACGCGCTGCCTGGCTGGCCGCTGGAGCAGTGGGATTTGAATTCGCTCACGCTCGCCGCGTTTTATTTTCACCCCGGCCTCGAAGTCGCCCGCGCGCAATGGCGCGTCGCGCAGGCCGGCGCGCTGACGGCGGGGGCGCGGCCGAACCCGTCCGTGTCCGTGTCGCCCGGCTACGACACGCAGATTCCCGGCAACTACAGTCCGTGGCTCATTCCGGCGACGTTTGACGTGCCCGTGGAAACCGCCGGCAAGCGCGGCAAGCGTGTCGCCGAGGCCGAGAAGGCCGCCGAGTCCGCGCGCTGGAGTTTTGTTTCGGTCGCGTGGCAGATTCGCAGCGGCGTGCGCGCGAGCCTGCTGGATTTCAGCCTGGCCGGCCGCCGCGCCGAACTGCTGCAAAAACAGTTCGCCGCGCAGACGGAAATTGCAAGGCAGTTGCAGCAGCGCCTGGACGCCGGGGCCATTTCCCGGCCGGAACTCACCGTTGCGCAGATCGCGCAGAACCGGTCGCAGCTTGATTTGTCCGCCGCGCAGGCCAGACGCGCCGAGGCGCGATCGCGGCTGGCGGAAGCGCTCGGCGTCAGCCTCGCCGCGCTGGACGGCATGAACCTGGAATTTGATTTTTCCGCGAACGTGCCGGACGCCTTGACTGCGGCAGGCGCGCGCGATGCCGCGTTGCGCGGGCGCGCGGACATTCTTGGCGCGCTGGCGGATTATGCGGCGGCGGAGGCCGGCCTGCGGCTGCAAGTTGCCAAACAATTTCCCGATCTGCATCTCGGCCCCGGTTACGCCTGGAACAACGGCAACGCCGGCGACAACGAATGGATTCTGGGCGCCACGCTTGAACTGCCGGTCCTGGATCAAAATCAGGGGCCGATTGCCGAAGCCGAAGCGCGGCGCAAGCTGGCCGCCGCGAAATTCACCGCGTTGCAGGCGCAGGTCATCGGCGCGATTGACCGCGCGGCCGCCGGCCTGGCAGCGGCGCGCAAGCAATTGCAGGCCGGAGCCCCGGTGCTCGCCGCCGCCGAGCGGCAGCAAAAATCCGTGGCCGCGCAGGTGCGGGCCGGGTCGGCGGAACGGCTCGATTTGTCCAGCGCGGAAATTGAATTGAATTCCGTCCGGCTTGCCCGGCTCGACGGCGAGGCGCAACTGCAATCCGCCGTCGGTGCGCTGGAAGATGCGCTGCAAAGTCCGGCGGATTCGCTCGCCGCCACCATCCAAAGAATCTCCTCTGAAAATCCAAAAGGAAAGGCATCGCAACCATGAAGGCGGCAAATCCGTTTATTTCCGTGCTGGCGATAATTATTTCAGCCGCCATGCTGCCGGGCTGTTCCAAACCTGCCGGTGACATGACCGCCGCCGCGCCGGAAAAAGCCGGGGCGCAAACCAGGGCCGGCGTGACGGTTGACGCCGCGACGCAGGAACGCCTCGGATTGCAAACCGAGACGCCCGCGCCGGCGCAGTGGCAGCCGGAAATGAAAGTTTATGGCCGCGTGCTTGATCCCGCGCCGCTGCTGGATGCGTCCATGGAACTGGGCCGCGCCGAAATCGCCTGCGACCGTTCGCTGCGGGAGCTTGAGCGCGCGAAACAGTTGAGGGCGGACAACAACATTTCCGACCGCGCATTTCAGGACGCCGCAACAACTCATTCGCAAAACCGTGCGGCGGCAGAAGCCGTGCTGTTCAAAGTTCAAACCGGCTGGGGCCGGAAAATCGCCGGGATGCTGGGATCCATCGAGGTTCCGCCCGGCACGCAACGGCAGCCGGACAAATTTCTGGAGGGGCTGCGCGATTCCACGGCGTTGATCCGCGTTGATTTGCCGGCGGGTGAGCGTCTGGAAGATCAGGGGCAGACCGCGCGCATCATTTCCCTGGCGGAAAACACCACGCCGGTCACGGCGACGTGTTTCGACCTGTTGCCGGTGATGGACCCGCAAACGCAGCAGCAGGGGATCTTGTTTTCTGCCGGACAGCCGCCAACCAGCCGCCTCACGCCGGGGGAAGCCGTGACGGCTTTCATCAAAACTCCGGGCAAGCCGTTCAGCGGCGTGGTGGTGCCGGCCGGCGCGGTGTTGCGGCACGCGGGCAAAGGCTGGGTTTATGTGCAGACGGAGACGAACCAATTTGTGCGGACGGAAATTCCGCTCGACCGGCCGGCGGACAACGGCTGGTTTGTTTCGGAAAATTTGTCGGCGACCAACCGCGTCGTGGTGACCGGCGCGCAGACCGTTTTGTCCGCCGAACTGAGCGGCGGCGGTTTTAACACGGGCCAACGCGATTAGAAAATGCTCCGGCGACTCGTTGAACTTTCCCTGGGCGCGCGCGGCGTGGTCATCACGCTGGCGGTCGGCTTCATTTGCTACGGGCTGTTTGTCACGACGCACGCGAAGCTCGACGTGTTTCCTGAATTTGTCCAGCCGCAGGCCACGGTGCAGACCGAAGCGCCCGGCCTTGCGCCGGAACAGGTCGAGGCTCTCGTCACGCGCCCGGTCGAAAATGCGTTGAACGGCGCGGGTGATCTGGATTCCATCCGCTCAGAATCCATTCAAGGTCTCTCGGTTGTCACGGCGGTTTTCAAGGAAGGCACAGACATCCACATCGCCCGGCAAATGCTCACGGAACGGCTGGCGCAGCTTGGCGGCGATCTGCCCGCCGGCGTGCAGTCGCCGAAAATGGAGCCGCTCACGTCCTCGACGATGGACCTGCTGAAATTCGGGCTGACCTCGGATAAAATTTCGTCGATGGCGCTGCGGACGTTCGCCGACTGGACGGTTCGCCCGCGACTGCTCTCCGTTCCCGGCGTGGCGGCGGTGAAAACTTTTGGCGGCGAAGTCAAACAGTTGCAAATTCAGATCAAGCCCGACCGGCTGCTCGCGTTTGGCATTTCCGTGCAGGAGGTTTCGAGCGCGGCGGGCGCGGCGACGGGCGTGCGCGGCGCGGGCTTTGTCGAGACGCCGGCGCAACGGCTCGTGCTCCAGACCGAAGGCCAGTCGCTCACGGCGATGCAGCTCGGCGAGGTCGTGGTGACACAGCGCGACGGGCGCAGCATCCGCCTGAAAGACGTGGCGAATGTCATCGAAGGCGCGGAGCCAAAATTCGGCGACGCGCTCATCAATGGCAAACCCGGCGTGCTGATGACCACGGCCAGCCAATACGGCGCGAACACGATGGAAGTCACGCGCGGCGTCGAGGCCGCGCTGGAGGAATTGAAGCCGGTGTTCGCGGCGGAGGGCGTCGAATACACGCCCGCGCTGCACCGGCCGGCGACGTTCATTGAAATCGCGATTCACAACATGAAAGCGTCGCTGCTGCTCGGCGCCGCGCTGGTGGCCATCGTGCTGTTTTTGTTTTTGCTCGATTTGCGGACGGCGCTGATTTCCTTCACGGCGATTCCGCTGTCGCTGCTCGCGGCGGTCGTCGTGCTGGACCATTTTGGCGTGACGCTGAACACGATGACGCTTGGCGGACTCACTGCCGTGCTCGGCGTGGTCGTGGACGACGCGATCATCACCGTGGAAAATATTTTGCGCCGGCTGCGGGAAAATCTCACGCTCACGCCGCCGCGTCCGCCGTTCAACGTCGTGCTGGAGGCCACGCTCGAAGTGCGGAATTCGGTGGTGTATGCGACGTTCGTCGTGGCGATGGTGTTTGTGCCGGTGCTGACGATGAGCGGCCTGCAGGGCCGTTTTTTTGCGCCGCTCGGCGTCGCCTTCATCCTCGCCAATCTGGCGTCGCTGGTGGTCGCGCTCACCGTCACGCCGGCGCTCTGCTTTGCGCTGCTCGCGCGCAACCGGCCGCGCGAAGAGCCGGTTTATCTGCGCAAATTAAAATCGCTTCACCGCCGCGCGCTGGAAAAACTCAGCAGCCGGCCAAAGACGATTGTTGCCGTCGCGCTGGTTTTGTTCATCGCGGCGCTGGCGACGCTGCCGTTTTTTGGCGGCGAATTTCTGCCGGATTTCCGCGAAGGCCATTTTGTCATCGGTCTTACCATGGCACCGGGGACGTCGCTGCCGGAGATGAAACGGCTCGGCGCGCAGATTTCCGCGGAGCTGCTGAAGATTCCGCAGATCAAAAGCGTCGAGGAGCAGATTGGCCGCGCAGAAGGCGGTGAAGACACCTGGGGCTCGCATCGCGGCGAAATGCACGTGGAACTGAAGCCGACGGCGGGTGAAGACCAGGAAAAAGTGCAGGACGCGATCCGCGACACGCTGGCGAAATTTCCCGGCATCGAAACCGAAGTGCTGACGTTCCTCGGCGACCGAATCGGGGAAACGATCTCCGGCGAAACCGCGCAGGTCGTGGTGAACATTTTCGGCGACGATCTCGACGTGCTGGATGAAAAGGCGGACGAAGTTGCGGCGGTGCTGAACCAAGTTCCCGGCGCGGCGGACGTGCAGGTTTCCGCGCCGCCGGGCGCGCCGCGCGTGATGATCCGCCTGCGGCCCGACCGGCTGACGCAATTTGGCTTCCGTCCGCTGGAAGTGCTCGAAGCCGTCCGCACCGCGTATCAAGGCGACGTCGTCGCGCAAACTTACGAAGGGGAAAAAGTTTTCGAAGTGGCCGTGATCCTGGAACCGTCCGCGCGGCGGCAGCCGGAAAGCATCGGCGACCTGCTCATCAGCAATCCGGCGGGCGCGCGGATGCCGTTGAAGCAACTGGCCGACGTTTTTCTGACGACGGGGCGCTACGCGATTTTGCACGACGGCGCGCGGCGACGGCAGACCATCACCTGCAATCCGGCGGGACGCGACGTTGCATCGTTTGTGGCCGACGCGCAGAAGCAAATCAACAACCAGGTTAAATTTCCGCCGGGCGTGTATGCCGAGTTCAGCGGCGCGGCGCAAGAACAAAAACAGGCGCAGACGGAATTGCTCCTGCACTCGCTCGCGGCGGCGGCGGGAATCATTTTGCTGCTGGCGGTCGTTTTCCGCAAGGCGAACCATCTGCTGCTCGTGCTGGCGAACCTGCCGTTCGCGCTGGTCGGCGGTGTGCTGGCGATTTTCCTCGTCAGCTGTTTTGGCAAGGGCCAGGGCTCGCTTTCACTGGGCACACTTGTCGGTTTCGTCACGCTGTTCGGCATCACGATGCGCAATTCCATCATGATGATTTCGCATTTCGAGCATCTGGTGAACGAAGAAGGCCGGCCCTGGGGGGCCGAAACCGCCTTGCGCGGCGCGACGGAGCGGCTCATCCCGATCTTGATGACCGCGATGGTCACCGCGCTCGGCCTGCTGCCGCTGGCGCTGGGCAGCGGCGAGGCCGGGCGCGAAATTGAAGGGCCGATGGCGATTGTGATTCTTGGCGGGCTGGTGACTTCGACCGCGCTGAACCTGCTCGTGCTGCCGACGCTGGCGCTGCGCTTTGGAAAATTCAACCAGGCTTCAGGACGGCGCGAGCGATAAATCATTGATTCGGTTGAATCCCGCCGCCGTTTTTGGTTAAATTTCAAAACTATGGGACGCCAATGGCTGCATGCCAAACGATTGGTCGCCGGCCTCAAAAAAGGCCGGACGACCGGCAAACTTGTTCGTGAAATCTCCGTCGCCGCCAAAATGGGCGGGGCTGATCCTGACGCGAACCCGCGCCTGTTCGCCGCCGTCGAAAAGGCGAAGAAAGAAAGCGTGACGAAGGACGCCATCCAGCGCGCCATCCACAAGGGCGCCGGCATCGGCGAGGAAAAACTCGTCATGGATCACGTCGTGTATGAAGGCCGCGCGCCGCACAACGTGCCCGTCATCGTCGAGGTTTATACCGACAACGTGAACCGCACCGCGCCGGAAATCCGCGTGCTCTTCAAAAAGGGCCAGCTCGCCACGACCGGCAGCAATAAATTTCTTTTTGATCACGTTGGCCTGGTCGAGGCGCATCATCCCGACGCGAACATTGACCGCGAGGCGGCGGCGATTGAAGCCGGCGCGAACGAGGTGGAAGCGCTCACGCACGAACAAAACGATGATATTCCTGAAGGCGCCGCCGGCGCAAAGTTCATTTGCGAACGCACGGCCGTGGCGGCCGTTTCCAAATGGCTGGCGGCGAACGGCTGGACCGTCGTGACGAGTGAAATCGGTTATGTGCCCAAACAATTTCCCGAACTGACCGAGGCGCAGCAGAACGAGGTCGGCGAATTTCTCCACGCGCTCGACGAACACGACGACGTGCATCGCGTCTGGGCGGCCGTGAAGTAAAGTTTTCCAAACAAAAAATTGCCGCGCTGGATTTTCCCAACGCGGCGATTTGCTTTTGGAAGGGAAACTTATTTCGCGCCCTGATCAATCCATGCGCGAATCAAACCAACCTGCTCGGCGGTCAGCGGCTTGGGCGGCGGACCCAGCGGGCGCAGACGCGATTGAAAACTGGCGGGCCCGTTCGTTCCGTCGGGGCCACCGGGGCCATGATCGCCTTCGCCACCCATCGGTGACGGGCCGCCAGCTTCCGGTCCGCCAGGTCCGCCGGGACCACCCTGCGGCGGCATGGTCGGAGCGTTGGTGCCCTGCGGACCGCGCGAGCCACGCGGTCTGGGCGGCATGGCGGTTTCCGGATCAAGCTGCGAAACGGCTTTGACGATCAGGCTGTTGGCGCTGTCGCCGGCGGTGAGAACCGGCCCGTGCTTGGCGCCTTTCAAAACCCCTTCGAGCGTGTCGAGGCGGAGCTGCGCCTTGGGATGCTCCGCGCCGTGGCAGCGCCCGCAGGCTGCCTTGAGCAGCGGCCCGATGTCCTTGTCAAAAGTGACCCCGGTGACGGTGGCGGCCGGCGGCAGCCTGCTCCAGTCCACCGGCGCGGCGGACAGGCGCGCGGCCGCAATTCCGGCGGCGGCGAAGATAAGTGCAAATTTCATTGTGAATTGGTTTGGTTAATCCAGGCAAAAAATTTGCAGCAGGCCGCCGGCAAAGGCGAGTTTTTTTTATTCGTCGCCGCCGGAGCCGTTGGCGCCGTTTTTCCTTTCCCAACTGCGGCGCTGGCGCTCCGGCAGGCTGGTGTCCACGCGGGCGTAATAAGTTTTTTCGCCGAACTGCAGGTTCACCGCCTGTTCGAGTTCCAGCGACGGCGTGACGCCGAAATGCTTGTGGGCGCCGACAAAAACGGTCGCGCCTTCGGGCCGCATGAAACAGAGGAACAGCGGGCATTTGCCGGGATGCGCGGCCACGAGTTCCTGGACGCGGTCCAGGTCTGCCGGCTTCAGGTGCGCGGTGTTCAGGCGGAGATGAACCTGTTTGGTGTATTTCTTCGCGGCCTCGGCCAGCGGCATGATGTCCTGCGGAAAAATCTTCGGCTTGTCCTCGCCGGTGCTGACTTCACCAACGACCAGAATGGCCGTGTTCGCTTCCAGCAGCGGCCGGAATTTGTCATAGTCGTTCATCACCAGCAACTGCACCGAGCCTTCCAGATCTTCGAGCGTCACCATGGAATACGGCTTGCCGGATTTTTTGGAGGTGCCGTGCGTGACCGCCGCGATCATGCCGCCGATGCGCGTCAGGCTGCGGTTCGGCAGCTCGGCAAGCTTCGCGGTGGTGATGAGCGAGAATTTGTCCAGCAGCGGCGCGAGCGGTGTGAGCGGATGACCGGTGACGTAGAAGCCGAGCAGCTCCTTTTCGTGCGCGAGCAGTTCGTGCTGCGGCCATTCGGGCAGATTGCTGATGGCTTCCGGCATGGGCGGCGCTTTTTCCTCCAGCGCGCCGAAGAGCGAGGTCTGGCCTTTTTGCTTGTCGGACAAAATGCTCGCCGCGCGGGCGAGCGTGCGCTCGATTTGCGCGAACAGCGTCGCCCGCGTCTGGCCGAAGCAATCGCACGCGCCGGTTTTGACGAGCGCTTCGAGCGTTTTCCGGCCCACCGAGCGGCCGTCCACGCGCTCGCACAATTCGGAAAGCGTTTTGAATTTTCCGCCTTCATTTCGCGCCTTCAAAATCGCCTCGACCGCCGCCTCGCCGACGCCCTTGATGGCGGCGAGTCCGAAGCGGATGCCGTGGCTGCCGGTCGCCGGGGCAAAATACATCTGGCTCTCGTTCACGTCCGGGCCGAGCACCTCGATGCCGAAACTGCGCGCCTCGGCGATGTATTGCGCGAGCTTGTCGGTGTCGGCCATGTCGTTGGTCATCATGGCGCAGAAAAATTCCACCGGATGATTCGCCTTCAAATACGCGGTCTGATATGCGACGACGGCGTAGGCGGCGGCGTGCGACTTGTTGAAGCCGTAGCCGGCGAATTTCTGGAGCAGGTCGAAAATATCGTTGGCCTTGCCGGCGGAAATCTTGTTGGTCGCGGCGCAGCCCTTGATGAATTTCTCCCGCTGCTTCTGCATTTTTTCCACGTCCTTCTTGCCCATCGCGCGGCGGAGCACGTCGGCGGCGCCGAGCGTGAAGCCCGCCAGCACCTGCGTGGCCTGCATCACCTGTTCCTGGTAAATCAGGATGCCGTAGGTTTCCCGGGTGATCGGTTCGAGCAGCGGATGCTCGTATTCGATCTTCACCTCGCCGTGGCGGCGTTTGATAAAATCGGGAATCAGGTCCATCGGGCCGGGCCGGTAGAGCGCCACGAGCGCCGTGATGTGCTCGATGGAGCTGATCTGGAACTTGCGGCACAAATCGCGCATCCCGCCGGATTCCAACTGGAACACGCCGAGCGTTTCCGCGCGGTTCAGCAGGTCGTAGGTTTTCTTGTCGTCGAGCGGCAGGCGGTCAATGTCAATTTCCACCCCCTCCGTGCGCCGGACCATTTCGCAGGTGTTGCGGATGACGGTCAGCGTTTTCAGGCCGAGAAAATCCATCTTCAGCAGGCCGAGTTCGCCGACCGGGCCCATCGCGTATTGCGTGACGAGCGTGCCGCTGTCGTCCAGTTTCAGCGGCAGCAAATTCACCAGTGGCTCCGGGCCGATGACGACACCGGCGGCGTGGACGCTGGCGTTGCGCGTGAGGTCTTCGAGGATCAGCGCCGTGTCAATCAGCTCGCGCGTGACTTCCTCGTTGTCGTATGCCTCCTTCAATTCCGGCACCTGCTTGAGCGCCTTCGTCAAATCCATTTTCAATTCGGCGGGAATCAATTTGGCCAGCCGGTCGCCCTCGCCGTAGCTCAAACCCATCACGCGGCCCACGTCGCGCACCACGCTTTTCGCGCCCATCGTGCCGAAGGTGATGATTTGCGCCACGGCGTCGCGCCCGTATTTTTCGCGGACATATTCAATGACGTCCGCGCGCCGGTCGTCGGCGAAATCAATGTCAATATCCGGAGGATTGACGCGTTCGGGATTCAGGAACCGCTCGAACAGCAGGCCGTAGCGGATCGGGTCCACGTTCGCGATTTCCAGCAGGTAGGTGACGATGGAGCCGGCGGCGCTGCCGCGCGCCACGCAGGAAATTCCCTTTTCGCGCCCGTGCCGGATGAAATCCGCCACGATGAGAAAATAGGAGATAAACCCCGTCTTCTCGATGACCTTCAGTTCGAGCTGCAACCGGTCAATGACCGCCTTGAGCGCGGCGGCAACTTCGGGATCGCCGAACGAAAAGTTTTTCCCCTCCGCCGCCTTGAACGTCGGCAGCCGCTTCGGATCGTCAATGCCCGTGACGACAAATTCCTTTCCCTCCGCCGTCGCGTGGATGGTGTAACGGCGGAACAGGCCTTCCGCCACCTGCCGGCGCAGACAGCCTTCGCGCGTGAAATGTTCCGGCGGATTGAAAACCGGGTAATGCAGCTCGCCAAACTTGATCTCCAGATTGCATTTCTCCGCGACCTCCAGCGTGTTTTTCACCGCCTCCGGCACCTCGGCGAAGCGCGCCTTCATCTCCTCGGCGCTGCGCAGATAAAACTGCTCCGGCACATAGCCCGCGCTCATCCGCTTCGGATCGCTCAGCATCGTCTGTGTGCCGATGCAAACCAGGCAGTCGTGCGCATGCGAGTGGCTTTTCTCGATGTAATGCACATCATTCGTCGCGACGGGCTTCAGGCCGAATTCCTTCGCCCACGCGATCAAATGCCGGTTGACCTTGGCCTGTTCGGGAATGCCATGATTTTGCAGTTCGAGGAAAAAATTCTCCGCGCCGAGCGTCTGCTTGAACCAGTCCACCGCGTCGCGCGCCTGGTCCAACTGGTCTTTCATGATCCAGTCGGGAATCTCGCTGGCGAGACAGCCGGACATGGCGATCAACCCTTCGCTGTGTTTCGCCAAAAGTTCCTTGTCAATGCGCGGCTTGTAATAATACCCGTCGAGGTGCGCGATGGTGGTGAGCTTGATGAGATTTTTATAGCCCACCTCGTTTTTGGCGAGCAAACCGAGGTGGTGATATTTCTCGCCGTTGCTGGTTTTGCGTTCCAGCCGCGAACCCGGCGCCACATAAACCTCGCAGCCGATGATGGGCTTGATGCCCTTCGCCCGCGCGGCCTGGTAAAAATCAATCGCGCCATACATTGCGCCGTGGTCGGTGATGGCCAGCGCGGGGAACTTCAGCTCGTGCGCCTTTTCGATGAGCTTGTCCACACGGCACGCGCCATCGAGCAGCGAATACTCGGTGTGCAAATGCAAATGGACAAAATCGGCGTGCGACATGGCGACAAGTTACCGCCCGCGATGGCATTGGCGCAAGGCGGGGATGTTCCCAGGCGCGATTTCAATCCAACGAATGCAAATCCGGTTTCCGCCGCCTCCCGTTTTCCACGCATTGCCAGTTACGTTGTTTCGGTTTAGCCTCGCGCGCGTATGGCTTTTGATTCCTTCCGCGATTTCGTCAACGCCCTCGACAAGGCGGGCGAGCTCAAACGCATTTCCTCGCCCGTCGCCACCGAACTCGAAATCACCGAGATCGCCGACCGCGAAATGAAATCGCCCGGCGGCGGCAAGGCGCTGCTGTTCGAGCAGCCCACCATCGCCGGCGTCGTCTCGCCGTTTCCCGTGGCCATCAACACGCTCGGCTCGCACAAGCGCATGGCCATGAGCATGGGCGCGGAGTCCGTGGACGAAGTCGCAAACGAACTCGGCGCGCTGATGAAAGCCAAGCCGCCGACGAGTTTCAAGGAAGCCATCAAGCTGCTCGCGCTCGCGCTGGATTTGCGCCATGCGAAACCGAAGACGGTGAAGAGCGGTTCCTGCAAAGATATCATTCAAAAATTCGACGCGCCTGCTTCCTCAAAAAGCTGGCCGCCCGCGCCGGATTGGCAGAAAGGCACTTCGCCCACGCCACCGACGCTCGCAAATCTTCCAATATTAAAATGCTGGCCGCTCGACGGCGGGCGTTTCATCACGCTGCCGTGCGTCGTCACGCGCGACCCGGACACCGGCGAGCGCAATCTCGGCATGTATCGCATCCAGATTTACGACGACAAAACCACCGGCATGCACTGGCAGTTGCAGAAAGTCGCCGCGCGCCATGGCCGTCGTTACTACGAGAAGGGCGAGCGGATGCCCGTCGCCATTTTCATCGGCGGCGACCCGATGTTTCCCTTCGCCGCGACCGCGCCGCTGCCGGATGGATTGGATGAATTTCTGCTCGCCGGTTATCTCCGCAAAAAATCCGTCGAGATGATTAAGTGCGAGACCAACGACCTCGAAGTTCCCGCCAACGCCGATTTTGTCATCGAAGGTTACATTGATCCAACCGAGCCGTTGCGCGACGAAGGGCCGTTCGGCGATCACACCGGCTATTACACGCTGCCCGAACCGTATCCGGTTTTTCATGTCACCGCAATCACGCATCGCAAGGACGCGGTGTATCCGGCGACGATTGTCGGCATTCCGCCGATGGAGGATTTTTACATCGGCGGCGCGAGCGTGAAATTATTTTTGCCGATCTTCAAAATGAATTTCCCCGAGATCGTGGACATCGCGCTGCCGGCGGAAGGCGTGTTCCACAACCTCGTGTTCGTCAGCATCAAGAAGACCTACCCGATGCAGGCCTACAAGATCATGCACGGCCTCTGGGGCATGGGGCAGATGATGTTCACGAAATACATCGTGGTGGTGGACGCCGGCGTGAACGTCCACAACACCAGCGAAGTGCTGTTCCATCTCACCGCCAACACCGATCCGCAGCGCGACAGCATCTTCACCAAAGGCCCGTCCGACGTGCTCGACCACGCGACGAGCGAAATCGCCAGCGGCAGCAAGCTGGGCATTGACGCGACGAAGAAAATTGCCGGCGAAGGTTTCAAACGCGCGTGGCCGCCACTGATTAAGATGGATGAAAGCGTGAAGGCGAGGGTAGAAAAGTTTTTCAACTATTCGATTTAACATACAAATTTTCGTTCCTCGGTGTCTTTATATAGAGAAAACTCAATTGCCATTTAATGAATTAAAATGAAACGACACCTTGCCTTCGCCGTCATCGCCGCTGCATTTATTCTGCCCCTTCGCGCTTCTGAAATTCGCGTCAGCTTGCTAAACGACGCTGCCGTGCTGAATGAAACCGCAGAACTGTTGCTCCAGAACGGCAGTTCATCTGAGTCGGTTGAAGCCTTTCGGAAAGCGGTCCACTTCCATAAAACCGAATTGTTTGATACGTCCAAGTTCCCCAAAAAGGCGGGTGGGTTTTACTATTTCAAGAATGTGGACGAGTTGAACAAGGCGATTCCTGACCCGTTTTGCAAGAACACCACCACGAACGATCTGGCGTATAACTCGCTCGAGTGTCTGGATGTTGTGGTTCTTCTGACCAAAGACGCAGGCGCAAAGGCATCACAACTTCAAGATGATTTTGCAACCAAGAATTTTGCCAAACAGAAAAATCGTGGAAGCAAAGAGAACCCTGATTACGTCATCAATCCCGTGACTTCGTATTCGTTCTACCAAAATGGACGCACATTGCTATATCCGACTAACGGCTACACTTGGATTACCGGATTGACCAGAACTGTAGGTGAAGTGGATTTGGCCGTAAGCCTGAAAGGGGAGCGGCTGCTTCCGGGAAAGTTTGAAGACACCGACCCGGCAATCCGAAAACTTTTTGCCATCTGGAACACGCTTCGCAAAAAGGACGGCCTGACATTTCCTAAAAAAATTAAAATTGTCTCCTGCGGTTATATTCCGATGCGTTTCCAGTATTGGGGAATTGATCATGTGGCCATCTTCATAAAAAACCACGGGAAGCTTGTCTATCTGGAAAAAAACGGGGTGAGCGGGCCATTTCTGCGTGTTGATTTCAATGACGAAAAAGAACTTGGCGAGTTCGTTGCCAACAAACTGTTGCCAGAATCGCGAAACCCAAAGGAAATCAATTTCGGCGCGCCGGTTTTTGTTTCAATCAATGATCGGTTGATCCGTATTGAGCGTCCGTAGTTCAACACCAACTCGATTGCGGCCAGAGTTACGCTCACGAACCGGGCGGCGGCGGGAATTCCAGCCCGAATTTTTTCGCCATCTCCATCCCGCGCGGGATGTCCTGCGGTGGGTGCGGGTCTTGGCAGACGGCCATCATCGTGCCATCCGGGAATCCCAACGGGATTCTGGCCCAAGCCGCCGGTGAGGATTGCGAGGCGAATATGACATTGGCGAGAACATGTGTAGTGACCGACTGCGGAATGATCTCGGAAGTGAACTTATGGCCGGCCACGCTTATGGTGCCGAGGTTGGACAAGTTTTCGCCCGGTGAGGTCCGATAACGGGTCACGCAAGCCGGCAGTCCGCTGAACGCGCTCAAGTCACAAGCCAGGTTGTAACTGTTGGTGCTGTTGTTGACCGTCACGATCACCAGCGCGTGGCTGGCTGGATTGTAAGCGGCCAGAGAGTTGTTGTCGCCGATGTTGATGATTTGAAAGCCGGGCCGGATGAATTCGCTGAACTGGCCCATGACATAAAACTTCTTGTTGATGACGTAACTGGTGTTGCCGCCGCCATTGAGCGCATTTCTGAGCATGCCCCAGCCGCCGGCGGTGTCCACGAACTGCCAGTAAACCCAGGCGCGGACCCGGGTGCCGGTGAGGTCGTCGCGGATGCGCCGGGCCATGGTCATGCCGCTGGCGTCGCCATCGCCGTATTCGGAAACCCACGCGGGCTTGCGCAGGGTGGCGGCGAGCTTGCGAAAGCCGGCCGGGTTGTTCGCGCCGTAGGTGTGGCTCGCGATCACCGACACGCTGCCGGCGGCGGAGCCGTAGGCGTTGATTGAATTGAGGGTGTCCTGCTCATCGTTGTCCTCGGAAGCATCAATGCCGGCGGCGAGGTTTTGAGAATTCAAGGCGGTGCGCAGGTCGCTGACGACGCGCGCCTGCTGGTCCGCACTGATGTGGCAGCCTTCCTGCGAGCCGCCGCAAACCCACCAGGACGCGGTCGGCTCATTGACCGGCGTGACAAGGTCAAACTTGATGCCGTCCAGCACGGTCAGATTGCTGACCACGGTGGCGAGATAGATGGCAAAGGCATTTTCATAACCGGTTTGCAGATTGTTGCTGGTGCCGTTCGTCGAACCCGTGACGCTGCCGCTGACGGTCATCCACCACGGCGGCGAGTTGGCGAAAGCGACCACCTGATTTGCCCCGAGCGCCACGGCCTGTTTCAAAATCCAGCGCTGGTTGGCATCGGCGTTCCAGTTCCACACGCCGTTGGCTGGCTCAAAGCCGGGCATTCGCGCACGGTATTGCATCGTGTTGACAATGTCCGGATTCTCGCCGCCGCCGATGTTGTAGCGGACCACATTTAATTTAAGCTGGCTGAATGCCATGCTGGCATAGGTCGTGCGGTTGGCATATCCACCGACAACATTCCCCCACCACGCAAGGGAAGTGCCCCAGCCCTGGAAATTGTCAACCAGCACGAGACCGGGGTTCACGACGGCGGTGGTTTGGGACAGGCCAGTCTGGACCAACCCCGCCAGGCCGGCTGTTAGTGCCAGATAAAAGAAGCGGCCCAGGCTTATTTTGGCAGTTTTCATTCAACACTTGTCACCATTGTCTCCGGCCGGTTTGCATTGATGGACATTACAATTATTGCATTCATAAATCCACCCCGTAATGGGCGATTCTGCCGGCGACACACAAAAACGACCGCGCCAGAATTATGCTTCGTTTTGCCGTTTGGGGTAGGCGAACCATCCTTGGTCGGCAGGGTTCGCGCCTGGCTGTGTTCAGACGAAACCGCCCGCCGCCCGATGTTTTTTTGAAAGCAACGGACAGTCCTGAATGCCAAACGACCGCAGCGTCGGCTGCGGTCGTTTGTTGCGAGCTTGGTTGAAACTATTGGGATGGATCAAGCTGTGAGGCGGCGGCACTGAAAGCCCAAGTAGGGACGTTGTCGCCTTCCGTGCCATCGTGCGACAGATCGTCGTTGTTCCACCGCCGCCGCCAGGTGCTGTCGGTTGGGCTTACGGGACCGCCATTATTCGGAGTCACCCGCTTGGTGGTTTCAACGTGAGCATCGGCGAAGAGAAAATCAATGCTGTAGTTATGCCGGTTGGAGGGCCATTGGGTGTGGCCAAAATCTTCGGCGGTGGGATCGAGGTTGGCCGAGAACGCATTGGCAAGCAGGCCTGCGACTTCGGATGATTTTACATCGCCCATGGCAATCATATCGGACGGTCTTCTGATGTTGCTGTCTTTAACCGGACCATGATAAAAATTATTGTTATTGTTTACGTCACCGCCCAAGCCAAGCTGCGGGGTGTGTTGCAGATACAATCCCCAATCGTTGTAACCAATTGAAAACCGTGATGACGGCGTGACCGTCCAAGCACTATAAACGTTGTCTTCGCCGTTACCGCCGAGGGTGTGGTTATTATTGGTATCCCACATGGCATCTGCAAATGCAGCCGGACAAGAAAAAGCATTCCGATTCTTTCCCATCAAAGAATAAAGCCGGGTCATCCACACATAGCAATTGGGGGGCGCATAATCTCCCGGATATTGCTGGAAATCGCCCAAATACATCACCAGCGCAAGGCCAAGCTCTTTGTTGTTGTTCATGCACGAGGCCTGCTTGGCCTTGGCCTTGGCCCTGGCCAGCGCCGGCAGCAGCATGGCCGCCAGAATGGCGATGATGGCGATGACCACCAGCAGCTCAATCAGCGTGAAGGCGTTTTTGCCTGAATTGTTTTTAAGCTTCATTGGGAAATGTTTGAGGATGGATTAACGGGTTTTGGATTTTCGGTCGTTCAGCACCGCCTGGATGGCGGCGGGGTCGTTTTTTTCGGCGGCCTTCATCAAACGCTCGCCAAAGGCGTCGTGTTCCGCGTTGAGCGCCTGTGTCTGTGCGTCGCTCAAAATCATTTTCTGGAGGCCGGCCAGCGAAGCTTCGGCCGTCACATAGTCATTGGCCTTGTCGGCGGCCAGGGCCTTGTCCCAGGCCTGCTTGACCTCCGGCGGGGCGCTGTCAAAAGCGCTGCTTTGAGCCGGGGTGATCGTGGCGGTCTTCTGGCCGCAGCCGGCAACCAGCAGCACCGCGCCGGCGAGGCAGGCGGCGGGCCAGGCCGGGGTGAAAATCTTTGATGTAAACTTTTTCATTTTATGTTTTGTCACGGCCGGTAAAATTGAACTGACGGGCCGGCCCTGACGTCAAGTGGTCATTGGTTGTTGAATCTGGTTGACTTGTTTTATGATTAACCAGGTTGGCCGAAACGTCATGTGGCATGAAATGGCCACAAGCCTTGCCCGCCCGGTGCTGTGGCCGATTCATGCCACATGCCGGCCTTGGGCGTCCTGGCTATTCTTCTGGTCTCACATTGGACCAGCACCGGCGGTGATGTGTCGAATGCCAGTCTGAAGCGGGATTTATCCGAACCCCAATCAGCCGGCAAACCAGAGCAGCAAATTTGCAACCGAACTTTATGAAAAAAATCATCCTGTTGGCCACGGCAGGTCTCGTGGCTTTAACCAGCGTCGCGCAATCGTTCCGTCCGCCGGCCGTGCCGCTGGTGACGTTCGATCCCTACCTGAGCATCTGGTCGTGCGCCGACCGGCTCACGGATCGCAACACCCAGCACTGGACGAAGCATGAACATTCCCTGGTGAGCCTGATCCGGGTGGACGGCCAGGTTTTCCGGCTCATGGGCGATGATCCGACCAACGTGCCGCCGCTGCCGCAAGCGAACCTGACGGTCACGCCGACGCGCAGCATTTACGAGTTTGAAGGCGCGAATGTCCACGTCACGCTGACTTTCATGACCCCGGCGTTGCCGCAGGATTTGGACGCGCTGTCATTGCCGCTGAACTTCATCACCTGGCAGGTCAGTTCGGTGGACGGCAAGAACCACGCCGTCTCGCTTTACGACAGCACCAGCTCGGAACTCGTGGTCAACCGGACCAGTGAGAAAGTGGATTGGGCGCGGGAAAAAGCGGGCAGGCTGACCGCGTTGCGCGTCGGCACCGTGGAACAGCCGGTGGTGGGTTCCGCCGGCGACGACCACCGCATCAACTGGGGTTATGCCTACGCCGCCGCGCCCGCCGGCCAGGCCAGCGCCGCGATCGGCGCGGATGAAACTTTGATCAGCGCGTTTCTGGCTGACGGCCGGTTGCCTGCGCAGGACGACCCGGCGATGCCGCGCGCGGTGAATGATGAACAGCCCGTGATGGCCTTTGTTTTTGATCTCGGCAGCGTGTCCGCCGCGCCGGTGACGCGGCAGGTGATCGTCGCCTACGACGAAATCGTGGCGATCAAGTATTTTGGCAAAAAGCTGCTGCCGTATTGGAAGCGCAATGGCGCGACGGCAACCGGGATGCTGCAAAAGGCGTCGCGCGAATATCCGCAGCTCGCGCAACGCTGCGCCAAATTCGATGCGGACCTGACCGCCGATGCGACGAAAGCCGGTGGTGCAAAATACGCGCAGATATGCGCCCTGGCTTACCGCCAATGTGTCGCTGCGTGCGGCCTCGCCGCCGATGCGAACAAGCAGCCGCTGTTTTTCACCAAGGAAAACACCAGCAACGGCGACATCGGCACGGTGGACGTGTTTTTCCCGATGGACCCGCAATGGGTTTTGCTGAGCCCCACCTTGGCGAAAGCCACGCTGGTGCCGATTTTGAGTTACGCGAACTCGTGGCACTGGAAATTTCCGAACGCGCCGCATGATCTCGGCACCTATCCGATTGCGCGCGGCACGGACGACGGTGGCGAAGGCATGCCGGTTGAGGAGAGCGGCAACATGCTGATTCTGTGCGACGCGGTTTCGCAAATCACCGGCGATTCAACCTGGCTGACGCCGTGGTGGCCGAAGCTGACGCAGTGGGCAAAATATCTGGAGCAATACGGCCTTGATCCCGAAGAACAACTTTGCACGGACGATTTCATGGGCCATCTCGCGCACAACGCAAATCTGTCGGTAAAGGCCATTCTCGGTCTGGCGGCCTACGGCGATCTTTGCAAAATGCGCGGCGACCAGGAAAACGCGGAGAAGTATGCGCAGCTCGCAAAAGTGGACGCGGCGCATTGGGTGAAAGTGGCCGCCGATGGCGATCATTTCCGGCTCGCTTTCGACAAGCCGAACACTTGGAGCCAGAAATATAATCTGGTCTGGGATCGCATTCTCGGACTGGATGTTTTCCCGCCGTCCGTGGCGCAGATGGAAGTGGCGCATTATAAAAAAGTTATGCAGCGCTACGGCTTGCCGCTGGATTCGCGCACGCATTTGACGAAGAGCGACTGGTCAGTCTGGAGCGCTTCGCTGGCCGACAACCAGGCCGATTTTGAAGCGATCATTTCGCCGATGTATGATTACCTCAACGCCACCACCGCGCGTTCGCCGTTCATGGACTCCTATGTGACCGACGATGTTCACAGCGACGGCATGCACGCGCGCCCGGTCATCGGCGGCGTGTTCATCAAAATGCTCACTGACCGTGCGATTTGGAAAAAGTGGGCCAGCGCCGACAAGACGAAAGCCGGCAACTGGGCGCCGCTGCCGGAATTGCCGAAAGTCACCGAGGTCATTCCCACGGCGAAGACCGCGCCGGCCAAATGGCGTTACACCACGCAGAAACCGGCGGCGAACTGGACCGCGCCGGACTTTAATGCCAGCGCCTGGTCAGAAGGACTGTCCAGCTTCGCCACGGCCGGCACGCCCGGTGCCGTTCGGAACACGGAATGGCACACGGACGACATCTGGCTGCGGCGCGAAGTCACCCTGCCGGAAAAAACTTACTCCGACCTCCAGTTCTACGCGGCGCACGATGAAGACGTGGAGATTTACGTCAACGGAATCCTCGCCTCGTCGGAACCCGGTTTTACTTCCAGCTATGTGCCCCTGGACATCCGGCCGGCGGCGCTGGCGCTGCTCAAACCCGGCGCAACGGTCCTGGTGGCCGTGCATTGCCATCAGACTGAAGGCGGACAAAACATTGACGTCGGCCTGGTGAGCGTCGAGGAAGCGAAGAAGTAAATTCCGGTCAAAGCGTGTCCTGCATTCACAGCAACGGGCGGTTTGCGTTGGCGCAAACCGCCTTTTCCACATCTGCTTCAAAATTTTCTGGCGGAAAGGATTCCGCACCAGGCCCGGTCCTCAAAACCGGAATAGACAAAGCCGCTGATGTCATTAGTATAATTCCAATGAAATCCTCGCATCCCATTCTCGCAAGTTCTGGAGTTCGTTCACTGAGCGGCAAGTTCACGAAAATTTTAACCTGCCTGCGAACGAGATTGTTGTTCGCGGCATGGTTGATTTTTGCCGTATTGCCAGCGGCCGGAGCCGCCGCAGAACATCCCTTTCTTCACCCGCTGTTTTGCGATCATGCCGTGCTGCAGCGCGGTGTGGCCGTGCCGGTCTGGGGCTGGAGCCAGCCGGGATCAAAAGTGGAGGTGACCTTCGCCGGACAAAACCGGACGGCCGTGGCCGACTCAGCCGGAAAGTGGCTGGTGAAACTCAAATCCATGCCCGCCTCGTCCGCGCCGCGAACCTTGTCGGTCACCAATGCGACAACGCATGAATCGGCGGTGATCAACGACGTGCTCATCGGCGACGTGTGGCTGTGTTCCGGGCAGTCGAACATGGAAATGGGCGTGATGGTCTGCAATGCGACGAATGACATTGCCACCGCCAATTTTCCACAGATTCGTTTGCTGACGGTGCCCCGGTGCATCGCCACGGCGCCGGTGGAAACGACGACCTGCCGCTGGCTGCCGTGCAGCCCAGATAATATCAAACAAGGATTGTGGGGCGGCTTTTCGGCGGCGGGATTTTTTTTCGGCCGTGAATTGAATCGTGAACTGGATGTTCCCATCGGCCTCATCCACAGTTCCTGGGGCGGCACCGTGGCCGAAGCCTGGACCAGCGCGGAAGGACTTGCGCCGCTGGGCGATTTCAACGAAGCAATCAAAAACATGCGCGACAGCGCGAACGGCGCCCCCAAGGCTGATTACCTGGAGGTTTATGAAACGTGGTGCCGGCAAAAAGATCCCGGCACACAACAAGGCTGGGCGAAGGGAACGGGCGTGGACGCCGCGTGGAAATCCGTGCAAATGCCCCAGCCTTTCCAGCAAGCCGGACTGCCGGGATTTAATGGCATGGTTTGGTTCCAGCGGGAATTTGATTTGCCGGCGGACTGGGCCGGCAAGGATTTGAAGCTCGATCTTGGTCCGGTAGATGATTTTGACACGACGTGGATCAACGGCGTGAAAGTGGGTCAGATGAACCGTTACGATCTTTTCCGCTCTTACACGGTTCCGGCGGGCGCACTGAAGCCGGGCAAAAACGTCCTCACCATTCGCGTGATGGACACAGGCGGCATCGGCGGACTCACCGCGCAGCCGGACCAGATGAAGCTCGCACCGGTGGGCGACCAGCAGACCGCGCCCATTTCGTTGGCGGGCATCTGGCAGATGCGCGACTCGGCTCCGCTGGCGCGATTGGGTTCGCCGCCGCCGCCGCCGGATGAAAATAATCCCAACGTCGTGACCGTGCTTTACAACGGCATGATCGCGCCGTTGCTGCCGTTTGCGATCAAAGGCGCAATCTGGTATCAGGGCGAATCAAACGCCGACCGCGCCGGACAATATCGCCGCCTGCTGCCGGCGATGATCGGTGACTGGCGGGCACGATTCGGCGTCGGCGATTTTCCTTTTTACATTGTGCAGCTCGCCGCGTTTCAAGCGACCAATGCCGAGCCGCGCGAAAACAGTTGGGCAGAATTGCGCGAGGCCCAGGCGCTGACCGCGAAGAATGTTCCTAATTGCGGGCTGGCGCTGGCCATTGACATTGGCAATGCTGCGGACATTCATCCGAAGAACAAACAGGAGGTCGGACGCCGGCTGGCACTGAATGCGCTGGCGAAAACTTACGGGAAGAAGGTTGAATATTCGGGACCTTGGTATCGTTCCATGAAGGTGGACGGTGACAAGATTCGACTGAGTTTCGACCATGTGGACGGCGGCCTCGTTGCCAGAGATGGAAAACTTGCCGGTTTTGCCATCGCTGGTGAGGATCATAAATTCGTCTGGGCTGACGCGGTGATTGATGGCCAGACCATTGTCGTGTCATCGCCGGACGTTTCCCAGCCGGCGGCCGTGCGCTATGCGTGGGACATCAACCCGGTCTGCAATCTTTACAACCAGGCGGGCCTGCCGGCGGTGCCGTTCCGCACCGACAACTGGCCGATGATCACCGAAAAATCAAAGTAGCGAACGCGTGTGAGTTTACAACCAGGCATCATTCGAAACAAGCTGGCAGTAATCCTTCCCTGGCTGGTTCTGCCTGCCGTGCTCGGAATGGGTTCGCGGTTGGTCGCAGCCGGCGCGGAAGATCCTTTTTCAACCGACCCGGATCAGGTTTTGGAACGCACCTGTTTTCAAACCGGCGCGCCGTGGAGTGAAAAATCCAATCTACGTTCCGACGTGGCCATCGTTTACGGCATTGATGCAAAATTGCCGGACCGCATCGCGACCTGGCGCGAGCATGGCTATCGCATCCACGTCATGACCGGCGTGTCGTGGGGCAATTATCAGGATTATCTCTACGGCCGTTTCGACGGCATCAATCACGAGGACGAGGCGCAGACCGTGAGCGACGGGCGGAAAAGCAGTCACGGCGGCGATGTTTATTACCTGTGTCCGGGGACGAACTACGGAAAATTTCTCTGCGTCGGCGTGCAGCGCGCTCTCGATGCTGGCGCGGAGGCGATCCATCTCGAAGAACCGGAATTCTGGGTGAACTCAGGCTACTCGGAAGGATTCAAGCGCGAGTGGCATGCTTTTTACGGCGACGATTGGCAGCCGCCGCACAGTTCCGCCGATGCGCAGTGGCGGGCGTCAAAGCTGAAATATTTTCTTTACCGCCGCGCGTTGCAGCAGGTCTTCGATTATGTGCAGGCTTACAATCAACGCACCGGGCGGCACGTTCATTGTTATGTCCCGACGCACAGCCTGCTCAACTACGCCTCCTGGAAGATCGTCAGCCCGGAATCCAGTCTCGCGCAGCTCAACGGCTGCGACGGCTATATCGCGCAGGTCTGGACCGGCACGTCGCGCACACCGAATGTTTATCGCGGCCAACTCAAGGAGCGGACGTTTGAAACCGCGTTTCTGGAATACGGCGCGATGCAAAATCTCGTGCGCGCCACGGGCCGCAACGTCTGGTATTTGAACGATCCGATCGAGGACAATCCCAATCACGACTGGAATGATTACCAGCGCAACTGGGAATCCACGCTCACCGCCTCGCTGCTGCAGCCCGAAGTCTGGCATTTTGAAGTCGCGCCCTGGCCGGAGCGCATTTTCAACGGCCGCTATCCCAAATCCGCGCCGCTTGAAGATCGCAAACCGATTCCGCCCGGTTACGCCACGGAATTGCAGACCGTGATGAATTCGCTCAACGATTTGAAGCAGGAGCGCGTCGCGTGGGATTGTGGCACGACGGGTATCGGCGTGATGATCGGCGATTCACTGATGTTCGAGCGCGGCGACCCCGCACCGAGCGATGAGCACCTGAGCCACATTTACGGACTGGCGATGCCCTTGCTGAAGCACGGGATTCCCGTTGAGCCGGTGCAACTGGAAAATGTGACCGTGCCGCATTATCTCGACAGCTTCGAGGTTTTGCTCATGACGTATCAGGGAATGAAACCGCTGACGCCGGAAGTTCACGCGCCGATTGCCGGCTGGGTCCGGCGCGGCGGCGTGCTCGTTTTCTGCGATGATGATTCGGACGTTTTCAATTCCGTGCCTGAATGGTGGAACAACGATAGAAATAAATTTTCCACACCGCGCGAACCTCTCTTTGCGCAGCTTGGTTTCAATCAGACGAACGCCCCCGCTGCGGACGAAACCGCATGGCAGTTTGGCGAAGGCAAAGTCATCTGGCTGCGCAAAAATCCCGCGCAGCTCGCCCGCAGCGCGGACGGCGCCGGCCAGGTTGTTGCCGTCGTTGAGGAGGCGGCGAAATCCGCAAAGCTGAAATGGCGTGAAACCAATTCGCTCCTGCTGCGGCGCGGACCTTACATCATCGCCGCCGGGCTGGATGAATCCATCGCCGGCGAGCCGAAAGTGCTGCAAGGCCGTTTCATCAATTTGTTTGATCCCAGCTTGCGCGTGCTGGACAGCGTGAAGCTGGCGCCGGGCAGCCGCTACTTTCTGCGCGACCTCGACTTGGCACGCGCGGGCAAACCGCAACTGCTCGCCTCCGCGTGCAAGGCGTTGGCCGTCGGGCAGCCGGACCAGATTTTGTCTTTTTTGGTTGAAGGTGTGGTGCAAACGCCGGCTGTGATGCTGTTCCGCACATCGTATCCGCCGAAATCTGTCACGCTGGACGGGCAGCCGGTTGAGCAGACCGATTTCTCAAAAAAAGATGGATTATTGTGGCTTCATTTCGTCAATGAAGCGAAGCCGCGAACCGTGACGCTTCAGTTCTGAAAATTCTATGGTTTTACCTCTGCTGACTTCACAACATTGGGCCGCGCGATTTTGCCGGAGTAATTTTCAAACCGGCGCGCTGCTCATTGCGGGTTTGATCTGGTTCGGCCAGGCTTCGACCGCGACCGCGCAGGTGTTTTACCAGAATCCAGTGATTGTCGGCGATCACCCCGATCCGTCCATCATCCGCGTCGGCAAAGATTTTTGGGCCACCTGCACTTCCTCCGAGTGGGGGCCGCAATTTCCGCTGCTTCATTCCACCGATTTGGTCAACTGGGAATTGACCGGCTCCGTTTTCCCGCATCGCCCGGCCTGGGCCGTGGGAAATTTTTGGGCGCCGGAAATTTCCGAATTCAAAGGCCGCTACGCCGTCTATTACGTCGGCCGCAAGCGCGGCGGCCCGCTGACCGTGGCGGTGGCGACCGCCGACAAGCCGGGCGGCCCTTATATTGATCGCGGGCCGCTCGTGGGGCAGGACGATGGCTCGATTGATCCGGCTCCGGCGACGGACGAAAATGGCGTCCGTTATTTGATCTGGAAAGAAGACGGAAATAGTCGCGGCCAGCCAACGCCCATTTGGGCGCAATCGCTCAACGACGATGGAACCAAGCTGGCCGGTGAGCCGCACGAACTGATTCGCAACGATGCCGCCTCCTGGGAGGGCGGCGTGGTGGAAGGCCCGTTCATTCTTAGGCGCAACGGCTGGTTTTACCTGTTTTACTCCGGCAACGGCTGTTGCGGCACCGGCTGCAGCTATGCGCTGGGCGTCGCCCGCGCGCATTCGCTGCTCGGGCCGTGGGAGAAGAATCCGGCGAACCCCATTCTCGCCGGCAATGAAACGTGGAAATGTCCCGGCCACGGCAGCATTGTTCAAGACGCCCAGGGACGCTACTGGTTTTTGTATCACGCCTACTCGACCGGCGGATCGGTCTTCACCGGCCGTGAAGGCATGCTGGATGAGGTCAAGTTTGGCCCCGACAACTGGCCGACCATCAATAATGGCAATGGCCCCAGCACGACGGCGGTTTCACCTTTTGGCGCGGTCCAGTTGAAGACCGGTGCCAGTTATTCCGATGATTTCACCGGCGACGAGTTGCAAAAAGGCTGGCAATGGCCGCAAGGCCGCGAGCCGCTTCATCGTCTGGACCACGGGCGGTTGCTGCTGGGCGTCAATGGCCAGGGAACAAATTTTCTGGCCGCGACCCTGGCCCGTCCGACCACCACAGCAGATTATGTCGCCACCACCATCATTGAAACCAGGCTGCTTAAACCGGGGAGCACCGCCGGTCTCTGCGCCTTGGGAGATTCGGAAAATGCGATGGGCGCTGTGTTCTGTGATGGCAGCATCATCACTTGGCGGCGGGACAAAGGCGAGACTCGACAGCTCGCGCGGCAGCCGGCGCCTGACGCGCCAAAACTTTACTTGAAATTAACCGCGCGTCACGGTTATCACTTTCAACTGGCCGTCAGCGCGGATGGTGAGAAATGGATGCCGTGTGGAGATTCTGCTGACGCGAAGGATCTGCCGCCGTGGGATCGCAGCGTGCGCGTGGCGCTGACCGTCGGCGGCGCTGCCGGGGCGGAAGGAACTTTTGATTCGTTTTCGATCAAACTGCTGGAGCCGGGGCTGGCCAAATAAATTGATGAAAAGGACCGTTTCCTTTTTCGTCGCGCTGGCATTTTTTCCTGGCGCTGCCGGTGCATTTGCGGAAGGCGCGTCCGCCCATTCGGAAGTTCGGTTCAAATGGGCGTGAACACGCGGAGCCGTGAAATTACCCTGCAGCGGCAGTCTGCGGCCCGGAATGCCGGTCGTCACGCGCATGGGCAGCGGGAAATTTATCGCGGGCTGTGAAATCGTGGGTTCGCTTCAAGAGAAGCGGATTTTGCCCTTGGAGCCTTCGGCTCGAACCTTGTCCTCGACTGCAAAAAAGCCTGTGGTTCTTGCGTCAAACCGTGGTCATTACTCATCGAACCGTCTCCGTGTGGTGGAATGGTGCGCGGTGGAGGTTTCGAACCTCCGACCCCTACCGTGTCAAGGTAATGCTCTACCACTGAGCTAACCGCGCAACCCGCATCAACATCCATCAACCGACTGGATTTGAACGTCAAATCTAAAGTCTCCCAAAAACAGTCCGGCGGCGCAATCCGATTTTAAGCAGCGATGTTAGAGCCTGTCTGAGAACTCCTCTATTGTCGTGGCGGCAGCCATCTTGGCTGCTAGTGACGCGGCTTCTAGCCGCGAGTTTGGCCGGGAACTGGCGGCAGGATGCCGCCTTCACCGGCAGGCTGGAAGCCCGCCCCCACATTTTCAGACAGGCTCTTAGACAAAATGTTAGACACTGCGGTAATCCAACCATATGGCAATGGTTGGCCATCAGATATGGGTGCTGGCTTTCTGACGGCCATCGGCCAATCGTCCTGTCCGCCATTTTCCGCTGCTTGCATTTCATCGCCCCCGCTTTAGCTTGAGCAGGCGTGAAACGATTCGCATCCATGATCCTGCTGCTGTCGCTGCCGGGGCTGCGGCTGCCAGCGGAGCGCATCAATCAGGAGGGGCGCATCCTTGGCACGCTGCCGGGGGTGACGCATCCCATTTTGTTCAACACCACGAATGCGGACGCCGTGGTTGCAGCGATGCAGATTTTCCCGGTGACGAACCCGTGGAACGAATGTATTTCCAACCGGCCCGTGCTGGTGAATTCAGACGCCATGATCGCGCAGATCATGACGAACCTTTCATCCAACCACCGCGCGCTGGTCGTGGAATACGAAATGAATTTTGTGCTGGTGCCGGACAACCAGCCGCGCTTGCCGATTGATTTCTTCAATTATGCGGATGAATCCGATTTGGACGGCGGGGCTTCACCATATGGCCTGTATCCAATACCGGCGAACCTGCCCATCGAGACATGGCCTTCGCAGACGGGCACGCAGACGCTGGCGCAGTGGCAGACGAACAACGACGGCAGCGACCGGCACGCCGTCATGGTTGTGCCGGAGGCGGGTTTCATCTGGGAAACGTGGGAGACGATGCTGGTCGGCACAAATTGGGAGGCGTCAAACGGCGCGAAGTTTAATCTGAACACCAACGCTCTGCGGCCCGCAGGCTGGACTTCGGGCGACGCGGCGGGCTTCCCGATGTTCCCGGCGCTGGTGCGTTACGACGAGGCGGAGCGCGGCATGGTGGAGCACGCCTGCCGGCTGGTCGTGGCCAAAACGCGCTACAACCAATATCTTTATCCTGCGACGCATTATGCCGCGCCCGCCAACAACACCAGCACGAACCTGCCCGCGATGGGCCAGCGGCTGCGGCTGAAGTCGGCCTTCGTCATTCCAGCCAACTTCACGACGGAGGAAAAGGCGGTGGTGCTGGGGTTGAAAAAATATGGCGCAATGGTGGCGGACAACGGCGGCGTGTTTTCCATTTCGGTGACGCCGGACGACCGCTGGCCGACAAATTGTTTCAATGATTTGACCAGCATCAGCATCACAAACTTTGAGGCCGTCCAGACGACGGGAGCGAATGAAGGGCCGCGTTCGGCGGGTGCGCCGATGGCGAACGCGGGGCCGGACCAGACCGTGAGGTTCGGTCAGGTGGCGCGACTGGCGGGTGTGGTGAATTTCTCAAATTCGCCGCCGGCAATCCGATGGAAAACTTGTTCCGGGCCGGGCGCAGTCACGTTCGGCAACGCCATGCAGACAAACACGACGGCAATTTTCAGCGCGCCGGGAAGCTACACGCTGGAATTGAGCGCGGATGACGGGGTTCATGCGGTGGCGTATGACGCCATGTTCATCACGGTGACGAACGCCATCAATGTGGCAATCCACGCCCACCGGCAATAATGTGAACGTGAGCTGGACCGGCGGCGTGGCACCCTACATCGTGGAAAGATCCGGTGCGCTGCCGCCAACTTCATGGCGTGACATCGCGACGCCGAGCGGTAACAGCACGAATCTTCCCATTACCAACGCGACCGGTTTTTTCCGCGTGCAAGGACGTTAGCCTTTGCGTCCCAAAATAATCAGGGTGCGGACGGGAAGGCGAAACTCGTTGTTTTCAGATCGTATGCCCAGCCCCGCCAGATGCTCTTGGGGCGCTGCCGCCAGCCGCGCCCGGATTTTCGCCTGCGCTTCAGGTGGGGTGCTTCCGATCTCACACCAGCGCCGGACGGTCAATCCGTCGGACATTTCCGTCAGCCCGGATTCCAACGCCTCAATTTTGAGGCCGCTCGCCTCAAAAAATTTCCGCCAGCGGATGGCAGTGTGGCTGCGGACATGCGTTGGGTCATGCAGCCTTTCGATTTCGTGGTTCAAGTCATCAAGAGCCGGGTTTTCGTTGCCTTCCAAATCAATCACGGCCACAACGCCTCCGCCCTTTGCCAGCCGGGCCATTTCTTTTACGGCCTTGGCGACATCTGGAAAATGATGCGGGGCCAGCCGCGAAACGACGGCATCGAAGGAGTTGCCCGGGAACGGCACGGCTTCGGCATGGGCGTGAACCGGTTCCACTTTCACTCCCCGTGCCTGCGCCAGTTGCTCAAACTGCCGGAGCATGTTGGGGGCGGCGTCAACGCCGACAATCCGGGCGGCTTTGCCCGCGAAAGACAAAGCCAGATGACCGGGACCGCAAGCCACGTCGCAGACCGAGGCGGGCGGATGCCGCCGCAGCAGTTCGTGCAGCCGCCGAATCGTGGGGCTGTTGGCATGAACTTCACTCGTGGCGTATTGGCCGGCAATGGCATCAAAATGTTCTGGCGCGGACGTGGTCATATCAATGACTTTTCAAGATGAAAATTTTAATCTTCCGCTCGGGCGCGTCAACCCCGGGACGCGCTAAAGATGGACGCCGTAAGTTTTCTCAAATCAATTGGCAGGGCGGCATCACGTTGTTCGCTTTGGGCTTCGTGGTGAGGACCAAAGCGGAATTTCCGCCATCTGCCAGCTTGTAATGCCGTGCAGCATCCGCCGGCGTCCCTCCCGGTCATGTGACTTTTGATGACCGGTTCTTTTGTCCTCGCTTTGTCGGAAGCAATAAAAACCGAAAGTCCAAAAGTGGACCGATGGTTCTCATCTTGCGCGTCGTTGGGAAAGCCACTGCGCGCGGGCGGAAGCGGCGGCAAACGCGGACGACGATGCCGTGGTGCATCGAAGAACAGCTCGACAAGCTGCCGTCAGTTTATACGCGAGCGGTGCATCAGGCCAAGCGCCAACCGGTAATCGGCGCGTTTGCCATATCCATGGCGGCGGGATAGGATGAAGTGTGGCGCGCTGATCCTTCGGAAATTTTCGCTTTGCAATCGCCCGCGCCGGGGTAAAGTCCGGTTGTGAACGTGCGCAACAAACTGCTTTTCGCCGCCGGGTTGCTGGCCGGATTTCTCACGGCCAGCCACGCGGAAAATCCCTCAACCAACGGAGTCACCATGAAACTTGACCTCACCACCACCGCATTTGTCGAAGGCCAGCCGATTCCCCGGCGGCACGCGTTCGATGACCAGAATCTGTCGCCCGATCTGCACTGGTCGGGTGTGCCGCCCGCCACAAAGAGCCTCGCGTTGATTTGCGACGACCCCGATGCGCCGATGGGCATCTGGGTGCATTGGGTGATCTACGACTTGCCGCCGGACATCACCGGCCTGGCTGAAGACGTGCCGAAATCACCGGAGCTGGCCAGCGGCGCGAAGCAGGGCTTGAATGATTACAAGCGCCTCGGCTATGGCGGGCCGTGTCCGCCGCCCGGCAAAGCGCACCGCTATTTTTTCAAGCTCTACGCGCTCGACGCCAAGCCGGATCTCAAGCCCGGCCTCACAAAAAAGGATTTGCTCAAGGCGATGGACGGTCACGTCATCGCCGAAGGCCAGTTGATGGGAACGTATCAACGGAAATAACAACATTGGACCTCCATTGACCGGCCCGGAGGACAGCGACCTTGACCGCCGACAATCCAGCCGCCTTTCTGCGCCTGTTCATCGCCCTCGCCGTCCCGCCGGATGTGCGGCAGGAAATTGGACGCGCGCAAGGCCAGTTGCGGCGCAACTCCCCGCCGGGAGCCATCCGTTGGACGCGACCGGAACAGTTTCATGTCACATTGAAGTTTCTCGGCGACGTGCCATCGGCGCAGGTTGCGGCGCTGGAAGCAGCCGTGGCCAAGGTGTGTGTTGGATTCAAAGTTATGAAACTTTCCGCCCACGGCATCGGCTTTTTCCCCGGTGCGCAGCCGCCGCGCGTGCTCTGGGCGGGGGTGGACGACCTCAGCGGACAACTGGCGGAACTGCACTGGCAGATGGATGCAGCGGTGCGGCCATTCGCCCCGGCAGAGCGGCTGGAAAGATTTACCGGCCACATCACATTGGGCCGGTTCAAACCGGGGCATCACGCAGCCACGCCAAATTTGCTGGCCCGCGCCACGGTGCTTCGCGACCGTCACTTTGGCGACTGGCAGGCCGGGGCAGCGGAAATTGTCCGCAGCGAACTTACCGCCGCCGGGGTCATGCACGCGCCGCTGGCATTGTGTCCGCTGACGGAATAAAATTTTTGCGCGGGCGAATTCGAATTGCAAACGGTCATGAACCGAGGCTGATACTCTTCGTGATCCAAGGTCACATCATGTCTAAAGAGTGTTCTTTGCGCTTGCCAGCCCATTTTTTTATCCCATAGTAAGTTTCGTTGACGCCATGCCGATGAAGACCGCAACCTTTGAGATTCTGGCAGGCAATGGCCTTGTGCTGGGCGATTATTGATTTTTTCATGCTTCCATTATGAGGAGGGTGACAGAGCGGGGTGCCAACAAGAACTGGCAGTTTCGATATATTGCATAAGCAATTTTTCAGGGCGCTTGGCGCAGTGGTAGCGCTGCTCCTTTACACGGAGAAGGTCGCAGGTTCGAATCCTGCAGTGCCCACCATTCCACCACACGGAGACGGTTCGATGAGTAGTGACCACGGTTTGACGCAAGAACCACGGGCTTTTTTGCAGTCGAGGACAAGGTTCGAGCCGAACACTTGTTGGGCGAGAACCCGCTTCTCTTGAAGCGAACCTGAAATCGCGATTTCACCCGCGTTTCTAGCGGTTAAAATCCAATTTTGGAACGGTTCGAGCCAAACTTTTGGGTTGCCCGAAAGTGCCTTGATTTGTTCCTCCAACGTCTTTTTGCGGCTCATCAATTTGGCTTTCTCCGTCGTGAACGTCTCTCGTTCAATCAAGCCGTCCAACAGCGAGTCCAACAGCCGTTGAAGGCGTTGGCTGATTTTTTCGATCTCCGCGCGCTTTTGGGCGGCAACCAGTTCGGCGGATTGGGCGTTCTCCTTTTTCTCCTTTTTAACCAGTTCAAACATTTCGTCCGCCCAATCCGCCCGGAGCGCAAACGGGTTGCCGTGTTGAGAGGCCGAGATAATGCTGGTGCGTTCCCACCGCTTGCCCGCCACCGTCTCGTAAATCCGCTGGCCCCTGGGGGCGCGGCCAGATTCACGATAAAGGCGGTGATCCACGCCGCACTCGTCGAGGTAAAAGACGGGCTGGCCGTTGAGCTTTTCCAGTTCGCGCCGGAAGCGCCACCGCTGCACTTCGTTGCGCTCGCGGTATTTTATGAGTTTTTTTTAGCGTGAAGCCCAACTGCCCCAGCCGCACCCAGACGGCGTGATGGCTGACGCCGAACACGGCTTGGAGTTCCTGGAGCGTGGCATCAGGATGTTTTTTGACGTGGACACGGAGTTTCTCCGGGTCAAGCTTGCGCCAGGTTCCCCAGCTCGTTTTTGGCGGCAGCGCACCCTTTCTGGCGGCTTCCAGATACCGACAAACGGAACTCCGGGCCAGATCAAACCGCCGGGCGGCCTCGACTTTGGAGCCGCCGCCCTGAATGAATTTGACCACCCGTTCCCGCAAATCCAACGCATAAGCTTTCATGCCCGCAAGCTTATCAGCCTATGTCCCAATGTTATTATGAAATGCTATATCCTTCTTGAAGGCGTATTATGGATATAATCTTTCCGAAAGCACACAGCGCGCTCATGCTCGGCATCAGGACAGAGCCAACATTGTCTTTTGCGACGGTCACGTCGAATCACCGACGCTGAAATTCCTGTTTCAAGACACCAGCGATGCCGCTTTGGTCCGGTGGAACCGCGACCACCAGCCTCACCGCGAAAGGCTTGCGCCATAAAAAGTCGTGAAATGGTAATGAGCTTTCATCGCTCTGCCGCTTGAAATAAAAGTTTGATTTCGCTGTGCCATTGAAACTCGATTCTTTGACTTGACGAATTTATTTGTTGTGCCATTTTGCCACTCGTCAGATTGATTTTATTCAATGGCTGCGACCAAATCCAGTTTTCTCGACAAGGTGCTTGGCCGCATCGGGCGGCTGGACACAGAAGGGTTGCAGAGCGTCGTCCAGCGGCTCGCGCGCGAACGCAGTTTTCTTGAAACGCTGTTCAACACCATTGAGGACGGCGTGCTCGTGGCGGACGAGCACGGCGGCGTGATTTATTTCAACCAGGCCGTCACGCGGCTCATCGGCCTGCAGCCGGACGCCGAGGATTTGCAGATTGCGGACCTTTTGCCGGAGGTGGACTGGGAGAATATTTTTCGCGCCGACCAGGCCGGCGGCGCACACGTCACACGCCACGAATTTGAAATCTACTATCCCCGCCCGCGCTTTCTCCGGCTCTACGCCGCGCCGCTGGATGGCGAGGCGACGGGCAGCTCCGGCGTGGCGCTGATTTTGCACGACGCGACCGAGGCGCGGCAGAAAACCTTCGAGGCCATCGAAAGCGAGCGCGTGCAGGCGCTGACGTTGCTCGCGGCGAGCGTCGCGCACGAAATTGGGAATCCGCTCAATGCGCTGCACATTCATCTGCAACTGATGGAGCGCGAGGTGAAAAAGCTCAAGGGTGACGAGTGGCGGGCGGCGGACGCCGGGAAAACCGTGTCCTGCGTCACCCGTCACGCGGCACATCACGACACCGCGCTCAAACTGGAGCAATACCTCGAGGTGGCGAAGGGCGAGATCAACCGGCTGGATTACATCGTCACGCAGTTTCTTGGCGCCATCCGGCCCGCCCCGTTGCAATTGCAATTATTTTCGCTGAACGACGTGGTCGGAAAAACTTTGGAGCTGCTGCGTCCGGAAATTGCAAATCGCGGCGTGACGATGAATGCAAAGCTGGCGCGCAACCTGACCGCGACGCCGGTGGACGCCACGCAGTTGCAGCAGGTGCTGGTGAACCTCGTTAAAAACGCGGTCCAGGCGATGACGACCGGCGGCACGCTGACGCTGCAGACGGGCGAAACGAGCGACGAGGTGTGGGTGAGCGTGAGCGACACGGGCGGCGGCATTCCGCAGGAGCAGATCAACCGCATCTTCGAGCCGTTTTACACGACAAAAAAAAGGGGCAGCGGCCTGGGCCTGATGATCGTCCAGAGAATTGTCCGCGCGCACAACGGCCGGATTGAACTGGACAGCCACGTCGGCCGGGGCACGACCTTTCGGATCTGGCTGCCGTTGCACGAGCGCAAACCGCGCCTGCTGGAAAACAAAACCGGAAAGGAATCCGCGAATTTCACGAATGAACACGAATTGAAATCAGCGCCGGGCAATTCGTGAAACTGCGTGCAAGTAGCGGATAAAATTATGGCTGAAAAACCGACCTTGCTGATTGTGGACGACGAGAAGCCGACGCGCGAAGGTTTGCGCGCGGCGCTGGAAGAACGCTACGACGTGTATGTCGCCGAGGACGCGCAGACGGCGACGAACCTGCTGGAGAGTGAAAACTTTGACGTGCTGCTCACTGATTTCCGGCTGCCGAGCGAGGACGGCATGAAGCTGATCACGCGGGCGAAGTCGCTGCCGAAACCGCCGGTCTGCATTTTGATGACGGCCTACGGTTCGGAAGAACTCGCGGTGGACGCGATGAAACGCGGCGCGGACGATTACATCGCCAAAGGCCGGTTGCAGATTGATGAACTGGAAATGCGGATTGCCCGCGCGCTGAAACAGCAGCATCTGGAAGTGGAAAACGTTTCGTTGCGCCAGCAGCTCGACGCCAGGTTCGGCCTGGAAAACATCATCGGCAAATCGCCGGTGATGACGGAAATTTTTGAAATCGTCCAGCAGGTCGCGCCGACGCGGGCGTCGGTCCTGGTGCTGGGCGAAAGCGGGACCGGCAAGGAACTCATCGCGAAGGCGCTGCATCAGTTGAGTCCGCGCGCGAAGCAGCCGTTCGTGACGGTGCATTGCGCGGCGCTCGCGCCGACACTTTTGGAGAGCGAGTTGTTCGGCCACGAAAAAGGCGCGTTCACCGGCGCCTACGAGCGGCGCATCGGCCGGTTCGAGCAGGCGCAGGGCGGCACTTTGTTTCTCGACGAGATCGGTGAAATTGACGCGACGATCCAGGTGAAGCTGCTGCGGTTTCTGGGCGAACGGACTTTTGAGCGCGTGGGGTCGAACAAAACCTTGAGCGCCGATTTGCGGCTGGTCGCGGCGACCAACAAGAATCTGGAAGAACTGGTCAAAACCGGGAAATTCCGCGAGGATTTGTTTTTCCGGCTGCGCGTGGTTGAAATAGAATTGCCGCCGCTGCGCGAGCGGACGGGCGATATTCCGCTGCTGGCGCAGAGTTTCCTGCGCGAGTTTGCCAGGGAAAACGGAAAGCCGGTGAATGATTTCACGGCGGACGCGCTCGCAGCCTTGATGAATTTTTCCTGGCCCGGCAACGTGCGCGAGCTGCGCACGGCCATCGAACACGCAGTGGTGTTGAGCCGGAGCGAACGGATTTCCCTGCGCGACCTGCCGCCGTCGGTGCGCGGCGGCGGTCCGGCGGGCGACACCAAACTGTTGCCCGGAAAAGCTTTGACGGTGAAGGCTGCGGAGCAACAATTAATCATGCGGGCATTGAAGGAAACGGACGGCAACCGGACGCGCGCGGCGCAAAAAATCGGCATGAGCCGGCGGACGTTCCACCGCAAGCTGCACGAGTATCACCTGGAAGGATTTTGAATTATGATGATCGCAGAACAGATTCAGGCATTGATCCACAAACTGGAAGTTGAAGCCGGGGCACGCTGGCTGAATTATCTGGCCTTGACGGTGGCGGTGTTGAGCCTGGTGGTCTGGTATGACCTGCACTGCTATCGCAATTTTGCCACGCCGGAAGCGATGGATGCGGCGCAGGTGGCGCGCAACCTGTCGGAGGGCCACGGCTTTACGACAGAGTTCATCCGGCCATTCAGCGTCTATCTGGTGCAAAAACACAACCGCGCCTGGCATCCGAATGAATCTTTTCCCACCAACACCGCGGACTTCGCGCACCTTCGCGGCCGGCACCCTGACCTGGCCAATGCGCCGGTGTATCCGCTCGTGCTGGCGGCCCTGCTGGAGCTGCACACACCCGACTGGAAGGTCGAGATGCAGAAGCCCTTTTGGTCCGAGGGCGGACGGTTCATGCGCTACCGGCCGGAATTCCTCGTCGCCATTTTCAACCAGATTTTATTGCTGGTGGTCGTGTGGCTCACGTTTCTGGTCGCGAGAAAAATTTTGGACGCGCCGGCCGCCTGGCTGGCGGCGGGGCTGGTGCTCGGCTCGGATGTGCTGTGGAAGTTCAGCGTGTCCGGCCTGCCGACCCTTCTGTTGATGGTGATTTTTCTGGGGCTGGTCTGGTGCCTGGTGACGGTTGAGGAACTGGCCGGCGGCGAAACCAAAAACCCGCGCCGGCTGTTTGTCCTCGCGTTGTCCGCCGGGCTGCTGACCGGGCTGGGCATGTTGACGCGCTATTCTTTTGGCTGGGTGATTGTGCCGGTGACTGTTTACCTCGCGGTTTTTGGCGGGGCTCGGCGGACGGGTCTGGCGGTGGCGGCGGTCCTGGTCTTCGCCGCAGTGGTCTCGCCGTGGATTGCACGCAACCTCGCGGTGAGCGGCACGTTCTTTGGCACGGCCGGCTACGCGGCCGTGGAAGGAACTTTTGCCTTTCCCGGCTCGCGCCTGATGCAGTCGGTGAATCCCGACATGACCTCGGCCTACTGGGTGATGCCTTACAAGACCAAATTTCTGGAAAACCTCCGCTCCATTTTGCAGGACGACATGTTGCGGCTGGGCGGCGGCTGGCTGGGCATCCTGTTCCTGGCCGGTCTGCTGCTCGGCCTGCGCAACGGGGTCGCCCGCCGGGTGCGTTATTTCACCATGGCGTGTCTTGGCGTATTCATCATCGTCTCGGCGCTGGGCCGGACGCAGTTGACCGCCCTTTCGCCGGAGTTGAACACGGAAAACCTGCTGGTGCTGCTGACGCCGCTGGTGGTGATTTTTGGCGTGGCTTTCTTTCTGACGCTGTTGAACCAGATGAATGTGCCGTCGGTGCCGGCGCGTTACGGCGTCATCGCACTGGTGGCCGTCCTGGCGTGCCAGCAATTCATCATGACCCTGCTGCCGCCCAAAACTTCACCGGGCGTTTATCCGCCTTACTATCCGCCGGAAATTCAGAAATTCAGCGGCTGGATGAACCCCGGCGAGCTGGTGATGAGCGACATTCCCTGGGCGGTTGCCTGGTATGGCGACCGGCAATGCATCTGGACCACCCTGAATTCCCAATACGAGTTTGTCTCGCTCAATGACTTCATCAAGCCTGTCAACGCCCTTTACCTCACACGCAACACGCTTGATGGAAGATTGTTCAGCGATTGCCTCCAGGGCGGACGCGACAGCTGGTATAATTTTGTCTATCAAATTGTGGCGACCAACAAGCTCCCCAAAAATTTCCCGCTGACGGCTTTCCCGGTGGAAAGCCTGGAGTTCGGCTTCTTTCTTGCCGACCACCAGCGCTGGTGAGCTCACGCCGCCGCCCGCCGCAACCGGTCCGCGATGCCGGACCATTCCGGTGAATCCGGCGGCGCCTCGATGACAATCAGCTCCGCGCCGGCCGCGTCACAACGGTGCCATTCCGCGTAAAGCGCGCGCGCAAACGCCCCGGCATCGTGGGGGATCACGCTTACTTTCGCCGCCGCGAAACCGGCGGGGATTTGCGTGTGCGCGATGATGAAACAGGTGGCTGGCTGAAAGTTGAAGGTTGCAAGCTGGGAACGCAAAGCCGCCTCGTCGCGCCAGCTCAACACGACCAGCCTCGCTTTCGGCGCATAATGTTTCGCCAGCAAACCCGGACTCCGCGGCGCGGAATCCAGACTTTGGACTCCGGGCTTCGGACTTTGGACGGCACCGCAAACAGCCGCCAGCGATTCCGCGTGGATCATGCCCGGCCGTAAAATACGCGGCGGCGCGACCGTCACATCCAAAACCGTGGATTCGATACCAACCTGCGATTGTCCACCATCTACAATCAGCGGAATCCTGCCGCCAAGCTGCGCGCGAACGTGCTCCGCCTTCGTCGGTGAAATTCGGTTCGACAGATTTGCGCTCGGCGCGGCCAGCGGAAAACCGCATTCGCGGATCACCGCCTGGATGAACGGATGACTCGGCCAGCGGATGCCGACCGTGGCGCCGCCCGCCGCCACGATTTCTGGAATTATTTCCGCGCGCGGCAAAACCAGCGTCAGCGGGCCGGGCCAGAATGATTTCGAAATCTTGTCCGCCAGGTCCGGCCACTTGCTGACGCAGCGCCTTGCCATCTCATTGCCCGCGACATGGACGATGATGGGATTGTTTGCCGGACGGCCTTTGATTTGAAAAATCCTAGCGACGGCCGTTTCATTCAGCGCGTTCGCGGCCAGGCCATAGACTGTTTCCGTCGGCAACGCCACGACTTCGCCCGCGCGCAAAAGCTCCGCCGCGCGGCGGACGGCTTTTTGGAAAAGGTCCGGCGTGTGAGTGGAAAGAATTTCAGCAGTCACGCGTTATTCGTAGCGCAAGGCTTCAATCGGGTCGAGCTTCGACGCTTTCCAGGCGGGATAAAATCCCGAGATGATGCCGATGATCGCGCTGGAAACCACCGCGATGATGATCCAGGCGACGGGGGTGACCGTCGGCATGTCTTTGAAATAGGCGACCATTCTGGAAAAGCCCACGCCGCCGGCGATGCCGATTGCGCCGCCAATCGCGCTCAAGGTGACGGCTTCAATCAGAAATTGCACCAAGATGTCCGCCGCGCGCGCCCCCACGGCCATGCGGATGCCGATTTCACGCGTCCGCTCGGTCACGCTGACGAGCATGATGTTCATGATGCCGATGCCGCCGACGACCAGCGAGACGGCGGCGACGCCCGCGAGCAGAAAACCCATCGCGCGCGAGGCGGCGGTGCGCGCCTGCATCAATTCCAACTGGTTGCGCACGGTGAAATCCTGTTCCTTGCTCCGATGGCGCACGAGCAGCAGATCCGTGATGTCATTCTGCACGCCGTTTATGGCCTCGTCGTTGGCGGCTCCCACCAGAATGTCATTCACGAAGGTGCGCGTGGTGATGCGGTGCATGTGGCTCGTGTAGGGGACGACCACCGTGTCGTCCTGGTCCTGGCCGAACAGGTTGAAGCCTTTGGGCGCCAGCACGCCGACGATGAGAAAGGGCAGGTTGCGGATGCGGATGGTCTGGCCGACGGGATTTTCGTTGGGAAACAGCTCGTCGGCCACGGTCTTGCCGATGACGGCGGATTTGGCCAGGGTGCGAACGTCCTGATCCGAAAACATCGAGCCGCTGGCGATGGTCCAGTTGCGGATTTGCAGATAATCCGGCGACTCGCCCATGACCTGCGTGTTCCAGTTCAGGCCGTTGGCCAGCACCTGTTCGCGGTCGCGCACTTCGGGACTGACGGCCACGACGTTTTTCAGCCCGGCAATCGCCTCGGTGTCGGCCACCGTCAGCGTCGGCGCGCTGCCCCAGCCGCCGCGCATGCCGCCCAGGGTGAAATTGCCGGAAAAAACGGTGATCACGCTCGCGCCCAGACTGCTGACCTGGTCTTCAACCTGCTTGGTCGCGCCGGAAGTCAGGCTCACCGAGCCGATGACGGCGCCGACGCCGATGATGACGCCGAGCATCGTCAGCAGCGAGCGCATCTTGTTCCGGCGCAAAGCGCGCCCGGCGATTTTTATGGAGGCGAATATTCTCATCGCAAGGAAATGAAGAATGAAGAATGAAGAATGAAGAAACGGCTCATTCGTGACCTCGGGCTTTCTTGAGAATGGTGATGAAGCTGGCAACCAGTTCGCTGGATTCAGCAACTACTGGACCCAGTTTTTTTTCAAGAACGATTTTTTCGTCCAACAACAACTCCAGCCAATACAAAGTTTCGTCTGCTTCTTTCAAGCAATCACCCATCTTGGAAATGAACTCCGCTTTGGAACGGGCGCGGTTGGCTTCGCGATAATTTGCGCCAACAGAAGTGCCCGAACGCAAAACCTGTCTGCCCACGACTTGTGCCACCGTGTCCGTTTTGGAAAGGCTGCAATAAAGACGAATAATCCGGCGCGCAAACATCTTGGTGCGCGGCAGCAGATCTTTTTTTTCATTTTTCATTCTTCCTTAACCCAGTTTGACGGCCTGCTGCTCCTGCCGCAGCCGCTGCAATTCCTGTTCTGCAAACGACCGGTTTTGCACGGCCTCGTCAGTGATGATTTTCCCGTCGCGCAAAATGACCATGCGTTTTGTGAAGCGCGCCACGTCCAGCTCATGCGTGACCATGACAATGGTGATGCCCTGTTCGTTGAGCTTTTGAAAGACGCCCATGATTTCAATGCTCGTCTGGCTGTCGAGGTTGCCGGTCGGCTCGTCCGCCAGCAGGAGTGACGGCTTGTTCACCAGCGCGCGCGCGATGGCGACGCGCTGCTGCTGGCCGCCGGAAAGCTGGTTCGGATGATGGTCGGCGCGCTGGCCGAGCCCGACCAGTTCGAGCGCGCTCATGGCGCGCTCATGCTGTTCGTGCGAATGGATGCGGTGCCGGTGGTAAAGCATCGGCATCTCGACATTTTCGCGCGCTGAGGTTCGTGAAAGCAGGTTAAAACCCTGGAAAACAAAGCCGATTTTTTCATTGCGCACATCCGCGAGCTGGTCGCGGTCAAGCGTGGAAACGTCAATGCCATCGAGCCAGTAATGGCCGCCGGTCGGCCGGTCCAGCGCGCCGACCATGTTCATCAGCGTGCTTTTGCCGGAACCGCTCGAACCCATGATGGCGACAAATTCGCCCGGAAAAATTCCCAGTGAAATGCCGCGCACCGCATGGACGTCCACTTCGCCGGTGTGATACGTCTTGTGGATGGCGTCGAGCTGGATGACGGGTTTGGTCTGCACGGATAATTTGGAAATTAAATCAGCGCGGGCGCGGGAAACCGCCGCCGCCGAACGGATTTGCCGCCGCTTGCGCGCCAGCCAGAACGATGCCGGTGACCACCTGCACGCCCTCGTCCAAACCCGAAATCACCTCGGTCGAAAGGCCGTCGCTGATGCCGGTCCGGATCTGCACCGGCTGCAGCCTCGCATCCTTGCCTTCGCCCGTCAGCACGAAAACGGTGTGGAAAACCGGACGCTCGCCGTGCCCGCCGCCGCGATGACCGCCCGGACCGCCGGCAAAATTGCCGCCGCCGTTGGTGGCCGCCGCCAGGGGCGCCGCCGAGTTGGTCAGCAACCCGGCGTTTTCGGGCGGATGAAAGCGCAGCGCGCCGTTCGGAATGGTCAGCACATTTTCATGTTGGGCGACGACGATGGAGACGTTCGCCGTCATGCCGGGTTTCAACTTGTAATCCGCGTTGGTCACGCCGATGACGCAGTCGTAAGTGACGACGTTGTTCACCGTCGTCGGCGAATTGCGCACCTGCGTCACCGTGCCGTGGAACGTCCGCTCCGGATACGCGTCCACCAGGAATTCCACGCTCTGCCCTTCGACAATGCCGCCGACATCCGCCTCCGCCACGCTCGAATCAATCTGCATTTTCGTCATGTCGTTGGCGATTTGGAAAATGGTCGGCGTGCTGAAACTGGAGGCGACCGTCTGGCCCAGCTCCACCGCGCGCAAGATCACCACGCCGTCCACCGGCGAAAGGATTTTGCAATAGTCGAGGTTCACCAGCGCGTTGTTGAGCGAGGCCTGCTTGATTTTCACCGTGGCCTCGGCTTCGTGCAGCGTGGCGATGGCGGTGTCGAAATCGGAACCGGAAATCAATTTGTTCGTGAACAGATCGCTGCTGCGTTTCGCCTCCACCTGCTGCAATTCCAGGTTCGCCTTCGCGTTGGCCAGATCGGCGGCGCTTTGCTCCACCGCCGCCTGGTAGGTCGAAGGGTCAATTTCCGCGATGACTTCATTCGACTTCACAATCGAATTGAAATCCACGTTCAGCTTGCTGATGCGGCCGGACACCTGGCTGCCCACCGTCACGTTCACCACCGGGTTCAACGTCCCGGTCGCCGTTACCAGCTTCGTCAGATCGCCGCGGGTCACCGGCGTCGCGTTGTAAGTCACGGGCTGCGGGCGCGCATGGCTGAAATAAAAATATCCGCCGCCCGCCGCCGCGAGGACGACGACGGTCAAAGGCCATTTCCACCAGCCACCGCTTGATTTTTCTGCCATAAAATAATTTCGCTTTGCTTCCCATTGAGACCGCAGGCGCAAAGCATAAGTTACGCAAATTTCATTTCCACCGCAATTTCAGTTTGTGCCTTTCGCGCAAGCCCGTAAAATCCGCGTGTGTTCGCATCGCTCGTAAAACAACTCGCCGCCGCGCAGGCGCTTGATGAAGCGCAGGTTCAAGCCGCCGTGGAACTGCTCACGGATGAAAAAATCCCGGCGCCGCTGAAGGCGGAATTTCTCATCGCCCTCGCGCAGAAAGGCGAGTCGCCGGCGGAAATCGCCGCGTTTGCCGCCGCCTTGCGGGAAAAATCCATCCCGCCGCCGCTCGACGCCGAAACCCGCGCGCGGGAAATTCTGGATGTGGTCGGCACCGGCGGCGACCGGCTGAGCACGTTCAACATTTCCACCACCACCGCCATCCTGTGCGCCGCCGCCGGCGTGACCGTGGCCAAACACGGCAACCGGGCCGTGACGTCCTCGGTCGGCAGCGCGGATGTGATTGAAGCGCTCGGCATCCGGGTGGACTTGCCGCCGGCGGAAGCGGCGCGCGCGCTGCGCGAACATCACTTCGCGTTTTTTTTCGCGCCGAACTTTCATCCGGCGTTCAAAAACATCGCGCCGGCGCGGAAGCTTTGCGCCGAACGCGGCCAGCGGACCATTTTCAACATCCTCGGCCCGCTGCTGAATCCCGCGCGCCCGTCTGCGCTGCTGGTCGGCGTGCCGCGGCCGGAACTGTGCGAGCCGATGGCGCGGGCGCTGCAAACGCTCGGCGCCCGGCGCGGCATGGTCGTCTGCGGGCGGGCGGACGGGAAGCATCTGGACGAGCTTTCCACGCTCGGCCCCAGCCACATCGCGGAATTTTACCAGGAGCGCGGCTGCAGCGCCTCGGTTTTGTCGCCGGAAAATTTCCCGCTGCAGCCTGCCACGCTGGCGGATTTGCATGGCGGCGACAAATTCGTGAACGCGGAAATCGTCCGCCGCATTCTGCGTGGCGACGAGCGCGGCCCGAAACGCGACGCCGTTTTGCTGAATGCCGGCGCGGCCTTGTTCGTGGCGGGGAAAACCAAGTCACTCGCGGCCGGCTGGGTGCTGGCGGCTGAAACCATTGATGCCGGCGCGGCGAACGCGAAGCTGGCGGAACTCGCGGGTTGAATTCTTCTCAGCCCGTCGCGTTCTCCGCGGCTTCGCGGGTGGCGGCTTCCGCCTCCTCCATGGAAGCGTAGTGCAGGCCGAGATTGTGCTGCGCCATTTTGTTTCCCTGCCGGGCGGCCTTGATAAACCATTTTAAGGCGACGGTGGTATTTTGCGGCACCCCGCGCCCGGTCTGGTAGCACAGGCCGAGATTGCATTGCGCCTCCGCGAGTTCCTGCTGCGCGGCGGCGAGATACCATCTCACCGCCGCGGAATAATCCTGCGGGACGACCTGGCCGGCCTCGTAAAAAACGGCGAGATTGAACTGCGCCGCCGGATAACCGCGTTCCGCCGATTCGCGATACCATTTCACCGCTTCGGCGTAATTTTGCGGCACGCCCTCACCTTCCTGATAAAGGATGCCGAGATTGCATTGCGCCGCCGGGTCGCCCTGTTCCGCCGCCTCGCGCAGCCACTTGGCCGCCTCGCCAAATTCCTGCGGCACACCCTGGCCCGTCCAGTAACAGACGCCCAGATAACATTGCGCGACGGGATCGTTTTGTTCCGCCGCCCGGCGGAACCACTTCACGGCTTCCTGATGATTCTGCTCCACGCCCTGGCCGTTTTGAAAGCAGACGCCGAGATAGCATTGCGCCTGCGCGTCACCCTCCTGCGCGGCGGCGCGCATCAGTTCAAACGAGTCCCAGGTTTTCCGGTTGGCGGCCATTATTTTTCCAAGCCGCAAAAGCATAGCCTCCATGTCGCGGATTTCAAGCCGTGAATTCCGCTTCCGCTTTGCGCCGCCGCCTGCTACACAATCCGCATGGCAGCACCATTAAAAATCGGTTTTCTCGGCGCGGGCAAGATGGCCACCGCGCTCGCCTCGGGTTTTCTCAACGCCAAACTGGTCAAAGCGAACCAGCTTTGCGCCGCCGATCCGGCTGAAGCCGCGCGAAAACATTTTGCCGGTGAAACCGGCGCAAAAACCGGCGCGGCCAGCCTGGAAACCGCGCTGGCCGCAACGGTTTTAATTCTCGCCACCAAGCCCGATCAGGTGGCCGCCGCGCTCGCGGAAATTTCCGGCGCGTTCACCAAAGATCATCTGCTCATTTCGATTGCCGCCGGCGTGACCGTCGCAAAATTGGAAACCGCGCTGCCCGCCGGCGCGCGGGTCATCCGCGTCATGCCCAACACGCCCGCGCTCGTCGGCGCCGGCGCGTCCGGTTTTGCGCTCGGCAAAAATGCGACCGCCGCAGACGGCGAGCTGGCGAAAAAACTTCTGTCCGCCATCGGTCTCGCGTTTCAAGTGAAGGAAAGCCTGCTCGACGCCGTGACCGGCCTGAGCGGCAGCGGCCCGGCCTATGTTTATCAATTCATCGAGGCATTGAGCGACGGCGGCGTGGCCGCCGGCCTGCCGCGCGATGTGGCGACGAAGCTCGCCGCGCAAACCGTTCTCGGCAGCGCAAAAATGGTTTTGGAAACCGGCCAGCACCCCGGCGTGCTGAAGGACCAAGTGACCAGTCCCGGCGGCACGACGATTGAAGGCGTTTACGAACTGGAAAAGGGCGGCCTGCGCGCCACGGTGATCAGCGCCGTCCGCGCCGCGACGGAGAAATCGAAGAAGCTCGGCCAGGCATGAGCCTCAATCCGCCAACTGAAAAACAGTTGCGCATCATTTGGTTCGCGCTGACCGGGCTGGCGGTGGCGGCGGTCATTGCGCTCATCGTGGCGGCGGTGTGGGGGCTTGGCCGTGTGCTGGATCTGTTAAGCCCGGTGCTGTGGCCGCTGGCGATTGCGGCGGTTGTCGCCTGTCTGCTGTCGCCGGTCGTGGATTTTTTCGAGCGCAAAAAAGTTCCGCGCGCCCGGGCGATTGTTTTGGTGTTCGTCGGGGCGTTCGCGCTGGTGCTGGGCGTGCTGGCGAGCGTCATTCCGCAGGTCGTCGTGGAAACGGAGCAGCTCGCGGCGAAAGTTCCCGAATACTCCGCCCGCCTGCAAACGCGCGTCAATGAATTCATCGCGCAGCCGCCGGAATTTCTCCGCCACTTCCTGTCCCCGCCACCGGCGGCCACGCCAACCGACGCCAATCCTGCCGGCATCCGGGAAAATTCCGCGCTGGCCGCCGCGACCGACTGGCTGACGGGCTGCCTGCCAGAAATGGGCTTATGGCTGTTGAGCCGCATCGCCAGGGCCGCCTCCGGCTTTGGGCTGCTGGCGGGACTGGCGCTGGTTCCCGTCTATGCGTTTTATTTTCTGCTGGAAAAACGCGGCATTGAAACCCGCTGGAAAGATTATCTGCCGTTGCAGAATTCGCGGGCGAAGGAGGAGCTGGTGTTCGTCCTCGATGCCATCAAGCAGTATCTCGTCGCCTTTTTTCGCGGGCAGGTGCTGGTGGCGCTTTGCGATGCGGTGCTTTATACCATCGGTTTTCTCATCGTCGGCGTGAACTACGCATTCCTGCTCGGCTTCGCGGCGGTGCTGCTCACGATGATTCCGTTTCTTGGCGCGATTGTGATTTGCGTCACCGCGCTCACGCTGGCGTTCGTGCAGCACGGCGACTGGCAGCATCCGGCGCTGGTGCTCGGCGTGTTCGCCGTGGTGCAGTCGCTCGAAGGCCTCGTCATCTCGCCGAAAATCATGGGCGACCGCGTGGGCCTGCATCCGCTGGTCATCATCATCGCCGTGATGACGGGCACGACCTTGCTTGGCGGCATTCTTGGCGGCGTGCTTGCCATTCCGCTCGCCGCCGCGCTGCGCGTGATCCTGTTCCGCTACGTCTGGAAACAGCGGGAGGCATGAACGGCTGTTTCTCGACTTCGTCGGGAAATTTGTTAGAGTGCATTCGTGAGTTTTGTCGCTGAATTCAATTCGCTGCCGCTGGAAGCGCTCGTCAAAAAATCGCTCGCCACCGGCACCGCCGCCGCGCGCGAGGCCGCCGGCAAAGCCAAAATCAACCTCGCCGATTTTGCCGCGCTGATCTCGCCCGCCGGCTCGGAAATTCTGGAAACGATGGGTCGTCGCGCGCATCTGATGACGCAGCAGCGTTTCGGCAAAACCATCCGGATGTTTGCGCCGCTTTACCTTTCCAACGAATGCGTCAACAACTGCGCCTACTGCGGCTTCTCGCGCGACAACCCGATTTTACGCGTCACGCTCTCGCTCGACGAAGTGAAACGCGAGGCGGTGGAAATCAAGTCGCAGGGCTTCCGCAACATTTTGCTCGTCGCAGGCGAACATCCAAAATTTGTCTCGAACAATTATCTCCGCGACTGCATCGCCACGCTGCACACCGACTGGCCGAGCATCTCACTTGAAGTCGGGCCGATGGAAACGGAGGAATACCGTCCGCTCGTCGCTGTGGGCGCGGACGGGCTGGTCGTTTATCAGGAAACTTACGACCGCAAAGTTTATGCGGAGATGCACACCGCCGGGCCAAAACGAAATTTCGACTGGCGGCTCGAAACGCCCGAACGCGCCTACGCCGCCGGTTTCCGCCGGCTCGGCATCAGCCCGCTTTACGGTCTGGCCGACTGGCGCTGGGAGGCGTTGAGCGCGGCGGCGCATGCGGATTATCTGCTGCGGAACTGCTGGAAGGCGGCGCTGACGATTTCCACCGTGCGCATCCGTCCGTGCGCCGGCGAATTTGAGCCGCTGACGCACCTCGGCGACCGGGAACTGGCGCAGTTGATTTGCGCCATCCGCCTGATGTTCCCCGATGTCGGCATCGTGCTTTCGACGCGCGAGACGCCGAAGCTGCGCGACGGACTGATCCCGCTCGGCGTGACGTTGATGAGCGCGGGCAGCCACACCGAGCCGGGCGGTTACACCGGCGCCGGCCGGGAAAAAATCCATCACACGGAACGCGGCCGGATCAAGGAACTGGCTTCCGGTGCGAGCGAATGGGCGCCGCAGCAAAACCGCGCGACGAATGCGACGGGCCAGTTCAACATCGCCGACGAGCGTTCCGCCGGTGAAGTCGCAGACTTGATCCGCCGCCTCGGCTACGAACCGGTCTGGAAAGACTGGGACGCGGCGCTGACGATGTAGCCTTCCAAATATTTCATGCGCCAGCTCGCACTCATTTTATTTTTGCTGGCAGCAGCCGTCGCCGCGTCTGCTGAACCGACCAATTATTTCTGCATTGTCTGCGGCAAAGGGCCATTGACCGGCCACATCTGGCTGCATCCGCGCGGCGCGATTTGCGATGATTGCGAGAAAATCCAGGATCGCTGCACGATTTGCGGGCTGCCGGTGAAAGCCGGCGACGGCCACATCAAAACGGCGGACGGACGCTTCATCTGCAAGTTCGACAAGCCGGACGCGGTGCTGACGCTGGACCAGGCGCAGGCGCTGTTTGACCAGACGCGCGACGACGTGGTGGATTTGTATGGCCGGCAGTTCGCGTTGAAATATACCGGCGTGACGGTGAATTTGTTCGACGTGGATTACTGGTCGGAGAAAGGGCAGCCCAACGGCCTGCACAAATTTGGTTTCGCCAGCACGCGCAAAACGGCGGACGGACACTGCACACATGAGATCGTCATGCTGAGCGGACGCACCCGCACGGAAATGATCTCGGTCGCCGCGCATGAATACACGCATTTGTGGATCAACGAAAACCGGCCAGACAGCCATCGGATTGACGGCGACACGGTCGAGGCGATCTGCGAGCTGACGGCTTACAAGCTGATGGGGCAAAAAAAACTGCCGGAGCAGCAAAAGCGCATCCTGGAAAATCCTTATACAAACGGAAAAATCAAAACCCTCGCCGCCGTCGAGCGCGAAGGCGGAACGGATTACGTTTTGAACTGGGTGAAAAATGGAACGGCGGAAACTTTTGATGCGGACGTGAACCTCGCACTCGTTCCAACCTCGGTTCCAGCGTTGCCATTTGTGGCTGCGCCGCGCCGGTTGCCGCAAGGGCTGAAATTCAGCGGGATCATGGCCATCGGCAACGAACGTCAGGCAGTCGTCAACGGGCTGGCTTTTGCGGTTGGCGAACAGAAAACGGTCAAGCTGCGCGGCAAATCGGTGGTGGTGCACTGCCTGGAAATTCACGACGGCGAAATCATTGTTGAATTGAACGGCCCGCCCGGCCCGCTGACGCTGAAACGGGGCGAAGAAAAATTGCTGCCATGAGCCAGGTTGTTGCCAATGGAAATCCAGTCACGGCGGAGCTGCCATGCTCCATTGAAGAATTTTTGATCGCACAAAAGCTGCTGCCGCGCAGCGTCGTGGTGGAGCACAACGGCGAGGCGGTGGTGCCGTCGGAGTTTTCGCGCCGGCGGCTGCGGGCGGGCGACAGACTGGAGATTGTGAAAATTGTGGCGGGTGGATGAATGATTTTTCGCGGCCGAACAAGAATTAATCTCCTTCATTTGTCGCATGAGTTTTCCAGTTGAGAGCAATTTGCGAACATTTTTTTGACCATCGGCAAAAACGGGGCGGGCGGGATTTGCCATCACCGCAACCGGTTCACGCAAACCGCGCCTCAACCGCGTGAAAAGACTGTCATGAGCGCCACGGTGAACCATCAAAAAAACGCCGCCGGTTTTCAACCGGCGGCTGGGAATGGAACGCCGGGGATTGAACGAGCGGCGCTTTTTCCTGCTGGCGACGGATGTTTGACGGTTTGACCAGACTGGCGTCAAAAAATTGATCCGGCTGCACACTTGCCGTCGAGGCCCGACTCGGCAAATAATCTGCGCACATGAAATTCAGGTTTGAAGTTGTTTATCGCGCCGGACTGCTGGCCTTGTTCTTCACCGCGTGCTGGTCGGTCTGGGCCGGCGCACAGGAAATAAATGCCACCAACGCGCCGCCAGTGGGCGGCATGGCGTCGGTCACCAACAAGTTTCAGCCGTTGACGTTCGGACTGAACAACCTTGATTTCCTCAGCCAGCACACTTTTTTGGAGCAGCCGTTGTGGAAATATCTGGCGTCGCTGATTTACATCGTGCTCGCCTTTTGCGTGGCGTGGCTGCTGGACTGGTTTGTCAACGTCTGGCTCAAACGGCTGACCGCCAAGACGGAAAGCAAATATGACAGCCTGCTGTTGAACCTGCTGCGCGGGCCGGTGAAGGTGGTGGCGTTCGTGATCTTTTTGAATGTCGGGCTGGGCGTGTTTGACTGGCCGGCGCGGGCGCAACTGCTGTTGTCGCGCGGCCTCATCGTGGTCGTCGCGTGTTCGGTGACTTATGTGGCGCTCAAGGTGGTGGAACTGCTGCTCGGCGTGTGGCGCGAAAAAATCGCGTCGGCGCAGGACCGGGCGTTTGCGGAACAGCTTTTCCCGCTGCTCCGCAAAGTGGCCAAGGTGGCCGTCGTCATCGCGGCCGCCGTGCTGACGGCGGACAATCTTGACATCAAGATCACGAGCTTGCTGGCGGGGCTTTCGGTGGGCGGCCTGGCGCTCGGCCTGGCGGCGCAGGACACGGTGGCCAACCTGTTCGGCGCCGTGGCGATTTTCATGGACAAGCCGTTTCACATCGGCGACCAGATCAAGGTCGAGGGCGTGGACGGCACGGTGGAATCCATCGGCCTGCGCAGCACGCGGATTCGCAATGGCGACGGCCATCATGTCACCATTCCGAACAAGACGATGGGCAACGCCATCATCACCAACGTCACGCGCCGGCCGGCGATCAAGACGGAGATGAACCTTGGCCTCGCTTACGACACGCCGGTGGAAAAGGTGAAGCGCGCAACGGTCATTCTGGAGGAGGTTTTCCGCGCCAACCCGAAGACCGGCAGTCTCACCATCAGCTTCAACAAGTTTACAGATTCGGCGCTGAACATTTTCGTCGCCCATGTCTGGAACGGCACGGATGAGACGGCGCATTTTGCGGAAATGCAGGAATTGAATTTGCAGATCAAGCAGCGGTTCGACGCCGAAAAAATCGAGCTGGCGTTCCCGACGCAGACGATTCATCTCAAATCAGAAACAGGAAAATGATTTGTCAGCGCCGCGCGGCTGCGGCTAAATTCACCGATGGATTCCATTTTGCATCTCCTCTGGCATGACGGCCAGCTTCTTGGCATTGACTGGAGCGTCTGGAAAATTGTCGGCTGGTGCGGCAACGCCGTTTTTTTCTCCCGTTTTTTTGTGCAATGGTATGTGACGGAAAAACGCAAACAGGTCGTGGTGCCACAGGCTTTCTGGTGGCTGAGCCTGATTGGCTCGGTGACGCTGCTGGGCTACTCGCTGCACCAGCAGGATTCCGTTTTCATCTTCGCCTACGCCTTCACCTGGATCCCCTACATCCGCAACCTGGTCATTCACCGGCGCAACAAGGCGGCGCAGTCGGTGTGCGCCGGCTGCGGGCAAAAAAATCCGCCGCAGGCGAACTTTTGTCCGAACTGCGGCGGAAAGTTGAAGTAGGACGGGTTACTTTTTCGGCGCCGTCGGAACCGCGCCAGCGGGGGCGCCCGCCGGGATGCCGGGCCGCGGCTCGATGCCATATTTCTTCAGCACGGGCACAAAGTCGGGATGCGTCTGGCCGTAGGCCACGAGCTGGTTCACAAAGGTGACCATCACGCCCTGGTTTTGATTGAAGGCTTTGATGAGCTGCTCGGCCTGCGGCTGGATGGCTTCGATGTCCTTGCGCGCAATGCTGGCCTGGCGGTAGAGATATACGGTGAGCGTGCCGCTGACGACGATGAGCGCGATGAGCAGCACATAAACCTGGTTGCGCAAGGCGGCGATTTCAGTGTTGGCGGCGACTTCAGTGTTCGGGACTTCAGTTTTCGAATCGGGATTCATATCAATGGATGGCGGGTTTGGATTGAATGGACTGGAGAATGCGGGTCAGCTCCGGGTTTTTGGCGCTGGCGTTGAAGGCGGTGGCGTCGTTGGCCAGCGCCTGGGCGCGCAGCAGGGCGTTGTTGGCGGCGGTGGCGTTGAGGCTTAACTGTCGGAGTTCGCGCGTGCGGTTCATGGTCAGCAGTGCGAACACCACGCCGAAGATCACCAGCGCGGCGAGCACAAAATTCAGAATAGTTGTAGTTGTATCGTTTTTCATAAACAATTCGGTAAATCTAGCGAATCAGCCGCGAAAGTCCACTCCGTTCTGCAAGCCCGAAAAGGTTGATTTTCCCGCCGGCGCTGGCAGGATGACGCCCGAAATCTTGCTGTTCACCGTGCCAAGAGAAGAGCACATCGCACTGTCTGGAACCGTCACGCAGGTGCTGCCCGGCACCATGTTCCGCGTCGAACTGCCCAACAGCCATCAGGTGCTCGCCCACATCTCCGGCCGGCTGCGCAAAAACTTCATCCGCATCTCCGTCGGCGACAAGGTCAACGTCGAGATGTCGCAATACGATTTGAACAAGGCGCGCATCACCTACCGGCAGGCGTGAACTTGCCGCGTGAGACGTGAAACGGGATTGCAATTTCCCCCGTCACGCTTCACGCTTCACGAACATGAAAATCCACTTCCTCGGCGCGGCCCGCACCACCACCGGCTCCATGTATCTCCTTGAGGTCAACGGCAAAAAGCTGCTGCTCGAATGCGGCTTGTTCCAGGGCCACCGCGAAGAATCCATCAACCGCAACTGCTGCTTTCCGTTCGATCCAAAACAGATTGACGCCGTCGTCCTGAGCCACGCGCACATGGACCACGCCGGCAACCTGCCGAACCTCGTCAAGCAGGGCTTCAACGGCAACATCCATTGCACCTTCGCCACGCGCGACCTGTGCGCCATCATGCTCGTGGATTCCGGCCACATCCAGGAAGCGGACGCGCTGTTCGTCTCCAAGCAGCGCGCCAAAAAACATCTGCCGCCGGTCCAGCCGCTTTACACCATTGCCGACGCGGAAAAAACGCTGCATCAGTTCGTCGGCGTCAGCTACGAGCGCCCGTTTCTCGTCGTGGACGGCGTGACCGTGACGTTCCGCGACGCCGGGCACATTCTCGGCTCCGCGCAGGTGATTCTGGACGTTCAGGAAAATGGGAAGAAATTCCGCCACCTCTTCAGCGGCGACGTCGGGCGCGGTGGTGATGAAATCCTCCGCGATCCCGTGCCGGTCGAGAACGTGGATTACCTCCAGATCGAATCCACTTACGGCGGACGCGAACACGCCGTTCGCAAGGATGCCGACGAAACCGTCGGCCGGCTCGTGCTGGAAACTTTGAATCAAAAAGGCAAGGTCATCATCCCCGCCTTTTCCGTCGGGCGCACGCAGCAGATTGTTTATGTGCTGAACCAGCTCACGCTCGCCGGCAAGCTGCCGCGCTGCCCCATTTATGTGGACAGCCCGTTGAGTGTGAACGCCACGGAGATTTACCGGCTGCACCCGGAATGTTTCAACGACACCATCAATAAGTTCCTGCATGAAAAGGCGAATCCGTTCGGCATGACGAACCTGACCTACCTCCGCGAGGTCGAGCAGTCCAAGCAGCTCAATGAGCTGAAGGAATCCGCCATCATCATCAGTGCGTCGGGCATGTGCGAAGCCGGACGCGTCCGGCATCATCTGAAAAACCACATCGGTGATCCGAAGAGTCTGGTGCTGTTCATCGGCTATTGCGCCGAAGGCACGCTCGGCGCGCTCATCACGGCGGGAGCGAATCCGGTCAACATCTTCGGCGAACCGGTGGCCGTGCGCGCGAAAGTGGTTTTGCTCGACACCTATTCCGGCCATGCCGACAAAAATGAATTGCGGCAATACGTCCAGAAACTTTCCGGCAGCCTCAAAAAAATCATCTGCATCCACGGCGAAGAATCGCAATGCCTCGCCCACGCCGAGACCCTGCGCGCGATGAAACCAAAGGCCCAGGTCATCGTGCCGGAATACCGGCAGGTCGTGGAGGTTTAATCAGGGAAAACAGCGAACATCCAATCTCGAACACCGGATGAACCCGCGCGCCGCCTCGACGGGATGTTCAAAACTGGGCGTTCATCGTCCGATGTTGGACGTTTGCTGTTCAATGTTGTTTTAACTCGTTTTCTGGCCTTCGGCGCGTGGTCCGCCGGGCGATATTCAAGAAGGTCTTCCGGCTGGCCGCTTCCGTGCCGTCGAAGCGGACTTTCGTGCGGGTGCCATTGGAGAAAGGTTTGCTGGCCAACTGGCCAAAAAAACGGTTCAAGCCAGTTTCACCACCATCTTGCCGATATTATTTCCCTTGAAGAGACCGACGAATGCGCCTTCGGCCTGGTCGAGGCCTTCGACAACCGTCTCTTTGTTTTTCAGTTTGCCCGATTGTAAATAGCCACCCACTTCTCTTTCAAATTCTCCACGGCGGTCCAGCGAATCACTGACAATCATGCCGCGCATCGTTAACCGTTTGGTCGTGATGTTAAAAAGATTGGAAGGTCCGGGCAGTGGTTTTTCCTCATTGTAACCGGAGATGCCGCCACAGGCGATGATCCGGCCATGCACCCGCAACATCGCGAGCGCGGCTTCCAGCGCTTCGCCGCCGACATTGTCGAAATAAACGTCAATGCCGTCCGGTGCCTCAAGCTTCAATTGTTCAAGCACCGGGCCGGTCTGGTAATTGAAGGCGATGTCAAACCCGCATTCCTCGCGCAGAAACCCGACCTTCTCCGTGGAGCCGGCGGAGCCAATGACTTTGCAGCCGCGCATTTTCGCCAGTTGCCCGGCAACGTTGCCGACCGCCCCGGCGGCACCGGAAATATAAATGACATCGCCGGCCTTGACCTTCACCAGATTCAATCCGGCCCAGGCGGTCATGCCCGTCATGCCAAGCGCGCCGAGATAAGCCGAGAGCGGTTGAACCTCTCGGCTGACAGCATGGAGGTCTTTTGGCAAGGCGATGAAATATTCCCGCCAGCCAAAGTTGGAAACAACGGCGTCGCCCACTTTGAATTCCTTCGCGCGCGACTCGACGACCTCGCCGACAGCCCCGCCTTCAAGCACTTTGCCGATCTCGAACGGCGGCACATAGGATTTTGGGCCGTTCATTCGCCCGCGCATGTAAGGATCCACCGACATGAAGAGATTGCGCACCAGCACCTGCTGGTCCGGCAGCGGCTCCAGCTCACTGCTCGCCAGGGTGAAGTTGGCCGAAGTGGGAATGCCCTTGGGCCGGGAGGCCAGCCGGATCTCGCGGCTGATAATTTTCGACATAATTCGCTAATTCTGTCTGGCGGCGTTGGTGGCTGCCTGGCGCGCCTGATCCTGTTCCGCGCCAGCCATGCCTTCGTCCACCAGCCGTTCGTTGTCGCTGCGCCCTTCGTCGTCCTCATCGGCGCTGGGGCCTGCCGGCACTTTGTGGCCGGGCGAGCCGGGCGTCGGATCCCAGCGTTCGGATTCGGGCGCGGATTCCAGGGCGGCCTCGTTGGGGGCCGGATCTGGATCACCGGTCAATTCCCGTTTGGCCTGTTCCCAATCGGTTTTTGACACGTCCTGCGCCGAACGACCATTGATGACCGCCAGTTCAATGGCCCGCTCGCGCACCATTTTTCTGGTGACGGTGCCGATGCCTTCGGAATTTTCGGTTAAGAGACCCTGCTTGAGCGGATTGGTGTTCATAAATCAGGAGTTGGCGGGCGGGCATGATTGCAAGCCGGGGTTTAATGGTAAGTTATCACCACGTCGCCACCAATAATGGCAATGCTGGTAATGGCAAGCGCTGTTCCTGACCGGATACGATAGAACTGCGTGCTGCCTGACAGTGGAGCCGTCATGGTCTCAGTCCCAAGATCAAGCGACTGCCCGATGGCGTCCAAGTATGGCCCCTTGACCGCAACCGCCGACACCAATGTGGGAGTTGTTGCCGCTGCCGGAGCTGCAACGGCATTGGCATCCAGAGTAACCGCAGTCTGTGCCAGCAAGCGGCCGTTAATTGATGCGCCCGTGCCCAGGCTGATGGAGGTTTGAGCCAATATGATTCCCTCAAAGTGAGCGGTCGTTCCCAGCGAGACATCGCCGAATGCCTGCCAGAAAATATTCGCGGCTGCGGCCCCACCGGTCAGATGAATCTGTGTGCCGGTCGCCTGGGTGATTTTCCCCGCGATCTGGAAAATCCAGACATCGTTTGCGCCACCGTTGAGCGTGACATCAGATGAGATCAAAACATCGGTGCTCCATTTGTAGAGACCAGGGACCAGCGTCAGCCCGCCGATCTGCCCGGATCCCAGTTCGGTGAAATCGGGCAGACTTCGGCCGGCGGCGTCAGTGTAGGCGGTTTGCATGTCGCCAATGGCCGTGGTCAGGCTGACCGGAGTGGGAGATGCGTAGTTGGCGGCGTATATTTTTCCTGTCACCTGAGACGATGTCGAAAATTGACCCAAGCCATCCAGTATCAATGAAAATCCAGTTATGGCCGTCGAGTCAATCGGACTCACTCCAAGGTCGCCGGTCACGGCGGAAGGTGGAACGGTGCTGATTCCTGATTTTGCCAGGATTACAAAATTGCCGGCCGTTCCAAGGTTAACCGGCGATTGTGCCGCCGTTGCCACGTGGCACAAAAATATGCCCGCGGCGGCAAAGACAAGGCCCGCCAGGAGCCGTTTCACTCTACTTATACCCGTTTTAATTGCATGTATTTTTTCCATAGCTTTTTGTTTCTTTTTTCTGCCGATACTTTTTCATGTCCGAATCTTGAATCCGGCGTCACTTATTTGTCCTCATGGGCCAATGCTCAATCAACGTCCGTGCGGCTGGGTTTGTTCATTCTGCGTGGTTTTCATTTCGCGTATGCCGCGATCTTCGCGCAGGTCGCGGGATTTGGAAAAAGTATTGTCCCGCTTGGACGGTTTGGGACTGGCGGCGGCCTTGGGATCCGGCCGGAATTGGTGCAGGGTTTGCGGGAAAACCGGCGTTTGCAGGATCGTCGCAAATGTGGTGATGGGGGGGGTCATATTTATTATTTCGCAGCCTGAGAGTGTGCCTCGACGAACCACAGCCATTTATCAATGCCGCGCGAAATCTCGGTGAACAAATCCGCCGTGTCGGCATCGTCCAGTTCGTCCGCTTCATTGATCGTGTTGCGGGCCTCCTGCCCAAAGGTGGAAAGCGCGCAGGCCACGCCTTCGACATGCGCCATGCCTTCGGAAACCTCCCGCGAATATTCGGTGAGCCGCGTGCGGGACGCCGCCATGCGCACCGTGCCTTCGGCCACCCCGCCGAGCTGGACGATGCGTTCGGCGATCTCGCCCACATAGCCCTCCACCGCCTCGGCCACCTTGTCGAACAGCTCGTGCAGGCCGATGAAGCTCGGTCCTTTCACGTTCCAATGCGCCTGCTTCATCTGCATTTGCAAATCCACGGCGGACGCCAGCCGCTGGTTCAGCAGCACGTTCAGTTGAATCCGGCGATCCTCGGAGATGTCGTTTTCAGTTTCAAACATTTTGGGCGCTTCCGCGCGGGTGCCATTCATAGTTTTCATAGTATTGTGATGCTTTCGATTTGTGGTTGTTTGTTTGGGAAAGATGTTTTACGTCGGGTTGTGGAATCCATGAAGGCGCGTCTGGTTGCGTTCCGCGATCAACTCCGCCTCCGCCTGCAGCCAGTGCTGCACCTCATGTCCGTCCTGCGAACCTTGGTTCACATAGGTGAAGTAAGCCCTTCTCGCCACTTCGTCCGGTGAGGGCGTGAAGCGGGTTGCCTTCCGGTTTAATTCCGCCGCCGAAGCGGGCCGTGGCGCGCCGGCCGGCGTTTGATTTTGATTCTGGAGATTTTTATTGTGTTTCATAAAGCGAGAATGGTTCCGGTGGGAATGGCCGCGCCGTTGGGAACCAGCCGGTGCTCGGGACTTTTCTCGACGGCCGCCTTGGTGAGCTTCGCAAACACCGTGGATTCCGGATAGCTGATCCGCTCCACCTGGCCCACCGGAATCTGCACTTCTTTGCCGGTGAACCGGTGGCCGGTTTTGATGACCAGTTGATTGATGGCCCAGCTTTTGTCATCCATCAAAAAATCACAGACATGGCCGGCAATGCCATCGGCGGCCTGCAGGTGGTAGCCGGTCACGGCCAGGGTGCTGCGCAGATGCGCATCGGCACGCGCCGGTTTTGGACCGGCCGCCGCCGGGGGTTCGCCCGGATAAAATTTGGGAGGCATTTCCAAAATCGGAAAGCCGCGCATCCCGCCCCAAAGTCCGTCCCCCTCCCAATAGTAAGGCCAGCCGTAATAGCGGTGATAGTCTTCTTCAAACTGCCGCGACACCGGCTTGTGCGTCTCAACCGCCGGGCTGTCTTCAATCTGTTTCCTGGTCAGGTTGACAGGCAGGTCCCTTCCGTCCTGATAAAGACCGCCCAGGGCAAGCGGCGAGAGCAGCACCTGCCGGCTCGTCAGCCAGGTTCCCGTGTCGGCAATGACATAGCGCACCGCCCAGCGCTGATCGTCAAAATAAAAGTCCTTCACGTGGCCGATCTCGCCGTCCTTGGCCCCCAGTTTTTCTCCGTAGAGTTGTTTGATGCTTTGCAACATAATTTGTCTTTCGTTTAGTTTCGTGAACTGTTTTGGTCAAACTCTGCCCAGTAAAATTAGCACAACGAGAATCAGCAGGATCAGGCCCAGGCCGCCGCTCGGGTAATAGCCCCAGGACCGGCTGTGCGGCCACGTTGGGAAGGCGCCGACCAGCATCAATATGAGCAGCACCAATAAGACAGTTCCTAACATAATAATCCTTTCAAAGTGTGATTGTGGCTGGCCTGGTTATTTTCCATTGTTTTCCCCGTGCTGGTCGTCCTTCCGGTCTTGGCCCGGCTTCGCACCGGATGGCTGCCAGTTTTTCGGATATTGCTTGACCACCGCTGCATGGTGTTGCGCGGGCGGGTCGTGGAAATTCATCTTCACGGAAGGCGAAGCCCGCAGCGCGTCCACCGCGACGCCGCGCGGCGCGGGCCGGAAAACCCAGGCGTTCCCTTCGCGGTAGGCGTATTGGTGCCGGCTTAAGCTGTAATAACATTCATAACCGGGGTAATAAACGTAGTCATCCTGTGCGGCGAACGCATCCGGCGCCGCGTAAACCCCGGCGCGTGGCCCGTCCACATAACCCGCGCAGCCAGTCAGAGCGCCCAGGAGCGCGGCGCATAACACGAGGCTGACTTGATTGGTTTGGAAGAGATGTTTTTTACCATTCACAAGCTGAACTTAGCCCGCCGCGTGTCCGGCCGCTATGGGGTGTAACCCTACCTTGTTCAATTTGAATCCTCCGCGTCCTCGATTTTTTAATTTGGTTCAGTTGCGCGAATGCGCGGCCGCTCACCTCATCATTTCTTGCCACAAATGGTTAGAATGTTTTTGCGATTGGTCTTGCCTCCGCCGCGCAACGTCTTTGAGCGTCATGCGCAAGCCACGAGGAATTTCGCGACATGTGGTGATGTCCGAAGCGCAGCCGCGCAACCGCCTGAAGCGGCAGCGGAGCCATCCCGTTTCCACCCCATCCCGGCTGTCGTTTCACCCCGGCGCGGCGCCGCCGACCCGGCAAAAGCGCTTTTATCACCCGGCGCGAAGCCGCCCACCCCAAAACGACGCTCGTTTCGACCGGGGAAGATCCGCCCCAGCCCGCCAAAGCGCTTTTTTCAGCCGCCGCCGGCCCGTGCCGCCCAAAACGACGGTCGTTGCGGCCAGGGCGACTCCGCGCCAGGCCGTAAAAGCGCTTTTTTCGTCTGGCGCGGGCTTGCGGGACCCAAAACGACCGTCGTTTTGGCCGGGGCGGACGCGCCTAAGCCCGCAAATGCTTCATTTGCTGATGGTTGCATCATTCCCGCCCATTTCCTCTCTGACTGCCAACTCCTAAAATCCATGACCTCAAATCAACTGCCAAAACCCCTGGATGATGTCTTCACCCTGGCCGAAGACATGACCGACGGCTGCCACAGTCCATCGAAGATCTTCTGGCTGGCTGTTTTGCTGGTTTTTTTCTCGGCCTCGGCTTCGCCGGTGATGGCCACGCGGTGGCGCAGCACGTCCATGCCGATGCTTTTCACGTTCTGCGGCGTGACGAACGGAATGCCACCCTCCGCCTCCACGACCAGAATGCGCTGGTGGGAATTCGGCTGGGATTGAAGCAATGCGCCAACTGACGGGTCCGCCGGCGAAAAGTTTATGGCAGTCATGACACGATATTAATGCTCAAAAAAATTTGAGCCATGGGGTATTTTATCCACTGCCCCCGGCGCGGACTATCGCACGATGACTTCTGGCGGGCGCACTGCGACCACCGGGGCACCAGCGTCTGCTCGTGGAGCCTGGCCAGGTCCAGCGTCTGCAGCCCGGCCGCCAGTGCCTGGCTGCCCACGCCGCGCGCCGCCGCCAGGCTGGCCCGCCGGCCCTGCTTCATCTGGGTGCGCAGCGCATCCTGATAGCGGCGCGACGAGTTGAACAGTTTGCGTTTCATGTGTTTCATGTGTTTCCAAATTCGCGGGCGGCCCGCCGCACGGACCGGGCCGACCGGGCCACCAGCCGCTGCGTGCCGGCAATTTCCGCTTTCAGCCCCCGGGTGTTGAGCCGCGACTCCTGCTTCAAGGTGAGCAGCCGGACATTGATCCCCAGCAGGGTCTGCGCGACTTCATCCTGAAGTTCCAGGCTGATCTTTTTGCGCTCCTCCTCCTGCGCCGCCAGCACCTGATGCGTCAACCGCCGCAAACCTTCCTGCAACTGCAGGGAGTCTTTCAACAGCCGGGTGTAATGAACGCCGCTTTGCTTGAGCGCGGCCTCGACCTGCCGGCGCCGGCGGACGCCGCGCTGCAACTGCAGCTGGGCGGCGGCCAGTTCCCGTGTGCGCCGGCCCAGCGTCTCCTGCAGCCGGTGCAAATCCGTCCGGCCCTGCCGCGCGGCGCGATGCGTCTCCACCAGCGGCGTGACGGCCTCGGTGAAAAACAGTTCCGCCCGTCTGAAAAAGCCGTCTTTCCGGCGGGATAATTCCAGGGTGGCGACGGCCTGCTCGTGAATCCGCGCCAACTCCAGCGTCTCCACGCCCAGGGCGGCCGCCTGGCGGCCCAGCGCCAGCGCCGGCTGCCGGCCCGCCCGCAGGCCCGGTTGCAGGTGCGTTCGCAGCGCCTGCACATAGCGCCGGGACAGCCGGATTAGTTTTTGCTTCATGTTGACATGCTGGCGGTGGCGGCGCGGTCAGGAAAGCTTTATCGCCCGCCGGCGCACCGCCAGTCCGGGAACATCATCGGATGATTCTCATCTTCTGGCAATGGGGTGAACACCCCATTGCCCCCCGACCCGTCAGTTGGGCCGGAACCGCCTGGTTTCCCGCCGCCGCGCCCATGCAAGGTGTTTTATCGGGACAGGCTTATTTGCCGCGATACTTTTCCGGGTGGCGAATCCGGTCGAGCCGTTCGGCTTCAAGTTCACAGCGCATGGCCTGCCGCCGCCGGTGCGCAAGGACGTGGACGACCGTCGGGGGCAGCCAGCAAACCGCTTTGAGCCTCCGCCCGAGGGCCGGGAAAAATTGTTTCATGGTCATGGTGTTTTTCCGGCACCAGCCGCGCGCCGCCCCAGCCGCCGGTATATTTGCCGCACAAACGCGTCGGTGCGAAATCCGCCCGGCCCGGTCCATGGTTCAAACCCCTGGCGACCATCCGCCACAAAGCCGCCCCGGCGCACCCGTTCATGCCATTTCAACGGCCACAGGCGGGCCGGCACGCCGGCGGCCACCGATGCCGTCGGTTCCCTCACGGGACACGCCCCGATTTGACCAGCCGCAGCACGATCCCGCCGACGAGCGCCAGCGCACCAACCGCCGGCGGGATGAAATGGTTGGCAAGGTGCAGCCCCAGGAACCCCACCACGCATTCTAGAGGGGTTTCCTGAAAAGCTAATCGGGCCGCCGATAACAAGCAGGTCGGACAGATGCATAGAATACTCGTTCAGAAATGGGCCTGCATCTTGTCATTGATTTGTTGCGCTTCTGTCCGGTTTCCCGAGCTGTCGAACGTGCCCACTGTGATTTGAATTTCGGTGACGCGGTCGGTTTTCCGAATCATTTGAATGGTCACAGGTTGATCCTGCGCGTTACGCGCCTCCAACTTGCCCGACGCCCCGTCCTTGGTGGAGGCGGTCACCGGCATCTGCAGTTCCTTCAACGCTGTATTGGCCGCACTCCATGCTTTATCCAAAGACACCTCCTGGGTCACTTGCAACGTATTATTGACATACTTCACGGTGCCATACGCAGCCCCAGCTGCCACGCCTCCCAGGAGCAACAAAGCACACCCTTGAACCAAGGGCAGCGCTGCCAGCGCCGCAACCATGATGACCGATAGTTTGAATGACTTGAATGTTTTCATGTCTGCCGTCTTTCTGTTCGCTGATCTTGTTTGAAGGTTTTTTTAATTGCGACCGGTGGTTGCGTTCATGGCGCGATTTTGTCGCTCACCCACTGACGTGCCTGGTTGAGTCCGTCCTTCATCGCTTCGTAATCCTTCTGACAGGCGGTTTTGACGCTGTCCCAAGTGGACTCGGTGGCGTTCCTGGCCTCATCAAGCTGCAGGTTCAACTGGGTCGCCTGATCACGCAACGCCTGAAGTTTGGGTTTGGCCTCGGCCTTGATGGTGTCGCTGGAACGGTCAATTTTGGCTGAGAGTTTATCCAGGTCCTGATTCAGCGCGGTCAACTGATCTTGCATGGATTTAACAAATTCAGCCTTCTGCGCGTAGCTGTAGTCCTTCATGTCCTGCACCGCCTCCTTCGTTTCGGTTTGAACCTTGTCAAGCTGCTGCGAGGCGGTTTGTTGTTTGTCGCATCCCACCGCGAAGGCCGCGATGGCAAGGAACGTGATGAGCAAAGTGTTGTTTTTCATGGCCAAAGTATCGCCCGACAATCTTGCGGACGCTATGGGGTATAACCCGACTGTGTATTTGGATGCTGTTCCGCGATGAAATCCTTCGTGTCGTTTACACAGCAAAATTGCCGCCGGGCCAGAATGCAAAATCTGGCTTTGCCATCAGTCGGGGCGCGGTGATAAAGTTCGCCGATGCTCTCACGGGTTTGTTCAGCGGCGGTTAACGGCATTGACGCCTTCGCGGTGGAAGTCGAGGTCAACTGCGGTTTCGGAGAAAGCCTCGTCGTAGTCGTGGGGCTGCCGGATGCCGCAGTCAAGGAATCCAAGGACCGGGTTTCAACGGCGCTTGCCAATTCCGGCTACAAATTCCCGATGGGCCGGACGACCATCAATCTCGCGCCCGCCGATGTGAAAAAGGAAGGACCGAGTTTTGACCTGCCCATTGCGCTTGGCATTCTGGCGGCGAGCGAGCAGTTGGAGACCGATCAACTGGACAATTTCATCGTGGTGGGTGAGCTGGCGCTCACCGGCGCGATCCGCAGTTGCAAGGGGATTTTGCCGGTTGCCCTCCGCGCCCAGAAAGAGGGCAAAGTCGGCGTGCTCGTGCCCGCTGAAAATGCGGCGGAAGCCGCAGTGGTCGCCGGACTGCAAGTCATCCCGGTTCAAAATTTGCGCGAGGCGGCCCAATTTTTGGAAGGCGAGATTAAAATCGCGCCGACGAAGGTTGATCTCGCGCAAATTTTCGACCAGCACCCGCAAGACGAGCTGGATTTTGCGGAGGTGAAGGGACAGGAATCCGTCAAGCGCGCCTTGGAAATCGCCGCCGCCGGCGCGCATTGCGTGCTCCTGGTCGGGCCGCCCGGAACCGGCAAGTCAATGCTGGCGAAACGCCTTCCGTCCATCCTGCCGCCCCTGACGCTGGCCGAAGCGCTGGAGACGACGAAGATTCACAGCATCGTGGGCCTGCTGAAAGCCGGCCAGGCACTGGTGACGCAGCGGCCGTTCCGTGCGCCGCACCACACGGCGAGCGACGCCGGGCTGCTCGGCGGCAACATCAATCCCACACCCGGCGAAATATCCCTCGCGCACAACGGCGTGTTGTTTCTTGACGAACTGCCGGAGTTCAAGCGCAGCGTTTTGGAGACGATGCGCCAGCCGCTGGAAGAAGGCATTGTCACGATTTCGCGCGCGGCGGGCACGATGACTTTTCCGTCGCAATTCATGCTGGTGGCGGCGATGAATCCGACGCCCGACGGGAAAATGCCGGGCGAATCCAAAAGTTCGCCGCGCGAAATCCAGAATTACCTGGGCCGCATTTCCGGGCCGCTGCTGGATCGCATTGACCTGCACATCGAGGTGCCGGCGGTGAAATTCCGCGACATCTCGGCCGAGCGCACGGGCGAAACCTCCGCGCAAATCCGGACCCGGGTCGTGGCCGCCCGCCAGCGGCAGCACGAGCGCTTTCGCGGTCAAAAAAACATCACCTGCAACGCCCGCATGGGGTCGAAGGAATTGAGATGGTTCTGCACCATTGACGAAGCCACTAAGACGCTGTTGAACCAGGCGATGACCGACCTGAATTTCAGCGCCCGGGCATATGACCGCATTTTGAAGGTCGCCCGCACCATCGCGGATCTGGCGGGTTCGGAACATCTCACCGCCGATCATGTTTCCGAGGCCATCCAGTATCGTTCGCTCGACCGCCAGTTGTGGGCCTAGTTTTTCTCCGGCTGCAGGCCGCGCTGGTTTCTTCCAGCGTCCAGTCATTCCGTCCGTCGGCGTGGCAATGGCAGTGCGCCGCAAAAAAGCCGCCGCGAAACCGCCAGAACCACGGCCAGATTTTTTCACGGTCGGTCTGTGGAATGTTCAAATCAAAAATCTTTTCGCGCGGGAAAAACTCAAAGCGTCCTTCCACATGAACCGGCGGCAGCGCTTTCAATTTCACCTTCACCTCGAACAAGAACATCAGCCAGTGCGTCTGGCCCTGATAGCCGTGTTCGCTGATCAGCCCGGCCAGATGCAAGTCCGCCGGCGCGAGTTTCAATCCGGTTTCCTCGTGCGCCTCGCGGCAGGCGCAGGCGTAAGGCGACTCGCCGAGGTCCATCTTCAATTTGCCGCCGCACGGGCTCCACAAGCCGCGATTCGGCTCCTGCGCGCGTTCGAGCAGAAGAGCTTCCTCCTGCTCGCTGAAGCAGTAAAGCAACGTTGCAATTTTGCAAGGTAATGCCATCGGGCGAATTTTGAATTTAAAATTATGAATGTCGAATCAAAATTCCATTGTCACGTCGCGCGAAAAAAATAAACTGTCCGCCGATTTCATGAAAACATACAACATCGCAGTGCTCGCGGGTGACGGCATCGGCCCGGAAGTCATGCGCGAAGCCATCAAGGTTTTGCGCGCCACGGAAAAACGGTTCAAGTTCAAGCTCAACCTCACCGACGCGCCCGTCGGCTGGGCGGGCATTGACTTCGCCAAGAAGGCGCTGCCGGACATCACGCTCGACATCTGCAAGAAGTCGGATTCCATCCTCTTCGGTTCTGTTGGTTTGCCCGACCGTGATCCGACAATTTCGAAAGAGGAACGCCCCGAACGCGCCGCGCTGCTGCGGTTGCGCAAGGAATTCGGCCTGTTCGCCAATCTGCGCCCGGTGAAATTGCCGAAGGTGCTGGCGCATGCCTGCCCGCTGGCAAAAGAACGGCAGGGCGATGGCATTGACATTCTGGTCGTGCGCGAGCTGACCGGCGGCATGTATTTCGGCCAGCCGAAAAAGACCGAGGATCTCGGCGGCGGAAATTTCCGCGCAATTGACACGATGGTTTACACCACGCCGGAAATCGAGCGCATCGCGCACGTCGCGTTCAAAGCCGCGCAGTTGCGCCGGAAGAAATTGACGAGCATTGACAAGGCGAACGTCCTGGAAAACGGAATTTTATGGCGCGAGGTCGTCACGCGCGTCGGCAAAAATTATCCCGACGTGGCGCTGGATCACATGTTCGTGGACAACGGCGCGATGCAGCTCGTGCTCAAGCCCATGCAGTTCGACGTGATGCTGTGCGAAAACACGTTCGGTGACATCCTGAGCGACGAGGCGGCCGCGCTGGGCGGTTCACTCGGCATGTTGCCGAGCGCGAGTTTGGGCGCGACCAATGGCAACCAAACTTTTGGTTTCTACGAACCCGCCGGCGGCACCGCGCCGGACATCGCCGGCAAGGATCTGGCAAACCCGATTGCACAGATTTTGTCGGCCGCGCTGATGCTGCGGCACAGCTTCGGCTTGAATGACGCGGCGGCGGCGATTGAAAGCGCCGTGCAGCACGTCATCGAAACCGGCCACCGCACCGGTGACATTTTCAACGCCAACGAGCCAAACGCCCGGCGCGTGGGCACGCGCGCGATGGGCGACGCGATTGCGACGGTGGTTTAATTTCTGGAAAATTATTCCGGCAAAAAAGGGCGGTCAGCAATGGCCGCCCTTCCTGTCTGGTCGAAGCAGTTTTAGTTTGATTGCAACCGGAAAAACTGTTGCGCATCGGTGGCCGCATTGGTGTAGGGGCTGTTGGAGGACACCGTGGAAAACGGACCAACGACCATCGGCGCAGCCTGCAACGAGAACGCGGACGACGGATCATTCCAAGTCAGCACCGCGTTCGTGCCCACCAGCTGAATTTGGAGCGGAATGGGTGAAATCGCGCCGGGCGGACTGCCAAAAACCGTCATCAAATCCACGCGGATGGTGCCGCCGCCGCCAAAAGCTGACGAGGTGCCGACGTAATTCGTGCTGCCATTGCCGGTCGCGGTGTCTTCGTGTTCGGCGACCAGCCGGAAGCCGAAGTTGGGATTGTCGGCCACCCCGGGCGCGGCCGAAAGATCGCTGGAGTAAAATTGATACGCGACATCATTGAAAACAATCACGTCGCCGTCAATATAATCAATGCCGTTGGTGGTGTATTGCACCCGCATGTATTTTGAGGCGCTGGCACTGTGCCGCTCCGACCACGTCAGCAGGATGTTCGTGTAGCCGGCGGTGCTGACGCTGAACTGGAAGCCGGCCGTTTTGTTGGCGGTGCTGGCAGCGAAGCCGTTCAACGCCCAGCCCAGATTTGTCCCGCCCGGCATCAACTGGCTGGGATCATACACAGCGCCCGGCGCAAAAGTGAAATTGGTCACGGCGGGATTTTGAACGGGCATGGCCGTGCCGGCCCCCGTCGTCGCCGCCGGATTCGTGGCCGTATAATCATTGGTGACGTTGAAATCCCAGCGCGTGATCTCCACGGGAGGAGTCAGGGCAACCGTCGCCGTGGCCAACGCGCTGGTCACCATGCCGAACTGATTTGAGGCCACCAGATAATAGCCGGCAAGATTCGTCGCCGCCGGATTGTTCGTGACGTAAATGGTCATGGAGTTAGTCAGCGTGCTGACCGCCGAATTGGCCACCAGCGTGCCATTGTAGTAAAAAAGCAGCTCCGAAGGCTGGCTCCCGACGGCCGTGGCGCTGAAAACATCTAGGTCGTTCAAAACATTGGTCTGGTTTGCAGGCTGAGTGAGAATGGCCGGATCGCAGACCGTCAGACTGACCACGGAACTGGTGACCGCGCCGTAAGCATTGGCGAGAACCACCTGATATTGCGCCGTGTCCGTGCCGCAAAGGCCGGCCAGCGTCAGCGTCGAGGTGGTCGCGCTGGCAATCAAATTCGTTCCCGCCGGCGTTTCCTTAAACCAAGAATAATCCGGCGCGTCGCCGGTGGAAGTCACCGTGAACGTGACCGCGCCGGCGGCGTTGGCGACGGTCACTGACGGCGTCACAGCGACGTTGCCGGGCGGCGTGCCCGTGGGCACCGGGCTGACGGAGCCTTGAATTTCAAAATCATCCGCCGTGGAATTCGCCACGTCGTAAATATACCAGGTGCCGGATGTGCTCGATCCCCCGTAGTTCACGATGCGAAAAGTAACCACCGTGCCGGCGGCGACATTTTGCAGGTCGGATAAGCCGGAAAGATCAATGGGGGCCAGCCCTGCGCCCGCCGAGGCGCTTGAAGAGTAGGCAACCGTCCCAATGTCAATGAAATCGCCCGAATCAATTTGATATTGCAGCACGCCCGTTGTCGCCCCCGCGCCGGACCGGCGATAATTGAACTGGCTGACCGTGGTGAAGGAAACGGTGTAGCCGGAATTGGCTGCGACCGTAAACCAGGCAAATTGATTGGCCGCGATGGCTGTGGCCTCATCGGTGGAATTCCAGTTGACCCCGCCCCAGGCTCGCGCCGCCGGGTTGCCCGAAGTGCCGACGCCCAATCCGCGCGTCAGGCCGCCCACCGTCAGATTGGGAGCGGCCACGCTGGCTGACAGCGGCGAAGTGCCGTAATTTGATAAAGAATGAGTGTCCCAGCCCGCCAGCGTGGCCGCCGGGGATTGGTTGGCGAACAGCCATGTGCCGGCCAGGATTGCCGCGAGGGTTGCCAGTTCATGGAGTGATGTCATGCGGTTCATTTTCATGGTTGGAGTTCGGGTTCCTTTAAAAATCAAGCGCGTCCGCGCCATGCACCGAAAAAACGGCAGCGTCCAGAATGCTGGGTTTTCGTGCATTCATTTTTATTCACCTCAATAAGGTTTCCTTTCTGCAAATCTTGGTTGCCTATCCCAAGACCTAAAGTATATCAAAAGAGGATGGCAAAAAGTCAATGGACACCGCATGATTTAAGTGTCGCTGATGATTTGGTTAAGACAAAGGCATCCGCATGCCGTTCGACATTGGCGGTCGCGGCGGTCTAACGGTGGCCGTGTGTTTGCTCCCGCAACCAGCCATTTCCAGCGGCATCCTCCTTGAACTTGTTAAAGGCGTCATTTTCCGGCTGAAAACTTTTCGCACGCCGCTTAGAATGAAGGCGCTTGGTTGAAACAAAGGAAATTGTTTGATGAAATCCCATAACATCCATGGCGCATGGCTTGGACCGGTTTTGCTGGCAATCTGCTGTCTGGCGACGAGTCTTGCCGCGCAGACGCGGACGCTGCGCATCGTCACTTACAACATCGAGGACGACATCAATGGTGCCACAACCCCGCTGCCCGGCCTGCTCGCGCCGCCAGGCAATCCAAGCAATGTGCAGGCTGGTGGCGTGCTGGAAGGCATCGGCGAGGAGCTTGTCGGCAATGACCCGGCGCAGCCGCTGGACATCCTGGCGTTGGAGGAGACGACGAGCAACTCCGGCACCGTCGCGCCGATTGCCGCCGGCTTGAATTTGTTTTACGGCGTCGCAGGCATGTATGCCAGCAGCCGTTATCAGGCGACGCAATTTGGCGGCAGCACCAACAACAGCAGCGGCAACGGCCCGAACGCGCTGGTTTACAACACGAAAACCGTGCAACTGCTCGCGTCCGTGCCGGTGGATCCGCCGGGCGGCATCGGGAATCTGGGTCCAGCCAGCGGCGAGTATCGCGAGGTGATGCGTTATGAATTCGCGCCCGCCGGCGTCGCGCCCGCCGCGGCGAATGAGTTCTACATTTACGTCAGCCATTACAAGGCGAGCACCGGCACGGCCAACGAAAACTACCGCAACGGCGAGGCGAAGATCATCCGCAATGACGAGGCGGACAGCCTGCCGGCCAACGCCCGCGTGCTTTACGTCGGCGACTACAACGTGGACAACAGCGGCGAGCCGATGTATCAGACGATGTTGGCCGCCACCGCCCCGAACGGCATTCCACAGGGACAGGGCGTTGACCCGCTGAATCCGGAGGACAATCCGAACCTTGACTGGAGCACCAGCACCGCCGACACCAACCTCCTCCTCCTGTTGACGGAAGAAACTTACGAGCTCAGATACCGCGACGATTTGCAGGTGATGACGACGAATGTTTATCACGGCACGCCAGACGGCTTGAAATACGTTCCCGGAACGTATCATGCGTTTGGCAACAACGGCACGACTATTTACTCCGGCAGCGTGAACAACGGAGCCAACACCGCGCTGAACAACCGGCTGGTGACCAACGCGCCGGCTTTCATCAGCGCCGCGCAGCTTTACCTCGACCTTACCGACGCCAGCGACCACCTGCCCGTCGTGGCCGATTACACCATTCCCTTGCCCGCGCCGGTCATTTCCGGGTTCAATGTGGCCGGGACGAATCTCATCCTCAACGTGGCCAACTGCATCACCGGCGGAGTTTTCACGGTGCTGATGAGCACGAATCTTGCGCTCCCGCTGATCAACTGGACCGCGCTGGCGACCGCCACCGCCACCAACAGCAGCTTCACGTTCACTGCCACCAATGCCGTGAATCCGGCTGCCTTTGGACAATTTTATCTCCTGCAGGAAAGGTGAACCCTGGCGCACATGGGCAAAAGCAGCAAGCCGCCGACAGATTGCCGCCGATCCAGCTTATTCGTTGCCGGAATGTTTCTGCAATGCCTTCTGTTTGCGACCGGCCATTGATGAATGACGGGGTTAAAGTTTGCTCCTCCAACCACAACCACTGCGACGCACGGTTTCTTCGAGCACGCGCAGGCTGGAGCCGAAGCCCCATGCGAAACCTGGCCGCCGCAATTAAAAAGGCGCATCCGAAGATGCGCCGGTTGAAACTGTATCCAAGGCTCAGGCTTTCCGGCGATGACGGAAGATCAGCGCCAGCAAACCGCCCGCGCCGGCTAGGGCCAGGGTCGTTGGCTCGGGAGTGGTGGTGATTAACACTGGAGTCATTTCAGGCGAAAACGTGCCGGACTGCGACACGAAACCAGTGATATCAACCAGGCCGGTTGGTTCCGGGGTGCCGCCCAGTGCGCCCGCCGTGGAATAAGAGGATGCCCAGTCATAGATTTCCATGATGTTTCCGACGGCATCCTTGGCATACAACGTCACATTGGCATGGGTGGCGAAATTGCCCGACACCGGAATGGTTGCGGCTGAATCCGTGTAAAGGGAAACATTGTCCAGCGTCACCAGTTGGCCAGCTAGGCCTTGCGGCAGGGCGCCCGTGCCGGAAGCCGTCAGTTGTGGAATCGTATAGACCGAAGGTGAAGAAACCGCATTGCCGGAAGACTGCAGGGTGATTGAAGTAAGAGTGCCAAGCTCTGGAATCTGGTGATAAGGGGAATAGGTTCCAGAAATACTGATGGCATCACCCACAGTCGGGGTGTAACCGAGACCGGACAAGGTGCCATAAATATCTAGCGAACCGGTCGAATCTTGGGCAAGGAACGAGTATGAAGTCAAAGTATATCCATCAACCGTTCCCGGCTGGGACAGAATAGCCGTAATGACAGGATATGCGCCCGACGCATTATTATACGTCACCGCCGTGCCGGTGGCATCACCAAAAATGGTGGCGGCGCTGTCGGCCAGGGCATTGGAACCGGCCTCGGCCATGGCCGAGGCGAGGGTTGCAGCCAGCAATAGTTTTTTCGTTATCATGGTTTTCATTTTGTATTTGCTTTCTTTGTTCTAATTTGCATTTTTTGTTTTTTACCAATCATTCAGCGGAATGGGAACGCTGGGAAGCGTTCCCCAATCTCATAAGAGCAAATCTGCCATCGTTTTGTCGTCGTCATGGCGGTCAGTTATTCGCGCGATACGGCGGATCCCAGATGACATCCGGCAGCAGCGGCTCCGATTCGCCGCCACTGGAGGGGTTGCCCTGGATATAGGCGGTTTTGAAATAAGCGACGTGGCCGTCAAAGAAATTAACCTCCCCGCCCTTGCTGTGCCGTGAGGCGAAACTGTTCTGGCGGTTGGCCGGATTGACGGAATTCCAATCAGGCGAACCATTGACCACCTCCGTGATCGGATCAAAGACGCAGTCATACATGAATACCGTCGCGGACGCTTTTAGAGCGGTTATTTTGGGCATGGCTGGATAGGGCAAGGCAGTTGTGCCATCGGCCGCTCTTTTGAGATCAATGTTCATGACATAACTGAAGAAACCGTTCGCGCCGCTAAGCTGCAAAACATTTGCCACCGTGGCCGGGGTCATGCTGGCTGCAGGACATTCCCAAATGGGGCCTTGAGCGCCGGGAAAGGGCATATAAGTTGCCGCCGAGACTGCAACGGTGCCCCGCCCCGTTGGCTTTGAATTGTAATAATATTGCAGCGGATGATCGGCCACCAACTGCGGCAGCAGATTAAACCAGGCATTAGGATCCGTGGGATCACCCGTTTGCACCCCGTTATACACATTGCCTGGATAAGATCCATTTTGGCCCATCCCATCGCGCGGTATACGGTCATTATTGTCCGGGGAATACATCTGGATGGCCAGCCCCCACTGCCTCAAATTGGAAACACAGTTCGCGCGCTTCGCCTTTTCCTTGGCCAGAGCCAGGGCCGGCAGCAGCAGGGCCGCCAGAATGGCGATGATGGCGATGACGACCAGCAACTCAATGAGCGTGAATGCGCGCCGCTTGGCGGCGGCATTCACACCCGACATGTTAATTAGGTTGCGCATGATACAATTACAAACCGGCAATTACGGCGTGCTGACCTTGTAGAACTGGCCGGTGGCAGCATTGGTTGCCGCATAAACACCGATGCTGGGATAATAACCCAAACCAAATGTCTGAGTCCACGGCCCCAGCAGGTTCGTGGCGCTATAAACGCTGTAAGTCGAGCCGTCAATCGCCGGCCAAGTCAGTTGGGAAACCCCATTGCTGACGGTCAAGCCCGCCGCAAACGTCGCGGGCTGGGTGGTGACGAAATCCTCATAACGAGTCGGATCAAATTCCGCGCCGTTGTAATAGGACATGATACCGGTCAACTGGTAAGCATAATTCGGCTCCACTTTCCCCCAAAGGTTGGTCGCAACACCACCATAAGCGGGCACAAAAACCGTGATGGTATTTGCGTTGGTAACGCTGTCGTATGGTCCCATGGTCATATACAGTTGCGAGTAGCCGTTGCTGTAAAATTTGGTGCCGGCGGCAATTGCACCGCCAGCCTTGGTTCCATAAAAATACACATTGGTGACGGTAACCAGCGCGTCCTGAATTTGAATTCCATAAGCGCCCAACGGATTGGTGGCCTCCAATGAGAAATTGAGCAATTGGGGGGCCGGCAACGGGTTGTTGGTGCTGAGAACCAGCACGCTGTTGGAACTGGCGGTGCCGCCGCTTATGTTGGGATCTATCTCCAACTGGCTGTCAAATACCGTTACCGGGCCGGTGACGCTTACCAATGAACCCGCCGCCGGAGCGGCGTTCGTGCCCGCACCGCCAACATACACATAGATGCCGCCCGTGTTATCCTGAATGTAATACTCAGTGTAAGTCTTCGTGCTGGCAGTAAACGGGCCAAAGGTGGTGACTATTCCCTGGACATTATAAACCGATGTGCCGTTGATGTTGTAACTGCCGGGCGCATTTGTCGTCACCAAGCTGTGCAAGTAAGCGATGGGAACCGTGGGCGGCGGAATTATCAGCAAACTGGCTGCGGCGCTGTTTTGCGGGCCGCCCGCGCCGCCGGCAGCCGTGGCATAATAGGAGCCTGAACTGCCAAAATTGACGTTGGCCAGGGTCAGGGTCGGACCGCTTCCCACCTGACTATAACTGGAGCTGTTGGTCGGCGCAAAATACCACTGGTAGGTGATTGGCCCGGTGCCAACGGCGTTGGCCGTAAAAATGACGGTTGAACCCAGCGAATTGGTCTGGCTCTGGGGCTGCACCGTAAAGACGGGCGGCGTGGGGGTGGTGTTGACGGACACCGCCGCCACATAGCTCGTCACGCTGCCGGCGGCATCAGAAACGGCGACGCTGTAATTGCCCGTGGCGGCCAGATTGCTTAAGGTCAGCACATTGCTGGTTGAACCGGAGACCGTCACGCCGTCATCCGACAACGGCACGTTGTTCAACAGCCATTGATAAGTCACGTCAATGCCGGAGGCGGCGGAATACAGCGTGACCGCATTGCCGGAATACACGTTGGTTCCCTGCGGCTGCACGCCAATCACCGGCAACCGTGGAATTGCGGCGTCCACATCACCGGGCGTGGTGCCGACGTTCACGTTGCCCACCGCCACCACGCCCTGATTGGCGTATTGACTGAAACCGACATGGCTGATGTTGATGTCCAGGAGAGTGGCGCTGGTCGAGGTGTCCGTGGGATAAACATAATTGGCGCCGGCTCCAGACGGTGATCCCAAATCGGCCACGGACGGATTGACCCACAAGGTGCCGCCGGCGAGCGGACTGGAGTTGTCCGGATCATAGGCGAAAACCACCTGATAAGTTATGCCCGTGGCCAGGTCCATCGGGAAATTCGTGGCTCCAGCCGTCGTGATGGAGGTTGCAAAATTGGCAATCCCCAACCGGTAGGTTCCCGGCACAACCGTGTTTCTAGCATCAATGAAAATTTTGCTGACCGCGTTGTTGGTGGCATCTCCGAAATTCACAAAATAACCGCCGTTGCCCGCCGGAAGCTTGCTGGCGTTGATGGTGAAACTCGCATACAAAAGCGTGCTGCCGGTGTTGTTGGTAAAGGGTGCCGCCACGGCGTCGGAATGGCTGGAGTCGAGAATCAAAAGATCATCCGCCACAAAAGCGTCCAAGGCGGGCGTGGCGGGCGCATAGCAATACCAGACCCCGTCCGTCTCGATCAGTCCGTCGGGATAATTCAATGCATCCTGGAAAAGCACATCCGCCCGCAGGGACAGGGTTGTCAGTAAGGCAAGGCAGGCGAGAGCTGTTGTTTTTTTCATAAGCTGGCTTTCGGTTTTGGTTGCTGGAACATAGTTCTTTGTTTCGCGTTCACTTTATCAAATTCAAAACCCGGCCCGGTTACATTTGTGAAACACTTCACCGACAATTTTTCGGGTCGGCTTCCGATTTCCCGGCAAATCTTCCGCCAAAAAATGACTGCCATTGGGAATGACCGGCGGCCACCCGGCATGGGCCGGACACAATCTCGCAACCCAGCCTGTCTGTTGGTTTTGCTGGCACGGTCATTCCTCGTTAGCTCAACCCCTCGCAATTTTTCCAAATTTTCCGCTGGGGGGCAAGGAATTCGGCGAAAAGTTGTTCACCACGTTCACCACCATTCGCACCAGGCGAAATTTTCCTTGGGTGGCTGAACGAAAAATCATTATGCTTCGTCCCGTTGCCGATTGAACCCCCATCACCAAAGCCACCCGAATGAAAAGAATTTTCAGCCTGTTGTCCATCCTCACCGCCGGCTCGCTCGCCGTCGCCGAACCGGCGGCCACCAACGCGCCCGCCGCCAAAAACGACCTCGCAGCCATTCCCGACGCCACGCACCGGCCGGTGCTTATCACCAACACGGTGACCATCGCGGGCGAACGCGTGACCTACACGGCGGAGACGGGCATGTTGCCGGTTCTGCAGGACGACGGCACGTCGCGCGCCTCGGGTTTTTACGTGGCCTACACGCGCACGGACACGACGAACCACGCGGCGCGACCGGTCATGTTTTGTTTCAACGGCGGCCCCGGCTCGGCCTCGGTGTGGCTGCATCTCGGCGCGCTCGGCCCGCGCCGGGCAAAGATGAATCCCGACGGTTCGCAGCCCGCGCCGCCATTCACGCTGGTGGACAACGAGTATTCCATCCTCAACACGAGCGACCTGGTGTTCATTGACCCGGTGGCGACGGGTTTCAGCCGTGTGGCAAAGGACGTAAAGCCGGATGATTTCTTTGGCGAACTGGGCGACTTGAGTTCTGTCGGCGAATTCATCCGGCTGTGGACGACGCGACACGAGCGGTGGCTCTCGCCGAAATTCTTGTGCGGCGAAAGCTACGGCGTCTTCCGCGCGGCGGGGCTGGCCGACCATTTGCGGGCGCGTTACGGCATGTATCTGAACGGCATGATTCTCGTTTCCGGCGTGCTGGATTTTGCGACGATCAGCGGCGGGACGGGCAACGATCTGCCGTATCCGCTGTATTTGCCGGCTTACACGGCGGCGGCGCATTTCCACAAAAAGCTGCCGCCGGATTTGCAGGCGGATCTGGCGAAGGCGCTGGCGGAATCGCGCGCGTTCGCGAAGGGTGAATACGCGGCGGCGCTGCTGCAAGGCGCGGACCTGCCGGCGGACGAGCGGGGGAAAATCGTCGTGGAACTGTCGCGGCTGACCGGATTGTCGTCACAGGTGATCAAGGACAACAGGCTGCGCATTGACCCCGGCGTCTTCCGCAAGCAACTGCTGCATGATGAAGGTTTGATTCTTGGCGCCTACGACGCGCGGTTGACCGGTCGCGATGGTGACAATGCCGCCAACGGCCCGGATTTTGACCCGTCGTCCACCGCCGCGATGGGGGAGTTTTCGGCGGCGATGAATTCGTATGTGCGGAGCGAACTGAAATTCGAGGACGATCTGCCGTATGAAATCCTGGCCGGCGTCCAGCCGTGGAATTATTTCCAGCACAACAGCTATCCGAATGCAAGCGAACGGCTGGCGTCGGTGATGAACCAGAATCCGTTCCTGAAAATTCTTGTCTGCGGCGGAAGGTGCGACCTGGTCTGTCCCATTGACACGATCCGCCACAGCCTGGAACACATGCCGCTGGCGGAGGCATACCGGAAGAACGTGACGTTCGCGGAATTCGACGCCGGCCACATGATGTATATCAACCTGCCGGACCTGCAGAAGCTTCAGTCAGAAATCGAGAACTTTGTGCGGCCTTGACGTCAAGCCTGGAAGTTGTCTGCCAGACAGTGAACCCTGCTTTGGCCGGCGCGCAGTTTGTCCCAAACTCAGTCCATCGCCAGATCTGTTCGTCTTATAATGATGGGAAAAGCGGTCGGGTGGTGTCCATCCAGCTTCCCATTTGAACGCCTGGCGGGGTTATTGGTGGGCCAGCCATTGCCCGCGCACCATGGCTTTTATGCGCGGTGTCATCGGCGGCAGTTTGGCTGAGTTCAAGAAATTCATGTCGAACGACCAGTTGCGCTTGGGCGGGTTGTAATAATTGCCGGTTTGCAGCCAGGTGTTCGTGGCCCACTGGCTGTAGAAAAGCACGACGATGGAACCGTTGTAGGTCAGGACCGTGGACGAACTGTTCCAGTTCTCCAGCAGGCGCAAGAAGTTTTCCACGCCGCCACTGTAGTTCCCGCTGATGTTCGGGTTGCTCTGGACAATGCCTTCAAGCATCGCGGCGTTGACGGTGGTGCTGGTGGGCGTGGGCAGTTTGTTCATGTGATTGGTATCGCTCCAACTGTCCGAAAGGATGGTGATGGCATCCGCCATCAGCGCCGCCGGATAGGTGTAGAGCGTGTTCGTGGTTCCCAGCGCGGAGCCGGAGTTGTTCATGGAGTTGTAATCGCCCAGCACATACATCGGAAACGGCGTGGCCACCGAGAAGCCGGGCGGCGTGGCCTGGTTGCCAGGGTTTGGCAGCAGACTCCCATGGGCCAAGCGCACCGCCGGCATTTGCGCGCCGATCAAAGGCACACTGTTGTAAACATACGCCGAACAGATGTGATGGCCGGAATGAGCCACTTTTAACCCATCATCCGTATAGCCGCTGTTGACGACGCTGTTGTTGGTCAGCCAGACACTGAGCTTGGCGATGTCAATCTGCACGGCCTCCACCCGCTTGGGCGAACCGCTGTTCCAGCCTTCACGCCAGTCATAAAAGGCGACATTGGTCACAAACGTATAAGTGGCAAAGACGACATTTGAATAGAAGGCGTTAGCCACATAGTTGGATTGCATGATGGAATGGCTGGTCCGGTTGGTGACGAAATAAAGATCAAACGGAATTTGCGCCAGCCCTCCATCTTGATAAAAGATGAACAGGTTCGTGCCGGTGGGCGTGAGGAGGCCGTCGTTGGTGCCGGAGGCGAAGTTGGTGATGACGAGGTCGGCCTCGTTGGCCGGATACGCCTGGCCGTTGGTTGAATAAGCGGCGGCAGTTCCCATGGCATAAGTGGACGGCGGCAGTTGGAGCAGCCCCAAGATGGTGTTGGGGTTGTTATTGGTGCCAATCGGCATGACCAGCGAATTGGCATTGTTCACCGGCTGGCCGGCCATTGAGAAAGTGGGGGTGCCCGTGCCGCTGTAATTCAAGGCAAACGGGTCGGCAAGGTTGCCGGAACTGGCGACGTAATTGGTGCCCACCGCCGTGACCGTTGAAGAAAACGTGCAAACCGACGAGCCTTCCCAGATGTTTTGGTTGCAGAAAACCGGGCCGGTGATGGTCATGGCCGCACCCGGATCAATTTCCAAGTTGATATTGTAGAAAATGGCGAACTGAAACAGCGGAATGTTGGCAAATTGCAACGATTCGTGGACGGTGGCCGGGACATTGTATTGCTGGCCAACCGGTGTGGCCGTGGCATAGACATCAACCTCCTGCGCATAAGCAAACAATCCTGGATACTGCGAATTCAACGCGACGGCGGTGCTGGACTGCGGAGCGAAAATGACGCTGATCTGCCCCGTAACGCCGTTGGTGTCGCTAAAAGTATATTGAACCGGCCAGGCCGACTGATCAATGGTGGTCGGCAGGCTGATGTAGGCGTTTGCATTGGAAATGCTCAAGTTGATGAAGTCGCGGTCTATCTGGCCAATCGTTCTTTCCACGGCGGCCTCGGCCGCATTCTGGCTCATGTTAAACTGGTTGTTCCGCTGGGTCACCGTGGCGTTGCTGAAGGCCCAGGATAAGATGCTCGCAAAAACGATCAAGGCCACAGCCAGAAAAATGATGGTGATGGTGAGGGCATAAGCCTTGATGCCCGGCCGGTTGAGTTTGGAGGTGGTTTGCATGGCTCTGGTCAGAGTTTAATCCAGCGCCCGCCGGCAGACCCGGGTGCGCAACTGGTAAAAATCATACGCATTCAGGCCGCCGTTGGTGCTGATCACGGCGATGGGATATTCCCACTGGTAAAATTGAAGTTTTACCGTGTAAACCTGGTTGTTCTTCACGAAATTTGAGATCGTATTGCCCCAGCAATCCTGGGCGGAAAAGATGTCCAGGTTGGTGATATAAGTGGCCAGATTTACAGTAGTGGTGGAATTGGTCGTCACAAAAGTCCATAGAAGAGTGTTCGAGGACACGGCGTTGTTTCCCGCCACGCTGCCCAGCAGGTTGGTTTGCAGATAGTAGAGCGAGTAGGGCGGCCCGCTGAAATTCGTGGTGGTGAAAATCTGCAGGGCGTTGCCAATCGCCCCGTTGGTTCCACCAACGGCGGTGAAGTTCCCCGAGTTGTCGGTGTTGCCCACTTGCAGCCCCTTGCCCTGCCGGATGTCGTCCCGGATCTGGTTGAGCGCCTTGCGTGAACCCTGGGTGGCCGTCAGCTTGGTCGCCGCCAGCGTGTAAATGCGCAACGCAAATATTTGGATCGCGACAATCACGCCGACCATGATGGCCAGATAAATGCCGGCGGAAAACATCATTTCCACGAGCGTGAAGGCGGAGAGCTTCCGCCGCCGGCAGCCGTTCTGAAGTGGGGGGGATATTTTCATTGGTCAGGCGCCCGCAAGGTAACTGCCGTGTTGGTGCAGAGCTGCCCGGTCAGCGGGAAAGCCCACACGCAATCCGACCGGATTTGCCGCAAGGTTATGTAGCTGAGGTTGAGCGAGGTGAAAACATTTGTGATCGTCACATAATTCGTGATGTAAATCGGCGTTCCGCTCGTGGGCACGTCCAAGGTGTCCACCACCGGCGGCAGATTGGTGTAACCGATGGATGGCGGGAATCCCAGTTCATCGCCGGTCCCCGGCCCATAATTCGTGCTGGGCCACCGCACATAATCCCATTGCGCCGACTTGGCCTGTTCCAAGCCCTGCGAGGCATACGCCTGGGCGGCCAGCGACATGGAACTCCACTCCGCCAGACGGTTGACCTGCACATAGCCAAAAATCAAGCCGCTGACCACCAGTCCGAAGACAAAAAATGACACCAAAACTTCGACCAGGGTAAAACCCAGCCGCGTTTCATTTTTGGGCGTCAGTTGCAAGGTCATATCAATTAGATTCCGACCGGTTAAAGAACAAAGCAAGTCACATACCACAACGACAGAACGGGATTTATCCCATAATCACTGCCTCATCGTCAGGCAATTGTCCCACAGTATGACACCGATGCGCCTCAAAACACCCGCCGTAACGGCGCTTTCACAAAGCTGGTCGCGCGCAGATAAACCGGTTCCAATTTTTCACCCGGCAGGTAATCCGTCCACCCCGCCGCCAGTTGTGCCACCATCGCCGCCGCCGGAAATAAGACGCGCTCCACGTCCGGCCCCAGGCAGATCTCCCCCGCCGCTTTTTTCAGCTCAACCGCCGCCGCCGGGACAATTTGCAGCGGTGAGATTGCTTCCCGCAGCGTCTCCGAAATTTCCCACGTCGCGAGATAAAACTCCCCGCGCTGCGCGTCCACCACCACGTTCACCCGTCCGAAGATTTTCCGCGCCTGCGCCTGCGCCGCCAGGCATTCCGCGCTGCTCACGCCCAGCAGCTTCACGCCGCGCGCCAGTTGCCAGCCCTGCGCCACCGCAATCGCCGCGCGGCTGCCCGTGTAACTGCCCGGCCCCAGACCGACCGCGACGGCTTCAATGGCTTCCCGTGAAATTTTTGATGCCGCCAGAACTTTTTCAACCAGGGCAAACACGTTCGTCACCCGTCCGCCGCCGGCCTCGGTGGTTTCGGCCAAAACGAGGCCGTCGCGCGCCAGCGCCACGCTCCGCTGCGCCGATGAAAATTCAAGCGCCAAAGTCATCATAAATAATTTTCCGCTCCGTGTTGCCCACAATTTCAAGGGTCACATGAACCATCGGGTTTTCCGCTGGTCGCTGGCCGCTGGCCGCTTCCAGCCGTTCCGCCCATTCAATCACCGCCACGCCGTTTGGCGACAAAAATTCCTCGATGCCCGCCGCCAAAATTTGTTGCGCCGTTTCCAGCCGGTATAAGTCGAGGTGAAACAGTTTCAATCGTCCGCCGCCGTATTCATTCACCAGCGTGAAGGTTGGCGAATGCACCCGCATCGTCACGCCCAGCCCGCGCGCCAGTCCGCGCACGAACTGCGTCTTGCCGGCGCCAAGCTCGCCGGACAGCGCGATGATCCAGCCGCGCTCCGCCGCGCGGCCGAACGTTTCACCAAGCACCTCCGTCTCCGCCGGACTATGTGAAATGAATGTAGCCATTGGCAGTCAGCTGGTGCGAGCCGGTTTGGTCACGGATCAAAATCCCGCCGCCGGCCACAATCTTCCCGATGCAGCTCAGCTTCAGCTTTGAAAATTTTTTCTTCCATGCATCCAGCAGCTTCACCGCGTCCTTGCCGGCGACGGTGAACAGCAGTTCAAAATCCTCGCCGTCCGTCAGCGCCGCCGCGAACGCCGGTTTCGCGTCCGGATTTTCCCGCGACGCCAGCTTTGCGGCGCGCGAAATGGGAACCGCAGATTTCAAAATTTCCGCGCCCGCCTTGCTCGCGTGCAAAATGTGACGCAGATCGCCGGCCAGCCCGTCGCTCAAATCCAGCATGGCGTGGATGGAAAAATGTTCCGCCAGCCAGCGCGCCTCGGCCAGGCGCGGCTCGAAGTCCAGATGCTTTCCCGCCAGCGAGCCGCCGAGCTCGCCCGTCACAAAAATCGCGTCGCCCGCCTTCGCCCCGCCGCGTAAAATCTGCCTTCCGCGCGGCACGGTTCCGAGCAGCGAGATGGAAATCAACATGCGCTCGGGACTCGTCGTCGTCTCGCCGCCGACAATGGCCACGCCAAATTTCCCCGCCAGTGAGTTCAGTCCGTCGTAAATTTTCGCCACGAACTCCACGTCAAAACTTTTCGGCAGCGCGATGGTCACGAGCGCGGCGGTCGGCGTGCCCGCCATCGCCGCGATGTCGCTCAGGCCGCGGGCCAGCGCCTTGCGCCCGATTTTTTCCGGCGCGGTTTCAGCCGTGAAATGAATCCCCTCCACCACCGCGTCCGTCTTGAACAAAATCAATTTTTCCGGCGCGCCAAAATCCAGCACGGCGCAGTCATCGCCCGCGCCAGCCACGACGTTTCTGTTGGTTGGCAGCGCTTGCGTCAGGCGCGCGATGAGTTCAAATTCGTTCATGTCAGGCGGGCGGGGGTGAAATTTTTTCCAGCCATTGGTTAAGTTGCGGCAGAAAATGGAGCGTGACCAGGTTGGTGGCGTTGAACAACGAATGCGCGGTGACCGGCGCCAGCAGGCAGTCGGTTTTTTCGTAAAGCCAGGTGAACACCAGTGCAAGCGCGAACAATGACAAGAACGTCCCGGCGTCGAAATGGATGCCGGCAAAAATCGCGCTGACACCGAACAGGGCGGCGCGCGGCGAGCCAAGCTGCTTGATGAACGGATACAGCATCCCGCGAAAAATGAACTCCTCGGCGACCGGCGCGAGGACGACGGCGAACAGCACGAAATAGCCGCGCGCCCAGACGGATTTCGCGGCCAGCAGCAGTTCCACGGCGCGCTGGTTTTCCGGCGGCACGCCAAGCCGGTCGAGCACGGCGGCAGAAAAACTTTGCAGCAGCCACACCACCGGCAGCGCCAGCGCCAGCAGGCCGGCCGCCAGCAGCAATGATTTTTTCAAGTTCGCATTGCGCAGCCCGAACGCCTCGCGCCAGCCGGTTTGGTGCAACTTCAAAAAAATGGAGACAAGCACCCACGCCACGCCCTGAACGCCCAGCGTTCCGAGCAGCAAAAAGCCGAAGTCGTCCGGATGCTTGAACCCGGCGACGTGTCCGCCATGCAGCAGCCAGGCCAGCAGGCTGGTGAAGCAGAAGCTTGCGAGCAGCGATGCGCAGAACATCAGCACGAATTCCGGCCGCCACGGTTTTCTCGACAACATGCAGGGAGTTTAATGCGGCGGCGCGGGCGAGACGATGCCATTTTTGACAGAATTCACCGCCGGGCACATCCGAATGTTTGAACCGCCGCCAAACGGAAGCCGGTGAAAAGAATTTTCATGGCAGCCCGGCCAGCGACGGCAATTGCCGGTCTCGTGCGGACACGATTGCATCCGGCAGCGGCCAGCGGATGCCAACCGGCGGATCGTTCCAGCGAAGGCCGCGCGCGAGGTCGGGATGATAAAATTCCGACATCTGGTAAAACACCTCGCAGTTGCCGGTGAGGCACTGAAAGCCGTGGGCAAAACCGGCGGGAACATAAAGCTGCCGGCGGTTTTCGGCGGACAGCTCGAAACCTTCCCATTTTCCAAATGTTGGCGAAGCCCGCCGGACATCCACAATCACGTCAAAAATTTTCCCTCCGGCACAACGGATGAGCTTGATTTCCGGCTTCGGTTCCGCCTGGAAGTGCATCCCGCGGATCATGCCCGGCTTTTTGGTGAGCGTGAGATTGCATTGCGGCCAGTGCGTGTTCAATCCCAGCGCGGCAAATTCCTTTTCGCAAAAAGTCCGCGCCAGGAAACCACGCTCATCCTCGCGCAGTTCCAACTCCATCAGCCACGCACCAGCCAGGGTTGTGTGTGAAAGCTTCATTCTATACATTTAATGAACCACAGATGGACACGGTCTGTTGCATTGATTTAGACAAAGGGGAGACTAGCAGATTACTGGTAAAACTAAAGACTATTCGGGTTAAACCGCCAGAATTTCCGGCTATAGGCGGCTGCCTTCACTGACAGTGCCAGCGTTTGTTTTGTCATCGCAATCATAGGATTAGGCCGGCAGAACATCAGCGGGGAAACAGCAACGATACTTGGTGCGCGGGTCGGTGGGATGACTGCCAAGCGGGTCAAACTTGCCGCACGGGTGCTGCCAGACACCACGCCGCTGGTTCCAATGAAAGCCCAAAGCAAATTCGCCAGACCGGGTTTTTGAGCGGGAGAGACATCCAGCCAAATCCATTTGCCGACAACCTCCGCCAATTCGTATTGACTCGGCAACTGCGTCCGCAAATAGTTCAAGACCTTTTCCGTGGACAATCTGCGGGTGGCACAGCCGCCACCTCAACGCCGACCAGTTGCGCGGACAAATCAAACTGATAAAGAGCCTGATGACGATGGCATAAAGTTCGACCGGCGGCGCAGCGGGCTAAGGCTCGCCGCTCTGCGCCGCCTTGATTGCCCGGCAGGCGAAAATCCAATTTGCTGAACTTGACGCACACAACTCATTAACGGGGCATTAACCGGCAATTTTTCCGTGCATGTCCTTCTGAAAACGCCACAAAGTCTCTGCACCCTGCACCCCCTTTTGGAATGTCGTTGATTCTGTGGTATTTGGGGGTGCAGAGACGCGTAAGTGAAGTGGTTGATTTTCGGGATATTTCCGCCTTTTCAGCCTTTTCACCCATTCCACACAACATTGACGGCCATCAACAAACCATGTAAAAGAACTTTGATTATGTGCGCTTTGGGCTGGATAAGTTTCCACGAATAATGGAAAAAGAAGTCACGCGCCCGGTGGCGGGCGTAAAAACAAGCTCTATCTATCTGCCCGGCTAAACCGGGAAAAATCGGGGTTTAAGCGGCCGTTAAAACCGCTCCCACGCTGCCGCGAATCGTCGCCGGATTGGCGCGTCCGCGCGCCGGCACCGCCAGCCCGCTACGCGGCCGGGGCTGCTCTGTCGGTTCGCTGAATTCCGGGCTATCGGCCTGGCTGTCCGCTTCCACGGGATAGGATTCATCGGGCAGGATCGAGAGCGCCGGCGCGGGCTTGCGGCGGCTGGTTTTGCGCGGCGACAATTCCGCCGAATCCAGCGCGACTTTGAAAGCCAGGTCGCTGGGAATCAGAAATTCCGTGATGGCTTGGTGAACCTCCTCGGCGGAGACATTGCGCAAATCGTCGCTGCCGCGCATGGCGCGAACTTCGCCGGCCACGTCGCCAACCGCCGACAAATCGCGCCTGCTCAATAGCGCGTAGCCGAGAATTTTTTTCAGGGCGGATTCGCTGACATCGGGAAAGACTTTCCGGGCCACGGCGGCAAGGTCCGCTTCGCCGTTTTTATCCGGCAATTTGACCCAGCGTTTTACGCGCCGGCGGAACTGATTGAAATTCCACTCGACTTGGTTTTTTGCGCGGGCCATGCACGCGATGAATTGCGGCGTCGTTACCAGTGCGACCGGGACGCCACGATTGCAAAGCGCAGTGTCTATCCAGTCCACCAATTCCGGCCGGGCCGTCATGTTGCGAGTTTGGTTGAACAGGAAGTGCGCTTCGTCCACGACCAGCATGATTTTGCTGCGCGCGAGCACGTCTTCCACGCGCGCCTGCATTTCCGGGCCGGTGCGCCCGTAGGCGTAAGTGATGCCCAGCGCGGCGGCGATTTCGCGGAATGCAATGGTGCGATTGGTGATGCCCTTCAAGTTGACAAAGCGGGCCTGGCCGCCGTGGATTTCACACCACGCTTTCACGGCTTCGGTTTTGCCACGCCCTTCCAAGCCATCCAGCAAAACCATGTTGCGGCTGGCCAGCGCATAACCCAAGGTTTCCCATATTTTGTTGCCGATGGCGGTTAGGTGAAAGTTCTCGCGCACTTGCTTTGCGTGACGCGCGCGATATTCGAGCAGCGCGCCGATGATGTCGCGGAAATAAACCAGCTCGGCGCGTTTGAAATCGCCGGGGGCAAGATCGGGATTCTCATCACAGGCCAGCTCCGCTTCAAACTCTTCCGACAAAGAATCAACGCCGGGCAGGGCAAACTGGATTTTTGGGTTCGTGCAAAGTTCGATCAAAAATTCCTCGATGGAAAGTTTCGCTTCGCTCAAGCCCTGGTAGCCAGAATGGCTTTCGTTTTTCCTTTTCGATGCTGTCAGCGCACGGCGGCGACAAAGCGCAATGAGGTAACTCCCTTTTTCATCCGGCTGCATTTTGTCGTCTAAAATTCGCGAATAGTCCCCTAGTTCAACTTCCACGCTGCCAACCAATTCCCCGGTATAATTTTTTTCCGCCACAACGCCAGCCTTGCGCATGGCCGGCGTCCCCAGCCGGTCTGGAAACATTTCCAACAGTTCGCGCGCAACGCGTCTGAAGCCGCCATCCTTCAGCGACAGCGATTGCAGCCACCAAACAAAATTGCGTTTGGCATCACAGAGCAAATGGGCGGCGCGCAGTGAAACCACCACGGCGCTGACACCGCGCACGGATTCAAATTCCTCATTTTTCATGTTATTGCTCATTTGGTCTCCTTTGTGGTTTCAAATCGCGCTGGATGGATGTCGCCGAGCAATTCCAAGGCGCGGCGGGTTTGATCGTCATTGTCGGCCAAAACGGTCGGAATGCCCTGCCGGGCGGCCTTGGATTTGTTGGCCGTGTTTTGTTGGCGCTTGGCGGTGATGTCGGCGCGCTGGGTCTGCATTTGCCCGGCGCTGGCTTGCATCCGCGAATTGAGAATCACGCGGCGCGTGGTGCCGTCTGCCACGCCCGACAGCGCGTCCGTTTCGCCGCGATACTTCGCAAGCAAGTCGTGACGCGGGTTGCCAAACTCGCGGGTCAAATCTTTCAACTCCGTTTCGACGGCGCGCGTGTGCTCGCCGATTTTGCGCTTTTCGGTGGCGAGCACACTGCCGCCGGTGGCAATCTGCGTTTCATCCGCCGATGGCTGTTGGCAGGTTTCAACGGTGAACGTGTGTTGAAAATCCTTGCTCATAAAAGTGACCATTGAAGCATCGCTTCTGTTGATGAGCGCCCACAACCTTTGGCCGATATGTTGCGGCAGTTCGCCGCCGCGCACTTCGATCTTGCGGCCATAGTGGCGCAACGGGCCGCCATCGGCTTTCACCACGCCGCCGGCCGTGACGATCACCTGATAATGTTCGTTCGCTAACAGCCATTCTAGTTCGTTGGTGAACCTGACGGGCGGATTGTTCAAGTCTTTCATGGCCTCAAAGGCTTCGTTTGGCGAAAGCCCGTGCAAGTGACCATGCTGCGGTGTGCTGTTGTATTGCTCAATCAAGTCGAGCATGACGCGGGTGAATTCAGCGAACGTGAAGCGGAATTTTTTGGCGTCCACTTTGCCGGCCCGGATCAGCCGTTGCTCACGTTTGAAATCTTCGGATGCGTCCAACATCTGTGTGCGGCCGCCGTATCCGGCCAGCCGTTCCATTTGGCGTTGGAACAAATCAAAAGATTTTTCCAGTTCGCCTTTGCTGGTTGGACTCATCTTGTCGAAGTGGTGAATAGCGCAGCCGTATTTCGCCAGGCCGGAAACCACCGTCCCGCAGGCCACATCTTCCTTGCCGTTCACGTTCAGCGATTTCCCAAAAACAAATCCGTTTTCCAAAAATAATTTTGCCGGGACGCCATGCCGGCGGAAACCATCCGTGATGGCCGCGCACACCAGTTCAGCGGTCGGGGCTTTGTCATTGGACATGGACCAGCCGACCCATTTACGGCTGGCAAAATCCATCACGGTGATGATTTGCGGCTGAATCAGGGAAATTGTTCCGTCGCGATTCGGAAAGACAACTTCGACATTGGATGTCCAATCGTCGGCGGCCCAGCGCGCCATCGCGGGAATTCCGGCGGCATTGCGCGTGACGCCGCCCACCAATCGGCGCAGCGTGCGCTTGCCTTGCAGACGCGCGCAAAGGGCGTCCACCTTGATGCGGTTGACGAGCTGGTAAAGAGCGCGCGGGCATTTGCGCGAAACTGGATGGCGCTGCCGCGTGTATTCACTCAACCGCGGATATTCTTCGCGCCAGGCGGCGTCAATCCGGCCGCCGTTTTTCAAGACTGCCGAGTGCCGCAAGCGCCGGATGTCGGCGCGGGGATATTCGGCGCGGTCGCCATTGGCCTTGCGGCCATCGGCGAGCGATTCAGGATTGTCGCGCTGCCAGTGGTCGAGGCGGCGTTCAAAGGCCATGCGCAGCGCGTTGCGCGTGGGTGACAGGAATTTGGCGCGGGCGAATAGAAATGCGCGGCAACGGCGGCTGGCGGATTTTTCCGACTCGCCGGCGCTCACCAGTGAAGTGTATTTTTTGAAAGTAAGCCACCAAAGGCCGATGCACTCGGCTTCGCTCGGATCGTGCGGGTTGATAACTTGCTTGAAAAGGTATTGTTCCAACTCGGCGAAGTCATCGGCCAGCGCCGCCGAGACAACGTCCGCCGGCGCGTCTTTTTGTTTGGGGCGGCCGGGCAGGTAAAGTTCAAGCCGGCTCCATTCCTCAAAACCGTTGTCGCGCTGGACGGTTCGCTCAAATAACTTGCGCCAGTTGGCGCGCGTGATTGGATGGCCATGCACGCGCCGATAATCTTCCATGCCGGCCAGATCCAATTCTGCCGGCGATAGTTTGGCGTCATGCTGGCGAATCATCCAGGGCTTGAGCGCGTCGCGCAATTTCGTCGCGGCTTGAATGTCGAGGTCGGAAATTTTATCGAGCGCCAGCGGCGGCGGCCAGCGTATGCGCGGCATGGCCAGCAACGCTTCAACGTCGCGGCAATGTTGCCGAGCCGTCTCGGCTCGCAAGCGCTCGCACAGCGGCGTGGGCAACTGCGCGAGCGTCCAAGCCGCCGCTGCGTTGCCGTTCGCGATCTTGACAGACGACGGCGCAACGTCGCGCAAATGATACGCCACGGCCTGGCGCTTCATGCCCAGCGCGACGGCGATTTGTGCGGCGGTGAAGTTCATAATTCGATTTCAGTGGAAATCGGCGGCGTATGCCGCGCGACCGACAGCGCATTCCAATTCGTCAATTCGCTGATTGAGTTTCGAGAGGTCAGCAGGGCTGAACTGACTAAAGACAGTTGCAAGACGGCTTATTTGATTCATAAAAATGCCCATGTTGTTTGCCCCGTTTTCGATAATTTGCGCGGCGGTCTGCAAGTCAACTTGATGGCCGGCAATCCGGCTGGCGTCGGCAATTAGCTTCTGTGCATCCGCGCCGCCGACTTGTCCACCGCCGGCAATACGATCCGCGATGCCACGGTCTGACTTTAGCGCGGTGTTGGCCTTGGACATTCCCAAATCCATCTGCGCGCCGCCTTCTTTAACGGCATTGGTGGATGTGGTTTCGACAATCTTGTCTTGCAATGCCTGAACCGCGTCGCGGTTTTTTTGCATGGTCTGCCGCGCGAAATCCAAGTCCGACTTGGCATTGCCCTCGGCGATGTCCAGCCCTGCCTGCTGTTTCCGGGCGCGTGCCAAATCCGATTTGCCGGCTTCCACGTCAAGCTGCGCGCCCTCGTAAGTGGCAAGGTTCACGTCGCCGGAAGTGCCAAATAGTTTGCGCGGGACAATGCCGCCCATGTGCCTTGACAGGTAAGTGAACATTTCCGACAGCGACGTTTTGCCCGAGGTGTCGCCGCTGGTTTTCTCGTAAGAATCGCGGAGAGTCTGAATGTTCTCTTCCGTTACGCCCGTCGAGCGCAACTCCTTTTGGATTTGTTCGCCAGCGGCAATTTTCCGCTGGGCATCTTCAATCTTGGCGTCATTCGCCGCTTTCGCCGTCGCGGCGGTTTCGTATCTGGATTCGGCTGCTGTTTCGGCTTTCTCTGAATTGCGCCCGGCAATTTGTTTATTGGCAAGCTGCCGCTGAAGCGCGATTTCTTCAAGTTTGTCCATCGCCATCATCCGAATCATGCGCTGCTGTTCGTATTCGATGTCGAGTTGCTCTTTCATCTTCAGCGCGACGGCGTGGCTGACTACGCCGCGTTGCTCCATGTCCTCAATTTCAGCGCTGGCAATGCCTTTGCGCCTGGATGTTTCTGATTCGTCCACAGCCGCCGCTGTTTTCAGAACCGCTTCGGCCAGGTGTTCAGCCTGGTCAATGGCGTTTTGAGCGTTGCGGATGAAGTTGTGATGAAATTCCGCTTCCGCCACTTCGGCTTTTTCGAGCGCCTCGCGCTGTTTGTCAACCGCTTTGCTCTGCTCCGCGTCGGCGTCGGCCAGGGCTTCGGAAATTTTTGTTGCCTGCTCTTTTTCCTTGCTGATTTTTTCGATGGCGGATTTGAGCATCTCTATTCCGGCGAGCAATAAAAAGGTTGCCCCCAGCATTGGTTCGATTGAACCCTCAAAACCAGCTTCCATCAGCGCCGCCGCGCCGGGCATTTCTGAACCCATTGCGAGCGCCAGCCGGCGAAAAGAGCGTTCCGACATTTCCGCGTGCTCCCCGGTTTTGGCCAATGCTTTTGATACCTCACCGTTCGAGACAACCAACCCGTCCATTGATTTTGCCGCTTCTTTGCTGCCAGAGTCATCAAACTTGGTGTTAATGTTGTAATTCAGGTCCATATCTCAAATCGTGGTTTGGCGGGCAGCCGGTTTTGCCGGCAAACCCACCATGCCGGAAAATCGGCTTTGGCAGGCCGGGTTAAAAATCCTGTGCGAGCTTTTTAATGGGGTGTTAATGGCCCTAGCGGGCGCGCTGGCAGTCTGGCGCGAAAAAAGGCTATGTCCGAACGTTGGCGTGCTTTCTGGCGCACTGGCGGCAAAATCAGCCTTGGCGTTCATTGCAGCCGCCTTTCCAGAAACGCCGCCAGGCTGGCGCGCGTTAGTTTGTGGTTTACTTCCGTCAACTCGCCGGCATTGACCAGTCGGGAAATGGTGGTGGAATTAACCACCCATTGAATCTCAATCTCGCCGCGTGAAAACCCCTGCCGGGTGCCAAGAATTTGGGGGATGATGACTTCTGGCGCGGCCCATTTATCCGCGTGACTCCAAATTTCGGCTTTCCAAAAACGCAATTCGCGGATTTTGCGGCCAACCGAGGGGGAAACATCAAAAACCCACCGCAGCAAATTGGGGCGTGTAGCGTCGCCAATGGATTTTAAAACCGTTTCAGCGTCGCAACCCCGCACTGCGCGGATAACCTCCAGCGTGACAAAAACGATGCGGGGATTGATGGCGGAAACGGCCGGGCAATCGGCGGAAGCCCGTTGGTCGGGCAATGGGTTGGACAATTGGCGAATTGCCAATTTCTGCGCCTGCTGGGAAATTCCCATTGGCGTTCCGCTCGGAATTCCTTTTTCGGGAACAGGGCGCCGCGGCGGCGTTGTGGCTTGGTTGCGCATCAGATTTGATATTCTGGTTGCAGAATGGCCGGCTTGCGGGCCGGGCGATCCGGCAGCCGGCGGCGGATGTCCGCCGCGATGGCCAGCCGCAACGCGCCCATCTCGGTTTGCGCCGTGGCAATGGCCTTTAACTTGGATTGCATCAGATAAAAGCCGGCAACGGGAAAATGGTAGCGCACTTGGCCGTATGAAATTCTCAGCGACTTGCGCGCACGACGGCCGCGCCCAAAGCTGCCGCCGTGCGCACAAAACTTTTGCCAGGCTGCGCGCAGGTTAGGCTGCCGCGTGCGACTGCAAAAATCGGCGAAGCGAACCAACAGCGGCGCGGGGATCGTCGTCCGTCGCGACCGCCATTGGATTATCAGCGCCGATGGCACTTCGCCGCCGCGCTGCCAAACCCTGAACAATCTCCGCAGTGTCCCAGCCGACAAAGCCATGTGGCGTGCGGGATTGGATTTAAATTTGCGCCCGGTGAAATTGCGCGCCACGCGCCGCAACGCCTTGGATTTGGTTTCGCCGCGCTGAATGGCCGACTGAAGCGAGAGGCAGGCGCGGTGAAGTTTTCTGGCGCGCTCAATTTGCCAGGCCGGAACCGTTCTTGAAAAATGGATGGTTTTTTTCATCGGCGGCAAAAGTTAAAAGGGCGGCGTGCCTGGCTGGTAATCCAAGCCCGCCGCTTGGGGAATCGCGGCAATCCATCCGGTCGCGCGCGAAAAAAAGTGTCGCGGGTTGTCACCATCAGCCCGCTCCGGTTTCCAGTATTCACCACTAAAGCGATATGACGGCGCGACAATCATTGCAGCGTGAGAGTCGCAAAACCTGTTGCTTCGCGCAGTTGGCTTTTGCCGCGTGCGATGGGGCGATAATTAACATTCACGCCAGGGAAGCCAGCGCCGCCCTCCTCGATACCGATTTCAAATTTTTCATGCAAAGCCACCAGATAAGAATCTGGATTACCAAACGCGAGGGCTTTGCTGCCTACTTGATTGACACTGGGCGCGGCCGTTGCCCATGTGACCGGAAAACCTATGAGCAACCACTCGCCGCCGGTTTCCGCTGGCGTTTTAAGCAAGTAGTTTGGCGCTGTGCCATCAACCAACGGCAAAAGCAATGGAATGAAAAGCGGCGAGATATACCAGCGCGGCGGCTGCGTATCCATCCGCTGAAACGCCGCCGCATTCACGTTGCCAAGCACGTTGATCAGGTCACTACGCTGCAAAGCCGTAACGCTTCCAGCCCCGGCGTGCGAATTCACGGTGGCAATTGAAGGATCGAAGAAAATCCCCTTGGTCATTCCGTTGTTGGCATCATCATTGCCGTTTCCTTGGAAACAACCGAAGTCAATGCGTGAAGCCAGGCCCTGCACAAATTTGGAGAAAAGCACTTCCGACAAATCCACTTTCTCATCGTCAAGCCACGCGCGGCTTACCGTCACCAGGGCCGCAATGGTGTTGGCTTCTGGCACTGCCGCTTTTCCCGCCAGAGACGTATCAGCCGGAATCGTAACGGTGCCTTGCTGGTTTGGTGAGATGAAAACAGCGTTCGGAAATCCGGTGACTTGCGCGTATTGAGTGTATTGGCCAATCATTTTGCGCAAACCGAGAAATTTGTAAGCCCCATATTGCAACAGCAAATCCCACATTTCGTCAAAAACTGGAATGGCTAACAGCAAGGCGCTTCCGAACGCATCTTGCAGATTAAAGCCGGACGCCGCACGAGTCGCGATCACGGATTTCTCGATGTCCTCAAATTGCGTTGCGCCGCCGAACACATCCGCTAAGGCACGATATTCAGCAGAATCACTTTTTAGTTTGCCGGCAAGTCTCCGCCCGATGCCGTTCCAAAACAATCGGCGCTCTGGATTCTCCTCAAAATAGCGGGCAACCGGATCGCCGCAGTTGGCGCGCTTTTCACTGGCCAGCGCCGACAACGCCTTTTTCAGCGTGCGTTCCAGTTCGCTCTGCGAACCGCTGCGGCGCGCCAGTTCGATTTTTTCAAACGCCGATTTTGTGCCGGCGCTGTATTGTGCATATTTTTCTGTTTTCATGGTGTGTGGTTCAGTGGTGGTGCTGGATGGTGGTGTTCGGCCAAAGGCGGCGAACATTTCGTCAATGGCGTTGGATGATTTGACACGTGGAAAGGAAAAGGCGGTTCGGCGCTCCGGTGAAACGGCGCGCTGCAACGTGCAGCCAAATTCGGGAAATTGTTTGGCGAGCTTTTTCGCCAATGTGTCATTGAGAATTCCCGCGCGATAGGATCTGGCAATGGCGTCGGGATTTGCGCCGATCACGCAGGCCGAAAGCTCAAGCTGCTCTTGTTCGACGTAGATGACATCGGGCGCGACATCGCGAGGAATGCCTAATTCGGCGCATTGCGCGTTGTAATCACTTTTGTCGCTGTCCCACCGTGCCGCCATTCTGACCGGCATAAATCCAACGCTCACAGCTTTGAGATAGCCGGCCTTGGTCATGTCGAATCCCCACTGCGCCAGCAAATTCTCTCCAACGTCAATTGCCCATTGGACCGTTTCGACAAGATTTTTGCCGCTGACTTTGAAATCCGTGACCTTGCCAAGAACGCAACCGATGCTGTTGTAATTGTGGCTGTCAACGAACGGCGCGTTTTTTTGGAAGCGATTGAACCGCCAGCCAGCGGCGCGTATGATTTCATTGTGGATGTCGAGCGTTTCGTTGCTGGCAACGTATTCGACAAGCCCCTTGCCGGCGTCGAGCACTTTGATTTGCGGATGAATTTCGCGGTAAATGGTTTTCATTTGTGAACGGTGAAACGGTTGCGTTTGCGGTTGCGAATTATTTTCCCTGGCTTGCCGCCGGCGCGGACGGCTGGACATCTAGCAAATTGTCGTGAATTCCAGCTTTTGTTGCGTGCCGGGCGACGTGACGAATGAAGCGTTCGGTTCGCAAAACCAATTCGTCGTCAGCGACGCGCGCGAAGTTGTGATCGTCATAAACGGCGTCGCGATAGATGGCGAAAATTGGCATCTGCGACATCGCGCCAGAATCCAACACGCGGCGGCAATCGCGCGCATCGCCCATGAAAAAAGGAAGATTCGCTGCAACGATGGATTTCTCAATGCCCTCGCGGCAGGCTCCGATGATCCCATTCCAAACCGCGATGGCGGACTTCAATTCCTGTTTGAGTTCCGCCAGCAGTCTGTCAACCGGCTCGCTGGCTTTTTTTCGCCGCGCATTGACAAAATCAAGGGTCAGCTTCGCGTCCGTAATTTTTTTGCGCGCCGTTTCCAAACCGACATTCGAGGCCGCGACAATTGAAAGATCGGCGTGCGCAGCCTTTTCCATTCGATCCAATTCCGCAACGTCTTTTTTGGCCGTGGCAATTTGTTCGATCAGGCCGGACAACTTTTTGATTCCGACCGGCCGCACGGCGGCCGCACGGCGGCCGCAGCGGCAGTAGATTTTTCGGCTTCGGCTGATTCTTCTTCCGGCAGCGGTTCAACCAACTCCAAAAACCGAGACAGGGCGCGATATTGCCACAGATAGGTCATCGCGATGCCGCGCTCGTTAAATTCCAAACCTTCGAGCTTGTATGGCGCGCCCCAAACTTTCTTGACGGCGATTTTGACCGGCTCATTCCAGCCAGGCGAGCGGGTGATCGTTTCGATTTCGCGCGCGGCTTGTTGTTGCTTATGGCCAGCCGGCACTTTGCGCAGATCAACAACGCGCTGCTGATGTTGTTCCAGAGATAGGGCATTGATTGTTTTATTTCTGTTCATGGAGCGATCTTTCGTTTGGCTGTTTTGTTTTGGGCGGAGTGGGCAAGCAGATTGTTGTAAAGCGCGAGCAAGCGGGCGTTCGGACGCGTGCCACGGATGGCACGATTCAACGTCTCGCGCGGCACCCGCAGGATGCGCGCGGCGGCAGTTTGTGACAGCGGCGGGATGGCTTTCCCGGCGCGGTTTTTGTCTCGGCATTTCGATGTCACACTAGAAACATAAATCTTTTACGCTTCTCGTCAACAACTATTTTTCGATTTCTCTGTGGCATTTCGTATAATGCTGCCGTGCCTCGCAAGAATCCCATGCCGCCAGAAGAGCGCGAGATCTGTCGCCGGTTGCGGGAATTCCGCCTGAAAACCGAATTGAGCCAAGTTCAATTCGCGATTTTGGCGGGAATCAATCCGCGTGCTTATGCGGGATTTGAATACGGACGCAACCAGTTGAATTATCACGCAGCCAGCAAAATCTTTGGCCGTTTCGAGGTTTTAAATCCGGTCTGGCTTGCTGATGGGAGCGGGGACATGGTTGAAGCGCGGTTTTTTAAATTCCCAACGCCCGATCAACTCAAAGCTGGAAAGCGGTCTTTATTCAGCAATGTTTTTGCGCGGTCCGTCCGAAAGGATTTTCTAAACGCTCGCGTGATGCGGTTGCATGGCGAATGGTTTCCTGTTCGCCTTTTCCGATTTGATGCGTCTGCATCGGGGAGGCTTTACAACAATCTTGTTTTATCAGATGCGATTTCCGAGTGGCTTGTGGAACTACCCGCCAGCCAGGTGAAAAGGTTCTTAACCGATCTTTATTTTCGCGGTGCTCAAATCTTTGCGCGCTATCCGCGCGAGTTGGACTCACGACTTGTGGACGATCTGAAAAAGCAAATGTTTGAAATCAAGACTAGGCAGCGCTTTTCGTCTGAAAATGAGATTGGCGAAGATTTGGAGTTGACTAATACGACAATCTCTGATAAAAGTGACGGCGTGAAAAGCAAATGGTTCAAGTTGAAGAAAAAGATTCAGGCGGCCACGGCCGATGCCGGCGCAAAATCCAAGCTCGCGAATTTCCTTCGCGTGGATTTAACGCAGCTCTCGAAATGGCTGACTGATTCCGATTCTGCGCGCGAGCCTGGGGCTGATTACACGTTGCGGATGCTGTCCTGGGTCAACGATCCAAAACGTCAAAAATTAAATGCCCGCCGGCAACTGTAATTGCTGGCGAGCGGAGACCCGAAACCTGCGCAGTTATGAAAACAAACACGAATCGAATCCGTTCCCATCGTAGCGCGGCGCATCCATCGCCGCAAGTCAAATCCAAACGCCAGCCGGCAGAATTCAAAATCGTCCGGCTCCGCGAATGCCCCGTGCGAAGTTCCTTTCTATCCGATCCCACTGAACTTGAAAAATTCTGGCGGCTGCATGTCGAGACCGCGCCGCACTTCGATCCCGAACGGGAAACTTTGTGGGCGTTTTTTCTGGATACGCGGGGCAATCTAAAGGGCTTTCAACAATTGAGCGAGGGGACAAAGGACACCATGCTGTTTAATACTGCCGATGTCTTTCGTCTGGCATCGCTCCAAAGCGCGGCGCGTCTCATTGTGGCGCATAACCATCCGTCTGGAGACCCTGAACCAAGCGAAGCTGACATTGACGCTACCCACAAACTACTTGACGCCTCGAAAATTCTCCAAATCGGATTGGTGGATCATGTCATCATCGGCGATGCCAGGCACGCGCCGAGCTTCACCAGCTTGAATGAGCACGGCCATTTTTTGTGCCGCAATCCATCGCGGAAAGGGCGGCTGGACAGTGTTCTTTACGTTGCTCGTAACGCGGTGAATGAATTCATGCGGGTGTCCCGGAAAGCCGATGAGTTGATGTCCAGTGTCCGCGACGCACAGAACCAGCTCAAGAAGGCTGCCGCCGCGATGACGGCCTATTCCAAGACTGAAACGGCGGTGGCGTCGTGAATTATTTTGCTGCAAGTGATTTTCCTCAGTGCCTTCTGGTCGTTTATGGCGGACCAGGCAAAAGGGGAGTATCGAGGATTCCCCTTGGCAAGTCGCAATTTGTCGAGATGCTGGCATTGATCCCTAAAAACAGTGGTGATGAGGGCTTCGAAACTTTCATTGCCGATGCCATGCGTGAAAAATTGGCGCGTTCAAGTTCTGTGTCGTCGCCGGAATTGCCAGGCTCTGCGACAATCGAACCGGACAAGCCAAGCAACATGAGCCTGCTATATTGCATTCGCTGCGTGAGCGGCAGGAACTAAATCATCGCGCCATCTGGTCGCACTGGCCGGCGCAAACCACATCAAAAATATGAGCACCGAAAATCACGAACAGCGAATCGCCGAATTGGAAAAGACGGTCGCGATTTTTCGAAAACAGTCAGTCGTTTTTAGTCAGCTTCCAACCTTAATGGAAATTGAAACCGCCGGGCGCTTGGATATGTGGTTCAAACTTTGGCGGGTTTTGACGATGATGATCCATCGGCAAAATAATATTGCCTGCTTGGTTGCCGAGTCGGCGTTGGTTTCCAATCCAGAAGAGAGACTGGAATTGTTAAAGTCCGCCGCTGAACTCGACGAGTTCTGCGCGGTGATTGAAAAGTTGTTTGGTTCGATATGAGGAGCGCAAGGCCAAGGGCCGACAACGCCGCCCGCGCAGCCGACTCCTCCAGGGTAAGTGAGTCTTCCAAAATGCGTCGGCCAGGGCAACTTGGCCGGCGTTTTTTTTTGACTCTGCACTGTGCGCGGCAGTCTGATAGGGCCATGCAGCTTGTCGCCTGTCCGGCTTGCGCCCGGCAAATCAGCGCAGAGGCCAAAACGTGTCCCGCATGCGGCCAGCCCCTGCACGCCACCGAACGCAAGGCGCGGCTGGCGGGTAACATCGTGATCGTGGCGCTGGCGGCCATCCTGTTTCTGGCCTGGCGCATTTTATCCACCAGTTTTGCGCCGGCCTGACTTGCGGCGGCGGCGCGTCCATCCCGACACGCCAGCCAGGTATTGCCCGTCCTTGGTGGCAGCAAAAATCCGCCCATAAGCATACCATTTAAGGCTGGCTGAACGGGGCTTTAACCGGCAGTTATTTCCTTGCACGTCCCCTCAGAAAAAGCGCACAAACCCCTTGCCGCTTGCACGTCCCGGCGAGTGTCGGTGATTCTGTGCGCTTTAGGGGTGCAAGGGGCATAAACATTGACGGTAATTGGTTTTTTTCGGAGGCGTTAATCGAGTGCTTTTGATTCTGTGCATTTGAGGGTGCAAGGCGTCGTAATTGCTTGGTTTTTGGCCTTTTTCGGCATTCTTCGGTTTTTTTCGGCATTCCGCACAACATCACAGGCCATCATCAACCATCTGTTAATCTTCAGCATTCCTTGACACTACAAACTTTTGTATGCTAAAAACAATGAGCCACAATAAGCAGTGGTTTTATGCGTTGCCCCAAGTGCGGTTGTCAGGATGACAAGGTCATTGACTCGCGTGCCTCCCGTGAAGGCGCGACGATCCGCCGCCGCCGCGAATGTTCCGCCTGCAATCATCGCTTCACCACTTACGAGGAAGTCGAGCACGAAGGCCTTATGGTTTTGAAGCGCGACGGACGGCACGAGGAATTGTCCCGCGAGAAACTTCTGTCCGGCATCCGCAAGGCCTGCCAGAAACGTCCCGTCTCGCCGAAAGCCATGGAAGACCTTGTGGACCACATCATCGCCACCGTCACCGGCAAGTTTGAAACTGAAGTTCCCGGCGAATTCATCGGCACCATGGTGATGAACGGCCTGCGCGAGATTGATTCCGTCGCCTATGTCCGGTTTGCCAGCGTGTATCGCCGGTTTAATGAAGCCACCGACTTCGTGCAGGAAGTCCAAAAGCTGGAGGCCGCCCGATGATCGCCTTGCGCACTGACTGTCTGCTCTTCCAGCTTATCAACGGCGAGAGCGTCCCCTGTTCGCCGGACATGATCAGCGTCGAGATCGTCGGCGAGTCCGACTGCCTGCTCGAACCCGAAACACTCCGGCACGCCGCCGCCAGCGTGTTTCATTATTTCAAAATCGAACTCGCCCGCGAAGCCGTCACCGTCGGCGAATTTTCCCTCGCGCTCGAAAAAGCTTTGAACCACCTTGGTTACACCATCCACGCCCACGAACCTGGCGGCCTGCCCGGCGATATTACCGAAACCGACCTCGCCCGGCTCGTCAGCGAAGCCGACGACAGTCTTGAACTTTTCTTCTTCCCGCGCCTGCGCGACGAGCTGCGCATCCAGCTCCGCCGGTCGCCGCGCGTCGTGCGTTTTCGCGGCCTGCGCGGCTGCGTGAAGCAGATCGCCGGCACCCGCCGCTGGAGCCGCCGCTGCGAACAACTGGAGGATCAAATCATTTCCTACCTCCGCGAATGTCTCACCGCCGAGACCACGCCGCCCGACTGCGCCCTTGTGGTGGAATGATTTTTCATCCGCGAATTGCGCGAATTGCCGAGCATGAAAACCTGGAAATTAAACCATGAAAAATCACGCCATCCGCAGATAAACTTTCAGCCATGAGCAAAACCTTGTTTGAAAAAATCGTGGCGCGTGAAATTCCCGCGCAGATCGTGTTTGAAGACGACCTTGTCCTCGCTGTCCGCGACCTCAAGCCGCAGGCCCCGGAGCATGTTCTGATTTTTCCCAAGAAACCGATCCCGCGCATTGCCGAGGCCGCGCCCGAAGACCACAAACTGCTCGGCCACCTGCTGCTCAAAGCCGCCGAAGTCGCCGACCAGATGGGATTGAAAAAGGGCGGCTACCGGCTGGTCATCAACAACGGCGCGGACGGCGGTGAAACCGTGCCGCACCTGCATTGCCACATTCTCGGTGGACGTCACCTGGCCTGGCCGCCAGGCTGACGTCGGTCTGAACCTGCCGCCGAATGCTCGAAGCCAGTCAGGGAATCGGGTAATTTTGCAGATAACAAACGAAAATGAAAATTGGCATAGTCACTGGCGGCGGGGACTGTCCCGGCTTGAACGCCGTGATCCGCGCGGTCGCCAAAACCGCCACCAAACGCGGCTGGGAAACCCTCGGCATCATCGGCGGCTATGACGGACTGCTCGCGCCGCAAAATTATCGCGTGCTGGATTACAAGGCGCTCGACGGCCTGCTCGTGCGCGGCGGCACCATTCTCGGCACGGCGAATCGCGGCCAGTTTTCCGCCAAAACCGGCCACGGCGAAACGCGCCAGTTGCCCAAAGAATTGATGGACGCCACCAAACGCGGCCTGGAGGCGCTGGGCATTTCCGCGCTGGTCTCCGTCGGCGGCGACGGCTCGCTGACCATCGCGCAGCAGATGCACGAGGCCGGCATCCCCATCGTCGGCGTGCCCAAGACCATTGACAACGACCTCGCCGCCACCACGATCACGTTCGGTTTTGATTCCGCCGTGGCCTGCGCCACCGACGCGCTGGACCGCCTGCACACGACGGCGGAAAGCCACAACCGCGTGATGGTGCTCGAAGTGATGGGCCGTTACGCCGGGTGGATCGCGATTTACGCGGGCATGGCGGGCGGCGCGGATGTGATTTTGATTCCCGAAATTCCGTTCCGTTACGAGTCCATTTGCGCCGCCGTGCAGGAACGCGAAAAGAATGGGAAACATTTTACGCTCGTCGTCGCCGCCGAAGGCGCGAAACCGGCGGGCGGCGATTATGTCACCAGCGGCGGCCAGCAGCAGAACCGCGAGGCGCGGCTTGGCGGCATCGGCGCGGTCGTCGCGGCGGAAATCGAGCAGCGCACCGGCAAGGAAACGCGTTCGATGGTGCTCGGCCATTTGCAGCGCGGCGGCAGCCCGACGTTCATGGACCGTGTGCTCTGCACTTTGTTCGGCGCGAAGGCCGTGGAGCTGATCACCGAAGGCCGCTTTGGCCGGATGGTCTGCCACAACGGGAAATTTGTCGAAAGCGTGCCGCTCGCCGAGGCCACCGGCCGGCTGCGGACGGTGCCGCTGGACGAGGGGTTTGTTCACGCCACGCGTTCGCTCGGCATCTGCCTCGGCGACTGAAATTATTGCGCACTGCCGATTTTCGGGTCGCGCCGCCGCGCTCCTTGCTCAAACGGGTTCTGACGACCGGCTGAAAATCTCCGGCGCTTGACATTTTTTTCTGCGGCTGAAAACGGCCAGCAACTTGCATTTTGCTCTTTCGTCCGGCGAAAAATTTGTGAACATTTCCGGTTCCTGTTTGTCAGTTGTCAGAAATGTCGAATTGAAGCCATGCGGTTCATTTTGAAAATCTGGAGGGTGCTGGTCGCCGGCGCGCTGCTCAACGGCGCGTCGTTCGCCGCGTCGTTCACCGCGTCGCTCGACCGCGACGCCATCACGCTCGGCGAGCAGGCGACGCTGTCGCTCACGTTTGCCGACGGCCAGCCGAAAAACGTGCCGACGCCCGACGTGCCCGGATTGCAAATCATCCAAACCGGCAACCAGACCGGCTTTAGTTTCGTCAACGGGGCGATGAGTTCGACCGTCACCGTCGCATTTTCCGTGACGGCGCGGCAAGCCGGCATGTTCACCATTCCCGCGCTGACGGCGAATGTGAACGGCCAGCAGCTTTCCACCGCGCCACTCAGGTTGACGGTGACCGCTGCCAGCGCGCCCTCGGCCGCCGCCGTGAATTCCGGCAGCGAAGTCGCGTTCATGAAATTTGTCTTTCCCAAAAACAAAATTTACGTCGGCGAACCGGCGGTCGGACGGCTCGAACTTTATCTCCGCGACGATGTGCAGAATTTGAGCAACTTCCAGCTCACCAGTTCGCCCACGGAGGGTTTTAGCGCCGGCAAGATGACGGAATTGCAAAATCAGCGCCACCGGGCGCAGGTCGGCAATCACATTTTTACCGTCGTTCCTCTCGCCATCCCGCTTGACGCCATGCGCACGGGGCCGCTCACGCTCGGGCCGTTCACGGCCAGCGCCGTCGTCGTCCTGCCGTCGCAAAACGATGGCGGCGATCCGTTCTTCCGGCAATTTTTCAACCAGGGCGAACAGAAACAGGTCACGCTGGCGACCGATCCGGTCAGCGTGGAATCACTGCCGCTGCCGGAGCAAAACAAACCCGCGAATTTTACCGGCGCGATCGGCAGTTTCACGCTGACCGCCACCGCCGGGCCGACCAACGTGACCGTCGGCGATCCCATCACCGTGCGCGTGCAGATTTCCGGTCGCGGCGCGCTCGACGCCGTCACGCTGCCGCCGCAGGCGACGTGGCGCGATTTCAAAACGTATCCGCCCACGACCCGGCTGTCAGCGGGCGACCAGTTCGGTTTTCAAGGCGCCAAAACTTTCGAGCAGATCATTTCGCCGCAAAATTCCGACGTGCATGAACTGCCGGCGCTGACGTTTTCCTTCTTCAATCCTGACGATGGCCAATACCACACGCTCACCCAGCCCGCCGTGCCGCTCGTTGTCAAGGCCGCCGGCGCCTCGCCGATGCCGGCGCTGGCGGCAAATAAAAATTCGCCGCCGGAAAACCAGACGCCGCAGGACATCCTGCCGATCAAGGAAAACCTCGGAGCGCTCACGAAAAATAAAGTTCCGCTTGTTGCGCAGCCGGTTTTCCTCGCGACGCAAAGCCTGCCGGCGCTGGCGTTTCTCGCCGCGTTCATCTGGCGCAAACGCACGGACAGTCTGGCGAACAATCCGCGTCTCCGCCGCCAGCGCGCCGTGGCGCAGCTTGTCCGCGACGGCTTGAACAGCTTGAAAAAATTTGCGGCGGAAAACCAACCCGATGAATTTTTCGCGCTGCTGTTCCGCCTGTTGCAGGAGCAGCTGGGCGAGCGGCTGGACTGTCCGGCGTCGGCCATCACCGAAAACGTGATTGATGAACACGCTGTTTTGCGCGGCGCTCCGAACGCGACCCGCGATGCGTTGCGCGAATTGTTCCAGCTATGCAACCAGGCGCGTTACGCCCCCGTGCGCGGAACCAGTGAATTGAATTCCGTCGCGGCAAAATTCGAGCAAGCCGTCAGCGAACTTCAGGAGGTGAAGGCATGAAAAAACTTTTCGCCAGCCTGTTCGCGCTGGTTCTTGCCGGGAAACTTTTTGCAGCGGACGTCGCGGCGGATTTTTCAGCGGCAGACAAACTTTATGCCGAGGGGAAATTCGCCGATGCGGCCGGGGCCTACGAAAAACTTCTCCAGGCCGGCGCGCAATCGCCCGCGCTCCTGTTCAACGCGGGCAATGCAGAATTCAAGTCCGGCCATCTCGGCAAAGCCATCTCCGCTTATCGGCAGGCGGCGCAATTGTCCCCGCGCGATGCCGAACTGCGCGCCAACCTCGCCTTCGTGCGCACCCAGGTTCAGGGCGCGACCCTTCGTGAGAGCCGCTGGCAAAACTGGGTTGGTTCGCTCACGCTAAATGAGGACGCGCTCCTGACTGCGGTCTTTTTCTGGGCGCTGTTTGCGCTGCTCACGGCGCTGCAGATCCGTCCCATGCTCGCGCCGAAATTACAGAGCGCGACGCGTCTGGCGCTGGCGCTGACGATTTGTTCCGGCGCGATCCTGGCATTGCAGGCGGCGAACCATTTTAATGCGTCCGTCGCGGTGGTGACGAGCGCGGAGACAACGGCCCGCAGCGGGCCATTTGACGAGGCGCAGAGCACCTTCGCCGCGCACGACGGTGTAGAACTGCGCGTTTTGGATCGCCACGATGATTGGGTGCAAGTCGCGAACGAGGCGGGAAAGATCGGCTGGTTAAATCGGAAGCAGGTGGAAGTATTGCCGGGTGCATGAACCGCTTTGGCGGGGCGAGCGTCGCCGTAGCCGGTCTTTGCAAACGGCCACCACGGCTTGCGATGACACTCGCCCCACCAGTCAATTTGGTTGAACAAGTTTTGCATTCTTTTGTCAGAATGTCGTCCATCGGAAAAATGAATTAAAACATGAGCACTGGAATCAACGCCATCAACGAAGCGGTCAAGGAAGCGAGCGCGTTCACGCACCCGCTGTTCAACGAACTCGGCAAGGTCATCGTCGGCCAGCAATACCTGACCGAGCGGCTGGTCATCGGCCTGCTCGCCAACGGCCACGTCCTCCTCGAAGGCGTGCCCGGCCTGGCCAAGACGCTCGCCGTCAAATCGCTCGCCAATTGTTTGCACGTCAAATTCTCGCGCCTGCAATTCACGCCGGACATGCTGCCCGCTGATGTCATCGGCACGCAGATTTACAATCCGCAGTCCGGCGGCTTTTCCACGCGCAAAGGGCCGGTGTTTGCCAATCTCATTCTCGCCGATGAAATCAACCGCGCGCCCGCCAAGGTGCAAAGCGCCCTGCTCGAAGCCATGCAGGAAAAGCAGGTCACCATTGGCGACCAGACTTACAAATTGGAGGAACCTTTTTTGGTTTTGGCGACGCAAAATCCCATCGAGCAGGAAGGCACGTATCCGCTGCCCGAAGCGCAGGTGGACCGCTTCATGTTGAAATTGAAAATCGGCTATCCGAGCCGCGCCGAGGAGCGGCAGATTCTCGAAGTGATGGCGAAAACGAGCGGCACGCCCACGTGCAGCGCCGTCGTCACGCCGCAACAAATCCTCAAGGCCCGCGAAATCATCAACGACATTTACGTGGACGACAAGGTGAAGGATTACATCGTGGACCTCGTCTGCGCCACGCGCGACCCGGACCATTACAAGATCGCGGTGAAGGATTTCATCCAGCTCGGCGCGTCGCCGCGCGCGACCATCGCGCTCACGCTGGCAGCCAAGGCTTACGCGTTCCTGAAAGGCCGCGGCTACGTGACGCCGCAGGACGTGAAAAGCATCGGCATGGACGTGCTGCGCCATCGCGTGGCCATCACCTACGAAGCCGAGGCCGAGGAAAAAACCAGCGAAATCGTCATCCAGAAAATCTTTGATGAACTGCCCGTGCCGTGAAAACGAATGAAGAATTTAGAAGGAAGAATGAAGAAACCATTTTGCAAGCCGAATTTTAACTAGCGCGGAAGCGGAATTCTTCATTTTGCATTCTTCCTTCATCATTTTTCCATGATTCCCCGCGAGCTTCTCAAAATAATCCGGCATATCAAGCTGCGCCCGAACCGCGTCGTGGTTTGCGTGTTTGCTTGGCTGGCGTTTGGAGTTGCGCTGGCGGTTTCAGGAGTTTCACTCCCACCGGAAGTTCCCATCAATCAGGATGCGGGATGCGGAGGCTGGTTCAAGGGAGGCTGGTTGGAGGTGAAACTTCACTCTGAAACCGGGGAGAACGTGGTGTTTATGATTGATACCGGCTCGCCCATTACAATCTTTGATGATACTTTTGCATCAAAATTGGGGAAACGCGTTGGCTCGATGCCAGTGAATTTTGTTGGTCGCAAACAACAGTTGGCCGAAATTTATCCGGCACCAAAGCTTTTGCTAGGAAATATTGCGCTGTTGACCGACGACTATGTGGCTTGTGCGCCACTGCCGGAAAAATTCAAGAAACACTTTCAGGGGATTCTAGGCATGGACTGTCTGCAAAATTATTGCATCCAATTAGACTTTACCGCCGGCAAATTGCGATTTTTAGATTCCACCGAAACCAATGTAGCTGCTTGGGGCAAGATGTATCCATTGACGCTTGCGAGAAGCGGCCCGCATAAGGCATTTATCCAACCGCTGATTCATCATGCAGGTTTCTTTGGCAACAACACAAACCTGGTGATTGACACAGGCTGCCATGCGGACGGCCTGGTGGACAAAGGAGAATCGGGCGAGGTGATTGGAGCCTGGCTGCTTTCTTTCTTGGGCTGCGGACGATTCCATTCCGGTGTTTGGGATGGTGAAAAGTATTCCGACATCGAGGTCGCGCCGGTTGACCATTCTAATGTGCTGGGGCTGAGATTTTTGGCGCGGCACCTCGTGGCATTGGATTTTCCAAATCAAAAAATGTATTTGAAGCAAACAAGTGTCGCTCCGTTGAAAATAAGAAAGCCGCAGCCAAATTAAGCCGCATGATTCCCCGCGAGATTCTCAAAAAAATCCGGCAGATCGAGCTGCGCACGAACCGCATCGTGACCGAAACACCCGCGGGCTGGTCATTTCAGCCGCCGGCGCAGCTTTGTCGGATTTCGCGCGCCGTGCCAGATGGTGCTGATGATCACTTCGGAAGTCTGGTGTTTGACAACGAAGAATACGGAATACGGCCACGGGTCGGGCATTTTGGCTTTTTGTGTCAGCCGGCTGGCAAACGGAAAGCGTTCGGGATCTTGGCAAACCGTTTTGAAAAAAGCCTGCAACTCTTTGGCGAATCTTTGGCCGACTCCCGGCTCGCGCTCGTCATAAAAGTTGACGGCTTCGGCGAATTCCCGTTCTGCTTCTTCTTCGATGACCACCCGAAAACTCATCGCGTGGCGCGGAATCGTTTTTCGATGTCAGCAACCACGTCGGCAAGCGGACGGCAGCGTTCGGGATGGGCGAGTGCGCGTTCGGCCCGGCGGTCAAGTTCGGCAACTTGTTCGGGCGTGAGCACCTCGTCGAATTTATCGCGGAGACGGTCGAAGACTTCACGTTGTTCTTCAAACGGAAGCCGGGCTAGCTGTTCCAAAACTTGGGCTTGGGCCGCACTCATGGCGTCAATTTACTCCGTTGATTTGTTCGCGCAAGCCGGAGTTTTCACCGGTTTGAATGTGGCAATCGGCAATCGGCAATCAGCAATCACCTCATGATTCCCCGCGAGATTCTCAAAAAAATCCGGCAGATCGAGCTGCGCACGAACCGCATCGTGACCGAAACGCTCGCGGGCCAATACCATTCCGTCTTCAAGGGCCAGGGCATGAACTTCGACGAGGTGCGCGAATACCAGCCCGGCGACGACGTGCGCGCGATTGACTGGAACGTCACCGCGCGGATGAACCATCCGTTCATCAAGAAGTTCGTCGAGGAACGCGAACTCACGCTCATGCTCGTCGTGGACGTGAGCGGCTCCGGCCTGTTCGGCTCGCGCGGGCAATCGAAACGAGAACTCGCGGCGGAAATTGCCTCGGTGCTCGCGTTCTCGGCGATTCGGAATAACGACAAGGTCGGCCTTATCCTCTTCAGCGACGAAGTGGAAAAGTTCATTCCGCCGCGCAAAGGCCGCAGCCACGTCCTGCGCGTCATCCGCGAGGTGCTGTTCTTCGAGCCGCAGCGGCGCAGGACGGATTTGAACGCGGCGCTGGAATTTCTGCTGCGCGTGCAGTCGCACAAGGCCATCGCGGTGATCATCTCGGATTTCATCGGCTCGCCGGCCGCGCCGCGTCAGGCGGGCGGAAAACATTTGAGGCCGCAGATGCTGCTGCTGGAATCGCTGGCGCAGGCGTCGTTCACGCGGCTGCGGCAGGCGAACCGCAAGCACGACCTCGTGGCGGTGCAGATTTCCGATCCGCATGAGCTGGAGCTGCCCGCGCTGGGCCGGCTGGTTTTTCAGGATGCGGAGACGGGCGAAATTGTCGAGGTGAACACCGGCGACGCGCGCAAGCGCGAGGCGTTCGCGGAGCGGCAGGCGAAAGAACAGGAGCAGCTGGCGCGGCTTTTTCGCCGGGCGGGCATGGACGCGATCCAGTTGCGCACGGACCAGGAATACGGCGCGGCGCTGAAAAAGTTTTTTGAGAACCGCGAGAAACGGAGGCTGCGCGGATGACAAATGTGACCGCACAAATCAATGACATCCGCGACATCAAGCCGCCGCTTGAAATTTTGGACGGCTGGACGTGGGTGCCTGCGGCACTGGCCATCGTGGCCGTCGCGGTCGCGGCGTGGCTGCTCTGGCGCTGGTGGAAAAATCGAAAATTGAACATCGTGCCGCCGCCGCCGGTGCCGGCGCACGTCCGCGCGAAGCGAAAACTGGCAGAGGCGCTGGCGCTCATCACGCAGCCCAAGCCGTTCGTCATCGCGGTGAGCGACACGGTGCGGACGTATCTCGAAGAGCGGTTCGATTTCCGCGCGCCGGAGCGGACGACGGAGGAGTTTTTGCGCGAGCTGGGCGGGACGAAATTATTGCTGCCGGAGCAGAAGGAAAGTCTCGGAGAATTTCTGGCGGGCTGCGACCTGGTGAAGTTCGCCAAATACGAGCCGGGTGAAAACGAGCTGCGCCAGCTGCACCATTCCGCGCTCCAGCTCGTGGAAGAAACGGAACCGGCGCTGGCGGACGTCACGCCAGAGGCGCTCTCTCCCCAACCCGAAATTGCCGGACAAAAATTGTAAATCGAAATGGTCTTTGCGCATCCCTATTTTCTGCTGCTGCTGTTGCTGCTGCCGGTGCTGGCATGGCTGAAAGGCCGGCGCGGCGTGCCGCCGGCGTTCGTTTATTCATCGGTGCAGCTCGTGCGCGGCATGCAGAACATCACGCGGTCGCGGCCGGGCGGATTTTTGACGTCGCTGCGCTGGCCGGTGCTGGCGCTGTTCATCGTGGCGCTCGCGCAGCCGCGGCTGACCAAAAGCCAGACGACGGTGAAGGCGAGCGGCGTGGACATCGTGGTGGCGCTCGACATGTCGGGCAGCATGGTGTCGGAAGATTTCGTCGTGCGCGGCGGGCGCGTGAACCGTTTCAACATGGCGCGTTCGGTGCTGAAAGGGTTCATTGACAAGCGGCCGAACGACCGCATCGGCCTCGTCGTGTTCGCGGCGCAGGCGTTCATCGCCACGCCGCTGACGCTCGACCACGACTATTTGCAGGAGAACCTGGAACGGCTCGAAATCGGCGCGATCAATTCCGACGCGACGGCCATTGGCGACGCGCTGACCACGGCCGTGAACCGGCTGCGCGATTTGAAATCAAAAAGCAAGATCATCATCCTTGCCACGGACGGACAAAACAATTCCGGCAAGGTTGAACCGCTGCTGGCGGCCGAGGCGGCGGCGGCGCTGGGTGTGAAAATTTACACCGTCGGCATCGGCGAACAAGGCCAGGCGCCGATGCCTGCGCGCGACATGTTTGGGCGCAAGGTTTATCAAATGGTGCCGGTGGACGTGGACGAGGACACGTTGAAAAAAATCGCGGACAAGACGGGCGGAAAATATTATCGCGCGGACAACGCGGAAAAGTTCCGGCAGATTTATGACGAGATTGACAAGCTGGAAAAGACCGAGGCCGTCGTGAACAAATACACGGAGTTCAAAGAACTGTTTCCGTGGCCGGTCGCGGCCGGCCTCGCGCTGCTGCTGATTGAACTGGTGCTGGCGCAAACCGCGTTTCGGAGGCTGCCATGAGATTCGAGCATCCACAATTTCTTTGGCTGCTGCTGGTGATCCCGCCGCTGCTGGCGCTGTTTTTCTGGTGGGGCGAGCGCGCGCGGCGAAAACTGCTGACGCAATTTGTCGAAGCGCGCCTGCTGGCGTCACTGACCGTCGGGCGGTCGCCCGCGCGGCGGAAAATGCGTTTTGCATTTTTAATTTTGGCCGGGGCATTTTTAATCATCGTTCTGGCGCGGCCGCAGCGCGGATTTGATTTGCAGGAAGTCGCGCAGCGCGGACTGGACATCGTCGTGGCGGTGGACACGTCAAAATCCATGCTCGCGACGGACATCGCGCCGAACCGCCTTGCGCGCGCCAGGCTCGCCGCGCTGGAGTTGATGCAAAGAGCCGCGACCGACCGTTTGGGACTGGTGGCATTCGCGGGTGACGCGTTTTTGGAATGTCCGCTGACGATTGACAACACGGCGTTCCAGCAGAGCGTGCAGGCGCTGGACGTAAATTCCATTCCGCAGGGCGGCACCGCGCTCGCGGCCGCCATCAACACCGCGCTGACGGCGTTCAAGGAAAATGACCATTACAAGGCGCTCGTGCTGTTCACAGATGGCGAGGACAACGACGAGGGCGCTTTGGAAGCGGCGCAAAACGCGGCGAAGGAAGGGTTGAAAATTTTCACCGTCGGCATCGGCTCGGCGGGGGGGACGCTGGTGACGGTCGCCGGGGCGGATGGCAACACCGATTACATCCGCGATGAAAAAGGTCAGGTGGTGAAGACGAAGCTGAACGAGGCGCTGTTGCAGCAGATTGCGACGGCCAGCGGCGGGTTTTACCTGCCGTTGCGCGGCGCAAACACGATGGACACGCTTTACGAACGCGGTCTCGCGCCGCTGCCGAAATCAGAGAACAAAGAAAAGATGGTGCGACGTTATCATGAGCAATTCCATTGGCCGCTGGCGGCGGCCATGCTGCTACTGCTGGCGGAGATGTTTTTGCCGGAACGCAAACGCGAAAAGAGAGCCGCGGCTTCGTCGTCAAAAACCGCCGTCACCGTCGCCGCGCTGGCAATCGTCATTTCTGTTTTGCCGGATTCAGCTTTTGCGTCGCCTTTGGAAGCGCTGCGCGATTACCGGTCGGGCAATTACACGAACGCGTTGCAGGAATATGACCGGCTGGCGCAAGTCTGCACGAACGACCTGCGTTTGGTTTTTAACGCGGGCGCGGCGGCGTATCGCGCGACCAATTTTGACATGGCGTTGAAGGATTTCCAACTGGTGACGCTGTCGCCGGATTTGAAGCTGCAGCAAAAGGCGTTTTACAACCTGGGCAACACGCAATACCGGCTGGGCGAATTGAAGTTCGATCCGGACTCTGACAGTTTGAATGCAATGGCGGAAACCTGGGCGGTCGCCGTGCAAAGCTACGCCCACGCGGTGCAACTGAACACGAACGATTTGGATGCGCGCTGGAATCTGGCGTTTGTAAAAAAACAAATTGAGTTGATCGCCGAACTCCGCGCCACGATGCAACGGGCCAAGCAGTCGGCGGACGAGGCGGTCCGACGCGATGAGTTCCACCGCGCGCTGGAGATCATGGAGAGCCTGAACAGCCCGATTGCCGCCAAAAAATTTCAGGATTACATTAAAAAACTGAAGGACATTGATGCGATTCTCACTCCTCATCAGCCTTAGCCTGCTGCTGTTGTCATGGCAGAACGCCGGCGCGCAACTTGCGCCGGCCGATGATTTTTTCAACAGCGGCGCGCAGCTTTACATTTCCAACAACGTCCCGGCGGCGCTGGAGCGCGTGGAGAGCGGACTGAAAACTTATCCCGACGACGTGAAGTTAAAAAAACTGGAGCAACTGCTCAAACAGCAGCCGTCACAGCAGAATCAACAGCAACAGAACCAGCAAAACCAATCACAGCGGCAAAAGCAGGATCAACAAAAAAACCAACAACAGCAAGACCAGCAGCAAAAACAAAGTTCCCAGGACCAGCAGAAGCCGGACGAGGAGAAACAAAAACAGGCTGACCAACAGAAGGCCGAGCAGCAAAAACAGCCGGAGCAGCCAAAGTCGTCCGCCCAAAAAAAGGAGGGCGACAAAGACGAGCAGGCAGCCGAAGGCCAGCCGGTCAAGCCGGGACAAATGACGCCGGAGGAGGCGAAGCGTTTGCTGGACGCGCGGAAGGGAGACGAGCAGCTTTTACAGATGAAACCGCAGGACAAGCCGCGCGATTCCAACCGTCCGGTCAAGGACTGGTGACGCGGACCGTAGATTTTGCGACCGAGTTTGTCACCTCATTTTCGGGCGGCCGTGATCTCATACGGTCAGTTGAAGCGATCGGCTGGCATTCGGAATCGAGATTCATTGCGGTCTCGGCGGAAACCTAAAAAAAGCAGCCGTGCGGCAGCCGATAGTTGCGGATGCGCTTGAGGATCGCATTCTGTATATCCACGTCGCAGTAGTCCGCGATGGCTGCGGCGTTGTCCATCCCGTGTGGATTCGGTGATGACCTGCGTTCAGCAGGCTGCCTGTGATGTCAACACGGGCAAAACCGCCCAACGGTCCGGCAATCTGCGCAGCTTAACGGGAAATCAGTGAACTCTCCTCGGTCGCCTTGCGGATATTGGTCGTTTCCATACCCATCCAGCAGTCTCATTCCCCTGCTTCCGGCCACGCCGGGTTGGGAAACGGATTGTTTCAGCTTTCCGCGCGGCGCGGCCGCGTTATACTTGATCTTATGTATCGGACGCAGGATTTACATGTCAAAGAAATCGTTCCGCTGCTGTCGCCGCGCGCCATGAAGGCGTTGTCGCCGACGCCTGCGGCGGTAAATGCGACCGTCGTGCGCAGCCGCGAGCGGGTCGTCCGCATTTTGCGGCAGGAAGACCGGCGGCTGCTGGTCGTCATCGGGCCGTGCTCGATCCACGATGAAAAAAGCGCGCTTGAATACGCGACGCGTTTGAGCCAGTTGCAAAAAGAATTTGCCGACAAAATGGAAATCGTCATGCGTGTCTATTTTGAAAAACCGCGCACGACCGTCGGCTGGAAGGGACTCATCAACGACCCGCATTTGGATGGTTCGCAGGACATCGAAACGGGATTGCGGACCGCGCGGAAACTGCTGCTGGAAATCGTCGGCCTGGGGCTGCCGGCGGCGACGGAATTTCTCGACCCGGTCGTGCCGCAATACATCGCCGACCTCATCACCTGGGCGGCCATCGGCGCGCGCACGACGGAGTCGCAGACACACCGCGAAATGGCCAGCGGCCTCTCGATGCCCGTCGGTCTGAAGAACAGCACCGACGGCAGCCTGCAGGTGGCGATAGACGCAATGGACACGACCCGGCATCCGCACAGTTTTCTCGGCATGAACGAGGACGGCATGACCAGCATCGTCCGCACCACCGGCAATCCGGATGGGCACGTTGTGTTGCGCGGCGGCCGGGCGATGACAAACTACGACGCGGCCAGCATCCAGGCGGCGGAAGAGAAATTGATTTCCGAGAAGCTGCCGCCGGTGCTGATGGTGGATTGCAGCCACGCGAACTCGGAAAAGAAATTTGCCAGGCAGGAAGAAGTCTGGCGCAGTGTCATCAAACAGCGCGCGGGCGGCACGAAATCGCTGATCGGCCTGATGGTCGAAAGCCATTTGAACGAAGGCAACCAGCCGATTCCGAAAACCTTGAGCGAGTTGCGCTACGGCGTGAGCGTCACCGACTCCTGCATCGGCTGGGAGACGACGGTGCGGATGCTGCGGTGGGGGTATGAGAAGCTGCCATCAGCAAATTAATTTATGAAAATCAAACCCGGCGATGTAGTTTTGTTGACAGGTGCTTCGGGCGGATTGGGCCTTCATTTTGTAAAGGCCTTTGCCCAGCTCCGGGTCCGGCTGGTTTTGGCGGCTTTTCCAGGCAATGATTTACAAGAAATCCGCGCGGAAATTGAAAAACAGGGCTGTGAATCGGTTGACTTGGTTTGTGATTTGCGGGATCCCGGCCAAAGGGTGAAGCTGGTCGAGACGGCGCTGAAGCGTTTTGGCCGGGTGGATCTTCTGGTGAACAATGCGGGCATCGAATTTACCGCGTTTTACCATGAATTGTCCGAAGCCCAAATTGCTTCCGTTCTGGCGGTCAATTTGGAAGCACCCATGATGCTGGCGCGGCTGGTCTTGCCGACCATGCTGGCGCAAAAACGCGGCCACATCATCAACATTTCCTCGCTTGCCGGCAAATCCGGACCGGCCTTTCAAGAGCCTTATGCCGCGACCAAAGCGGCGCTGGTTGCCTTTACATTTTCATTGCGCTCGACTTACCGAACAGCGGGAATAAGCGCCTCGGCCATTGTGCCAGGATTCGTGGAAGCGGGGATTTATTCCCGGCTCAAAACTCAATCTGGCATGTCGGCCCCGGCATGGATGGGAACTTCCCAGCCGGAATCAGTGGTTCGTGCGGTGCTGCGCTCCATCGAAAACGACCTGCCCGAAATCATCGTCAACCCCGTCCCAGTCCGCCCGCTGCTGGCATTAACCGCATTGTTTCCGCGCTTCGGCGAATGGTTGAGCGGAAAGATTGGGGCCAATAACTTTTTCCGTCGGGCGGTTGAGATGGGGAAAAAGACGACCTGATAAACGGCAAGAAGCTTGCCAAGCTGCGGATTTTTGTGTTCTTTGGGCAAAACATGAAACCTTACGCGCTTCTCAAATCAACCACCGTCTTGGGGCTGGCGGTTGTTGGCAGCATTGAAACAATTCAGGCCGGCGGCTTTCGTCTGCCGGATCAGGACGCCTTTGCCACCGCGCGCGGCGAGGCCTTTGTGGCCACCGCCGACAACCCGTCGGCCATTTATTACAACCCGGCAGGGATCACACAGCTCGACGGCAACAATGTCCGGGGCGGAGTGTATGGCATCTACCTTGACCCCAGTTACCGGAATCCGCTCACTTCCAAGTCCTACGAGATTGAGAATAAATTCGATGCCATCCCCCAGCTTTTTTACACTTACAGCCTGAAGGATAAAGATTGGCCGATCAGTTTTGGACTTGGCGTCTATTCTCCCTATGGAGAGAGCGAAAAGTGGCCTCAAGATACCGGATTCCGCACCGTTGCCACCGAAGGCTCGCTGAACTATTACACCATTAATCCAGTCGTGGCTTACAAACTGCCTTGGAACCTTTCCGTGGCCGCCGGTTTGATGGTGAATTACGCCAGCATTGATTTGCAACAGGGTTTGACCCCGACGCCAAACAACGACCTGTTCCGGTTCAAAGGCGACGCCTGGGCGCTGGGCTACAATCTTGGTTTGATGTGGCAGCCGATCAAACAAATATCCCTGGGCACCACTTTTCGCAGCTCAACCCGGATGGATTTTGACGGACACACTGACACCGAATACAACGGTCTTTTGCCAACCACTTCCAGTCCTGCCGGCGTTGATTATCCATTCCCGCTACAGGTCGCTGCCGGCATTTCCTATCGCCCGACCGAAAAATGGAATGTGGAATTTGACGCCGAATACACCGATTGGAGTTCGTTGGGCAATCTGACCATCCATCAGTCGTCGCCCAATCCGGTGGTGCCTTTAAGCAGCATACCGCTGGCGTTTGACTGGCAATCGAGCTGGTATTATGAACTTGGGGCCACGCGCTATTTTGACAATGGCTGGCACGTTAGCGCCGGTTACATCTTCAACGAGAATTCCGTGCCGGCCGCAAATTACACCCCGCTCGTGTCTGATTTGGACAAGCAGTTTTTGAGTGTGGGCACCGGCTACAAAGGCCGGCATTTCAGTTTCGACGTTGCCTATCAATTTGGTTACGGACCGGATCACACCGTCACCGGCAGTGCGGCTCCGCTGGGGTATCCCTCAAACTACCATCCGGCTGATGGCACTTATTCGTTCATCAGCCAGGCCATATCCGTTTCTGCCGGCTGGCATTTTTAACCGGCCCCGCCAGTTCATACTTTTTTTGCAATCCGGCAGCATGACTTGGCGGCAGAAGTGCCAGCCGAAAAATTTTGTGTTAAGGCGGCAAATGTTCTATCCATGCGACATGAGCCACGCATCCAACGTCAACGGAAACGGCAACGGCCACCATGCCGCCAGTCTTACGCGCCCGCCTGCCAAGCCGGCTCCGGCCACCAGCCAGGAAAATGGCGTGACGTTTCGGACGGCGGACGGGATTCAACGGCATGGCGTGATTGTGCGGGTGACGTCGCATACCGCCTATTTTGAAGTGCATGATCCGACCTTGATCTTGCGACTGTCAGAAACGCTGCAGGACTTTCAGATCATTTTTCAAGGGCAAAAGACTTGTAGTGGCCGGGCGGTGATTTGCGGCATTGTTGAATCCGGATTCAAAACGGCCTGCGAAGTCAAGTTGCGGGAAATGAACTGGTCTGGTCTGAATCCGGCGTCCACTTTGCAGCAAAACATCAGCATGGACGAGCAGTTCAAGGTCTTTCTGAATGAGTGGGAAAATCAATGCAAGGTGAAGCCGGAGTTTAAGAATGCCACGATCGATCTCCTCTCTTTTTTCAACGAATCGCAAATCTGGCTAAACCAAGTCGAATTGGGTATCCGCAATTTGCCGGCCCAGGAACAGGCCAAGACCGAACAGGAAGCCCTGCTTCAGCTTAATCCACATTTCATCCGTGCCACCGGCAGCATCAATGAAAAATTTGAACATGAATTGAACCAAGTTGAACCGGACCTCCGACCGTTGCACCAGGCCTTCGTGCGTAAATTTTTGCATCCTGTAACCCAGTGTTCGCCGTTCATGCATCGCGCCTTTGAGAAGCCGCTGGGTTATGCGGGCGATTATGAAGTGGTGGACATGATGTTTCGCGACCCATTTCAAGGCGGGTCGTATTTTGCCAAACTGCTCAATTCCTACGCCCTGCAACTTCCGCCAGTGGTTGCCCATCGCAACCGCATCCAATACCTCCGGAAAAAGCTGGAAGACGAATCTTTGCGTGCGCTGTCCCAAAAGAGAAGCTTGCGGGTCTTTAATTTGGGATGCGGCCCCGCCCGCGAAGTTCAACAGTTTTTGGCTGACACCAGTTTGTCAAACCAGACCAGTTTTGTGCTGGCGGATTTTGAAGAGAAAACACTGGTCCACACGAACCATGTCCTGCATGAGTTGAAGGCCCGCCACCAAAGACGGGTCCAAATCAAGACGGTCAAGCTCTCTGTCGCTCAACTGATCAAGGAATATGAACGGCGCGGCAAAAAAAACGGTCCGGAACAATTCGATTTCGTTTATTGTGCCGGACTGTTTGATTATCTGACAGACGCCGTCTGCCAGCACCTGATGGACGCATTTTATGCCATGCTGGCTCCGGACGGTTTGCTGGTAGCCACCAATGTGGACAGACATGCCGCCATCAATCAAATGGAATGTTTTCTGGACTGGCATCTCCAATACCGGGACTCTGAAAAAATGCGGGAGCTAACACCCCAGGCGGCCTGTCCCGGAGATGTAACCATCAAACGCGATCCCAGCGGGGCAAATGTTTTCATTGAAGTCCGCAAACTCGGCCAGGCCGGCCCATGAATATTGATTTCAAACAAAACCCCGAGGCGTTAAAGGCTTACGCGGATTACGAACGCAGCACCAACCTGCGACATCTGGACATTGGTTGCTGGCTGGTCATGATATTGATGCCGGCTGGTGCCGTATTGGACTACTTTATTTATCCGCGTAAGGCCGCCTTTTTCCTGATTTTGCGTTTTGTTTGCGCCGTTTGCGGAGCAATTATCTGGCTGGTTTTGCGAACCAGTCTCAGGGAGAAGTTCGATCGGTTGTTATGTCTGGTCGTGGGTTTGACTCCAGCGTTTTTCATGTGCTGGATGATTTATGCCACCGAGGGCGCAGCCTCCACTTACTATGCAGGCCTGAACTTGGTATTGCTGGGCGTATCGTTCATAGTTCGGTGGTCCGTTGATTTGAGCTTGGCCATAAGCCTCTCCGTCATCGGCATGTATCTTGGTGCCTGCTTCTTGCAAGGCTCGACTAGAAGCGTCCCTGTGGGGCTTTGGGTCAACAATCTTTATTTCTTGTTTATCACCACAGTGTTTGTTGTCATCAGCGGCTGGGTGCAACGTTCTTTGCGCATCCGTGAATTCATACTCAACTACGAACTCGATCAGAACAAACGCGAACTCGAGGTTTCCAACAAGAAATTAGCGGAACAAAACATCGCCCTGAACCAGGCCAACCGCGAAATCAAGGAAACCGAGATGCAACTCGTCCAGTCGGAAAAAATGTCGTCGCTCGGCCGCTTCAGCGCCGGCCTCATGCACGACATCCTCAACCCGTTGAACTACTCCCGCACCGGCCTGTTTGTCCTGCGCAAAAGAACCCGCCGGCTGCCGCCGGAATTACTGGCCGAAACGGATGACATTCTCAACGACATCGAGGACGGCCTCAAGCGCGTGGACAACATCGTCTCCGACCTCCGGACCTTCACCCATCCCGGTGGCCAGGCCTCGGAAGAGGTTGATCTGACGGACATCTTCAACATGTCCCTGCGTTTTATTTCCGGCGAATTGAAAGACAAAAACATTGCCTTGAAACTGGAGCTGAAACCGGGCCAGAAAGTCTGGGCAAGCCGCAACCATTTCATTCTTGTCCTGGTCAACCTGCTGGAAAATGCCATTGACGCGCTGGGCGAAAAAAAATTCGCGGACGGAGCCGGGCCGGTGATCGAAATTTCCAGCCGGGTTGAGGGTGAACGCAGCCTGCTGTTCATCCGCGACAACGGGCCGGGCATTGACCCCAAAAACCTGGCCAAAATTTTCGACCCGTTTTTTACGACCAAGGAGGTTGGCAAGGGCACGGGGCTGGGCCTGAGCATTTGTTTCGGCATCGTGCAGGGTTATGGCGGCACGATTTCCGCCACGAGCGAGCCGGGCCAGTTTTGCGAGTTCACCCTGGATCTGCCGGCCACCGCCGAGGCCGCCGCCAAAACCAAACCTGAAAATGCCGAATCATTACGACTATAAAAAATCCGCCATCCTTTATGTGGATGACGAGGAAAAATCGCTGGTCAATTTCACCCGCGCCTTTGGCGATGACTTCAAGGTTTTCACCGCCAGCAGCGCCGCCGCCGGCTTCAAGTTCATTGAAGAACATCCCGACGAAATCGGCGTGCTGATGACCGACCAGCGGATGCCTGGCGAAAAAGGGGTCTGGCTGCTGGAGCGCGCCCGCCACTTCCGCCCGCACATGCTCCGCATCCTCGTCACCGCCTATGCGGACATGGACGCCGCCATCGCCGCCGTCAACAGCGGCGCCATTTACAAATATGTCACCAAGCCGTGGGACCCGGTGCAGCTCGAACTGACGCTCAAGCAGGCCCTGGAGTTTTTCATGGTGCAAAGCGAACGCGACCAGCTGCTCCGCGAAAAAATGTCCGTGCTGCGCAACATGATGATCGCCGACCGCATCGTCAGTCTCGGCCTGCTGGCCGCCGGCTTGAGCCACCACATCCGCAATTCGATGGTGGCGGTGAAAACCTTTCTGGAGCTTGCGCCGGTGAAGATGGCCGAGGAAAAAGGCGACGACAAAAGCCTGCGCGACCCGGATTTCTGGCGTGACTACCACCGGAACGTGCAGGGCCAGATCGAAAAAATCAACGGACTGCTGGGCGATTTGCGCACGGCTTCGGAAAACAAATCCGGCCATCCGTTTGCCGACGAAATCCGGCTCAAGCCGGCGGTCGCCAGATGCCTGGACCTGCTGCGGACACCGCTCGCCGCCCGGCGGATTGAAGTGGCCAATCAGATACCCGATTCGCTGCCGCCATTGCGGGTGGACAAACCCAAGTTTGACCGGCTGTTCGATCTGCTGCTGAAGGACGAACTCGCCATGCTGCCCGCCGGCAGCCGCATCACCTTCACCGCCGAGCTGCAAGGCCAGGAAATGGTCGTCTATCTCACCGACAACGGCCCGGCCTTGCCGCAGGAATCCTTGCGGGTGGTGCTCGACCCCTTTGTGGTCACCAGCGGCAAACCATCGGAATACGGCATCAATCTGATGGCGTGCTTTTTTATCGTGCATCACCACGGCGGCAAAATCGAGGCGCAGAACCTGCCCGGCGGCGGCAACCGGTTCACCCTCCGCCTGCCGCTCCAGCCGGAACATGCGACGGCAACGGTGGAAGAGGCCGATTTCTTGAAGAAAGCGATGCTCAACGAAAATTTGTGGGACAAACTCCTCGCCGCCGGCTAGGGAAAAAACAATTTATGGTCATAAGTTTAGATTGACCTTAGGGCTGGCATCATGGAGACTAACTTGCTAGTGACCACCAGCGACCAAAATCATTTTACTTCAGCATGAAGACCATACTGGTTTTGTCTCCTCACCCTGATTTTGCTGAAGCCGTCCGCACCAGCTTGAGCCCTGAACATTACCGGGTGGTCCACCGGCTCAATGTTGAGGAGGGCGAACCGCTGCTCGTCCATGGCCTCGTCGCCGCGTGTCTGCTCGACGCCGATCTTATGGGCGTGGAATGCGTCTGGGTCATCGAACGCCTCCGCCGCCGCGACGCCAAGACGCCGATCATCGCCTATGCCGGACAGTCGCAATCGGATTGGGAGGAGGAGGCTTTTCTGCGCGGCGTCACGCAGATTTTGACCAAGCCCGTCCGTCCCCGCCTGCTCAATTCCATTCTGGACCGGCTATGGAACCAGTCGGCGATGCAACGGCCGGCCCCGGCGGTTCCCGCCGGCAACACCGCCATTTTTTCGCGCGCCGCCGTGGATCCCAATGCCGCCGCGCGTTTTGTCAATGCCGCGCAAACGCTCGACGTCCTGCGCGATTTTTCCTCCATTTTGACGCACTCGCTCGACGCCGAAGCGATGCTGAAACAGTTCCTCCATTTCCTCCGCGAAATCCTGAGCGTCAACCGTGCCGCCATTTTCCTCAACCGCCCCTGCTCGCCGCTCACCGAAGTCATGTCGCCGGAAGACACCCGGCGGCTCCGCGCCGCCGCCGCCATCGGCCTTTCTTCCGGCCTTCTGGAACATTTTGAACTTTCACTGGACTCCGGCATTGGCGCGCAAATCTGCCGGCTCGGCCGGATTCTGCGCCGCGACAGCGAGGAAGCCCGCCTGGACGGCGAGGTGCAAAAGGAATTTGAAGTGCTCGGCACCCAGGTCGCCGTGCCGATTCCCAGCCGCGATGCCATCATTGGCGTGGCTGTTTTTGACGGGCGCGTCACCGGCGAACCGCTGGTGAACGTGGAACTGGAACTGATTTTCCATCTGCTCGAACAAGTCGGCCTCGCGCTCCGCAACATCTGGCTCCACGACCAGCTTGCCGGCAACGCCGAAATGATGACCGACGTGCTGCGCGAATTGAGCAGCGCCTGTATCGTCATCGGCCGCGACCTCAAAGTGCTGCACGCCAACAAGGCCGCCCGCCGGCATTTTGGCCGGAAAAATGAGCGCACCGGCGGACTCGAATTCAGCGACCTGCCGCAGATGCTCGGCGCAAAAATTTACCAGGTCTTGAAAACCGGCGCCGCCCTGGAGCCGTTCCGCTACGAGCCGGAAAATTCACCCGGAACAATTTACCGCATCAGCGTGGTGCCGTTTCAGCGCGGCAAGGTCGCCCTGCCCAGTTCGGCCCTGCTGACGGCGGACGATCTCTCCCAAAGCGAGCAGTTGCGCAATTTGGAAGTGGAGGCCGCCAATCTGCGGCTGGTGCGGACGATGGCCGACCGGCTCGCGCATGAAATTGGCAACGCCATGGTGCCGCTTTCCACGCACCAGCAGTTGCTGGCGGAAAAATTCAACGACCCCGAATTTCGCGAATCGCTTGACCAGGCGCTGGCCGGCGGCGTCAAGCGGGTTTCCCGCCTGATCAACCAGATGCGGTTTCTGGCCCGCGACGGCCAGATCCAGCCGGAGGTTTTTGCCGTCGGGAAATTGATTGAAGAGGCTTTTCAGGACGCAATCCAGCAGCAGCCCAGCGAAGGCGCGCAGATGAAGTTTGAGAACAACGGGAAGCCGTTGGTGGTCACCGGTGACCGTGCCGCCCTGAAGCACGCGCTCGCCGAAATCATGCTTAATGCGCTGCAGGCGAACCCCAAAAACCCGCAGGTCGGCGTGACACTTCAGACCGTCGGCGGCAACGGCGACCGCTCCGTGACCATTGAAGTGCAGGACAATGGAGGCGGTTTCACGGTGGAGGCCGCCAAGAAAGTTCCCTCGCCATTTTACACCACGCGCAACGTTGGCCTCGGTCTGGGGCTGGCCGTCAGCCAGAAGATCATCGAAACGCATCACGGCAGGCTGGAAATTGTCCCGTCGCCGTCCGGCTTCGTCCGCGTCTCCCTGCCGGCGGAATCCACGCCGTCGTCCGGCCTCTAAATTTTTACTTCAAACAAAAGCCCGCCGGCATCAGCCGGCGGGCTTGGTTTTTTAGAAAATGACCGGCGGACGATCAACCGTTGTCGCCAATGGCTTCGACCGGGCAGGCTTCCTTGGCTTCCTTGCAGCGCGCCTCCTCGTCGGGCGAGGCCGGCTGTTTATAGACGAAGGAATAGCCGCCGTCGTCGTTGCGCTTGAAATTGTCCGGGGCCGTCTCGCGGCACAGGTCGCAGTCAATGCACTGGTTGTCCACGTAATATTTTCCGGCGATGTTCTCGGGGTATTTGTTTGCTGCGTCAGCCATAAATTTAATTGGTTAAATTGAAACTGAAATATGTCCGCGCCGGGCGCCTTTGGCAAGCGGATTTTCCGCCCATCCGGCGATTAAATGCTTTTTAATTGATGGCAGTAGATTTATTTTCCGCCCATGCAAAGAGGCACTCTGCGCCGCACCAAAATCGTCTCCACCCTCGGCCCCGCCACGGACACCGCCGAAATGATCGGCCGGCTGATTGACGCGGGCGTCAATGTATTCCGCCTGAACATGTCGCACGCGCCGCATGACTGGGTCCGCCGCGTGGTCAAGGACATCCGCGCCGAATCCGCGGCCCGCAAAGTTTTCACCGGCATCATGATGGACACGCAGGGGCCGGCCATCCGCACGGGCGACATCGCCGTGCCGCTCGACCTGCAGCCGGGGCAGAAGTTCACCCTCACCGTCCGGGGCGAACATGATCTGGAAGAGCATTCGGTGGACGTGAACTACGAGAATTTCGTCAACGACATCAGCGTCGGCGACGTGGTGCTGATTGACAACGGCACGATTGAGATGAAGGTGCTCGCCAAGTCCGGCAACAAGGTCGAGTGCGAAGTCCTCACCGCCGGCACGCTGGGCAGCCGCCGCCACATCAACCTGCCCGGCGTCAAGGTCAGCCTGCCCGCGCTCACCGCCAAGGATCTCAAAGACGTGAAGCTCGGTCTCGAACTCGGCGTGGATTTCATCGCGCTGTCGTTCGTCCGCGAGGCGCGCGACCTGATGCAGCTCAGGGAATTGTTTGCGGAAGACACGCCGCCTCCGTTCGTCATCGCCAAGATCGAGGACCAGGAGGCGATCAAAAATCTGGAGGCCATCGTCCGGGAGGCCGACGGCATCATGGTCGCGCGCGGCGATCTGGGCATCGAAATCCCCTATGAAGAACTGCCCATCGTGCAGCGCCGGATCGTAAAGACGTGTCTGCGTTTCGGCCGGCCGGTCATCGTGGCCACGCACATGCTGGAAAGCATGATTTCGGCGCCGATGCCCACGCGCGCCGAGGTCACGGACGTTTCCAACGCTGTGTTCGAGGAGGCCGACGCGATCATGTTGAGCGGCGAAACGACCGTCGGCAAATATCCGCTCAAGTGCATCGAGGTTTTCGACCGCATCGCCCGGCGCATCGAGCGCAGCGGCAACGCGCAGTTCCATGACGCCGCCGAACTGACCAACGCCCGGCAAAAACTCGTGAAAAGCGCCGTGGTCATGGCCAATGAATTGAAGGCGGCGGCGATCCTTTGTTTCACGCGGCACGGCCACATGGCCGGCTACGCGGCCTGGATGCGCCCGCGCTACTCGCCGGTGTTCGCCATGTGCGACAACGCCAAAACCGCGAACGAACTCACCTTGAGCTGGGGCGTCACGTCCTTCGTCACGGAATTCGACTTCATCGAACCGCAAAACACCATTGAAACCGCGCTGAAAAACCTGGCCGCACAAGGCCGCCTGGAAAAAGGCGAAACCGTGGTCATCATCGGCGCCATCTCCGTCGGCACCGAGATCGTGGACGCCGTGCAGATGCGGACGGTGTGAACGGAATTTAAGCTGAAAACTAAAACGCGCCGGGAGAAGGTGCCGGCGCGTTTTTCTTTGACGGTAAGATTATTTTCCCAGTGCCGCCGCCGCGAGGTTGGTGACGTTCAAAACGGTGTTTGGGAACAAACCAATCCAGAAGATGCCTGCGATGCAGGCCCAGATGGAAAGCTTGGCCGGGGAGGAAATTTCAATCGGCGACAAATCGGCCGGATCTTTGCTCCAGTAAATCGTGCGGATGACCCCAAAATAATAATAGAGCGAGATGATCACGCCCGCCAGCGTGGTGAAGGCGAGGCAGTAATAGCCGTGGTTGCCCGTGGTTTGCGCGGCTTCAATCACCGCCTTGAGCAGCAGAAATTTTCCGAAGAATCCCGCCAGCGGCGGAATGCCGGCGAGCGAAACCATCGCGATGGTTAGCGTGGCGGCAAGCAGCGGCGAACGTTGGTTCAACCCGGCCAGACCGGAAATGTCTTCCGTCGCCAGATGCCGCATGACGAGCGTGATGACAAAGAACGCCGCCATTACCGTGAACACATAGCCGGCGAGATAATACATCAGCGCCGACTGCCCGCTTACGCTCAACGCGGCGACGCCGAGCAGCAAATAACCCGCGTGGGCGATGCTGGAATAGCCGAGCAGGCGCTTCAAATTGCGCTGCGGAATCGCGCAGAGATTGCCGTAAAGAATCGTGATACCGGAAATGACGATGAGCAGATTCGCCCAATGCGCCGTCACGCTCGGAACGGCGGTGAACAGCACGCGCAGCAGCAGAACAAATCCGGCGGCTTTGGAACCGATGGCGAGAAACGCGGTCGTCGGCGTTGGCGCACCTTGATAAACGTCCGGCGCCCAGATCTGAAACGGAAACGTGGCGATCTTGAATCCCAGCCCGACGAGAACCAACAGAACACCGAGTAAAAATATTTGGCTGTTGGCAACCTCCGGGTTCTGAGCGAGAAAATGTGCCAAGCTGTTGAAGTTCAATTCTCCGGTCGTTCCCCAAATCAGCGCAATACCAAACACCATGAAAGCGGAGGACAGCGCGCCAAGAATTAGATATTTCACACCGGCTTCGAGCGACTGGAGTTTGCTGCGTTGAAAACTGACGAGGACGTAAAACGTAATGGTGATAAGTTCGATGGAAACGAACAGCATCGTGAAGTCATTGGACGACGCGGCGAACAGCATTCCCGCCAGCGCGAAGAGGATGAGCGAATAATATTCCGCCACGCTGCCCTCGGCCAGCTTGTCGGAGAATTCCGCCGCCATGAACAAAACCAGAATCGCCGCGACGATGAACAGTTGTTTGAAGAACAGCGACAGCGCGTCGTTGATGAACATCCCGTGGAACGCCGTGCCGGCCTGGCCGCAACTGCCGTTGCCACTCAAGCTCGTCAGCAGCAGCACGCCCAGCGCCACAATGGCGGCGTAGCCGATAAACCGACGGCGCTCGGCGGGCACAAATAAATCCGCCAGCATCAGCACCAGGCCGAGGCCGATCACCGAAATTTCCAGCATTATCAGGGAGGAATTCATTTATTTACGATTGCCAATTGCGGATTGCCGATTGAATTCACTTTCGGTTTCGCGTCCGGAGAGGGGAGACTTGCAACCTGCAACTGGTAGCTTGAAACCACTTTTTCCGCGTCGGGATTGATTTTTTCCGTCAGCAGCTTCGGCAAAAAGCCGAACACCAGCAGGCACGCCAGCAGCAGCGCGTAGGGCAGCTTGCGCCAGGGGTGGGTGATGGCGGTGATGGAATTCCATTTTTCCGGCAGCGGGCCGTGCAGGATGTTGCGGACGGCGCGCGTCATGTAAATGCCGCCGATGACCAGGCCGCCCCACAGCGCGAGCACCGTGATGAACGGGAAAACTTTCCACGCACCGAAAAACACCGTGGCTTCGCCGACGAAATTCGCGAAACCCGGCAGGCCGCAGCCGGCCATCGCCGCCATGACCAGCGCCGTGCCGATGAACGGCAGCTTGCGGCAAAGTCCGCCGAGCTTGCTCATTTCCAGCGTGCCCGTCTGCTGATAAATGTAGCCGCTCAACGCGAACGTCAGCGCCGCGAGGAATCCGTGCGCGATCATGATCAGCACCGCGCCGGTCACGCCGATGAGGTTCAGGCTCGCGATGCCGAGGAAGATGAAGCCCATGTGCGCGACGCTGGAATTACCGATCAGCAGGTTCAAATCTTTCTGGCGCATGGCGACCCAGCCGACATACAAAATGTTTCCAACACAGAGCCAAGCGATGACGTGCGCCCAGCTTTGCGCCGCCTGCGGCAGCAGCGGCAGCGCGATGCGAATCAAGCCGTAGAGGCCGAATTTCTTCAAAACGCCGGCGTGCAGCATCGCCGTCGGTGACGGCGCGGCGCCGTAGCCGAGCGGCGCCCACGAATGGAACGGCCAGAGTGAAACCAGAATGCCAAAGCCGAACAGCAGCAGGGGGAAAATGAAATTTTGCGCGTTGACGGCCAGCGGATTCGCCCTGGCATGCTCGATGATTTTCGGGATGTCGAACGTGTTCGCGCCGGATTGCAGGTAAAGCGCGATCAGGCCGATGAGCGCGATGAGCGCGCCGATGCTTAAATACAGCGTGATTTGAAACGTCGCGTAGTTCTTCTTTTCGCCGCGGCCCCAGACGCCGATCATGATGAAGGTCGGCACCAGCGCGAGTTCGTGCAGAAAATAAAAGAAGAACAAATCCAGCGACGCGAACGCGCCGAGGATGCCGCCGGTCATGACCAGCAGCAGGATGTAAAATTCCTTTTCGCGAGTCTGGATTTCATACGAGCAAAGCGTGGCGGCGAAGGCCACGATCGCGCCCATTAAAATCAGCCCGACATTCAAGCCATCCACGCCGACGTGATAGCTGATGCCGAGCGATTCGACCCACGGGATTTGTTGCTCGAACTGGAAAGCGGGTGCGCCGGGGGTCCAAGGAACGAATTGGCAAAACATTTTTATCGCAAGCACCGCGGAGATCAGCATGGCCAGCACCGCGATGGCGCGGATGATGACGCGGTAATTGCGTGGCACGAGCACCAGCACCAACGCCGCCACCAGCGGCCAGCCTGCGATGTAAGTCAGTATGGACATTTTATTTTCCCAAAACGAAATAAAGCAGCAGCGCCACGCCCAGCACGAACAGGAAGGCGTAGGTCTGCAGGTTGCCGGTCTGCGCGAGGCGCAGCGCGCGGCCGGTCAGATCCGTGCCGCCGCGAATCGCGCCGATGATCGCGCCTTCCAAAATCCAGCGGTCAATCCAATCGGCCACCGCCGCGAGAAAATCATGCGCGCGGATGACCGTGGCTTCGTAAAGTTCGTCGAAGTAAAATTTGTTTTTCATCGCCGTCGCCAGGCCGCCGAGTTTCGCGGGCAGCGGGTCAGTGCTGGCGTTTTTGTAGAGCGACAGGGCAAGGAAGAAGCCAATTACCGCAGCCAAAATTCCTATCGTTGCCGCAATCGGCGAGTTTGAGAAAGGTTCAAGCAAACTATTCAAAAAAGGGCTGTTCGTAACATGTTCGCGGCTTGCGTCATTCAAAGTTTCATACGGTAAAGGAGTAAATCGTAGCAACCCGGCGTCGAGATAATATTTTAAGAACTTGTCACTGATTCCGATAAAACCACCAATGAAAGCGAACACCGCCAGCGCCACGAGCGGCAACGTCATCACCAGCGGCGATTCGTGAGCGTGTGCAGCGGCTTTGGATTTTTCCTTGCCGAAGAAAACGACGAAGAACAAACGGAACGTGTAGAGCACGGTCAGCGCCGCGACGAAAACGGCTACGCCGAACAGCAGATAATTTTTCTGCTCCAACGCCTGCGCTAGAATGGAATCCTTCGAGTAGAAACCGCTGAACGGCGGAATACCGCTCAATGCCAGTGCGCCAATTAGAAACGTCCAGAACGTGATGGGCATTTTCTTCCGCAGGTTGCCCATTTGCCAGATCTCCTGCTCGTGGTGCATCCCGATGATGACCGAACCGGCGCTCAAGAAGAGGAGCGCCTTGAAAAACGCGTGCGTGGTCAGGTGAAACATTGCGGGGGTCGGGCCGAACAAGCCGACGGCCATGACCATGTAGCCGAGCTGCGAGAGCGTGGAGTAGGCGATGATGCGCTTGATGTCGTTTTGCTGGATGGCGATGAGCGCCGCGAGCAGCGAAGTAAAACCGCCGATGTAGGCGATGACGTGAAGCGAGTCGGCGTTGAAGAGAAACAGCGTGCGGCACAGCATGTAAACGCCGGCGGCCACCATCGTCGCGGCATGGATCAAGGCGGACACGGGCGTCGGGCCTTCCATCGCGTCTGGCAACCAGACGTGCAGCGGGAATTGCGCGGACTTGCCCATCGCACCGCAGAAAATCAGCAGGCCGGCAATCGTCGCGCTGGTGCCGAGCGCAACCGGGTTCGCCACCAGCGAAGTTTGGAGCGTGGAGAAATTCAGCGAGCCGAGCAATCCCCAAACCATGAGGATGCCAAACAGAAAACCAAAGTCGCCGAGGCGGTTGGTGATGAAGGCTTTTTTCGCGGCGTCGCCGGCGCTCGGCTTTTCAAACCAAAAACCGATGAGCAGGTAGCTGGACACGCCGACCAGTTCCCAGGCGATGAACATCATCAAGAAATTGTTCGCCAGCACGATGCCGAGCATCGAAAAAGTGAACAGGCTCAACTCGGCGAAGAAGCGCGATTTGCTGCTGTCTTCATCCATGTAGCCGTAGGAATAAATATGGATTGCGCCACCAACACCGGTGACGACCAGCAACATCATCATGCTCAAGGCGTCGAGCTTCAGGCCGAAATCAATTTGCAGCCCACCGATGGAAAGCCAGTTGGTGGAAGTTTCGCCGCTGAATTGAAAGCCGTTGGCGTTGATAAACAGCAAGGTCATCACAAAGCCGGTTACGACCGCGCCGATGGAGATGAGGCTGCTGACGGTTTTGCTCCGCAGAGTGAAAAGCGTTATCACCGCCACTGACAGCAGCGGCAGGAACAAAATCAGCCAGGGTAGATTTTCGTATTTCATCCGTCAAAGTTTCATCGAGGTCAAATCCTCAACGTGCGCAGACTGGCGTTTGCGGTAGAGCGCGACGATGAGCGCGAGGCCGACCGCCACTTCCGCCGCCGCCACGGTGATGATGAAAAACACCAGCACCTGGCCGTCGAGCTTGTTGTTGAACCGCGAAAAGGAGACGAGCGCGAGGTTGGCCGCGTTGAGCATCAGCTCAAGCGACATGTAAATTACCAGCAGGTTGCGGCGCATGATGACGCCGAGCAGCCCCAGGCTGAACAGCATGAAGCTCACGAACAAATAATGATGGAGGCCGACGTGCATGTTATTCGAATTTCTTTTTGCTCAGGAGAATCACGCCGACCATCGCCACGAGTAGCAGCACGGAGACGATTTCAAACGGCAGCGTGTATTGCGTGAACAAGAGTTTGCCGAGCGCGTAGGTTTCGCCTTCGAGTGTGGGCGAAGCGGCAGCGGGCTTGAGGGACGCGAGCGACTTCACAAAAATGCTGACGACGATGCCGACGGAAACCAAGCCGGCGGCGAGGCCGAACAATTTAATCCGGCGCCGTTGTTCTTCTTTCAAATCAAGCAACATGATGACGAACAAAAACAGCACCATGACCGCGCCGGCGTAAACCAGGATTTGCACCGCCGCGAGGAAGAACGCGTGCAGCAGCAGGAACAGGCCGGACATCGAAATGATCGTCAACACGAGGAACATCGCGCTGGTGACTGGACTGCGGCTGAACGGATTCGCGACGACGAGGACGGCGCACAGCAGCGTCAGGGCCGCGAAGACGTAAAACAAAACGTCCTGCACCGCACCGCCGGCGATCAAATTGTTGATGGCTTCCATTGCTGATTAAAATTTCACCGGGAAATTTTCCTGCGCCTTCGCTTCTTCGAGCTTGTGCTTCCATTTCTGGATGCCGCCAACTTCCCCGCCGAGCGACAGGAGTTTCTCCTTGTTGTAAATTAATTCGCCGCGGCTCAACGCGGTCAGCGAGTAATCCTGTTGCAGGAAAATCGCCTCTTCGGGACACACTTCCTGGCAGAAGCCGCAGAAGATGCAACGGAGCATGTTGATCTCGAATTCCTGCGGCATTTTCTCGGCGTTCGTGCGGTCGGCCTTCTGGCCGCTGTCACCGGGCGGTGTGATGCGGATGGCTTTGGGCGGACAGACAAATTCGCAGAGCTGGCACGAAACGCATTTGGTGTTGTTGTCTTGGTCCTTCACCAGATACGGCGCACCACGATAGCCGGTCGGCAGCGTCCATTTCTGCTCCGGATATTCCATGGTCACGGCCTTGCCCCGGAACAGCGTGTTCCAGGCGTGGCGGAACGTGACCTTGAATCCGCCGACAAAGGCCGGCAGATAAAGTCGTTCCCAGAACGTGAGCGGTCTGCGATTTACAGTGGTCGCCATGTCAACTCCTCAGCCACAGCACAAGGGCCGTGATTAAAATGTTCACCAGCGCCAGCGGCAGAAACCGCCGCCAGCCCAGGTCCATCAACTGGTCGTAACGGAAGCGCGGGAACATCCAGCGCACCCAGATGAAAAACACCATGAAAACCAGCATCTTCGCCAGAAACACCAGGATGTGCAAAACCCCGCCCAGCAGCGTCGCCGCCGGCTGGTCGAGGCCGCCGAAGGGCAGTGTCCAGCCGCCGAAAAACAGCGTCACCATCATGCCCGAAGACGCGACCATGTTTGAGTATTCCGCCATGAAGAACAGCGCGAACTTCATCGAGCTGTATTCGACATTGTAGCCGCCGGCCAGTTCCTGCTCCGCCTCCGCCAAGTCGAACGGCGTGCGGTTGGTCTCTGCAAAGGCAGAAACCAGAAAAATCACAAACGACACCGGCGCGTAGAGCACCAGCCAGCCGTGCGCGGACTGCCAGTTGACGATGCCGGTGAGGTTCAGGTTGCCCGCGATCAGCAGCACGGGAATCACCGACATGCCCATGGCGATTTCATACGAGATCATCTGCGCGCTGGAACGGATGCCGCCGAGGAACGGATACTTGGAATTCGCCGCGTAGCCCGCCAGCACGATGCCATAAACGCCCAGCGACACGATGCCGAAAGTGTAGAGAATGCCGACGTTCAAATCGGCGATGACCATCTTTTGCGAGCCCAACTGTGAGCCAAACGGAATCACCGCCACGACCAGCAGGGCCGGCACCATCGAGATCGCCGGGGCGAGCCAGAAATAAAACTTCCGCACGCCCGCCGGCATGAAATCCTCCTTCAACAGCGCCTTCACGCCGTCCGCCAGCGGCTGAAAAACTCCGAGCCGCGTCAGGAACGGGCCGAGAATCGGAAGATATTTCATGAACGGCGGCGCGCAGCGGTTCGGGCCGGGGCGGTCCTGAATCCAGGCCGCGATCTTGCGCTCGGCGAGCACCGAATAGGCCACGACGGTCAGCAGCACGCCGAAGACCACGGCGATCTTGACCAGGCTGAAGATGATGAAATTCCAGTCCATTTTAAATTTGCACCGCCACGCCGGTGTCGCCAAGTCCCGCCCACGTCAGCCCGTCGAACGCGGGCACTTCTTTCGCCATTTGATTGAACAAACCTTCGATGGTCACAAAGCCGTTCTGGCCGGTGACGTTGGAAACGAGTTCGCGCAAAAATTCCCATTCTGCTTTTGCGTCACCGGGCGCCTCGACGGCCTTCATGAATTTCTGGACGCGGCCTTTGTTGTTGGTGAACGTGCCGCGTTTTTCCGCGTGCGCCGCGCCGGGCAAAACGTAGTGCGCCAGCTTCGTCGTCTCGTTCGGCAAAATGTCGCTGACGATGAGCGTGTCAAGCTTTGCGAGGAGTTCCGCCGTCAAGCCATGCTGTTCCACCACTTCGGAAAGGGTTTCTGTTTCGCTCAGAGTCTTGGCCTTGACGCCGTGCTTGGCCAGATTTTCGCCGAAAACAATCAGCGTCTTGATTTTGCCCAGCTCAATGCCGTCCGCGATTTTGACCAGATTGATGCCGACTTCCGTAAAGCACATGCCGGTGAGCCGCGCGCCGTTCGTGTTCGGATTTTTGTCCGCGCTGACGAGCAGTTTGTCGGCCTTGCCGTCGCGCGGTATCGAATCACTGATCGCGCCGAGTTTCGCCTTGAGCTTGCTTAGCAGCCAAAGCTCTTCGTTCGTCTGCCGCGCCGAAGCGATGATGGCCACGGAACCCGCCGGCGCTTTCTTGAGTTTGTCGGAAATTTCATTGAGCGCCGCCGTCCAAGTGGATTTCTGACCGCGCACCAAAACGTCTTTCAAACGATCCGCCCGCCCGATCCATTTGTAATTCAAACGGCCGGCGTCGCACATCCACGAGGCATTGACCGCGTCGTTGTCGCGCGGCGTGTAGCGGTAAATTTTTTCTTCGCGCGAACCGATGAGGACATTGCAGCCCGTGGCGCAGCTTGTGCAAACGCTCTTGGTTTCCTTGAGGAACCACGCGCGCATCTGGAAGCGAAAATCTTTCGACGTGAGCGCACCGACGGGACAAACGTCCACGGTGTTCAGCGTGTAATTGTTGTCGAACGGCATGCCGGGGAAAGTCGCGATGGTGTTGTAGCTGCCGCGATTGATGATGCCGAGCGCGTCGTCGCCTGCGATGTCGCGCGTGAAACGGATGCAGCGCGTGCAGAGAATACAGCGTTCCGCATCGAGCATGATGCGCGGTCCGAGATCCACGGCTTTCGGCTTGTGAACTTTCGCTTCGACGAAGCGGCTCGCGCTCTGGCCGTAGTCCACCGAGTATTCCTGCAACTTGCATTCGCCGGCTTGATCGCAAATCGGGCAATCGAGCGGATGGTTGATGAGCAGCGATTCGAGCACGCCTTCGCGCATCTGCTTCACCGCTGGCGTCTTTGTGTAAATTTCCATGCCCGGCGAAATCGGCGTCGCGCAGGAAATCGCCGGACGCGGCGACTTCGCGATTTTCGGCGTGCCGTCGGGATTCATCACCGGCTTGCGGTCCGGTCCCATCGCGGGAGTGCCGAATTCCACGAGGCACATGCGGCAGTTGCCGACCACCGGCAGTTTGGGATGCCAGCAATAATGCGGCACGTCGGTCTTCGCCAGCTCGCATGCCTGAATCATCGTGGTGGGCGTGAGCTTGCCCGACCAGTCGGCCGTGAGGCGCGGCACTTCGATTTCGCGCCCGTCCACCTTGACCTTGATTTTTTCAATCGCGGTCGGCGCGGGCTTCGTTTCAGTTGTGGCGGCGGTGGACATTAAAATCAGTGGGGCGCGGCTTCCAATTGTTTTTGCTCAACAGGCACGGCAATTTCCTTCGCGCGCCGCGCTTCATCGGCGGCGCCTTTGGCGACAAATTCGTCTTTGAACTTCGCGAGAAAACTTTGCACCGGCCAAGAACAGGCTTCGCCGAAGGCGCAAATCGTGCGGCCGCCGGGAATGTTGTCGGCGATTTTGCCGAGATAATCGGCGTCGCTCGCGCGGCCTTCGCCGTGCGTGAGGCGGTGCAGCGTCTTGCTCATCCAGAGCGAGCCTTCGCGGCAGGGCGTGCATTGGCCGCAGCTTTCGTGCGCGTAAAATTCGGAAATGTTCGCCAGCGCCTCCACGATGTCGGTGGAATCATCCATGACGATGATGGCGCTGGATCCGCTCATCGAACCGGCGGCGGCCAGCGAATCGAAATCGTAGGGCAGATCAAGCATGTCGGTCTCGACCAGAATTTCCCTGCCTTCGGCGTCCTTTTTCTTGAGCTTGAACTTCTCGCCGGCCTTGAAAACCTTCGCCGATGAACCGCCGGGAATAATCGCTTTCAGCTTGCGACCGTTGCGAAGGCCGCCGCCGAACGCCGGGTCGTTGATGAGCTGGCCGATGGTCACCTTGCCGGTTTCGATTTCGTAGTAGCCGGGCCGTTTGACATGGCCGCTCAAGCTGACGATGCGCGTGCCGGTGTTGTTCGGCGTGCCGAGTTTGGCGAATTCCGCGCCGCCCATCGCGACGATGTGCTTCACGTTGCAGAGGGTCTCGACGTTGTTGACGATGGTCGGGCACATCCACAGACCGAGCACGGCCGGGAAATACGGCGGCTTGATGCGCGGGTAGGGCCGTTTGCCTTCAATGGATTCAATCAGGCCGGTTTCCTCGCCGCAAATGTAGGCGCCCGCGCCGCGATGAACGTAAATCTCCAGACCGTAGCCGGTGCCGAGGATGTTTTTGCCGAGAAAATTCTTCGCGCGGGCCTCGGCCAGCGCCTTGTTCAGCAGCTTTGCGCCTTCGGGCATCTCGCCGCGGATGTAAATGTAGGCCAGCTTCACGTCATTCGCGAAGCAGGAAATGATCATGCCTTCGATGAGCTGGTGCGGGTCCTTGTGGATGATTTGACGATCCTTGAACGTGCCCGGCTCGGATTCGTCGGCGTTGCAGATGAGATAAATTGGCTTGCCGCTCTTGCGGTCCACGAAGCTCCATTTCAGGCCGCAGGAAAAACCCGCGCCGCCGCGCCCGCGCAGGCCGGAAATTTTTACATCCTCGCGGATTTGCTCCTGCGGCGACTTCTTTTTGCCGTCCGGCAATTCCACCGGCTTCATTGCGAGCGCCTTTTTCAACTCTGCGTAGCCGCCGTGGCGCAAATAGCATTCGATGTCCGGCGTGTAACCGGGTTCATCGGCGTGCTTCAAAATCAATTTGTATTCCTGCGCCATATCAGCAACTTGACTCTTCAGTAAATTTCTCTAGGCTAATTCGTCCCATCTCCTGCCCGATGGTGTAACGGTAGCACAGCAGACTCTGAATCTGTTTGTCGTGGTTCAAATCCACGTCGGGCAACCATCCGCCATTTGCAATTTTAAAATTTCGATTCACTGGTTGCATCATTTTACCTTCCTCTGCAGGCGGAGCGTTTCATCAATATAATGGATATGCGCCGGGTCTTTGGCCCGCATCACGGTGGCTTTGCTTTTCCGAATGGATTCCAAGGGCATGACGGGAATTTCGCAGCCATGAAATTTCAACTTGCGCACTTTCCGCAGTTCCGCCGCAAAGCTGCCCAACCCGGTGACCTTGTAAATGAAATTGACCAGCATTCCATCGCTCAACTCCACAACGGTGTTGCGAATCATCTTTGCTCCATGGCGCAACGCCACGTTGACCGCGCTCATGTATTGGCGCGGCGGCAGATCAATCCACAAATCCACGTCATGCGTGACCACCGGAACACCTTGGAGAACAGCGGCTGACATACCGATCAGTTGGAAACGAATGTTTTCAGCGCGGAGCGCCCCCACAAGCCGAAAGAACGCAGGTAGGTTTCGTTCATCTGCCAGCGCTCGTCCGGCGTCGCCGCCAGGCTGCGCGCGTAAAGAATTTTTCCGTGCTCGTCCAGTCCGCGAACGTGTTTGATCCGTTCGTAAACTTTTCGCCAGTCTTTTAGGCTTGTCGTTTTCATGTTTTTGCTTGGTGGTCATCGGCCTTCATTTGCAGCCGCTTACGATCTCATCAGCCTTTTGGTGGCTGACACCTTCGTAAAAATTATCGCCGACCATCATCACCGGCGCGGTGCCGCAGCTCGCGAGGCACTCGACAAATTCAACGGTGAACTTTCCGTCCTTCGTCGTCTGCGGACCGTGCTTGTGCGCGTCCAGACCGAGCTTGTCGCAAAAATGTTGGTGCAGCTCATAAGCGCCACCCAGCGCACAACTTAACGTGCGGCAGACCTTGATCTGATATTTGCCCACCGGCTGCTGCCGGAGCATCGGGTAAAACGTCAGAATTTCAAAGACATTGATCGGCTGGAGCTCCAGCCTCTTCGCCGTCCATTGAACAGCTTCGGAGGAAATCCAGCCGAACTGCTCCTGGATCGCGTGCAGCACCATGAGCGACGCGGCGCGCTTCACCGGATAGTGCGAGATCAACTCGTTCACTTCCGCTTCCAAACTGGCGGTGACTTGAAAACTCATTTTGTTTTCGCCACCAAGGCACCAAGAAGACACAAAGAAAATTTTTTCTTCAAAATACTTGGTGTCCTGGTGTCTTGGTGGTTCATAAAATTTAACGGTCGCTTTCTCCCATCACAAAGTCGAGTGAACCCAGCACGACGGGCACGTCGCTGACCATGCAGCCGGGCAGCAGTTCGCCAAGGATGCTCAAATTGATGAATGAGGGCGCGCGGATTTTCAGGCGATACGGCGTGCCGCCGCCCTTGCTGTTGATGTAGAAGCCAAGTTCGCCCTTCGGATTTTCGTGGCCGAAATAGATCTCGCCGGGCGGACAATTCACGCCTTCGGTCACGAGCATGAACTGATGGATCAGCTCTTCCATGCTCGACATGACTTTTTGCTTTGAAGGCAAAGTGATTTTTCCATCCTGAATGCAGACCGGTTCGTTTGTTTTGTTTTCCGAACCGCCGGGAATTTTATTCACGCACTGCTCCAGAATTCTCATGCTCTGGCGCATTTCTTCCATGCGGACGAGATAGCGGTCATAGCAATCACCCGTCGAGCCGATGGCGATGTCAAAATCCAGATACTTGTAGCAAAGATACGGCTGGTTTTTGCGCAGGTCGAATTCCACGCCGCTGCCGCGCAAATTCGGGCCGCTCAAACCGTAATCAACCGCCATTTCCTTCGAGACCACGCCCAGGTCGCGCAGACGATCCACCCAGATGCGGTTGCGCGTGAGCAAGGTTTCCGCTTCGGCGAGCGCCCCGGCAAACTCTTTCAGGAACTGGCGGACTTGATCGCACCACGTCGGCGGGATGTCGCGCATCACGCCTCCGATGCGGGTGTAGCTGGTCGTGAGCCGTGCGCCGCTCGCAGCCTCGGCCAGGTTGTAAATTTTTTCGCGCTCGGTGAATGTCAGCAGGAAAACCGTGATCGCGCCGGTGTCCATCGCAAACGCACCGAGGCCGAGCAAATGCGCAGAAATTCGGGCCAATTCTGCAACCATCACGCGGATGTATTGGCAGCGCGGCGGCAGCTTGTCGTGGATGCCGAGCAGCTTTTCCACCGCGAGCGCGTAGGCGACGTTGTTCGCGAGCGGCGCGAGATAATCCAGCCGGTCCGTGTAAGGGATGAACTGGGTGTAGGTCATGTTCTCGGCGATTTTCTCGTCGCCGCGATGCAGATAACCCACGTCCGGGTCGGCCTTGGTGATGATTTCGCCGTCCAGCTCCAGCACGATGCGCAAGACGCCGTGCGTGGCCGGATGCGACGGCCCCATGTTCAGGACCATCTTCTCGCCTTGAACCTCCTGAAGTTCTTCGGTCGCCTGCGCGGCCCGCGCGGCGGAATCGGAAATTTCAATGTCTTGAACTTGAGCCATGAAAATTATTCTTCCGGCGTGCGCACACGCGGTTCGCGGCCAGTCGCATCACCGGAGCTGGGAATCGTCACAAACGGCCCGCCTTCGAGCGGTGCCGGATTGGTGAACGCCACGCCGGGCAAATCTGTCGGCTTGCCAGCCAGCGGAAAATCTTTGCGCAGCGGAAAATACGAATAGCCTTCCCACATCAAAATCCGGCGCAAATCGGGATGGCCGCTGAAACGGATGCCCATCATGTCGTAGATTTCGCGCTCGTGCCAGTTGGCCGTGCGCCAGACGGGCAAAACGCTCGGCAGCTCGGATTTTTCCTCGCTCACATCTGTCTTAAGGCGTAATTCCCTGCCGCTGGCCACGCCGCGCAGATGATAAATGACCGTCCAGCGCGGATCTTCGCCGTAATTATCCACGCTGGAAATATCCACGAGATAATCGAAGCCGAGCTGCTTCTTGGCAAAGCTGCAAATGTCAAAAATCCTTTCCGCGTCGGAAACTTGGATGGAAATTTCGCCGCGAAATTCCTGCGGTTCGGAAATTAAATCTCCAAATTTGGCCTTGATTTTATTGGCGGATTCGAGGGCGGACACGGGGAATTATGATTTGTCAAGATGCAGCATTTTGGCCGCGACGGTTTCCCGCAAGACGGGCTGCCTGCCGATTTTTTCCTGAATTTTCATGAGCGCGTCCAGCACGGCTTCAGGCCGGGGCGGACAGCCGCCAATATAAACATCCACCGGCACAATCTTGTCCACGCCCTGCAAAACGGCGTAGCTGCGATACATGCCGCCGGTCGAGGCGCACGCGCCCATGGCGATGACCCATTTCGGCTCGGCCATCTGGTCGTAGATGCGCTTCAGGCACGAGGCCATTTTGTAAGTGACGGTGCCGGCGACAATCATGCAGTCGGACTGGCGCGGCGAAAAGCGCATGACTTCGGAGCCAAAGCGGGAAATGTCAAAACGGCTGGCGCCCGCGGCCATCAGTTCAATCGCGCAGCAGGCGAGACCCATCGGCATCGGCCAGACGGAGTTTTTGCGAAACCAGGCGAGCGCGGCGTCCACGGTCGTCAGCACGACATCGCCTTCGATCTTTGAGTTGTAGCCGTATTCGCTTTGTGCCTGCATCTTGTTAAAATAAAATGCACCTGAAAATAGGCGCGCTTCAACCTAACCGCCGCCCCAAAAACCGGCAAGTTCAAATTTGTGATTTTTTTCACAAGCAAAACTATTTAACTTGGTTTTAACAATCAGGTGACAAAAATGTGCTACAAACTTGGGCTTGTTACGGGCGAAAAATTAACTAAATTTAAAAACGCGCCTGACGCGCCCTATGAAAACATTCGCAGAATCCAATTTTCCGGGCCGGCTGATCGCCGTTGAGGGCCTCGACGGGTCGGGCAAATCCACGCAGATTTATCTGCTCAAGCGCTGGCTGGAGGCCGAGGGCATCAAGGTTTATTTCAGCGAATGGAACTCGTCCGAGCTGGTCAAGTCCGCGACGAGCAAGGGCAAGAAGCGCGAGCTGCTCACGCCGACGACGTTCAGCCTGATTCACGCGACGGATTTTGCCGACCGCTACGAACGGCATCTCGTGCCGCTGCTGCGCGCGGGCTATGTCGTGTTGTGCGACCGCTATATTTTCACGGCCTTTGCGCGTGACGTGACGCGCGGCTGTCCGCCGGACTGGGTGCGCGGCAATTACAGCTTCGCCTGCGCGCCGGACCTGACGATGTTTTTCAAGGCGGACCTGGAAGTGTCGTTGAACCGCATTTTGGAAGGCCGGCCCAAATTGAAATTTTTCGAGGCGGGCATGGATTTGCGGCTTTCGACCAACCCTTACGAGAGCTTCAAAATTTTCCAGGGCCGCATTCTTGAGCAATACATGGCGATGAGCCAGGAGTTCAATTTTGTGACGATGGACGCGAACGAAAACGTGGAAAAACAGCAGGTTCTCGTCCGCAAACTCGTGAGCGAGCGGATTGAGTTGAAAAAATTCAAGCGCCGCAGTCCGCTGCCGCTGCCGCCGTCGCTGCGGGATGAGCGCGAGGACAAGGAAAAGGAAGAAGACAAAGCCGCATGAAAAAATCGCATCAATTTTACGGGTCCGGCATTCCGCGCGTCAAAGCCGAAGACCTCGGCGGCAAGCTGATTGTCATCGAAGGCGCGGACGGTTCCGGCCGGTCCACGCAAATCGCCGAGCTGGTCAACTGGCTCGAAACCAGCGGCCTCCCAACGGTGCAGGTCGGCTTGAAACGCTCCACGCTCGTCAGCGAGGAGCTTGAAAAGGCGCAGGAAGGAAACGTTTTGAGCCGGACGACGTTGAGTTTGTTTTACGCGACGGACTTCGCCGACCAGTTGGAAAACATCATCTTGCCGGCGCTCAAGGCCGGGTTCATCGTGCTGTCCGACCGTTATATTTACACGCTGATGGCACGTGACATGGTGCGTGGCATGGACGAGGCATGGCTGAAAAATCTTTACGGCATCGCCCCGGTGCCGGACGCGGTGTTTTACCTGTCGGTGGAACCGGAGGAGCTGGTCCAGCGCAACCTCTCCAAAAATGCCACGCTGGATTATTGGGAAAGCGGCATGGACCTCGGCCTTTCGCGCGACATGTTCGACAGCTTCCTGCAATATCAGGCCTCGATGCAGGACGTCTTCAAGACGCTGCAAAAAACTTACGGCTTCGACATCGTGGACGCCAACCGCTCGGTGAATTCGGTGACCAAGGAGCTGCGGAAAAAAATCGCCGCGCTGATCGAGGAACAATAAAACCTACGGCGTGTTTGGCGGCGGCGGGGGCGGAGGGAAATTATTTGTCTGCGACTGTGACTTGAGTCGCTCTGCCCCGGTCAAAACTGCCTGCGCCTCCGGCGACAAATTGGTCGTGGACAAATGTTGCGCGGCGAGGATCTTCGCCAGCCGGTTCTTGAAATCTCCTTCCGCTGCCGGCGCGGCGTTTGTCCCAAAGATGGGCTTGCGAAACGGGCGTTTCACCAGTTCGTCAAAATCTTTCCGCTGTTCAAGCGTCAACACTTCGCGGATTTCCAGCCGCGCATCCTGAAGGGTCTTGCGCATCTGGTTCTGGCCGTCGCTGATGATTTTTTGAATCGCCTCATGCTGGTCGGTGGCCAGATGCAGTTGCACGTCCAGTTGTTGCAGAAATTGTTTGCTCAAAACTTCCGGCAGCCGCGCCGGCCTGGGGGCGTCTGGCAGGCGCGGTGCCTGGTTGGTGGCCGGCGAACCGGCTTCCGCCCCGGCGGCGAGACGACGGGGATTGTTTCGTGGATGCGAATGCTGGACATGATTCACCAGCAGCCCGCCGGTGACCACCCCCGCGCCAAAAATGACGGCGGTGGCAAATATGACTTTCCAGTTGTTCACGGGGCAACCTCGGCCTGGTCCACCGAGGCGAGCAGGGTGTTTTCAAAATCCTGCGACAGGTCGTTGCTGTTGTCCGCCGCCGCCGGCAGGAACAGCGAAGCCACGCCGCAGACCACGGCCACCACCACGCACGAAGCCGCTGCGCGCCACAGTCCGCGCGTCCACAGCGCCCAGCGGTCGGTGATGGCCCGCGCCGCGACGAGCGCCGTGATCCGCCTTTCAAAAGCGTGGGGCACCCGGTCGTCCGGCGGGTTCAAGCGGGCGGCGGCGATCAGTTTTGCCTGCAATTCTGAGAGATTCATAAACACTCTGTTTTATCAGACGGGCTTTCATTTTGGGGGTTACAAATACTTGTCCTGGGTCATGCGCGAAAGAATTTTCCGCATTTCGCCGCGCGCGCGAAAGGCGCGGACTTTCACGAGCGGCACCGACCAGCCGGTGAGTTTCGCAATTTCCTTCACGGAACGGTCCTCAATCTCGAGCAGCTGGATGACCAGCCGCGACGACGGCGAAAGTTTTTCCAGCACACGCTCAATCAACAGCTTGGCCGCCGCCGCATCCTCGGCAGCGCTGCCCGGATCGGCCACGAACCGCTCCAGCCAGTCCTCCTCCGGCCCGGAAAGTTCGCTGAACGACGACTCGCGGTTGCGCTGGTGGCCGCGCAGAAAATCGTAGCACGTCCGCACCGCCAGCCGCATCAGCCAGTGCTCAAACGGCGCCTCGCTGCGGAATGTCTTCAGCTTGTCAAACGCCTTGAGCCACACCTCCTGCACGATGTCCTCAATCTCACTTTCGCGCCGCGCGTAACGCCGCGCCGTCGCAAACACGCGCGGGGAATATTTCACAACGAGCGGCTCGAAGCTGGCGGCGTCCCCCTGGAGCACTGCGGCGATCAGTTCGGCTTCGGACCGTTCCATGCAGAGAACCATTTCCGCACCTCAGCGGTGCGTCAAACCCAGGGCGGCTTCAAACACGCGGGAAAATTCCGAGATGGATTCCGACGCCTTGTGCGGCTGCTCCAGCAGGAGCTTGAGCCGCTCCGCCACGGATTGTCCGGGGCGCAGGCGCATCAGCTCGGCAGCGGCGACAATGTTCGCCAGCCGCCCGTTCACGTCGTGGCGCATCTCCCGCAGCTTTTCGTGCAGAACCAGAATCTGCTCCTCGGTCAACGTCACCGGCCCGCTGGGTTTGTAATCGGCTGCCATGTCCGAATCATCGCGGAAACCGCCTGACGAAAGCAAGCGGCTTCACGCATAAAAATAGCCCAGCTCGCGCAATGACGAATAATCCTTCGCCCGTTCCGCCGTCGCACGGCCAATGATGACGTGATCCACCACCTCGATTTTCAAAAGCTGCCCCGCGCGGATCAAATCCCGCGTCACCTTGATGTCCGCCTCGCTCGGCGTCGGGTCGCCGCTTGGATGATTGTGGACCAAAACAATTCCCGCTGCGTTCGCCACAATCGCCGCGCGAAACACCTCGCGCGGATGCACCAAAATGGTGTCCAGCAGACCCTGCGATATTTCTTCCGCACGGATCAATTTTTTCCGCGCATTGAGCAGCAGCGCCTGGAATGACTCCACACTTTTGAGCCGGTTCGTCTCGCGCATGAAGTTCACGACCGTCGCCGGATCGTCCAGCACCGGCGATTCCTCTCGCCGCTCCTGCTCCATCCGTCGCGCCAGCGCGAACGCCGCCACCAGCGTCGCCGCCTTGTCCGGGCCGACGCCGGCAATCTGTTTCAACTCATCCACCGTCGCCAGCGCCAGCGCGTTCAGCGAGCCGAATTTCTGCAAAATATGTTGCGCCACCTGCACCACGTTCGCGCCGCGCAGACCCGTCCGCAGCAGAATGGCGATCAGCTCCGCGTGCGTCAGCGCATCCGGCCCGCGCGCCGCGAGCCGTTCGCGCGGCCGCTCGCTCACCGGCTGGTCTTTGAGCCGCAATCCTTCTGACATGGTGATTTGTGATTTGTGATTTGTGATTTGTGATTTGTGATTTACGATGGAAAACAGAATTTCAACGCCAACCGCGTCAATCGTCAATCGCAAATCCAAATGGAACCGCCGCGCACCCAGAACGATTCACTCACGCTGTTCCAACAACAGGCGGTTGAAGCGCGCGGCAACGTCCTTGTCATGGCTGGGGCCGGCACTGGCAAAACCAGGACGCTCATCGCCCGCTGCCTCGACTGCCTCGGCCGCGAACGCGCGTCGCTCGACGAACTGCTCATCGTCACTTTCACCGAGGCCGCCGCCGCCGAGCTGCGCCAGCGCCTCCGCCGCGAGCTTGAAAAAAAATCCGCCGCCGCGCCCGGCGACGACCACTGGCCGCGCCAGCTTGCGCTCTTCGACATCGCGCATATCGGCACGCTCCACAGCTTCTGCCTGCGCCTCGTGCGCGAGCATTTCCACGAACTCGGCCTCGACCCGCAGCTCGCCGTCCTCGACGAAGGCGAAGCCCGCCAGCTCGCGAGCGAGACGCTGGACGAACAATTCCAAGCGCATTACGCCGGCGAAGATGAATTTTCCCTCGCCGTCCAAAATCTGATCCAAATCCACGGCGGCGGCCGCGATGAAAAAATCCGCGCGCTCATTTTGCGCCTGCACAATTATTCGCAAACCCGCCCCGCCGCCGCCGGCTGGCTCGCGGAACAAATCCAGAAATTCTCCGCCACCGAACCCGCCGAATGGCGGCGCTGGCTGCTCGAAGCGATTGCCGGCTGGCGCGACGAATGGCTGCCTGTCTTGGAAATTCTTGGAGCGCCGGTCTCCGACCCGGCACGAAGTTTATCCCGCGCGGAACACGCCGGGCCGGAGGCCGGCGCTCCAGGCAACAACGAAAAAGCGGCTGAATTGGCGGGCATTTTACATCGTCTTCAAAAAAACTTCACGCGCGAACTCGCGGCGGAAGTTCTGGAACAAATTGTTTCCGCCGACAGCAACTGGCCGGCAAAACGCAAAACTATTCTGCGCAAGCCGCTGGAGGGTTTATTCGATGAAGCCGCATTTCTCGCCGCGCTTGCGCCGGTCAAAAATGGCAGCGATCCGCTCGCGGAAGACTGGACTTGGGTCCGCGGCCACATGGAAACCTTGCTGCGCCTCGCGCAGGAATTCGCCGGAAAATTTTCTGAATGCAAGCGGGCTGATGGCGTGCTGGATTTTCACGACCTCGAACAGTTCGCATTGAAACTGCTCTGGGATTTTCCCGCCGGCAAGCCGGCCGCCGTCGCAGAAATCTGGCGCGACAAACTGCGCTTCGTTTTCGTGGACGAATATCAGGACATCAACGCCGCGCAGGACAAAATCATCGCCGCGCTTTCCCGCGATGGCGCGGCGGCAAACCGCTTCCTGGTCGGCGACGTGAAACAGAGCATCTATCGTTTCCGTCTGGCCGACCCAAAAATCTTCCGCGACTACGCAAAAAACTGGTGCGGTGAATCCGGGAAAACCATTCCGCTCGCGACCAATTTCCGCAGTTGCGAGGGCCTGCTGAATTTCGTGAACTCCGTTTTCCACCAAATTTTGCGCGAGGAAATCGGCGGCGTGGCTTACGGTTTGGACGTTGAACTAAAATTTGGCCTGCCGGACAAATTCAGCGTTGCCAATGACAAAATGCCGCGCGCCGAGCTGCTGGTGCGGTTAAAAAACGGGCGCAGTGAAAACCGTGAAGATGAGGAGGGCGAACTGGCCGGCCTTGACGACACGGAGCGCGAGGCGCGGTTGGTGGCCTGGCGGCTGAAGGAGTTCGTCGCGGCGAAAAGCGAGATATTCGACGAAAAGAAAAACGTTTTTCGCGCCGTCGAATGGCGCGACATCGTCATCCTGCTGCGCTCACCAAGCGGCCGCTCGGAAATTTTCGCCAAAGAATTCGCGCACGCCGACGTTCCGCTGGCCGTGGCGCGCGGCGGCTTTTACGAGAGCGCGGAAATTCTCGATTTCTTGAGCCTGCTGCAATTGCTGGACAATCCGCTGCAAGACGTGCCGTGCATCGCGGTGCTGCGCTCCCCGCTCGTCGGCTTGTCGCTGGACGAGCTGGTGGAAATCCGGCTGGCGGCGAAGGAAACACATTTTTGGACGGCGCTGAACCGGGTCCAGAGTCTGAAATCCAATGTCCAAAACCCGCTGGCGGGCAAAGTCGGGAAATTTCTCGAGCGGTTTTCGCGCTGGCGGAAGCTGGCGAAGCTGAATCCGCTCTCGGAATGCCTTGAGGCGGTGCTGACGGAGACGCTTTACGCGGACTGGCTGCGGGCGCAGCCGCGCGGCGCGCAGCGGGCGGCGAACATTGAACGCTTTTTGCATCTCGCCCAGTCGTTCAACCAGTTTCAGCGGCAGGGACTTTTCCGCTTCCTAAAGTTCATTGCGGCGCAGCAGGCGGCGGGAGTCGAACCGGAAGTTTCCGCCGTGGCGGCGGAAAACGCAGTCCGCTTGATGAGCATCCACCAGAGCAAAGGCCAGGAATTTCCCGTCGTCGTCCTGCCGGACCTGGCAAAAAAATTCAACGAGCAGGACCAGCGCGGCGAAATAATTTTTGATGAGGAGTTCGGGCTTTGTCCAAAAGTAAAACCGCCACACGCCGGCCGGCGCTATCCCAGTTTGCCGCACTGGCTCGCGCAACGACGCCAAAGACGCGAGCTGCGCGGCGAGGAATTGCGCCTGCTTTACGTCGCGCTGACGCGGGCGCGTGACACGCTTGTTTTATCGGCGACCATCACCGGAAAGAAATGGGAAATGCTTTGGACCCGACCAGGGCCGGTGACGCCGCAGAAAATCGCGGCGGGGAACAGTTTTGCCGACTGGCTGGGCCTGTGGTTCGCGCAAAATGCCCGGGACGCGGATTCGAAAGCTGGTGAAAGGCCGCATCTTCGCTGGCGTCTGGTCGAAGATGAAGAAATCGCATTTGCGGGCAAAACAGGAAGCGGAAGGGGAGATGTGGAAATCAAACTGCCGGTGCTTGACGACGCGGCGATGGGAAAATTGCGCGAAATTTTGAACTGGGAATATCCGCAGGCGGCGGCAACGAAGCGAAAGGCGAAATCATCCGTCACGGAATTGCGGCGCTCGGCGGAAGATTTGGACGACGAGGCGGAGCAGGTTTTCCCGCGGCCAAGGTTTGCCGGGAAAATTCGGGAAACTGAAAGCGGGAAGCGGATCTTGAACGCGGCAGAAACCGGCGTGGCGCACCACAAATTTCTCCAGCATGTCATGTTGGAAAAGACCGGCGACCTCGTGGCGGAAGCCGAACGGCTGGTGCGGCAAAACTATTTGTCCCCGTGTGAGCGGGCGGCGCTCGATTTGGCGGCCCTGGCGGATTTTTGGAATTCAGAACTTGGCCGGGCAATCCGGGCGGACGCGGAAAACGTGCGGCGCGAACTGCCGTTCACCGCGCGTTTCAGCCCGGCCGAAATCGCCAAATTCACCGGCTTGAAAGCCGCCGCTGGATTGGAAGGCGAGTTCGTCGTCGTGCAAGGCGTGGCGGATCTGGTGGTGTTGCGACCGCAGGAAATCTGGCTGGTGGATTTCAAGACCGACCAGGCCGGCAATGGCGGTCTGCCGCAGAAAATTAAAAATTACACGCCCCAGTTGCGGCTTTACGCGGCGGCGCTGGAAAAGATTTTTTCACGCAAGGTCACGCTGCGCGCGCTGCACTTTCTCGCCGCGCGGCGGACGGAGAAAATTTAGTCGGCTTCGAGCGAAAGCTGGCTGGGGCCGGCGGCTTCAGGCTTGTCCGGCGCCGCCTCTTTTGCCGGTTCGGTTGCGGGCGTGTCTGCCTCATGCAGCCGCACCAGCGCGGGGCGGATGAGGCGGCCTTGAAACGTCAAGCCGGGGGCGAGCGTTTCGGCGACGGTGGCGTCGGCGGGCGGATTTTCCACGCCGTGGGCACGGTGCTTTTGCGTGTCAAATTTTTCATCCGGCGTCGCGCTGAACGGCGTCAGGCCGACACGGCGCGCGGCATCGCGGCAGGCGTGCTGGAACTGGCCGATCTGCTCGGTGAGTTCCGGCTGGCCGGAACGCGCGGCGGCGTTGTGCAGCGCAAAAATATGATCAAGGATGCGCGCGACGACCTGCAGCCATTCGCCCTCGGCGCGCCGGAGTTTTTCCACCTCCAGCCGCAGCGCGCCTTTTTCGGTGTCGTTGAGCTTGAGTTGAAATTCATTGAAATCGCGGATTTCCGTGGTCATGCGCCCGGCGATTTCGCCGGCGGCGGCGACGGTTTTTTCCATGTTGCCCTTCGTGGTTTCCTGGACGAGCGCCCACTGGCCGGTGGCGGCGGTGATCTGCGCGGAATACTCTTTCAAGTCGTGCAACCGTTCCGCGGCGGTGCCAACGGCGTTGACCTCGATCAGCTTTCCAGTGGCGCGATAATCCAGAACAAACGGCAGGCAGCCGAGCAGCGCGCCCAGCGCAACGCTGCCGACAGACATATAAATTTCGGCCTGCGAAATCGGATGCGCGGCCTTGTAAACCACGGCGGCGGCGGCCACGATTAAAACCCCGTTTGCCAGCAGAAACGGCCACTTGGGAATTTTCCAATCTGGAGCTTCGTTCATGTTGTCATTGTCCGAAAAATGCGCGCCAAGCGCAAGCCAACGGCGCGTTTCTCCTCGACTATCGGCGCGGAAACAAAATCATGGGCGCGTGCGCATCTGCGTCATCTTCAACCCCGCCGCGCGCGGCAACCAGGCGCGGCGGTTCCGGCGGCATCTTGACGGAATGGCCCGGCAGTCCGTCTTCAAAGCCACGACCGCGCCCGGCGACGCGCGGCGATTTGCCGCCGAGGCGGTCGTGAACAAATTCGACCTGATCGTCGCGGCGGGCGGCGACGGCACGGTGAACGAAGTGTTGAACGGCATCGGCGCCGCGCCGGACGGATTTGACCGCGCGCGGCTTGGCGTGCTGCCGCTCGGCACGGTGAATGTCTTCGCGCGCGAACTGGGAATTCCGCTGCGGCTTGAGCCTGCGTGGGAAATGTTGCGCCGGGGCCGTGAAACCTCAATGGATCTGGGCCGCGCGGATTTTCTGGACAAGGGCCGGCCGGCGCGGCGGTTTTTCATGCAACTGGCCGGCGCCGGCCTTGATGCCCGCGCGGTGGAGCTGGTGAGCTGGCAGTTGAAAAAAAATGCCGGGCCGCTCGCCTACGTCGTCGCCGGCTGGCAGGCGCTGCTGGAAAGGCAAACGCCAATCACCGTCCGCGCGGACGGGAAGGAACTGAGCGGCGAACTCGCTTTGATCGGCAACGGAAAATTTTACGGCGGGCCGTTTGAAGTTTTTCCCGGCGCGGCGGCGGACGACGGGCTGCTGGACGCCTGCATTTTTCCGCGTGTCAGTTTGTCGTCGCTGCTGCGCCTCGCGCCCGGTTTTATTCTGCGGCGCAGATTTTCGGAGCAGAAAGTCCGGCGGCTGCGGGCGGAAAAACTTGAGCTGACCAGCGAAACGCCCGCCGCGTTTGAACTGGACGGCGAATGGGTTGGCCATCTGCCGGCGACTTTTTCCGTCGGGCGGAAAAGACTGCGCGTCGTCGGGCCGTGAATTTTCATGCCTTCGGCTTGCCGCCGGCGCGGAACAAGATTAGCCTGCGTGCTGATTTGCATGAGTGAAATTCTGGTCATCGGCCACAAAAATCCCGATACGGACGCGATCTGCTCCGCCATCGGCTACGCGGAGTTCAAGCGCCGCACCGGCATGAGCGAGGCCGTGGCCGCGCGCTGCGGCGACACCAACGACCGCATTGATTTCGTCCTGAAAACCTTCGGCGTGGCCGCGCCGAAATTCGTCGCCGACGTGGCGCCGAAAATTTCCGACGTGATGCAGCGCCGCATCTTGAGCGTGCGCCCCGATTCCACGGCGGCGGAGGCGCTGCGGCTGATGGATGAGAAAAACCTGCGCCTGCTGCCCGTGCTGGACGAGGCGCGGAAATGCCGCGGCCTGCTTTCGCTGTTCAAATTGAGCAAGTTTCTTTTCCCGGCGGTCAACCTGAACGCGCCGGGCGAACATAATTCACGCGAAGTCTTGTCGTCGCTGGCCGGACTGGCGCAGACGCTCGACGGCCGGCTCGTCGTCGCCTTCGAGGCGGAACACGAGCAGGAATTGATTTTGATGATCGGCGCGATGGGGCTGGAATCGTTCGCGGCGCGGCTGGAAAAATTTCCGCCGGAAAAATCCTGTGTCATCGTCGGCGACCGCTGGGACATCCAGAACGTCGCCATCCGCGAAGGCGTGCGCGTGCTCATTGTCACCGGCGGCATCGGCGTCGAGCCGAGGATCGTCGAGGCCGCGCGGAAAAAAAACGTCAGCGTCATCACCTCGCCGCACGACACCGCCACCACCGCCTCGCTCTGCCGCGCCGCCGTCGCCGTGCGCCATGTGCTGAACGAGGAGTTTCTCTGCTTCCGCGAAAACGCGCCGCTCGCCGCCGTGCGCGAGGAAGCCATGTCCTCCGGCTACCTCGCGTTTCCGGTGCTCGACGGCGAAGGCCAGACTGTCGGCATCCTGTCCAAGACGGATTTTCTGAAAACCGTCACGCGCAAACTGATTCTCGTGGATCACAACGAGCTGTCGCAGGCCGTGCAGGGCGCGGACGAAGTGGAAATCATCGAGATCATAGACCACCACCGCATTGGCGCGCTGGCCACGCAGCAGCCGATTCTCTTTCGGAACGAACCGGTCGGCTCGACCAGCACCATCGTCGCCGACTGTTTTTTCCGCAACAACGTGGAGCTGCCGCGCGACATCGCCGGGCTGCTGCTGGCCGGCCTCGTGTCCGACACGCTGAATCTGACTTCGCCGACGACGACCCCGCGCGACGCGGAAATTTTGAAGAAGCTTGAAGGGTTTTCGCAGGTCAACGCCCGCGAGTTCACGGAAAAGCTGTTCGCCTCCGGTTCGCTGCTCACGCTCAAGCCCGCGCCGCAGGCCATCGCCACGGACTGCAAGGAATACGCCGAGGCCGGCGTGAAATTCAGCGTCGCGCAGATCGAGGAAACCGGCTTCGAGCAGTTTTGGAAGCGCAAGGACGAGCTGCTCGCCGCGCTGGAGTCGAATTGCGAGAAACGGAGCCACCTCTTTTCCACGCTGCTGGTCACCGACGTGGTCACGCAAAGCTCGCTGCTGCTCGTCGTTGGCGACGAGAAATTCATCAAGCACATTGATTACCCGCGCCTGGAGCCGGGCATCTACGAACTGCGCGATGTTGTTTCCCGCAAAAAGCAGCTGCTGCCGTATCTCACCCATTGCCTGCGCGAGACTGAAAAGGGCGTGAAGAGGTGATCCGCCTGCCCGCAGCTCCGTTTCTTCATCCGCGACCATCTGCCGACGGCTCGCACCGGCTCAGGTCTGCGTTTCAGCCGGATCCGGCACAGCCGATTCCTCACTTTTCGCCTTTGCCGTCTCGTCCAGTTGAAGCTGTTCCGGCGGCACCGTGGCCAGGCCCGCATCGGCCGTCACCGGCGCGGGCGGATGTTCGACCGGAATGCGGCGAAGCTCATCTGCGGCGGGCAAATCTTCAAGCCCGCGCAGGCCGAAATATTCCAAGAACAACGGCGTGGTGCTGTAAAGCGCGGGGCGGCCGACCACTTCCGCGCGGCCGCTCTGCTCCACGAGGCCGCGTTCCAAAATCGTCTGCATCGTGCCGTCCACATTCACGCCGCGCACCTGTTCGACTTCGGCGCGCGTGACCGGCTGGCGATACGCGATGATGGCCAGCGTTTCCAGCGCCGCCTGCGAGAGCCGCGACGGCCGCGTCTTCACGCCGACGAGCGCCTTGAGCCACGGCGAGAATTCCGGCTGCGTGACGAACTGCCACGCGCCCGCAACACACGCGAGCCGGTAGCTGCGCGCGGCGGTTTCATGTTCGCGCGCCAGTTCTTCGAGCGCGGCGGTCACGTCATCGTCCTTCGTTTTCTTGAACGGCTTGGCGGCTTCGTCCGCGTCTTCCGCCGTGGCGGCGCTGGCGAGCACGTCGCGAAGCTCCTTCACGCTCATCGGTTTCTGGGCGGAGAACAGCAGTGATTCCAAGATGAATTTTAATTCCATGCAAAATGATTATTGCGGCTTTTCAGGTTCGGCCTGTGGCGCGGCTTCCGAAGCCGGCGCGGCGGGTTCAACAATTGCCGTTGCCGATTCCGCCACCGCCGATTCGGGTTCTCCCGCTGGAACCGCCAACGTCGCGCGGCTGATTTCGATTTCCGCGAACGGCTCCGGCTGGACGCAGGCGAGCTGCTTGAGGCGGATCAGCTCCAGCAGCGCGAGAAAGGTGCAGATGACTTCGGAGCGGTTCGCCGCCGTGGCAAACAGTTCGGAAAATTTCACCGAGCCGCGCTCGGAAAGGGTCTGGAGGACAAACTCGATTTTTTCGCTGACGGACCATTTGTCCTCGTATATCTCGCGCGTGCCGGCGGTTTTCTCCGAAAAGCGTTTAAGGACGGAATTGACGGCGTTGAGCAGATCAAAGATGCCGGCTTCCAGTTTCGCGGGCGCGTCCGTGTTTTCAAATTCAATTTTCCCCGGCCGTCGCGGATAAATGTTTTCCTGGCGGGCCTCGAGCGTCTGCAATTGCGCGGCGGCGTCCTTGAATTTTTTGTATTCGACGAGCTGGCGGATGAGCTCCCAGCGCGGGTCTTCGCCTTCGTCCTCGGCTTCGACGACCACCTGTTGATCCACGGGCAGCAGCTCGCGGCTCTTGATATACATGAGCGTCGAGGCCATCACGAGGAATTCACCGGCGACTTCCAGGTCGAACTGCCGCATCAAATCAATGTATTCGATGAACTGCGTGGCGAGCTTGGTGAGGTTGACCGCATAAATGTCCACCTCCTCCTTTTTGATGAGATAAAGGAGCAGGTCGAGCGGGCCTTCAAAGACCTCAAACTGGACTTTATATTCCGGCATGAAACGGGGCAAAGCGTAGATTGAAGCGGGCGGCTTGGCAATGCAGGAACCGCCCGCTAATGGCTCGACGCGCCGGCGAATTTCAGGCAAGCTGCGGCATGGACTCGGACGAGCGCACAATTTTTGATTACCTCAAGACCTGGGGTGAGGAATTTGTCAGTGCCAAGGAAATCTGCCGCCGGGCCGGCGGTAAAAGACGTTATGTGGAGGACAATAATTGGGCCGCGCCCATCCTTCAACGCATGAAAACGTGCAACCTTCTCGAAGGCGACGCGGTCGGCCGCTACCGCATCAAGCCCGCGCCAAAAAAAGGACACAAAGGACGCTGGGTTTCGCCCGACATCGAAAAAATCTTGCGAGAAAGCGGGGTCAAGATTGACGCCGAGCGCGCGGATGCCCTGGCCGGCGAACCTCACGAGCAGCTCTGATGCTCGCGGCGCTGCTCACCACACTGCTCTTCGCCATCTCCGCCGTTTGCGGCCATCGCACGGCCAGGCAAGTCGGCGGCGCCGAGGCCAATTTCTGGCGCCTCGCGCTTGCCACGATTTTTCTCACCATCTGGGCGAATCTCTTCGGCACCGGTTTTGCCGGCGCACCGGCATGGTTCATGTTGAGCGGACTGTTCGGCATCGGCCTCGGCGACTCCGCCTTTTTTCAGGCGCTGCCCCGGCTGGGCAGCCGCCGCACCGTCCTGCTCTGCCAGTGCCTTACCGCGCCGTTCGCCGCGCTCATCGAATGGCTGTGGCTGGGAACAAAACTGAACTTCCCGGAAATGCTTTGCGTGGCCGTGATTTTGATCGGCGTGGCCATTGCGCTCGCGCCCGGCGACCATTTGAAAATTTCCCGGCGCGATCTGAAAATCGGCGCGGTCGCCTGCCTGTTCAGTTCGGCGGGCGGCGCGCTCGGCGCGGTGTTCATCCGCAAAGCCTTCGCCGTCTCGCACGCCGCCGGAATTTATCCCGACGCCGGCACCACCGGCTACCAGCGCGTCCTTGGCGGCATTCTGGTGCCCGCAATTATTTTGCTCGCAGTGAAAGGGCGTTCCGCCCGCGCCCACGGCCCGATGTTCGAGGAAAAAACGCTGGCCGTCTCGCGCGAAAAATGGCGGCGCATCTGGCCGTGGGTGCTGGTCAACGCCCTCGCCGGCCAGACGCTCGGCGTGACCTGCATGCAATGGGCGCTGGACACCACCAGCGCCGGCATCGTCACCGCCATCATCGCCACCACGCCGGTCTTGCTGCTGCCAATGACGCGCATCGTGGACGGCGAAAAAATCGGCCTGCGCCCGCTGACCGGCGCGCTGGTCGCCGTCTGCGGCGTCATCGGCCTGACCTTTTTCCGGTAAACAATTTCGCCGCGGCTTAAGCTTCCCCGCCGGGCGTTTACGGTTAGGATTACGGTTAAGATGATGAAAGACGAATTGCAGGCCGCCGTGGAAAACCTTGGCCTCGAAAAATTCCGCCGCCACATTTTTCTTTGCGCCGGCGCGACGAAACCCAAATGCTGCCCGCGCGAAACCAGTCTCGCGTCATGGGATTTTTTGAAGCGGCGGCTGAAGGAATTAAACCTCGTCGGCCCGAATCCGCTTGTTTATCGCACGAAAGCCAACTGCCTCCGCGTCTGCGTGCGCGGGCCGGTGGCCGTCGTTTATCCCGAAGGCGTGTGGTATCACAGTTGCACGCCGGAGGTTTTGGAGCGCATCATCCAGGAGCATCTCGTCGGCGGGAAAATGGTCGCGGAATTTTCCTTTGCCCAAAACCCGCTGCATTGAACGGCTGATTCCCGCCGTTTTTTTCTCTGGACATTCGCCGGCCAACGGCGCAAGGTTTTTGGCAAGTTCGGAATTGCGGGTTTTTATGGCCAGATTGCTCGTCAAAACGCAGGGTTTAGGAATCCAGGCGCTGGAGCTGCACATGGGTGTCAACCACGTCGGGCGCAATCCGGATTGCGAGCAGCAGCTGAATCATCATACCGTGTCGTCGCTGCATTGCGAGCTGTCGCTGACCAACGACGGGGTTTATCTCCGGGATTGCGATTCCACCAATGGCACGTTTCTCAACGGCGAACCGGTCAAGGAAGCCTGGCTCAGGCCCGGCCAGGAATTGAAACTGGGCGACGTCGAATTGTTCGTCGAATCTACCGACGCCACCATCGCCATTCCGGAAATCCGGCAGGAAATGCCACCGCCCAAGGTGATCCAGGAAAACGGCGAACTCTATTGCGCCCGCCATCCGGACCGGAAGATCACCTTCAAATGCACGCACTGCGCCGAGGTCATGTGCAACGCCTGCGTGCATGTGATGAAGCGCCAGGGCGGCCAGCCGCTTTACCTCTGCCGCGTGTGCAGTCACAAGTGCGAACGCATCGAGGTCGTCCAGGAAAAGAAAAAAAGAAGCTTCTTCGGCTTCCTGCAGGACACCGTCAAGCTCAAGTTCACCCGTCCGCGCAACGAGCGGAGGAAATAGGCTGACAGGAAAACGGGCTTGGCTGTTGGCGGGCACAAAGTTTAGACTGGTTTCAATGGATTCATCAAATCCACTGGCTGCTGCGGCGCGGTTAAAAAAAACGACCTCGCTGCGGCCGACGCTCGCCCTGGTGCTGGGCAGCGGCTTTCATCACGCCCTGGCCGAACTGCGTGTGGACAAAAAAATTGCCTGCGCGAAAATCCCCGGCTTTCCCCAACCGACCGTCAGCGGCCACGCCGGCGAATTATATTTTGGCCATCTGGGCCGGACGCCCGTGCTGGTTTTGAGCGGACGCGCGCATTTTTATGAAGGCCATCCGATGGCACGCGTGACGTTTGCGGTGCGGGCGCTGGCGGCGTTCGGCATCCGCGATCTGCTGCTGACGAACGCGGCGGGCGGCGTGAACAAAAAATTCCGCGCCGGCGACTTCATGGTCCTGACCGACCACATCAATTTTATGGGAACCAATCCGTTGCGCGGGCCGGCGATTCCGGGGCTTGTGCGGTTCGTGGATCTGACCGATGCCTACGACGCCCGGCTGCGCGGACTGCTGTTCCGGGCCGGGAAAATTTCCGGTCTGAAATTGCAGCGCGGCGTTTATCTGGCGGTGAGCGGACCAAGTTACGAGACACCGGCGGAGATTCGCGCGTTCGCCAGGCTGGGCGCGGACGCCGTGGGCATGAGCACGGTGCCGGAGGTGATTGCCGCGCGGCAATGCGGCTTGAACGTCGCGGCGGTCTCGTGCATCACAAATCTGGCGGCGGGCATCAGCCCGGAGAAATTGTCGCACGCGGAGGTTCTGGAAACCGCCGAGCGGGTGAAAAAATCCGGCGCGGCATTGCTGAAAAAGTTTGCCGGGCTTTACAAAACAAATTAACGCCGCGAACAACGCTGCGGACATGTTTCCGCGTTGCGTCAAGGCGTGGTTTGTTTATTCCGCGGCTGATAAAAAATGAAAATCAATTCCAGGAAGCTGGTGCAGGCGGCGGCCAGGGCGCGCGCCGGCTCGGTGTCGCCGTATTCCAAATTCAAGGTCGGGGCGGCGCTGCTCACCAAGGCGGGCAAAATCGTTGGCGGCGCGAACGTCGAGAGCGCGAGCTACGGGCTGACCTGCTGTGCCGAGCGGATCGCGCTGTTCAAGGCGCTGACGGACGGACATAAAAACTTTGTCGCGGTGGCGGTCGTGGCGCGCTGGGACGGCGGCCCGATGCCGTGCGGCGCGTGCCGGCAGTTGCTGGCGGAATATGCGCCGGACGCCAAGGTGTTTGTCGCGGACAGCGAGGATTTGGACACCGTCCAGACGTTCACCGTGCGTGCGCTGCTGCCGCGCGCATTCCGTTTAGCTTCTTGAAATTCAACGCTTTCGTGGTATTCTCCCGTTCCTTTATTGATGAATCCGGAAGTTGTCTTTGGTCTGGAAAATGCGGCGTGGCCGGCGTTGCTGGTCAACGCGGACGGCGCGGTGCTGATGTTTAATGAGGCGGCCAAATCAGTTTTTGGCGCGGCGCTGGACGGCAACCCGGCGGAACTGGCCTCCATTTGGTCGCCGGCGAACAGCAGCGGGGCGGTGGATTTTTTGATGCGCTGGGGAAAATCTCCCGTGCCGCTGGTGGAATTAAAATTTCGCGCGGACGGCGGGATCGAAAGAGATTTTTCCACGGCCATTGCGCGGCTGGCGAACGAAGGCGGCGAGTGGTTTGTGCTGCAATTGCTGTCGTTGCCGAAAATTCTCCCGGCCGCCAGGCCGGTGGAATTGCCGGCGGAATTTAGAAACGCGACGGGCGACGCGGCGTTGAAGCAGAAATTGGAATGCGTGCTGCAACTGGCGCGGACGGTGTCGCTGGATTTTAACAATGCGCTGACCGGGGTGCTCGCGCATACCTCACTGCTGCTGGGCAAGGCGGAGCCGGATCATCCATGGCGGCATTCGCTGCGGGAGGTGGAAAAGTCGGCGGCGCGCGCGGCGGAAATCGCGAGCGAGCTGGCGCTGTTCAGCCGGCAGGAAAAGGAAACGCGCCGCGCGCCGGCGGGCAACCTCAACGCGGTGGTGGGCCGGTGCGTGGATTTTTTCCGCAACGCCAGCGCGCCGCGGCTGGCCTGGCGGCTGGCGCCGGAACGCACCTTGTTTGAGGCGCGATACGACGAGGCCAAGGTGCAGCAGGCGTTGACGAAGATTTTTGAGAATGCCGTCGAGTCGTTCGGCCCCAAGGACGCCGGGCAGGTTTCCGTGGAGACGCGGAACGTGGAGCTGACGCAGGCCACGCAGGACCGCAATGTGCGGCTGGCGGCGGGCGCTTACGTTTGCGTGGAAATTTTGGACAACGGCTCCGGCATCGAGGAGGCCGATCTGCCGAGAATTTTTGAACCGTTTTTCACGACAAAACGCCCGCCGCATCGCGGCCTCGGACTGGCGCTGGTTTATGGCATCATCACCAATCACGGCGGAGGCGTGGCGATTTCCAGCCAGGTCGGCAAAGGCACCTCGGCGCGGGTTTATCTGCCGGCGGAAAAGACGTTCGTCCACGAATCCCCGGCCGCCGACAAGGAACTGCGCGGCACGGGAACCATTTTGGTGGTGGACGACGAAAGCCTGCTGCTGACGATGGCCGACACCATCTTGTCAGATTTTGGCTACCAAGTTTTGACGGCGAACAGCGGGCAGAAGGCGTTGCAGATCCTGGCGCAGACCGGCATCACGGTCAGTCTGGTCATCACGGACCTGGTGATGCCGGGCATGGGCGGGCGGGAGCTGCTGGAACGCATCCGGCGACAAGGGCTGGAAATGCCGGTCCTGACCATGAGCGGCTATGTGTTGCCGGAGGAGAAGCAAACCAGCGCGGGCTATCTGCAAAAACCGTTCACCACCACCGAACTGCTGTGCAAGGTGAAAGCCGCGCTGGCGCCGCGACAGTAGTTGACTAAAACAAACAGTTTTGTTTAACTGAGCTTATGCAAATTGAAAGTTTGAAAGTTTTTTGCGACCTGGCTGAAACCGAAAGCTTTACCAAGGCCGCCCAAATCAACAGTGTCACCCAGTCGGCGGTCAGCCAGCAGATCAGTTCGCTGGAACGCATCTTCAAATCCCTGCTCATTGAGCGCAGCAAAAAACGGTTCCGCCTCACGCGCGAGGGTCAGGTGCTCTACGATTACAGCAAGCAAATCATCCAGACTTATGAGTCGCTCCACAGCAAGCTGCAGGAGTTGAAGGACATCATTTCCGGCACCATCCGGGTGGCGACGATCTACTCCATCGGCCTGCACGATCTGCCGCCGTATGTCAAAAAATTCATGAAAAACTACCCGACGGTGAACATCCACGTCGAGTATCGCCGGGCCAACCAGGTTTACGAAGATGTGTTCAGCAATGTCGTTGATCTTGGACTTGTTGCATATCCAACGAAGGATGCCAGGCTGGAAATCATCTCCTTGCGCAAGGAGCCGCTGGTGCTGATCTGTCATCCGCAGCATCCGTTCGCCAAACAAAAATCCATCAAGCTCAAAAGCCTGGCGGATCAGAAGATGATCGGTTTTGAGCCCGACATTCCCACGCGCAAGGCGCTGGACAAAATCCTGCGCCAACACGGCGTGGAGGTGAAACACATCATGGAGTTCGACAATGTTGAAACCGTGAAACGCGCCGTGGAAATTGACGCTGGCATCTCGATCGTGCCGCTCGGCACCGTCACGCAGGAAATCAACAAGCAGACGCTGGCCGCCGTGGCAATCGAGGACGGCGAATTTTTCCGTCCGCTCGCCGCGCTTTACAAGAAGAACAAAGTGCTCTCGCCCGCGATGAAACAGTTCCTGGCCACCCTCAAGGACGAAGCTTGACCGCATTTAACCCGCCGGCGGGCGACGCCAAAACGCCGCCCGTTTTGTGTTTTCAAAAGTTATTTCAGATTTGCCGGATTCAACGGCTTCAAATCCTTCGGCAGAAAAATTCCATCCTTGCGGATGAGTTCGCCGTCGAACCACACCTGGCCGCCACCCCAGTCCTGGCGCTGGATCAGGACCATGTCCCAGTGGATCGCGCTCTTGTTGCCGTTGCCGCAATCCTCGTAAGCCTGGCCCGGCGTGAAATGCAGCGAGCCGGCGATCTTTTCATCGAACAAAATGTCGCACATCGGGCTTAAAATATACGGATTGAAGCCCAGCGAAAATTCACCGATGTAGCGCGCGCCGGCGTCGGTGTCCAAAATTTCGTTCAGCCGCTTGATGTTGTTCGCCGTGGCCCCGACGATTTTCCCCTCCTTCAGCACCAGCCGGACATTTTCAAATTTGGTGCCGGAATACAGCGTCGGCGTGTTGAACTGGATGACGCCGTCCACGGAAGTTTTCACCGGGCAGGAAAACACTTCGCCGTCGGGAATGTTGCGGTCGCCTCGGCACATTTTCGCGCCAATGCCTTTGATGCTGAAACTCAAGTCCGTGCCCGGACTCACGAGCCGGACGCGGTCGGTTTTGGTCATGCGCTTTTCGAGCGGCCCCATCGCCCGGCTCATCTTCGCATAATCCATCGTGCAGACGTCGAAGTATAGATTTTCAAATGCCTCCGTGCTCATGCCCGCCGCCTGCGCCATGCTGGGCGTGGGCCAGCGCAGCACGCACCAGCGCGTCTTGTTCACACGGTAATCCTGCACCGGCCGGATGACTTTGGAATAAAGCTGCACGCGGCCGCTCGGCACGTCGGAATTTTCATTCATGTTGTCCGCGCCGCGAATGGCGATGTAGGCCTGCATTTTTTTCATGCGGAACAGATCCATGTCGCGGATGTCGGCGGCCTGCTTTTCATTCATGCCCAGCAGTTGTTCGCGTCCGACGCGCGTGCGGCGCGTCTCGACAAACGGCGTGGCGCCCGCCGCGCGCACGGTGCGGATGAGTTCGATGGTGAATTCGTCCGGCACGTCAATCATGTCGAGCAGGATGCGGTCGCCTTTTTTCAGCTCGGTGGAATAATTCACGAGCAGCTTCGCCAGTTTGGTGTAACGCGGGTCGGTCATAATTGAGCAAGGATAATCGAAAGTCTGCCCCCGCGTCATCACACAAATTAGTGACAAAAGGCGGCGCTGCTTGGTTGCACTGCAACTCGTTGAATCGTCGAACGGCTGGAAGCCAGTCCGCAAGGCAACGATCCAACGATTCAGAAACCATGCCCGCTCATGGCCCCGGCGGCGTTGGCGTGGAAGCCGGTGCCGGCGTGGCCGGCGACTGAGCAGGGGGCTGCAACAGGCTTGGCTGCATGGTAAACACCCAGTTGCTCCGGCTGGCGCGGGAAATTTAGCGCCAGCACCTGTCAAAACAAATCTTGTCCCCGTTTTTTAACCAGCGCGCGGGTAAAAAACAACCGCCGTTGGGCGACGAACCGCGAATGCGGAACGGAGCGCGCCAACGGCGGCTGGCTGCGGATTGCTGATCAATGATGATCATCCTGCCTTTTCGGCGCGGCTTTCCGGTCCGGCCCGTCACGCCGTGGCTGGACATGTCCGTTGCGATCCGTCCGGAAACGGTCATTGCGAATGGCGTGCGCCCGCCAGTCCGCATGGCCTCTTTCCCAGCCGTGAAAGCGCTCCAGCCGGAAGGGATCGCAGACCAGCCAGACATTGCCGGCACCCAAATAGAAATACTGGTCGCCCACGACCCCGACGTATTCGACTCCGTCCCAGACGTAGGAGTCAGGAACCATCACCGGTCCCTCGACCACCACGGGCGCCGGCGCCACCACCACCGGTGGAGCCACGTAAACTTGCGGCGTCATCACCCCGACCTGCCCGTTGGGCAGCACCACACAGCCGGCCCCCAACACCAATCCACCAACCGCCACTGACAGGCCGAACGCCTGCACATATTTTGTTTTCATCTTCGATACTCTTTTTTGTTGTTTACTGTCTCCGTAATTGGAGATTTTTCATTATATCCTGTGATATAAAATTAAAGGCTCACGTTCAATGCCCACGGACGAAGGCGGCACCACCGCCGGGCTGCGACGTGAACCGCAACCATCGGACCAGCCATGTCGGCCGCCGCTCCGAAGGACTCCGGCCGATGACCTGCTGCGGGGAATATCACGGACCGCTAAAACCGGACCGGCTCGCGGAGACCAAAGCACGCCGCCGAGACAAAACTCTGAGACGGCAGGGGAAGGGGCCAACCGGAACATCTTTCAATCATGGAAGACTTGGAGCAGCCTGATCTTCGGCCTCCGTGGTGCCGCGAAGGCTGCTACATTTGAAAGGTTATCCCAGGCCGGCCCTTTTGTCGAGCCGGGTGTGTATCTGGAACCAGGCAACCGGCAAAGCCATCGAGCCGAAATTTGCGCCGTCGCTCGGGCTCATTGAGGACACGGAGAAAAAGGTCGGCGGCCCGATCTGGGTGCGTGGGGGCATACCGGTGATTTCCGCCGCCGGGAAGACTTATGAAATTCGGAACCGGCTGACGTTGTGCCGGTGCGGGAGTTCCGCCAACAAGCCGTTCTGCGACGGGTCGCACGCGGCCTGACCTTTGCAGGCGGCCACCATTGTGCTCGGATGCGGCGGAGGCCGGAAGCGCGACCACATCAGCAATTTCCGGCAGCCGGCCCAGTTCCCTCGCGCGCCCCGGAGACACCTCATCCGGCTGTGCCACCTCCCCAGCGCTGAGAAGGAATTACTGAGAAGGAATTATTTTGGGGGCGCGTTTTCAGAGAGCCAGCTTCACTTGATGCTGCGCGCGTGGCATCAATATTCGCCCTTCCTGTCCTTTCCCTTGGCGTCGTGTCTTGGCTGAACATGCCTGTTGCGGTCCGTTCGGTAACGGTCATTGCGAACGGCGTGGTTCCGCCAATCCGCATGGCCTCTTTCCCAGCCATGGAAACGATCCAGCCGGAACGGTTCACAGAACAGCCAGACATTGCCGGGACCCAGATAGAAATATTGGTCGCCAACGAGACCGACGTATTCGTAACCGTCCCAGGCGTAACTGTCAGGAACCATTACCGGAGCCGCTTCCACCGGCGGTGGAGCCGCATATACCACTGGTTGCGGGGCCACCACCACGAATGGTTGAAACGCCACCCGTCCATTTGGCTCAAGGATACAGCCGGACACCAATCCCCCTGCCGCCATTGACAGGATAAATACTCGCAGGCATTTTGTTTTCATTGGTTGATTATTTTAATTATTTGAGGAAACGTCAGGTCAAGGGGTCTTCCGCTCCGCATCCACTTCCGTCTGGAGTGTCAGCAGCGGGATGGGGGCAAACGGGGGCGCCCCGGAAACCTTGATGCCGTGGGTGGCCAGCCGCGCCGCCAGCGCCGCGCATCTGGCCAGATGATCCGCGACCTGCTGGTTGGCCCCGGCAATTTGCCCGTTGGCGATCATGGTCTGGTCATTGTCCTTTTCCACGCGCACCGCCAATTCCCGGTAATTCTCCTGGGCTTGCTGCTCCGCCACTTGGGCGGTCGGCCCGCCGGCCCGATCCCGTTCGGTCACTTCCACCTGCGCGGCGGCCGCGACCGCGGTGGCGGCGCGGTTCGTCAGCCGGCTATTGAGCGGGATCTCATTGGCCGCATACTGGCTGGCGGCCGCCAGGCTGCCCGGCAGGAGGGCGATTTCATTGTTGTAGTCGCGCAGGTCCTCCAGAATTTCCAGCCGCGTTTGAATCTTTCCCGCCAGAGACGGCCCCTGCTGCCAGGTGGTTTGAAGCTGGCGTTCGATGACCGCGCCTTGCGCATTCGTCCCGTGGCCCGAGGCGAAGCCGGTCAAACTGGCATAAGCCGTCTTGGTTTCCAGCAGGGCCTGGAGTTTCGCCGGGGACAAATCCGCCAGCGCGATGCGTGGCAGATAGGCCAGGTTTTTTTCCAAAACCAGGCCCTTGGCATCCAGCACCCGCACCGTGCCGGCGGCATTTGACAGGATCAGGAAATCGCCCGTCGGCGGGGCGAGGTAACTGCCGGCGTGGACGCTGGTGACGGCTGCCAGTCCCAGCACAATGAGCGAGCGCATTGACATGGCTGCACAATAGGACCAGCCATGACTTCGCACCATGGGGTGTTCACCCCATGGCAGCCGGCCAGCGGCGGGTTATCTTGCCGGCATGAATATATTATTGCTTGTGGTGGGGCTGCTGCTCCTGTTCGGCGGGGGCGGATTTTATTTTGGCGGTCCCCTCATCGGCGGCGGCGGGCTGGGCCTGATTCTGCTGATCTGTCTGGTCGTCTATCTCGCGGGCGGATTCCGCACCACGAAAAGCTGACCGGCGGGCCGGACGCTCCATCGGCCTTCGCCAAAAGCTTCGCTCGGTGGAAAATAAATGAGCGCGCCGTATTTCCTAGTGCGCTCGGTGGGTGAGAGGTTCGGGACGTTTCTTTAGTCGGCGGTCAGGCTGATGGCGCCGCTCCAGTCGCTCGTGGCGCCGCCCGTGCCCGAGGCACTGACGTCAATGGTGTATTTCACCCCGGCGATCAGG
>CAYVGC010000003.1:0-96030 GCA_964449815.1 uncultured Bifidobacteriaceae bacterium
CGAACTGGCGGCGAGACGCCGCCAGCACTCGCCGCCGGGGACGGCTGCGCCACCTTTGCGTCGCTGCAATAACCCGAGCGCACCATGCCGCGTCCCCGCGCCGGGCCGGGGGTTGGACAGGGAAGCTTCGCGGACAATTTGACCCGTGTCGGCCGGCAGACAGACCGTCCACGTCAAGCGCAGGCTGTTCAGGAAAAATTGACTCAAGCCGAGTTGATTTTTCTCATACGACTGTGTGGCTTCAATCCACGAGCGGGCTTGGCGCAGCAATTGTTGGCCGACCCGCGAACCGAAGGGAATCGTGCCGGAAAGAATCTCATGGTCCTGCGGCCGGAAAGAAAATTCCCGCAGGCAGGCGCTGCGCCGCCAGCCCCACGGGCACAGTGGCCTGGGATCACTCACGCCAGACCAATGCCATTGGCCGGCCTCGTGCAATCCAGGCCAGCGGCGGGCCTGGCCTTGTTCACACATCAGGTGGAAAGGATCGTCAAAGCCCGCCGGCAAAAAATGGCTGTCAAGCGGGCAGTTGAAATCAGCACGGGGGAGTTTTTTACCACCAAGACACCAAGGCGCAAAGAAATTAAACTTTGCGCCCGGGTGACTTCGCGGCTAAAAATTTCCGCTCATACCGGCAAAACACTTTTCAAATAATGCCCGGTGAAACTCGCGGCGCACTGGACAATTTTTTCCGGCGGGCCTTCCGCGACAATTTTTCCGCCGCCCGCGCCGCCGTCCGGGCCGAGGTCAATGATCCAGTCCGCCGTCTTGATCACGTCCAGATTGTGCTCGATGACGAGGAGCGTGTTGCCCGCGTCGCGCAGCTTGAACAGCACCTCCAGCAGCTTCGCCACGTCGTGGAAATGCAGGCCGGTCGTCGGCTCGTCCAGAATATAAAACGTCCGGCCCGTCGCCTTGCGGCACAATTCCGTCGCCAGTTTGACGCGCTGCGCCTCGCCGCCGCTCAAGGTCGTGGCCTGCTGGCCGAGGTGGATGTAGCCGAGGCCGACTTCGCCCAGCGTCGCGAGCGGATCGTAAATCTTCGGCACCGCGCGGAAAAAATCCACGGCTTCCGCCACCGTCATGTCCAGCACGTCGGCGATGTTTTTGCCCTTGTAGGCGATCTCCAGCGTCTCGCGGTTGTAGCGCTTGCCGTTGCACGCCTCGCAGGTCACATACACCGCCGGCAGAAAGTTCATTTCAATTTTCAGCACGCCGTCGCCCTCGCACTTTTCGCAGCGCCCGCCTTTCACGTTGAAACTGAAGCGGCCCGGCTCGTAGCCGCGCACTTTCGCCGCCGGCAGCTTCGCGAACAAATCGCGGATCTGGTTGAACATTCCCGTGTAAGTCGCCGGATTGCTGCGCGGCGTGCGGCCGATCGGCGACTGGTCAATCACGATCACCTTGTCGAGATTTTCAAAGCCCTTCAACGCGCGGTGTTCGCCGGGCCGCTCCTTCGAGCCGTAGAATTTGCGGAACAACGCGCGCTGCAAGATGTCGCCCACCAGCGTGCTCTTGCCGGAGCCGCTCACGCCGGTGATGCAGGTGAGCGCGCCGAGCGGAATCCGCACGTCAATGTTCTGCAAATTATTTTCCGTCGCGCCGATGACTTCCAGCCAGCCGCGGGCTTCCGTCGGCGAATTTCTTTTTTTGGGGACCGGAATGGAAAGCTCGCCCGTCAGATACTGGGCGGTGAGCGATTTTTTCACGGCGAGAATCTCCGGCAACGTGCCCGCCGCCACCAGTTCGCCGCCGTGAACGCCCGCGCCCGGTCCCAGATCCAAAATGTAATCCGCGTTGCGGATCGTGTCCGCATCGTGCTCGACCACCAGGACCGTGTTGCCCAGGTCGCGCAGTCCCTTCAAGGTCGCCAGCAGCCGGTCATTGTCGCGCTGGTGCAGGCCGATGCTCGGCTCGTCCAGAACATAAAGCACGCCGACGAGCGCCGCGCCGATCTGCGTCGCCAGCCGGATGCGCTGGGCCTCGCCGCCGCTCAGCGTGCCGCTCTCGCGGTCGAGCGTGAGGTAGCCGAGGCCGACGTTTTTCAGGAAGCCGAGCCGCGCGCGGATTTCCTTGATGACTTCCCCGGCGATTTTCTGCTCGAACTCCGTCAGCTTGAGCGCGGCGAAAAATTCATCCGCCTTCTCCACCGACATTCCGCAGACGTCCATGATGGACAGGCCGGGAATCTTGATTTTCGATTTCCTGGTTTTGAACAGCGAAGAAAACCCTTCGCCGCCCAGCGTCACCGCCAGAATTTCCGGCTTGAGCCGCTTGCCGTTGCACGCGTCGCAGAACTGCGGGGTCATGTAGGCCTTGAGCCGGTTGCGGATGAACTCGCTTTCGCTGTCCGTCGCGAGGCGTTCGAGATTTGGCAGCACGCCTTCAAACGGGCGGCGGATGGAGCTGATTTTCCCCGCGCGCCAGAATTTGAACTCGATGTCCGCCGCGCCGGAGCCGTGGAGCAAAACCTGTTTGAAATCCTCCGGCAAGTCCTGGTAAGGCGTCTCGGTGCTGACGTTGAAATGCGCGGCGACGGAGCGCAGCATGGCCTTGTAATAAATGATCAGCCGCTTGCCCGCGCGCCGCCACGGCTGGATGGCGCCGTCCAGCGGCAGCGCGGGATCGGGCACGATCAGCGCCTCGTCGAAAATCATTTTCTGGCCAAGGCCATGGCAGACGGAGCACGCGCCGGCGGGCGCATTGAAGGAAAAATGTTTCGGCGTCGGCGGGTCGTAGCTTTTGCCGGTCGCGGGCGAACACATCTTGTTTGAGTGGAGCGTCTCGACCCATTCTGACTTGGCCGGGGCGACCGGTTGGCCACCCTTTTGGCCGACCGGCAGGCCAGCCCTGCCCGTCTCAAGCTGATGCAGCGTGAACATCACACCTTCGCCCAGCCGCAGCGCGGTCTGGACGGAATCGCCGAGGCGGACCCGGATTTTGTCGTCCATCACCAGCCGGTCCACAACGGCCTCGATGTTGTGAAATTTTTTTTTGTCGAGCTTGAGGCGCGCAACATTTTCGCCCAGCTCGGCAATCTTGCCGTCCACGCGCGCACGCACGAAGCCTTCGCGGCCGAGGCGTTCAAACACGTCGCGGAACTCGCCTTTCTGCCGGCGGACGACGGGCGCGAGCAGCATCACGCGCGTTTTCGGCGGCAGCGTGAGGATTTTATCCACGATTTCGCTGGTGCTCTGCGTGGAAATGGGCACGCCGGTTTCCGGGCAATGGGATTTGCCGATGTGCGCGTAAAGCAGCCGCAGGTAATCGTAGATTTCCGTGGTGGTGGCGATGATCGAACGCGGGCTGCTGCCGGAACTCCGCTGCTCAATCGCGATGGCCGGCGACAGGCCCTCGATGAAATCCACGTCGGGTTTTTGCAACTGGTCGAGGAACTGCCGCGCGTAGGCGGAAAGGCTTTCAACGTATTTGCGCTGGCCTTCGGCGTAGATGGTGTCGAAGGCGAGCGACGACTTGCCGCTGCCGCTGAGGCCGGTGATGACCACCAGCCTGTCGCGCGGGATTTGCAGCGTGAGGTTTTTGAGGTTGTGCTCCCGCGCGCCGCCGATCTTGATGAACTCTTTGCTCATGCCGAGAATTTCTCCGTCCGTCGAAACAGGAAAACTACGCCAGGCGGCGCGGAAAGCAAAGCCGGAGTTGGCCGCAACCTGGTCGGGACGCAACTGCCGCCCCGGCACACGGCGGGGTGGAGTCCCGGCGTGGCTGCCTGATTCCGCCGCCCGGCAGTCCGTTCTGACCGTCCGGCTGGGTCATTCAACCGTGTGGCTGCAGCTTCCAGCCGTGTGTTTTTTTCTCAAAAACATGCCGGAAATGATAAAAACGACGCCTTTTTGACCTCGGACGGTCTCCGTCACCCAGTGAGTGGTCAAAAAGAGACAGTCGGCGTGGTGCAGTTACGGCAGCAGGATCAATTCGTAGAACTTCATCAGGAAGGGCATGTTGGTGTCCGTAAAGCTGAACAGCCCGGTGGTCGAGGTGATGATGTTCGGGAACAGCGTCCAGTGCGGCGGCGCGAGATTCGTCGTCCACTCGATTTGGAACTGTTTGTTGGTGAGCGCCAGCCATTGGAGATTCACGCCGCTGGAGTTCACGGTGACGCTGCTGAAGGACAGGGAGGTGCTGACGACGGAGACATTGAAGCGGTTCGTCGCGCTCAAGTGCGTGTAGGTGTCAGTAACAATGGTGGTGATGACCACGCTGGCCGGGGCCAGGTTGGTCGTCGTGGCCCAGGTGATGATGCCGTTGTTGCTGATGACCGCCCCCGCCGGCGCCCCCGGCAAGGTGTAGATGAGCACCGCGCCCGCATTTGTGTCTGTGGCCGTGTTGGCCACGACGAGCGTGCCGCCGGCGGTGACGGCCTGACTTGGAATGACCGGCAGGACCGGCGGTGTAACGGCCAGCGCAAACTCAACTTCAAACACATTGGTGACCGGCACGCCGTGCGGGTTTTCCAGGCCGATGAAATAAGTCCCGCCCGGCACGATGTTGGTGGGCGCCGTCGCCAGATTGGTGTTCAAGACGCTGACGCCGCTGGTGACGTTCGCCAGCAGTTCCAGGTTGCTGGCCGGCGGCTCGTTCGTGCTGAACCAGACATTCACCGGCAGGCTGGCGGAGAGCAGGATGTTCGTGGCGGCAATCGCATTCTCCGGCACCACGAAGGCCATCCAACTGATGCTGTTGGAGCCGACGACATTGGTCTGCGGCAGGCCGGGCGGCAGGGGCGACAGCACCGTTACATAAAAACTGTTCGTGGCGCTCAGGGACTTCGCGTTGACCGCCCACGGATTGGTGTCTGTGACGATGGTGGTGAACAGGAAGTTGCTTCCGGTCTGCGCCAGTGCGGGCGTCCAGGTGATGACCCCGTTTGCGTCAATGGCCGGAAGATTCGCGCCCGTCACCGTGGTGGCCAATGTGTAACCCAGCGGATTGACCGGAAGATCCGGATCGGCCGCCGTGTTGGTCACCACCAGCGTGCCGCCGGGCAGGATGACGAGCTGGTTCGGGATGATCGGCAGCACGGGCGGCCGGTTGGATTCCAGCACATTGATCGTGAAACTGTTCGTGACGCTGAACGCGCCGTTCGACACGCTGACTTTAACTTGATTTGTGGACGGCCCTTGCGCCTCGGTGGGCGTCCAGTAGATCACGCCGTTGTTCGACACGGTCAATCCCGGCGGCCCGCTCACCACGGCAAATGACAGCGGCAGCGGCGGCGTGTCCAGATCCGTCGCCACGCAACTGATGGCGAGCGGAACCGTTTCAAGATTAGAGATCGCCGTGGTGTTCGTCGGGAAGAGGAACAGCGGCGGCTGGAGGGCTTGCAGACAGGTGATTTTCGCTGTGTAACAAACCTGGCCCGCAGGATTGATGTTGATGGCGGCCATAGACCAATAGCCGTTGGTGAGCGGCACCGGATATGAATTCGTCAACACCGCGATTTCTTCATTCCCGTTCGGCCCGGGAGTGTTGGTGTAATAATCGTAGCTGGACAGCGACGGATACTGCTGTCCATGGCTCACGACAAGCGCCATCGGGCCGCTGGGACTATCCAACTCAAACAGCGCGCCATAGGCATTGGTGGGCAAATAAATTTGGTAGTAATCTGAGCCGTAGGGATTGCAGGGAGGATCGTATACCTGCCCGTTGGTCAGCGTGATGATGTTAATCGGCCGATTCGTGAGGATAGGCACGGCGCTGACCACGACGCTCACTGTCACCGGGCCGAAATAAGCCTCGGTGTCAAGATTGGTCACATAAAAGCCGAACGACGCGTAGCCGGAGTAATTAGTTCCGCCGGTAGCGCTGTTGGTCGGCGTGAACCAGGCGATGCTGTTGCTGTAAGCGCCGGTGTTGGTCACGGAACCCAGGACATTGGTAAGACACACCAGGCCGTGAATGCCGTTGGTGACGGCGAAGGCCAGATGACCAGACTCGCCGCAGAGCTGATAAAGGTCCACGCCAACGGCATTGGTGACAGTGGTGAGGGCGTGCGGCACGGCCAGCCAGTTGTTGTATTCTTCAAGGTCGGTATAGCCATCACCATCGCGGTCGTTATTATTGCTGGGCGTGAACACCAGATTGGTGGTAAACGTGTCTTCCCAGAAATCCGGGATACCGTCCCGATCCGTGTCCAAGAATGGCAGTGTGGTAGTGAGCGTCGGCAGCGAACCGGGCGTGGCGATAATTCTGCCGGTCTGGTAACGGACGTTGGTGACAATATTCGTATCCACCGAATCGCGCTGCGCCAGGTCCACACCGGCGAAATCCAGCACGCGTTCATACGCGAGGAACGCCTCGTCCGTTGGCACGGGCGGCGTGGGAAACGCCCGACTAAGGCGGGTATATTGATTGGTGAACATGCCCCAACCAGTGTCGGCACCGTTCAAAATACCGTTGGTGTCGCTGTCGATGGAGTTGTTGGTCTGGAAAATCCAGTTGGCTGCGAGCGAGTTGGTCACGCCACCGAAAAACGCGATGTTGGTAATAGCGTAATTTGTCGCGAAAATCGCGGTGTCAGGGCCGGCGATGAGATAGTTGCAGACATAATTCAACTGGTTGGTGCAACCATTGGTGCTGTAATCAAAAATGTCATTCGTGCCGCCCGTTAAACCAGGCCGGAAACCCCAGTTATAAATGATATTATTAACGAAATCCAAGGTGAGATTGTCACCCAGGCGCGGGCTGCCGCTGTAATTGTCGGCGTAAAGGTTGTGATGGAAGCTCAGCGTCCCGGCACCCTCGCGCAGGAGCGAGCCGGTGGCCTGCAGGTTATTAGTCTGATAAAGACTGTCCGCCATGATGGACCATTGCACGGTGACATTGGATGAATTCAAAACGGACATCAGATTGTTCGCGCTCCACGAAGCAGAGATGTGGTCCGCGATAACATTGGATGTGTTCAAGAACTGCAATGAATCGCCTGATTCAGCAACTGCTGTCATAACATTTGTGGACAATTTTACCGCGTCCAAAAGAACCCCAGTTGTCCCGCTTGAAATGTCCAGGGAATAAAAAGCCAAAGAGGTGGACGGAGAAGTTGCGGTGAACCAGCAGGACATCGTTTTCCACTCAAGGTTTGGCCAAGTGTTGGTGTAATCCGTGACTACATTAGTCAAAACACCGCCATCAATCAGAACGTTGGCTTTTGGAATATAGATATTGGCAGGGAAACCAAAGGCTCCCAAGATGCTGTCCGGGTTGCGCGCGTAGGCAAAACTAAGCATATAAGCCTGACCTGGAACTGTAGTAATATTTGTGGAAACTCCACCGGCTGCGCTGCCATCCAGGTCAATATACCAACTACCATCATAAGCGGAACCAACCGTGGTGCTGGTAAGCCAATCCACCGAGCCGAAATCTACATACCACCCGCCGGCAAAATAACTGCCGGCTGCGGGAGTGCCATTGACACCGCCTTCAAAGCCATTTGACCAGGCAACCACCGGATTTGCCACTACGTTGACAGGTCGGAACCGCACATCCCGGATGATGACATCATGCGCGGATTGTACGGCAGTCATGTTGCCCGCGACCGTGATGCCGCCGCCGGGCGCGGTCTGGCCGGCAATAGTCAGATAGGAATTGGTGATGACCAGCGGCGACGCGAGCGTAATGGTGCCGCCGATGTCGAAGACGACCGTGCGGTTGGTGGCGTTGATGGCGGCGCGCAAACTGCCGGGGATTGCAGGAATGGCATCGCCGTTGGTCGTGACGTGATAGACACTGCCGAAACGACCGCCCATGGCGCTGCCGCCCGCGCCTTGCGCGTCGGGAAACGCCGGGAAAAACAGGTTGGTTTCAATCTCCGCGATGAGGGTGAAATTGACAAGGTTCGTTCCCTTGTTCGGCACGCCGAGATACCAGTCGGCGGCGAGATTGGTCAGCATACTGTTCGTGCCAATAAAGATCAGCTCGGGATTGCGCCCGGAGTTTTGGCTGGTTTGGAAGAACGGCGGCGCAAGCGGGGCCGCATTGGTCTGCACTGTCAAATCGCCGTCGCCGGTCAGGTTGTAAAGTTCAAAGCGCAGTCCTCGGAGAGGATAATTTGTCCCCCCGACGATGGAATTCGTGGCGTGGAAGCGGAAGAAATTCGTCAGCGCCGCGCCCGGCCCGGCGGTGAAGTTGAACGGCACGCCATTGACCAAGGAAATAATGGTTGGTGACACCAAGTTGGTGTAGTCCAGTTCCTTGGCCAGCACGCTGTAATTAATGGGGCCGCTGTCGCGTCTGAACACGCCGAGATACCAGCGCCCGGCGGACAACGGAACAGGTGAAGAATTGGTCAGGACGTAAATGTCTTCGTCCAAATTGCCCACGCCAAAACTGCCGTAGTCGGAGCTCGCCAGCTCCGGCAGCGGCACGCTTTTTTGAACGACAAGATCGGCGTTGCCGCTCAACTGCAAAAGCTGGAAGGTCGCTTCATAAGCGTTCGAGCTGATATCAAACGCATAGTAGCGGACGGGATCATATTCATTCGTTATGACGCCCGTGAAAGGCGCGCCGTTGGTCAGCGCGAGGATGTCGTAATCCACTTCCAACACCACTGTGGCGGACTCACCGTTGTTGTTTCTGACGCCTAGATAGTAAGTCTGGCCGGGCAGCAATGGTAAGTTCGCCGGTGGAACTCCATTGGTCGCGAGAATCGGGTAACCGATGCCGCTGGTGACACCGCTTAACAAGCTGTAATCATTTGGATTGGAACCCGTTGGCGGATTGGTCTGGTTGAACCACAAGTCCACCGGCAGGCTGGAGGAGACCAGGATGTTTGTCGCGAAATGCGCCCAGGCCGGCACCGTCACCGAATAATAGACAATCTGTCCCGACGGAACCGTGGTGGTCACCGGCGTCTGCGGCGGCAGCGAGGCGGACACGACCGCGTTGGACTCGAGGACGAACGACAACTGCCAGTTCACCAATTGCGCCACGTTGGTAACATAGGCCCCGGCACGGTTGTCCCAGACTTGCAGGGTCCAGTTGCCGTAGGCGGAGTTTCCGGTGAGCAATTCCAACGCCTGCTCGGGCAGATAATAGAGGTTGGTTTCCGGCGCCTCGTTGACCACAAAGGAGTCCAGCAGAATGCCCGGCTCAATTCCGGAGATAGTCAATGGCATCGAGTTGGTCGTGGCCGTGAAAGTGAAGCTGTTCACTTCCCATTGGTTGTTCACGCCATAAATGACATTGCTGCTGGGGCCAAACGCAACCAGCGCTTCGGCCAGGCCGACGGCTGGCGTGACGCTGGGATCAAACTTGCCGATGAGCCGGTTCGTGGTGCCGGCCGAGACGTTGTAGACGGCGGAAATTTCCGCGTGCGACAGCGCGCGTGAATAGAGGCTCATTTCATCCATCTCGCCGCCGTAGAAATTGTTCGTGTAACGGCTCATGTCCCAGCCGATCAACATGTCGCCGTCGGTTTTTGGCACGAACACACCGAGATTGGTCGTGGCGACGTTGGTGCCGTTGAGATAGAGCGCGGCGATGCCCGAATTGGTGTTGTAAGTCAGCGCGACATGCTGATACATGTTGGTTGAAAGCAGGCCGGCGGCGGAGAAAATCTGGTGCGACACATAATTCGTGTCCACGATGTTCGCATACAGGCAGCCTTGCAGGACGTTGGTGATGCCGGGCGTCCAGTTCGTGCCGGAAATCCAGAACTGCACGCCGTTCGTCGGAATGTCATTTACTTCCACCACGCCATACATTCTGTTCGTCGCCGGCGAGCCATAGATGAATCCATTGTTGTCCGCGAGCACCCAGAGGCCGGGGATGGCATTTGTCGGGCTTAGAATGGCGGTGTAATTTCTAATGCCATCAGTATTTAACGGCTGAGTGGCCAGCCAGTTGGTGTAAGTGACGTTCGTCTCCCCGCTCGCCCAGCCGTAGGGCGTATTGAGGCCGCTGTTCGTAAAGCCGATCCACAAGTTCCGGTTGAGTGTGCCGTAGGCGGTGAACGTGTCATAGACCCAGTTTTCCTCGTTGGCCGTGTCAACGGTGACGAGATGTCCGCCCAGTTCCTGCGCCCACAATTCCGAAGTAATCCAGTTCGTTGCGGCGAGCAGGTAATAATAATGTCCGGTGGCGGAATCCAAAACCGGGCCTTGCACGATGACGATGTTGGTGACGGCCGTGTTGGTCGGCACATGTGCCAGCCATTCGACAAGCGGCTGCGGATGGGTGAGGTTGGTCGGATTAATCCAGCCCTCAATGGTGAACCCGCCGCCAGCACCGACATTCAGCGAAGCAGAGGCGGGCACCTGCACATAAGTATTCGTGCCGGCGAACTGATAAGTATTGCCCGGATCTTCAAACTCGAAGGCCTGGCCGACTTCGCCCGCCGGGAAGTTGAAACGCCCGATCAGCGTGCCATTGTTGTTGTCATTTTCCGGATCCGAACTGTCGCTGGCATTGCCTTCGCCGCGCCACCAGCCCTCGATGCCGGGGCCGCGATACCAGAAGGTCACGTTGTAATTCCGGCCGGGAGTGGTGGCAATTGAGCGCGTGATCGTGCCGTCGGCCAGCGCCAGATAATTGCTGCCGCCAACGTCACCGGTGAGGGACGTGAACGGATCGGTGACGACACTCACAAGGTTATTGGTCAGGAACACCACGTTGGTAACCACCGCAAACTGGCCGTTGGTGACAATTGTCGAATAAGTTACGAGATTAGTTGGAACCGACCACCCGCCGAACGCGTCATAAATGTTGGTCGGTGCCAGATAATCGCCATTGGTCGCCAGGTTGAAATCACTCAAACCATAGTTGGTCGCATCTTCCGTGAAGTTGTATGGCGGTTCCGCAAACTTGATGGGCACGTTGGCCAGATTGGTGTTGTCGGTGAAGACCAAATATTGGTAGTTCGTGATCGGCGCCCCGGCGGTGTAAATCCACGCATCGCCACCAGCGGCATCCGGATTGCCAAACTGATTCATAATGATGGTGATGGCGGTAATGCCTGACGGGTAAAGAATATTGGCGGTCACCGGAATTGTGTTTTGCGCCCCGCCACCGCCGCCTGCGGGAGGATTGTTGGTCAGTCCGGTGTTATAAAGAAGAAACGCACCGTTCGTATTGAAATCGGCGGGATTGGTGCTGGCATAAACCGTCATCTGATCCGGCACCGTGTAGAAGTTCCAGGTAATCGGGATCGCTCCGCCGAGCGGCGAAACGGTCAGATAATTGGTATTGGCCGCCGCACCGCCGGTGGCCGTAGCGTTCAGCACATTGGTATAAACAAATACCGCGCCCGCGCCATTCGTGGTTCCACCGCCGCGATTTTCCATCAGCAACACGCGCTGGCCGTCCGGGCTGACCAGCGTGAACGTGTAGTCCGAGATGCGCGGCGACTGGACCACGATGCCGACGTTCACCGACGCGACCAGTTGCGTGGCGGTCACTGGAATGGCCGAGCCGGGCGCGGTTGGGTTGGGGAAAGGTGGAACCGGTGTGACGGCGTCATCCGGGAGCGGCTGTCCCGAAGTGGCGGTATAATCAAAAATATCGTTCGCAGACGCATTGATGCCCAGCGCGGCGCTGATATAGACCTGCGCCGTAACGGTGACATTGGGATTGTAAATGCCGATGAAATACTGTCCCAGCGCCAGCGGCGGCCCGATGGAAATGGAGTTGCCCGGATCAAGCCCGGTCGGGTAGGTGCCGGTAGCGCAGTTCGTCAGCCAGTCCGCCTGGTCGTAATCCGTCAAGGTCGGATCGTTGCCGAACTTTTCAAACATCTCCAACGGCTGCGGTTGGATGGTGGGCGGCAGGTTGGTCGCGTAAAAAGTCAGGTTCGTGTAGCCCGCCGGCACGTCCACATAATCAATGAACCAGCCGCCCGGCGGCACGGACACGATCACGCCCGGCTGCTTCAGGTCGCGATGCGGCTGGATGACCAGATCGAACCGGCTCACCTGTCCCGTCATGGTCAGGGAATTGTCCTGCACGCTCAAGATCCACGGGCCGAGGGCGGACTTGGTCCGGAAATTCACGAGGCTGCCCGGCCCGTCGGTATTGGTCGTTCCCCGGACAGGATTGCGGCTGTCGTCATAAACTCTCGGCAGGGTGCCGTAGGTGTTGCCAAAGGCGTCGTGGTTGTTCAACACGACATGCTGTCCGCTGAAGGTCAGCGCGCCGAACAGATCACCAAAATTCTGGTGCTCATCCAGGTTTGTCACGGTCACCTTTTCCACCACCATCGGCATCACCGCGAGCGCAAACACGTTTGTCACGCCCGGATGCGCGTTGTCGCCGTCGGGAACATAGGTCGGCAACAGCAGGCCGTGAACGATCTGGTTGCCATTCTGGTCCAGCCCGCTGAACGGGATGTCGGTGAACATCGGCAGGAAGGCGTATTCCGAACCCATCTGGTCCTCCGATTTTACGCCGACGTAATAAACCTGTCCCGGCGCGGAATTGGTGAAGAAGACAAATTCCGTCCCGCCCTGGCCGAGTGACGCGCCGCCGTCGCCCACGCCAAAGCGCGACACGCCGGCCAGACAGTTGGAGATCGCCACCGGATCCAGGTTGGTGATGGACGAATCCTGCGTCACATACAAATCAATGTCCGCCTCTGGCTTGGTGGCGTTGGCCGGATCGGCTTCCTCCAAAACGCCCATGCGCGGAATGGAGAGCGTGAGGGCATCGAAGGTGATGAACGCCGCGTTCGTGTAATCCGCCGCCGGACCGGTGTTGGTCACGATATAAAAATGCCACTGGTTGGTCTGGCCGATCGTCACCACGCCGTCCGGTCCCCAGACCGTGTTGGTGCCGAGCGGCAGCGTGTTGGTGCCGAGCAGCGGCGAATTCGCGCCAACAAACTGGTTGAACAACGGCGCGTTGGTGGTGGTCACCACTGTGACGTCCTGGTCGCCGGTCGGATTGCTGACAATGCCGCTGTCCGTCACGGTGAACGCGTTGGTCACCTCGCCTTCGCCGACGGAAACCACCAGCGCAAAATCCTGCACGATGTTCGGCGCATACTGGCCCAGCGCGTTGTTGGTCTGCGCGGTGACGGCGTTGACGTTCACGCTGCGGCCCAGCACGGTCACGGAATAACTGCCTGCCAGCAGCGGCGGCAGTAAAATGTTTTCGACGTTGTTGACCGAGTCCAGATTCGGCGGATTGTTGGTGTTCCACGGTTCGTTGTAGCCGATGTCCGGTGAAATGTCGTTGCCGAAGAAAACGTCGCCGGTGTCGAGGTTGGTGATGACCAGATCCAAGTTGTTGACGAGCTTGATGGCGGCGGACGGGTCGCCGGGCGGGTCCGTCCAGACCAGCGTGGCCTGCAATTGCAGATACTGCCCGAACGAGTTGGTGTCCATGTTCACGATGAACGTATGCCGGTCCCCCGTCGCCAGCGCGTTGGTCGGGTTCTGATCCACGAAGAAGCTCGAACCCTCGGTGCTGCTGTCAGGGGTCTTGAACAGGCCGCCGGCCGGCACGCAGTTTTGAATGTTGTCCAGGCCCCAGCCCTGGAAATTAATTCCATTGGTGAGCGCGATGCCATAATTGGCCACCGACCGCGAACCATTGATGAGCAACGCCTTCAGCAGCGCCGGGCTGGGCGTCTGCCGCAGCGTGTTGGTGAAATAATCCTGGATCAAGGCCAGCACGCCGGAGACGTCCGCCGCCGCCATGCTGGTGCCGGTTTCGTAACGGTAGTAAGGAGCCAGCGTTTCATTCATCCCCTCCAGCACGATTTCCAGATCGCCCAGGTTGTTCGTCGTGAGAATCTGCACCGACAAATCATAGTTCACCGGCACGTTCGTGCTGTTGCCCACGGCGAAGGAAAAGCCGTTGCCCTGGATGGATTGAATTCCCGCGATGGAACCGCCGCTGTCCGTCGGAATGGCCACTCCGTCCTTCGTCGTGACAAAATCATAGCCGCCGCTGTTCGTGGTCGGAAAGCTGGTCTGCTTCACATAAACCGGCAGGTTGGTGGGAAACGGAACGGGGGAATACTGGTTGGCCGTGATGCCGATGTTCACCGCCACGGCGTTCGGCGGGACTTGCACGTTGTAATACACCAGCCCGTTGGTGGCCACGATCTGGTCGGTGTAAGAGGTGGCCTGAATATTCGTCTGGTCGTAATACGCGTTCGTGGCCCACTGGCTGGAACGGGTGGAAACCACAAAGGTTCCCGGCGAAACCACGTCCGGCTTGAACCGCCCGTCGTTCCCTTCCGTGCCGACGCCCACGTTGCCGCGCGAGGAATAATACGCCACCTGGTCGCCAGAATCCGTCTGCGTCTGCCAGTAGGCCACCTGGTTGGTCGTGGGCGCGTTCGTCCCGATTCCCGGCGTGATGGTGGTGACGATGTTCGTGATGTTGCGCAACTGTTCCAGCGCGCCGACCGTGACGACGTTCTTGGCCGTGCCGGGCGAAAGGATCGTGTCACTGGCGCCTTCCGCGCCGTCATTGTCGCCGCCGCCGCTGTTGCCCGCCGCGAACACGAACAGCACCGGCTGCGAACCGGTCATGCCCGGCAGCGCATCGCGCGTCGCCGCGTCGTAGCTCGCCGCCGCCAGGTCATATTCCGCGTCGCCGTTGCCGTAGTCCCAACTGTTGTTTGAGATCAGCGCGTTGGTCAGCGCCGCCGCCGTCTGCAACTGGTAGTCCGAATAACCGCTGTCATTGAGGGAAAACAGCCTGGCCAGCGGCGCCTTGCCGCGAAAATCCGCGTTGGAAACCGAGCCTTCCGCGAACGCGCCGACGTTGGTGGGAGTGATGCTCATCGAGCCGTTGCCCGCGATGATGCCCGCCACATGCGTGCCATGGCCATTCGTGTCCACCAAGTCAATCGGGTTCAGGCCGAAGACCCGGGACGGCCCAACTGGCCCGCCCGCAGCGGTGCCCGTGGCCGAGAAATCCGGATGCTTCCAGTCAATGCCCGTGTCGTTCACCGCCACCAGCACGTTCAGGCCGTTCAGTCCGAGATAATCGTTGGTCATGCCCGAAGTCGTGTCCGGCGAAATGCCCACCGTCACCCGCGACAAATCATTCGCCGGCATGCGCGCGTGCGCCGGTTCCAGAATCTGCACGCCCGGCACCTGCGCCAGCGTCGTCCAGTCCGCCGGGGCCAGCACGCGCAGCACCGGGCCGAACGCCGAGCGGTCGCGCCCGATGATTATTGCGCCCAGCTTTTCAATCTCCTGCTCCGTCGCCGCCGCGTCCGCCGCGAACAGACCGAGGTTCAACGCCGTGCCGGGCGGCAGCGCCTGGTCGCCCGCCGCCAAACCGAGCAGCGACGATTGCAGCTTGTAATACGGCTCGTAGGGCAGCACCGCCTGCACGAGCGGACTGCCCGCCAGCGCGCCCGCTTCGCCCGCCGTCAGGCGGACGAGATAGGCGTTGTTCGGAATGTAGGAAACGATCTGCGCGCCCGCCTGCGCCAGCGCCGCGCGGAACGGCGCGTTCACCGCGCCGCGCGCCTGCACAATATAGGAACCGGGATCGCCGGCGGAACGCAGGTGCGATGGGATCTTCAGGTCCAGCGGCTTGTCCGTGTCAATGAACGCGTTCGCCAGCAGGATCGCGTGCGGCATGGCCTCGAGCCGGCGGATGGAATTGGTGGTGTTGCTCAGGCGGAACACCAGCTTGTTTGTGTTCAGCGTGGGGACAGACGCCTTGGCGGCGGCCGGCGCGAAGGAATTTTTCACGGCGGCGGCTGAACCATTGGCGGCACCGACACCGGGGCCGGCGGTTTGCGGGCTGCCGTGCGGCCAAAACAACCACACGCCCGCCGCAGCCAGGAAGCACAATAGCAAAACTACATAACGACGTTTCATAACTTTGTTACAACTTAAAAAATCTTCACTGCTGTTGGCGGCAGGAACAACCTGCGGGTCATCAGCAACCGCACGACGGCGCGACCCTGCCAGCTTCCGCAACCAACCATCCGGCCATCCGCCCGCCACTTTCCGCCCGTTTCCACGCTTTTCGTGACGACGAACTTAACTTTCGTGACGACGAATTCGATTTCTGTGATAGCGTCAGCGCCTTTCAATTCGGGCTAATTCAGGCTTTTAGGCCAAAATTAGGCAACTTTTGCCCAGGTTCATCAGATTAATACCGTCATCCGACTGACAAACTCCAAACGGTAATCAATGATGATGACACCCGCCTTCACCCCAGCCCTCTCCTGGGGAAAGGGAGAATCGTTCCCGCTCTGCTGGATAAATAACGCGACCGGGCTGGCCGGACAGACTGCCGCAAAGCCAGCACCGCCAACCGCCGTTCCCTCTCCTGGGGCGGAGGGCCAGGGTGAGGGCGGACGTCCCATCCATCTCAAGGATTGGCGGCGGCGTTTTCAATGTTTCACCATACTTCATTCTGCCTTCAGCCGGGGTTTAATTCGGCGGCAGCGCGTTGTAGCTTTCCACCACGGCGTGCGGCTTGGACGTGTTCGCGTTGTCCACGCGGATGACCGCGCGCACGGCGCTCTCGGCCACGACCTGATAATTGGTGATCAACTGGAAAAACGGTCCGCCCAGCACCTCGCCGCCCGGGGCCGGTTTCAGCGCCTGACCGTAGCAGTATATCACATAGCGCGGCTCGCCAAGGCGCACCAGCCCCATCATCTGCTGCGGCAGCCATTCATAAAGCTCGTCGCTGATGCCGAATTTCATTTGCAACCCCAGGCCCGCAGGATCAACCCGGTTCAGAAAAGGCGAACTATCCGAGAGCGCCGGCGTCTGCAAAACATCGCCGGCATGCAGGAAGGACTGGAACGGAAACATGTTGGTGTTCGCGCGCGTGGCGGTGATGCTGGCGACGATGTTCGAAAGCGCGGAATGCGCGGCATCCACACCGGCGGGGCTGATGATGCTGGCGAGGTAGGTGGGCTGGCTGGCCGAGTTTGGCCGCACCGTGCTGTTTGAAAGCACGACCAGGCCGCTGAACAGCGCCGACCAGGCCCCGAGATGCGTCTGGTTGACGGGCAGCGTGCCGCGCACGGCGTTGTCGTTGAACCGGGTGGTGAACACGTCAAAGAGCAGCCGGTCCTGCGTCGGCGAGGAATTTGCGGCCTCAATAAATTGTCCGGTATAATAATCCGATTGCAGGTCGCCCGTCCAGTTGGCCCAGGTGTTGGAGCCGACATTTTGAAGTCCATGGTTCCCCACGTTCATGGCAAAACTGAGAATGTTCGTGGATTTGAGATCCACCGTCTGCCACGGCGTGCCGCGATGGACGCGGCCAATCCAGCCGACCGTCGGGTAAGGATTGGTCGGGAAATCCCAGTTGTCCGAGCCCCAGACCAGCGGGTCTTTGTAGGCCAGATTGAAGCCATTGGTGTCCACACCGGTCAGCGCCAACATTTGTTTGTTCTGGCCCCACGGCTGGTAGCGGCCGCCGATGGGATTGCCCGGCGGGGCGGGCAGCGGCTGACTTGTAACATCATCAACCTTATACCAGAGGCCGTTTCTCCACGCCTGTCTTGAATTCCAAATGGCCAAGGCGCCATTCTGCGAATTCAAATCGCTGGACAGATAATGCACCAGCGGGTCGTTCGCCTGCAAAAGGAAGGATGAAAAAACCGTCCGCGTGGGCGTGTAGGGAGCCTGGATGCTCAACTGCAAGTTGACGTAGTTTTGGCCTTTGCCGTTCGGGCTGGCAAAATAGAAGGAGAGCGTAAAGAACCCATCGTAATAGGCCGCTTCCGCCGGCGGGGTTGTCAAACCCATCGGGGTGGGGGTCGTGCTCCATTTACCGCCCACGTTCGGCGCGCTGGCCGGATGGCCGGAAACCCACAGTTGGTTGATCGCGCCGTAAGGGATGGTCGGGCTGGACGGATAGGCGTTGGTGCTCCACTGATAATATGCTTGCGTCTGGTCGGGATAGTTTGGATCGGCCAGCGGCTGGTTCAACCCACCGCTGCTGATGGGATCACGCAACTGGACATAATCAATCACGTTATTGCCGTCCAGAATGAAGGCCTGCAAGAAATTCGTCATCTGCAGCCCGAACTGCGGCAATTGCGCCAAGGTCGGAGGGGTTTCCCATTGTAAACTGGCCGGCGAACCCACCGGATCAAACGAACGAGTATTGAAGCGGTAAACGCACGGGTTCAGGAAATTGAACGACCAGTTGAGATTGACAAAAGAGCTGGGGCTCGGCACGGCATTGGGCGGTGTGCCGCTCCACTGCGAACCCGGCCAGTTTCCAATAATGGTGCCATAGTAGAAATTAGTATAGCCCTGCCAGGTTGTAACCCCGTTGGTCAAGGTCATATAAATCTGGTCCGAGGCATAAACCCTCACCGGGCGCGGATAATTCTTGATGTAGGAGTTCCAGAACGAAATACCCAGACTGTTGCTGATGCCCATCACATACATCTGGTTCGTCGAATAAATGGCCGTCTTCGGATCGGTCTTGGTGCGCGTCACCTCCAGTTTGCGCGTCACCTGCGCGGCGCTGACCAGGTAAAACTGGTTGAAATTCGGCAGCCCTTTCTTCGCGCCGATGATCCACGGCACGCCGTAGAAGTTCACCTGCACTTGCAGGCTCCGGCCCAGCGGCAGCGATCCGGCCAGCAGTTTCAGATCCTCCGGCAAACGGTATGGCGGGCTGAGCGGGCTGGTCAGTGGAATATTCCGTGGGTTCGCCGGAGGCGGGAGGACGCTCATGATGTTGGTGTAGCCGCAGATGAACACGTCCCAGGCGTTGGGATTGTCGCGATTCCGGGTGATGTTAAAAATCGGCCGGAAGACATGCGGCAGATTGTTGTTGGTCATCGTCGTGGCGTCATAGAGATTTGCCGCGAGCTGGAGCAGGCGGTTGACGGCGGGCGTATAGACAAACCGGTTGCTCACCAGCACCGGGATGTTCGTGATGCCGAACGCGGGAATCTGGTTCAACTGGCCGGCATACTGGACGTTAGTCACGCCCAGACCGCTGCCGTCCAGGTAGCCGCGCCGGACGACGCCGTAATAAGTTGCCAGGAAGTTCGACGGGTTGCTCTGAAACCAGTTGGTGGTGTAAGTGCGCAGCATCTGGTCGGCGGCGGCGTTGAAAAAATTCTGGGGAATCCACGGCACCAGATTCGTCTCGGCTCCGGCAACGACGCTGACACCCGTCACCACTCCCAAGCTGTTGTAGCTCACGACGGCGTTGGAATAGTTCAGATTCACCTTGCCCTCGTCCGGCGAGGAATCGGTGCCCAGTTCATCCAGCATCCGGTAATAGGTGTAGCGGTCGTAAGTGTCCACGGCGGCGCCGGCGTTGCGCAGACGATTGGTGAACGGGCCCAATTGCAGATTCGGGTTCAGGAAATCGCCGAGCGTGAAAAAATGGTTGGTGTTGTTTGCGCCGGGCCACCGCGTGTTGGCGGGGTCAGCGTCCCCGCCCGCCATTGACAATGGAAGGTCCGCATTGGTGTAGAGCGTGGTCTGCAACGGCCCGTCGCTGTAAGCATCAATGCCGTCCCCGCGAAAAGTGTTGAGGGCGTTGTTGCGGGCGTCGTTAAACACGGTGGTGGCGGCGGCCTGCGAGTTGTAGGAGTTATTGTAACGGTAGGCGAGCAGCGCGCGGGCGTCCTCAAAGGCATAGCCGGAATTGGGGCTGCCCGGCTCGTTGTAGGCGTAATAAAGATTGGCGGGCAGCGCCACCGGACTCCAGATGTTCGTGTTCAAGTCGGCGAGGAGCGCGGCCAGATTGATTTCCCACGAGCCGACGCCCTGGTTGCGCATGAAGCCGTCATTGGCGCCGAGGCCGGTGTTTTTTGTCTGGTTGAAAATGTAATTGATGTCGAGCGTATTCCCGACCGGCAGGGCGATGAAGGCGTAGCGGGAAATAAACGGATTGTTCGCGCTGTGCGGCGCATCGGGATGCTCCAGCACGCCCACCCATTCGGGATCGCCGCCGGGAGCCATGTTGGTCAGCACATTGACAGGATCGCTGTCCTCGGTTCCGTTCGGATGCAGAAAGCCGCCGTGGGGGCCGATTTGCGGCACCATGGCAAAGGGGTCGTAGCGTCCGTTTTCGTTCAGGTCCAGATAGAACCGGCCCACGGGTTCGTTGGAACTGAGCAGCACCGGGGCGCGCGGCAGGAAAAGCAGGTTGGCCACGTTCTGCGCAAAGTCGGCGGGGGCCAGCACGGTGCCGTTTGGATAAAAATAATTCACGTTGGTCGGGTTGCCGCTGCCGGTGGTGAAGCCCGCCGGGTTGATGTAATTCGTCGAGACCAGCAGGTGCAGGTTGTAGGCGTTGCTGCTGCCGCCATTGCGCGCGCCGTAGAGCATGCCGGCCACGATCTGCGCCTCGGCGTTGGCGACGGCCTGTTCGGCGGCGAGCCGGGCGGTGGTGGTTTCGGTGGTGGTGGTCACGCTGCCGCGTTCGCGCCGCGAGAGGGCCAGGAACGCCACGGCCATCACCAGCGTCACCGCCAGCATGATGAGCGTGATGACCAGCGCGATGCCGCGCCGGGAAGGTTGAAGGCAGAAGGCTGAAGGCTGAAGGCCGGCGGCAGCCCGCCGGCGGATTTCTGCATTCTTACTTCTTGCTTCTGCATTGGTATTTTTCATTGGTAGGCCGAGGGGTCAACATTCGGGATGGTCACGCGCTGGCGGAAGAGGTGGATCTTGCCCGCCTGCTGCGCGAGGTAATTAAGCTGCGCCGGCGACTGGAACGGCAGCGAGCCGGCCCGCTCCAACGCGCGGTCTTCCAGCACGCCCAGTTCCAGCTCCACGGAGGCCGGCACGGCGTTGCTGAAGAAATAGCAGCCGACTTCGCCCCAATACGGATAGGGCGTGAACCAGACGTTGTCGTGATAGTTGGTCTGGCCGTTGAGGCTGCGGGAAACCACCAAAGCCGTGTTCGTCATCCGATAACCGCCGGCATCGAACGGGCGCACGGTCAGGTGGACCACGCCGTTCATCACATGGCTCAGGTTGGTCCATTGCGCATAATAAACCGCATTGGTGAAGTCCGTGAACAGCGCGTAGGGCGACGCCGCGATGTTCGTCTCCGCATAAAACCGGTAGAGCGGATAGAGCGGACTGCTGCTGGCGGAGTTCACCACATAGCCGACGCCGGTCCATCTGGTGTTCACGCGGCCCAGCAGGAAGAAATAATTCAGCACGTTCGTGCGCATCAGGGTGCTGCCGGGCAGGCTTTGCACCAGCGGCTGGTAGGCGAGCGACGGGAGGTAGCTATTGTAACTGAAGCCGCAGTTGTTGTTGTCGAGCGCCATGAAATTCACCGCGCCGAAAAATTCGGGACCGCCAGAAGGCACACTCGTCGCAAACCCATTTTTATCAACCCAATAATTGGTCGTGCCGTCGGACGGCGTCAGGCCGCGCAGGTCGGAGGTCATCAAATCCACCGTGGCACGGCTGCCTTCCAGCACGTCCGTCTGGGTGACGCCGGCGCGGAAGGCCTGCTGCGTGCTGTTGAACACCGCCATCAGCGCCAGCACGATGAGCGAAAGCAGCGTCATCACCACCAGCAGCTCGACCATGGAAAAGGCGGAACGGCGGTTGGCGGATGGGCGGTTCGGCCCTCCGCTGTTGCCCGTCAGCGGTTCAACGAGGGGAAAAGTGGCAAAATTGGCAAATTTCATGGCTTTTACCCCGTTTCGAGCAAATCTGTCGTGCGGTAGAGCGGTGCTGCCATGCGGTAGAGCGGCTCTACCGTCTGTCTGAACGCTTCCACCGGCGGTTGGAGGAGCACCACCGCCCGTCCGCGTGCTTCCAGCCTCAATCCGGCAGGTTCCGGCTTGAGCGCGGGCTTCTTTGGCAACTGGAAAGTTCGGTTTCACGGCGAGTTGGTGAAGGACTGGGGCTGGTAAAAATAGAGCGTCTGGCCGGAGTCATTGGTCATGCCAAGCTGTCCGCCGACGCTGGCGCGAAACGTCTGGCGGAAAGGACCGATCTTGCCGTTGGGATATTGCGGCCAGAGAAACAGCAGCCGCAGTTCGCGCAGGTTGCCGGCCAGTTGCCGGGTGTAGCCGGGATAGATGACCTCATTGGTGTCCGCCGCCATCGGCGCGTTGACGCAGAGCACCTGGTAGCTGAACGTCTCCTCCTGCATGATCTGGTTGTTCTGCGGCGGTTTCTCGGCGGCCAGTCCGCTGAAGGAGCGGACGAAGGCGTAGAGGTGGTTGCTGGTGTAACCGCTCCCGAAGATGTCGGTCATCGGCGGAACATTGGTGAAGCTGCCGGGGAAAGCCGTGGTGTATTCCGGCGTGCTCAGCAGGCCGATGATGCGCAGGCCGTTGGTGATGGCCAGCCAGTTCTCGGCGGTGCTGTTAATGGAGGCGCCGGCGCGGGTGTAGCCGGCGACATGCGACCGCAGGAATTTTCCCTGGTTGTCATAATCCGCCGCGTAGTTCGTGATGGCATAGACGTTGTTCGTCAGGTCATCCAGGCCGCGCGAGCCGTTGCGGATGGCTTCGAGCAGCATGGTGGCGTCCTGGCTGATGATGGTCTCCTCGCGGGTTTCGCGCTGGGTGCCCATGCCCAGGGGCAGCACGCCGATGATCGCGATGAGGGCAAACCCGATGATGGCCAGACACAGCGCAATCTCAATCATCGTGAAGGCGGCGGCATGGCGGAGCGGGCACGGGACGGCGGAACGAGAAACCGCCGGCGGCGAACCGCCGGCGCCCGACAGCGAATGCGCCGGGCGCAGCGGACGTTCGGGGTCCGGGGTTCGAGGTCCGGTGTCGGGTGTGAATTTCATGGCGCCTTATTTCGTCAGACGGAAAAACAGTTTTCCGGCAGGCGGCGGGAGGACAATGCTGCTGGTGCCGCCGCTGGTCGTGACCGCACCGCCGTAACCGGCCCAGTTGGGCGTCGCCAAATTGCCATTGGTCTGGAGCGTGTAACCGCCGACGTTGGACCAGGAGACCACCACACTGTTCAAAGCGGTCAGGCCAATCGTCAAATCTGGCGCCGGCGCATTGGTTCCCGCCGCCACCTGCCCTTCGCGAATGGTGCCGTTTACGGTGTCGCCCACAAAAAGATCGCCCACGCCGTCCACCGCAATGCAATAGGGAATAGAAAACAGCGCGCCGGCTCCCGTGCCGTCGGTGCTGCCGCCGCTGCCGCCGTCCGCCACGCCCGCCAGCGTGGTCGTCACCCAGTTGGTGCCGGCGGGCGCAACCTTGCGGATGGTGTTGTTGTAAGTGTCGGCCACATAGAGATTGTCCCCGGCATCCACGGTGATGCCGTAGGGGGTATTAAACTGCGCGTCGCCATTGGTCCCGTCGGCGCTGCCGCCGTTGAGGCTGGCGGTGCCCGCAATGGTGCTCACCACCCAGTTCGTCCCCGCCGGCATGAGTTTGCGGATGATGCTGTAGTAGGTGTCCGTCACAAAAAGATTGCCGGCGCGATCAATCGCAATGCCGGACGGCTCATAAAACCGGGCGGCACCGTTGGTCCCGTCATTGCTGCCCGGGTTTGACGCCGATCCCGCAATCGTGGTCACCACCCAGTTGGTGCCGACGGGCGCGACTTTGCGAATGGTGTCGTTGTAGAGGTCGGCCACATATAGACTGCCGTTGGTGTCCACAGTGATGCCGGAGGGATAATTGAACTGCGCGCCGCCGTTTGTCCCGTCGTTGCCGCCGCCGCTGCCGGCGGTGCCCGCGATGGTGCTCACCACCCAGTTCGTCCCGGCCGGCGTGATCATACGGATGATGTTGTTGCCGCCATCCGCCACATACAGACTGCCCCGGCCATCAATCGCGATGCTGGTTGGTTCGTAAAACTGCGCGGCCTGATTCGTCCCATCGCCGCCGCCGCTGTTGCCGGCGGTTCCGGCAATCGTCGTGACCACCCAGTTGGTCCCGGCCGGCGCGACCTGGCGGACGGTGTTCTCGAAGTTGTCCACCACATACAGATTGCCGTTGGTGCCCACGGTGATGCCTTCCGGCCAGTAGAAAAGCGCGGAGCTGTTCGTGCCATCGGCGGCGGCGTTGTTCCCGGCGGTTCCCGCGATGGTGACGAACGTGTAAGGGGTGGCGTAGTCGGACTGTCCCCAGGCGGTGGTCAGGGCCAGAAACCCGCCGGCGGTCAGGCCGGTCAATCGTTGCAGCATTTTTTTCATAGTTAAACTAAAATTCATTGCACCCGCTGGTATTCCAAAGTGGCGCGTCCCGTCAGCCGGTCAATGTGAACCAGGTTATACATGCTGTTGGTGCTGTTGCCGGACGGATTTTCCGCAACGGACGGCGAACCGGCCGCGCTGATGACAAGGGTTTTCGTGGACACATTGATCGCCGGCGATACCGTGCCTTGCGCGAGGGGAATATATTCATCGCGGTAGGCAAGGTTCTGCCCGTCGAACGTAAGCTGGCCAAGATAATTGAAGGCGATATACGGCAACGACAAGGCCGTTGACGTCGGGCTGTCTGCGGTTGGAAATGGAAATATGTTGGTGATGCAAAACCCGTAAACCTTGTTCTGATCAGGATGCGAGTAATCCTTGTTCCAGTTAAGGAACAGCGGCTGGGTCTGGGAAGACACCAAGGTTCCCGGGGTGACAAATTTTTGCTGCGCGATGAAGGTGCCGTCCGGCAGGTTCTGCCAGGATGCCAGATAATGCGGCGTGCCCTGCCCCGGCTGGTCGCCCACCGACCGCAGGCTCAAAAAGTTGTAGCCCGACATTTGTTTGTCGCACAAGTTGGTGGCCGCAGTTTTCTGGACGAAAGTCAGCTTGTTCCACCACGCGTTTGGATAATTGGGCGCCAGCCAGAAATTTGTCTTAACAAAAACCATATACACCGTCGTGTGCTGGCTCAGGGCGAGCTGGCGGGCGCGGCCCACGTCATCGAGCAACTGCCGGGCGGCGCTCACCTGGATGTTGGATTTGCCGAGGTTCTTCAGCGCCGGCACCGCCAGCGCCGCGAGGAGGCCCATGATTGAAATGACCACGAGCAGCTCGATGAGCGTGAAGGCGGCGCGGGGATGGAAAACACCGAACACCAAACGTCGAATGCCAAACGCCGAATGGAACGAGCGTCCCGTTCGTTGGACGTTCAATATTCGGGGTTCGGGGTTCGGGGTAATTTTCATGATTACTGCCAGCTCAGGACGTTGTCCTTGTTGACACCACTGTTGGCGCGGGTGTTGTTATTCCAATCAACTTTTCCATCCGGCCCGGCGGACCAGACCATGACTTTACCGTGAAACATAAAATTATCCGGAGTTTTCGGATTTAAACCCGGACTGACCAGACCGAAGAAACCGACCGTGCTGGTGCTGAGAGGTGGATTTTGGGAAACCACTGTTTTGCCATAGAACCAATCCTGACACTGGTCGTCATAATTGAGATCCATGCTGATGACATAGGGATTGCCCCAGGGATCGCGATAGACCAGATCATTGCCCACGCCCGGCAGCGCCGGGGTGGTTTGGCCCGGAGCCCAGCCGGACAAGGTGGCGTTCAGAAATTTGGTCTGCTGCGGGTTGCTCTGGTTGTTGGTGTTGATGGTGGGAATCGTGGTGCCGGGATAGGTGGTGTAATCCATCAGAATGGCGATGACTTCCGAATTGGTCAAAATGGTGCCGTCTGGCATCACTGTGCCCACTTGAACACCATTGAAAATTCCGCCATAGGTAAAATCATGGTTGCCAAGGTGGCCGGCGGCGGCCTGGTTTTGCGCCGCGTGCGACACCGGAAACCGTCCGTAAGCCTGGTCATAAGCCTCAATCGCGGTGACGATGCCGGAGATTTCGGTTCTGGCCTTGGCCTTCTGCGCGGCTTTTTTGGCGGCGGCCAGCACCGGCAGCAGCATCGCGGCGAGGATGCCGATGATGGCGATGACGGTGAGCAGTTCGACGAGGGTGAAGCCGGCGCGGAACCGGCGCGTGGTGGACAAAGATTTTTTCATGGGTTTAAGGAGATTTTTGCGCCGCGCAGGATGCGGCAAAATGGCTGCGGTCGGCAATGGTTTTATGGCCGTGCCGTTGCGGCTGACAATGCCCAGGCGCAACTGGATGACCGGGCACCACGAGCAGTCGTGCCACTCGACATTCAGCGAGCACTTCCAGCAATCCGGGCCGTTGGCGTCGTTGGTGAACATAAAACAAGGGGTTGGTTGGTGAAGGTTTGGCGGTTACAAGATGATCGGCGCATGGTTCCAGTTGCTGATGCGGTTGGTCTTGCCGTTGATGCGCAGGTCAATCCACAAGTCGTAGGAGCTGGGATTGTTGGTGCCGGGATAAGCATAGCAGAATGGATTCACATCCTGAACCCCGAGCGGCCAGTAACCGGCATCCGGCCCGCGCACGGAAGTGATCAGATTGGTAACCGGCATGCCATTGGGTGCCGAGGTGCCGATGCGGTTCGCATTCAGGCCGAGCAGAAAATCTTTGGCGACAACCGCGTCTTCGCCAGAACCCAGATACTGGCTGGAATTTACCAAGGCGCTTACGCCGGGGCCGAAGGCAGCGGTCAACTGGTCGCCGTTAATTTGAAAGCTGCCATCAAGAGCCTTAAAGACGCGGGGAACACCATTATTAACATTGGTGGTTCCGACAAGTTCGTAATAAAGCTGGTTTTGCGCCGGACTGTTGGGATTGCCTGGAGGATAGACGCCGTATTTGTTTTTGTAATTGTCCAGCGCGGTTTCAATTTGATTCAATTCCCCGGTCGCGGTCTTCAGATACTGCTGGCGTTTGAGTCCGCCCAGAACCGGAAAGGTGAAGGCCGCGAGGATGGCCATGATGGAGATCACCACGAGCAGTTCAATCAAGGTGAAGGCGGCGCGATTTTCGACTGCCGATTTTCGACTGGCGGCTGAAATGAAAAAAGGCGCGGTGTTATGCCGTTCAACCGGCGACCGGCGACCGGCGACCGGCAATTTTTCATTCATGGTTTTCATTTTATCGTTCTTTCAATTCCTGCTCCATGCGTTCGCTCAACCACTGCTTGATCATGCTCTGGTAATTCAAAAACCGCATCCGGGCGAGGCGCTTGATGCGCGCCAGCATCCGCGGGTCAATCCGCAGCGTGATGGTCACGGATTCGGACGCCTCGGCATTCCCGGCGGTGGCGGCTTCCATGAGCCGCAGATCCGGCCGGTTCTCAGCCCAGAAAACCGCCTCGGCCTCCTCGCTGTCGAAGATGGGCACGTCTTCCCAGTTGGCAAATGCGCGCATGGTTAAAATTCGGTTTGACTAGGTTTGACTGGATTTGACCAACCTTGAATCACTGGGAAAGGGTCTGACCCATCTTGCGCTGGTAAAAGAAACGTTCTTCCGGCTCAAACGGCCGCGCCAGCAGCACCCGAACCTGCCGCCCGTTGGTGCGATAGACGCTCAGTATGCCGATGCCGCCCGCCGACATGCCGAGGTTGAAAAACCGCGCCTGCACGCCGAACCTCGGCGAGTCGGGCATCAGCCGGACGGCAAATGCGTCCTCAAAAGACTCCTCAACTTCCCGTTGATTCAAAGAACCAAGCTCAAAAGGCGGGTTATTCCAATCGAACTCCATAACGGGTCAGTTGTAAATAATTCGCCCATGCAATGTGAATACAATGTATTTACTCATGCAGGCGGTTTTTGTCAAGTTTTTGTTCTGAAAATGTTTTCCAGATGATTATTCTCTGCCGCCGGGACCGCCGCCGCCTTCACCGCTCATCAGCGTGATCATTTTGATCAGGGGCAGGAACATGGCGATGACGATGCTGCCGACAATGAGCGCGAGAAACACAATCATGATGGGTTCCAGCAGCGAGGTCATGGCCGCGACGGCGTTGTCAACTTCTTCGTCATAGTTGTCGGCGATTTTTAGAAGCATTTCCGGCAAGGCGCCGGTCTGTTCGCCGACGTCCACCATGCTGACGACCATCGGCGGAAACACGCGCGAGGCTTCCAACGGCGCGGTGATGGTCTCGCCTTCCTTGACGCTTTCGTGAACCTTGGCGACGGCATTGGCGATGATGACGTTGCCGGCGGTTTCCTTGACAATGGTCAAAGCCTGTAAAATCGGCACGCCGCTGCTGACGAGCGTGCCCAGCGTGCGCGTGAAGCGCGAGATGGAAACCTTGGTCACCACTTGGCCGGTCGGGGGCATGACCAGCTTGGTCTTGTCCCAGATGCGCCGGCCAAACTTGGTCTTGATGAAGAGCAAAAACAAAACCACGAACACCGCGATGCCGCCCAGCGTGGCCAGAATATTATGCCGGATGATGTCGCTGACGGTGAGCACGAACACCGTGAAGCCGGGCAGCTCGAAACCCATGCCCGCGAAAACGTCCTTGAATTTGGGCACGACGAACGTCATCAGCAAAATCATGATGCCGATGGCGACAATCAAAACCGCGATGGGATAAAACAAGGCGGCCTTGACCTTGCCCTTGATTTTCTGCGCCTTTTCAGAAAATTCAGCCAGACGTTTCAAGACTACTTCCAGCACGCCGCCCAGTTCGCCCGCCTTGACCATGTTGACGAAGAGGCGGTTGAAAACTTTGGGATGCTGCGCCAGCGCTTCAGAGAAAGTGCTGCCGCCTTCAATGGAGGCGGCGAGCTGGGCCAGAATGCCTTTGAGCGCCCCGCTGCGCTCCTGTTTTTCCAGCACGCGCAGGCCGCGCAGCAGCGGCAGGCCGGCGTCCACCAGCGTCGCCAGCTGGCGGGTGAAAGTGGTCAGGGCTTTGGGCTTGACCCCGCTGCCAAAGCCGGGAATTTTGAGGTTGATGTTCATCGCGCCGCCCTTTTTGCCTCCGGCTTTGGGTTTGGCGGCGGTCTTGGCCTTGGCCTTTTTGCCTGCCGATCTGTCTTCCTTTTCTGATTCGGTGATCTTGGTGGGGAACAAGCCCATTTCCTTCACACGACCGATGGCTTCGTTCTGGCTGCCCACCTCCAGGCTGCCCTTGGTTTCATTGCCGTGGGCGTCGAGGGCCACATAATTATATTTTGGCATGGCGGATCAGGTGTATTTGACGACTTCTTCTATGGTTGTATCACCGTCAAAGATGCTGCGCAAGCCGTCTTCACGCAGGGTGACCATGCCCAGCTCGACCGCTTTCTGCCGCACGACCACGGTCGGCGCGCGTTCGTTGATGAGCGTGCGGATGGCGTCGCTGACGACGAGCAGCTCGAAAATGCCTTTGCGGCCCTTGTAGCCGGTGTCGTTGCAGGCCGAACAGCCGCGGCCATAATGAAAAACCTTGTCGCCCAGGTCATATGGCGAAAGTCCGAGCAGCGACAACTGCTGCTCGGTCGGCTCGAACGGGGTCCGGCAGTTTTTGCAGATCGTGCGCACGAGCCGCTGGCCGAGCACGGCCATCAGCGTCGAGGAGATCAAAAACGGTTCCACGCCCATGTCCACCAGGCGCGTGACCGCGCCGGGCGAATCGTTCGTGTGCAGCGTGCTCAAGACCAGGTGACCGGTGAGCGACGCCTGAATGGAAATCTGCGCGGTTTCCAGGTCGCGCATTTCACCCACCATGATGATGTCCGGGTCCTGGCGCAAAAACGACCGCAGCGCCTTGCCGAAGGTCATCCCCACGGAATCGTTGATGGCCACCTGCATGATGCCTTCAATGTCGTATTCGACCGGGTCCTCGGCGGTGAGCAGCTTGGAGTCAATCGTGTTGACGCGGCGCAGACAGGAATACAGCGTGGTCGTCTTGCCGCAGCCGGTCGGGCCGGTCACGACAAAAATGCCGTTCGGTCGCAGGATCACCTCGGTGACAAAATCGTAGACGTATTTGGGAAAACCGAGCGACTCGATTTCCAGGTTGACCGCCGCGCGGTCCAGCACGCGCAACACGACGGATTCACCAAACTGCGTGGGCAGCGTGGACATACGGAGGTCCACCTGGCGACCGAGAATGTTCAGGTTGATGCGTCCGTCCTGCGGGATGCGGCGCTCCGAAATGTTCAGATTCGCCATGACCTTCAGGCGCGAAATCACCGGCAGCGCGAGATGTTTCGGCGGCGGCGCCATTTCGTAGAGCGCGCCGTCCACGCGGTAGCGGATGCGGAACTCCGTTTCAAACGGCTCGAAGTGAATGTCGCTCGCGCGGTCCAGCACCGCCTGTTGCAGCACCAGGTTCACAAATTTGACGATGGGCGCCTGGTTCGCCAGCTCCTCGGCGGCCTTGACGTCATCGCCCGCCTCGACGACTCCGCGCTCAATGTCCTTGTTGGCGTCCAGCTCCTTGAGGATTTCAGAGAAGCTTTCGCTTTCCTGCTGGCCGTAAAAACGTTCGAGGCCCTTCAGAATTTCCGCCGGGTCGGCCACCACGACCTGCACGTCGCGCTTGGCGGCAAACTGAATCTCATCCGTCATTGCCGGATCGAGCGGTTCGGCCAGCGCCACCTGCAGCGTCCCGTTGAGCAGGCTCACCGGCAGGCACTGGCACATCTGCGCCACCTTGGCGGGAATCACCTTCAAAACCTCCGGCGAAATTTCCCGGTCTTTCAACGAAATCACTTCCGTGCCCAGCGCCGTCGCCTCCACATGCAGGATGTCGTCCAGCTTCATGATGCCGAAATCCTGCAGCACCTGGATGGCGGAGGTGGCGCTGCGCTTGATTTCGCCGGCCACTTCCTCGTATTGCAGGTCGTCAATCAACCCATTGTCATGGATGAGTCGCAGCAGCGGACTGGAAATTTCGTCGGACATGAAATGGAATTATTTTTTGCCTTTGCTGGTCGTGCTCGCCGCCAGTTCCAGCTCCTGCAGCTTGGCCATGATGGTCGTCGCATCCTGCGACTTGTTGATGACCTCCTCGCGGGCGATCATGCCCTCCAGATATTTGTCAATCAAAAATGAGTCGAGCGTCACCATGCCCCATTTGGAGCCGGTCTGGATGTCCGACTGGATGCGGAACGTCTTGTTGTCGCGGATGAGCGCGGCGATGGACGGCGTGTTGACCATGATTTCAAAAACCGCGACCCGGCCCGGCTTGTCAATGCGCGGAATGAGCAGCTGCGAGATCACCGCCTGCATCACCGTCGAAAGCTGGATGCGCACCATTTCCTGCTGGTTGGTCGGGAACGCATTGGTGACACGGTCAATGGTCTTGGCCGCGCCGGTGGTGTGCAGCGTGCCAAACACCAAGTGGCCGGTTTCCGCCGCCGTGATGGCGGCCTCGATCGTTTCCAAGTCGCGCATTTCACCGACCAGAATGATGTCCGGGTCCTGGCGCAGCGCGCGGCGCAGTCCCTCGGCGAAATTCGGCACGTCCACGCCGATTTCGCGCTGCGTGATCAGCGACTTCTTGTGCTTGTGGTAATATTCGATCGGGTCCTCAATGGTGATGAGATGCACCTCTTCGCGTTCCTCGTTGACGATGTTCAGCATCGAGGCCAGCGTGGTGGTCTTGCCGGAGCCGGTCGGGCCGGTCACCAGAACCAGGCCGCGCGGCTTGTAAAGCAGCTCCTTCACGCTCGGCGGAATGCCGATTTGCTCCATCGTCAGCAGCTTGCTGGGAATCTGCCGGAGCACCAGCGCGAAGTGACCCTTCTCCTTGAACACGCTCACGCGGAACCGCGCCGCGTCGCCAAACGCAAAACCGAAATCCGCACCGCCGCGCTCGCGCGTGCTCTGGATGTGCTCCTCGGACGTGATGCTGCGCATCAATTCCTCGGAATCCTCCGGCTTGAGCGCCGGGCCTTCGACGCGGTGCAAAATGCCGTGAACGCGGATCACCGGCGGCGTGCCAACGCGGATGTGCAGGTCGGAGGCGCCTTCGGCCACCACCAACTGCAGCAAATCAGACATGGAATATGACATAAAAACTTCCGTCAGGATTCATCGCCAACCGTCGCGCGGATGACCTCGTCGGGGGTCGTCATGCCGGCAAGCACCTTGCGGATGCCGTCCTCGCGCAGCGTGCGCATGCCCATCTCGCGGGCGCGGGCGCGGAGGACGTTCGTCGGCACGCGGTCGTAAATCAGTTTTCGCGCCTCGTCGTCCACCACGAAAATTTCAAAGATGCCGAAGCGGCCGCGGTTGCCGGAGCCGTTGCAATTCGTGCAGCCTTTGCCTTTCGACACGTTCGCGTTTTTCACATCCTCGCGCTTGATGCCGAGCGAGCGCAGTTCCGCATCCGTCGGATCGTAGGGCGCGATGCATTTTTTGCAGATCTTGCGGACGAGGCGCTGCGCCATGAGGCAGCGCGTGGACGAGGCGACCAAAAACGGTTTCACGCCGATGTCAATCAAGCGTGTCACCGCGCCCGGCGCGTCATTCGTGTGCAGCGTGGAAAACACCAGATGGCCGGTCAGCGACGCGTTGATGGCGATGGACGCCGTCTCCATGTCGCGAATTTCACCGATCATGATGATGTTCGGCGCCTGGCGCAGGATCGAGCGCAGGGCCGTGGCGAACGTGAAGCCCACCGCCTCGTGAATCTGCACCTGGTTGATGCCGGACAGGACATATTCCACCGGGTCCTCAACCGTGATGATTTTGCGGTCGGGCCGGTTGATGAAATTCAAACAGGAATACAGCGTCGTCGTCTTGCCGGAGCCCGTCGGGCCGGTGACGAGCAGGATGCCGTCCGGCAGCGCGATGATCCGCTCGAACGTCGCCTGGTCGTCGCTCAAGAAGCCGAGTTCCGCCAGGCCCAGCTTCAAGCCTTCCTTGTCCAGAATGCGCATCACGATGCTTTCGCCGTGGTTCGTCGGCAGGCAGGACACGCGCAGGTCAATCAGCTTGGTCCCGATTTTCGTCTGGATGCGTCCGTCCTGCGGGATGCGATGTTCCGAGATGATCATGCCCGCCTGGATTTTCAGCCGCGCGATGACCGGCGCCTGCAGCCGTTTCGGCGGCGACTTGACCTCCTGCATCATGCCGTCAATGCGGTAGCGCAGGCGGAATCTTTTCTCCAGCGGCTCCAGATGGATGTCCGACGCGCGCAGCTTGAACGCGTCCACGATGATCTGGTTCACCAGCCGGATGAGCGGCGCGTCGGCCTCCACTTCCGCGCCGTCGTCGGCCGCGATTTCGACGTTGCTTTCCGTCAGTTCCTGGATGACGTCCTTGAACGCGCCGTCGGCCATCTTTTTCTTTTCCGAGCCGTAATATTTGGTCAGCGCCGCCTCGATGTCCGGCTCCGACGCCACGCGCAGCTCGATTTCCGAATGCAGCAGGTGCGTCAGCGAATCAATGGTGTTCAGGTCGGACGGGTCGGCGATGGCCACGGCCACCTTGTCTTCCGTTTTGAAAACCGGGATGACGCGGTATTTTCTCGCGATGTCGCGCGGAACCATGGAGATCACGTCGTCCTCGATTTTGATGGTGCCTAGCTGCACCACCTCCGCGCCGAACTGCGCGGCCTTGGCCTGCGTCACATCGCCGGGGCGGATGGCCTTGTTGGCCACCAGCAAATCCACCACGCCCACGCCGGCGGCGTTGGCTTCCTCGCGGGCCTTGGCGACCACATCGGCGCTGGTAAAGCCGAGGTCAACCAGCAGGTCCAGCAAATAATCATCTTTTTCTGCCACGAGATTTTTTAGCGCGTCCCCCTACTATTAAATTCAGGGAACGCGCTGGCGGAAAGGTTTCATTAACGCCCCCAAATGTCAATGCAGACGCAAAACATTTTAACCCTCCGACGGCCGTTACCGGCACCAGACTGGCGGGCGCGGACGGTGGCTGCGCGAAGAAAACTCGTCGCCTCGCGGCCTATGATGCTACTCGCTTTACCGTGGGATCTCCGCACGAACAGCACCCGCCACCTTCCTGCATGGCCAGTTCAAAATAATTGTCAGGGACGTTTTCAAGCACCAGTTCCGCTTGCGGTTCCGGACCGCCGACCTTGGCAAACGTCAAGACCCTGCCCTTCAGCAAGAGGTTGTCAAGTTCATATATCCACACCGGGAATCCTAACAGGTCATAATATTTGCCACGAGGCAGCGCTTCGGGCTTTTGCGCGCAGAGCAAGAACAACGGCCCCCGGTATTCCCACAAAACCTCGCCCTTTCCACGCAATTGCCCGCCGCCGGAATGTGAAAGCACCGGCACAAGCTCTTGCATCGAACTCGAAGCCAGCCACTCTGACAGGAGTTTTTGCAGATGCGCTTTCGCCGACTCTGACAATGTGAAACTGATTTTGTCGCATGAAGAAATGTCTTTCATATGTTTGTTGGACAGAACACCGCCTTTTTCATCACGCCAGTGCGGTTCGTGGAAGAACAACGCGCACCCATTTCGGCCGGCCGGCTGCCAAGTCAAACCACCGGGGGATTGCGCCCGGCCAAAAAAATAAGTCCAGAAAAGCGGGGGCTGCAGCGCGAGGCCTCCGCCCGGCCGTTCAAAGTTTGCCCTTGGTGCTCGGCAACTGGCCGGCGATGCGCGGGTCGTGCTGGCGCGCGGCGTCCACCGCCCGCGCAAACGCCTTGAACAGCGCCTCGACGATGTGATGCGGCTCGTCGCCGTAAAGCAGCTCCAGATGCAGATTGCACCGCGCCTCGTTCGTGAAACCCTGGAAAAATTCCCGCGCGAGGCCGAAGCGAAAGGCGCTGGACATGTCCTGATTTTTTTCCGCCCCGGAAATTTTCTTCTGCGAAAACTTGTCCAGCCCGCGCCAGACGAGATGCGGCCGGCCGCTGAAATCCACCACGCAGCGCGCGAGGCACTCATCCATCGGCACATACGCCTCGCCGGTGAACGGATTCCGCGGATCAAAGCCATGCCCGTAGCGGCGGATGCCGCGCTTGTCGCCGAGCGCCCCGGCAAACGCCTGGCCGAGCGCGATGCCGCAGTCTTCGACGGTGTGGTGCGCGTCCACGGCGAGGTCGCCATCGCAGTGCAGCTCCAAATCCACCGTCGCGTGCCTGGCAAAGAGCGTGAGCATGTGGTCGAAGAACGCGATGCCGGTGCGGATTTTGGATTGGCCTTTGCCGTCGAGGTTGAGCCGGAGGGAAATCTGGGTTTCCAGCGTGTGGCGTTTGATTTGGGACTGCCGGTTTTTCATCGCGGAAATTAAACCAGAGCGGCGGCGGAAAGACCAAGCGGAATTGCGCGGTCAATACAGCGGCTTCAGCAGCGGGTTGAATTCCTGACCCAGTTTGAACTGGAGCCGGTTGATCTGCTGCTGGATGACGCCGGGCGTGAGGGAAACCTTTTGCGCGGCCTGAAACCATTCAATTGCTTTCGGCAGGTCGCCTGCATCTTCTTCCAATCTGGCGAGATGGATGGTGAGCTGTTCCAGGATGAGCCGGTTTTCCTTTTTCGTTTCCGGATCGAGCTTCTGCCATTTGCGGACGCCCAGTTCCCAGACGTTCCGCGCGCGGTCGGTGTCGTGATAGTTCTCGGAGTAGAGCCGGCCCAGTTCAAACAGAATGTCGTAGCTGTCGGGGCAGTGGCGCAAGCCTTCGTGCAGGACGGCGTCGGCTTCGTGGGGATTGTTCATCCGCACGCGCAGCCAGAAGGCGGTGACGGTGTAGGTCTGGACATTGTCGGGGTCCAGGTCGGCGGAAAGTTTCAGCCACGGCAGGATTTCGCGGACATTTTCGCTGCCGCTCAAATCGTCGGACGCGCCGCCTTCGTCCAGATGCGTGTGCCGGTCGGGGAAAAAATGCCGGCCAAAGGCGTCAATCCAGTTGCGCGTCGGACCAAGAAAACCATGTTCGTCGCCGTGGTTCCTGCTGTTGACCGCGCCGGTGTCCGCCGCCATGTGCGTGGTTTGAAAGGCGGCGTTGTCATCGAACATGGTCGGGTAATAGCCGCTGTGATAATACTCGTCGGCCTTGATGAAAAACTCGTTGGCAAACAGCCGGCGGCTGTCGCCGAGCATGACGTTGAAGAGGTCGCCCGTTGAACGGCTGCCCGGCCAGGCTTGAAACTGCGGCTCCAGCTGCGCGGCCAGTCCAAAACAGAAAACCAGCAGCGCGAGCAGCAGCAGCAAAGATGTTCGCGGCGAACGCATGTTCAGTTCACCGCTTTGCGGCGAAAAACCAGGCACGCGCCGGTGAGAAAAACCGCGATGTAGCCCAGCGCATAAAGCAGGGCCAGAGAAAAATACAGCCACGGAATCAGCGGCCAGTTGTGGATGACGAGGTCGCGCACGTCGAACAATTCCAGATGCGGAACCGCAAAATAAACCGCATAAACAATCGTGCGCACCGGTTCGCGCAGGGTCAGCGCCACCTGGTCCAGATGCCGGCCGACGAATAGAATGCCGCCGACCACCACGAAGCAGATGGTGGAGTTGGACGAGGGCGCGGCGAACACGAGCGAGCCAAGCAGCGCGAGCGCCACCACGATGCCAAGCATGAACCAGTGCAGCGCGGCGGCCTGGAAATAATTCAGCAGCGGCCACTGATGTTCGCGGCTGGCGGCGAGCGCGCCGAAGAAAAGGTAAAAGCAGAGCAGCGTCAGGCCGCAGGCCAGCCAGCAGCCGACAAATTTTCCCACAATCAACTGCGCCCGCGTCAGCGGCTTGGCCAGCAGCGGCAGCAGCGTGCGGTTTTCACGCTCCGCCGGAATCTGCCGCGCGGTGGTGGTGATGGCGATGACCAGCGAGGAAATCCAGACCAGCAGCAGGCAGATTTCCTTGAGGTAGCGGACGATCTTGGCGTCGTTGTAAATATTGACCGAGGCCATCACCAGACAGATCAGCACGGTCACGATGAACAGGACGTAAAAATCCTTGCGGCGATACAGCTCCTTGATGACGACGCCGGCGACGGCAAAAATATTCTTCATGGCGCGGGTGGCGTTTGAAAACCGATGATGTCGAGAAAGGCCTTTTCGAGGTTCGCGTGTTTGCCGGTGATGTCATGGACGCGGCCAATTGCCTTGAGTTCGCCCTGGTGGATGATCGCCACGCGGTCGCAGACCGATTCGACTTCGCCGAGTTCGTGCGACGAGAAGAAAACGGTTTTGCCCTCGTTCTTCAGGCGCTGGATGATCTCGCGGACCTTCATGCGGCCCAGCGGGTCGAGGCCGCTGGTCGGTTCGTCCAGCACGAGCAAATCGGGATTGTTGATGAGCGCCTGCGCCAGGCCGACGCGCTGCTGCATGCCTTTCGAGTAGGATTTGATCGGACGCCTGGCGGCGGGTTCGAGTTCGACCAGTTTGAGCAGTTCGGGAATTCGTTTGTCCGTTTCCGCGCGCGACAGCCCGAAAATTTTGGCGTAGAACCGGAGCAGCTCCTCGGCGGTCAGAAACTTGTAGTAGTAGGTCAGCTCCGGCAGATAACCGATGCGCTGGCGGGCGATGGGCTGGCGGACATCAATGCCAAAAAGATAGGCCGCGCCGCTGGTCGGCGGCACGAAGCCGAGCAGCACGTTCATCGTGGTGGTCTTGCCCGCGCCGTTCGGGCCGAGGAAGCCGAAGACTTCGCCGGCGTGAACTTCGAGGTCGAGGCCGCACAGCGCGACTTTGGCGGCCTGGCGCATTTCGCGGCTGCGGTATTCCACGCGCAGCTTTTCAGTTCGCAAGATGGCGGTCATGGCCGGCGCGAATGATTGTTCACGACGGATTTCGTAACGGAATTAAATGGGCGAGTCAACCATCGCGTTGCAAAAAAATGGGCCGTTGCTCCGGCGGCTACTGAACATGCGCCGGGGTGACCGTGTTTCCCAGCGAACAGACGGCGGAGGGGGCGTTGCCCACCGGGGGAATGCTGTAAGTGCCGCCGGCGGGACACGGTGGCAGGCTGCCCGCCACGTTCAGCTTGATGTAGGGGGTCAGGTCATCGGGATAGTTGACGCTGTCGCCGACGTGTTTGTTTTTCTCGAAGGCGAACTGCTGCACCGCCGTGTCCAGTTGCCGGAGGTTGTTGATGCAGGCGTTGGCCTGGGTGGTGGCTCGGGTCTTCACGAAGTTGGGAATCGCAATGGCCGCCAGGAGGCCGATGATGGCCACGACGATCATGATTTCCACCAGCGTAAACCCTCCCCCGCCGGCTTTTGTCGGGATGGTTTTCATTTGTTTCTGTCACGGCGTGAACCACCAGCAGGCGGGTTATTATATATTTTATGATGACTATGGTGTTCACAAATTGCCTGCTGGAACCGCACTGGTTAAAATAGCACGTCATGTGCCATCATCAAACTCTGGATTCTGAAACAAAAAAAACCACCCCGGGCCTGCGCTGCGGGGTGGTTGAACCAGGTCAAACAAATTACGGCAGGAAGTGGCCCGGCGTCACCGTGTTGGCGAGCGAGCAGGTCTCTTGCGGCAATGTGCCCATGGTGGCCACAGCATAGGTGCCACCAGCCGGACATCCAGGAATGTTGCTGCCCACATTCAGCTTGATATAGGGTGTCAAGTCGTCCGGATAGGTGATGGTATCACCGGTCTTCTTGCCTTTTTCCAGCGCCCACTGGTTGCACGCCGAATCAATCTGGCGGAGGTTGTTGATGCAGGCGTTGGCCTGCGAGGTGGCACGGGCCTTCACAAAGTTCGGAATCGCAATCGCCGCCAGAAGGCCGATGATGGCCACGACGATCATGATTTCAACCAGCGTGAAGCCCGCTTTGCGGAGGTTCTTGGTCGTTTTCATTTTATTTTTATTCCTTGCAATGCGGCGTGAACTGCGCGACGGGCGGGTTATATGATTACATTTTTGTCCACTATTATTGCCGGTCGCAACCGCACCTCCAGAGAAGCAACATCAATGCCAGCCCAGCCGATTTTGGAAAATTTGCCCAGCGCCCTGGATTGCAGGACGAAAACGAAGGACAAAATCCCCCGCCGGACGCTGATGCCGTAATTTGTGCTCCGCTGCTTGAGGATGCGCCATCGCGCCAATGGCCGGTGGTTATTAGCGGACACCAGAACGGACACCAAAGGAGTTATCCGCTCACGGTAATTCAATTCCTCGCCGCCAAATCTACTGCTGCTCTCCTAAATAAAAAAACTGCGACGCACCGAGCGTCGCAGTGTCCCGAAACAAAACACTGTCCAATCCAAAAATTACGGCAGGAAATGGCCCGGCGTCACCGTGTTGGCGAGCGAGCAGGTTTCTTGCGGTAATGTCCCCAGGGCAGCCACAGTGTAGGTGCCGCCGGCCGGACATCCAGGAATGTTGCCAATCACATTCAGTTTGATGTAGGGCGTCAAGTCGCTCGGATAGTTAAATACATAACCGGTGGTCTTGCCCTTTTCCAGCGCGAACTGGTTGCACGCCGCGTCAATCTGACGGAGGTTGTTGATGCAGGCGTTGGCCTGCGAGGTGGCCCGGGCCTTCACAAAGTTCGGAATCGCAATCGCCGCCAGAAGGCCGATGATGGCCACGACAATCATGATTTCAACCAGCGTGAAACCCGCCTTGCGGAGGTTCTTGGTCTGTTTCATTTTATTTGCTTTCTTTTTTGTCATGGTGGAACAAAGCGGCAGGCGGGTTTAGATAATTACAACTTTGTTCACTTTATTGCCTGCCACAACCACGGTAAAGTGTTTTAGCACTCCCGATGCCAAAGTCCAGAATAATTATTCACCGGCCAAAAAATCAACGAATGCCGCCAAAAAAACTCAATTCCGGCCTTTTTTAATTGGAAAACAACCAGATTTGGCGGCCTGAACTCCGGCAGATGCCAGAAATCGGGACAGTGTCCAAGTCCCATGAGACACCGGCCATTCCGACGTCCGGTCAGGTTTCCGGGCCGGAGTTTCTGCCTTGCCAGCGCTTCCAATGCCGGTTCCGATCCGTCAGAAACAGGGAGCTTTTCAAGACTGATGCCGAGGCTGCTTGGCCGGCAACCAGGCCGCCGGCAAAACCGCGCTGCGGGGAAATTTTATCCGCGCGGCGCAGCCCCAGTTCCCTTTGCGCCGTCAGTCATCATCCACGTTTTTCACCGCCCATTCGGGATACGGCTTGGCCCCCATCGTCGCGCGCCAGAGAATACGGTTCAGCACATCCTCCGGGCATTGGTCGGGCTTGGCCAGCGGCAGCCGCGCGGAAACATAGGCGTCCCGGCGGAACTGCGCGCCGGCAATTTTCTTCGGCGCGGGATTCATCTCGTCCAGCGGCACCTGGTTCGTCACGGCGTTGAACGCCGTGAAGTCCGGCGTGTTGGTGAAGCAGTCAAACAGCGGCGTCGCCGTCGCGTCCAGCTGGTTCATCGGCGGCAGGCCGAGCATCAGTTCCATCGTGCGCAGCAGGCTGGTCTGGTTGTATTGCGTGCCGACGGTCACGCCGCGTTTCGTGTAGGCGCTGGCGACGTAAGCCGTGGTGCGGAACCCGCTGACATGATCCCAGCCGGCTTGCGGATCATCTTCGACCGCAAAAATGCAGGTGTTGGTCCAAAACCCGCTGTGGCTGACGGCGTCAACCACCTGGCCCAGCGCGAGATCGTTGTCGGCCACCTGCGCCGCCGGCGTGGGCGAGCCAGGCTGCGTTCCGCTGGTGTGATCATTGGGCAGATACAGGATGATGAAGTTCGGAAAATTCCCCGTCCGCTCAAATTGTTCCAACTCCTGGATGAACCGCGCGGCGCGAACCACATCCGGCACGTCCAGATCCCAGCCCGCCGTGTTCGTGGCCAGATAAGGCCGGAGTGATGCGACATTGGGTTCGCAGGTGCAGGCAATGGCGTTTGCGCCGCTGACGAAATCATGGTAGCAGGCGGGAAAATCCAGCGCGCCTTTCCGGGCGGGATTTTTCCAGGCCTTGTGCGTCTCGGCAAATTCACCGTAGTCACGCACCGTTTTGCCGTGCGCCAGCGCGTCGTCCCAAATGAAACCGGCGGGCGAAGCGGCGAGCGCGTCGTCTCCCGCAAACGGATAGCTGCGCGGCCAGCCGGCGAACTCGCGTTCAACATAGTCGGTCGCCATCGCCGAGTCCGCCCATTGATGGCCGTCGGCACTGAGCATCCCGCAGCAATAAGTGTTGTCGAGCAGCACGAAATCACGGACGAGCCGGTGTTCGTTCGGCGTCACTCGCCGGCCAAAATTGCAAATGCCGGCGTCGCCGTTCCCGGTTTTCACATCGCCCAGAATCTGGTCGTAGGTGCGGTTTTCCTTGATGACATAAATGACATGCTGGAAGACGCTTGGTTCGCCGGCGCGCTCCGGCACGGGCTGGGCGGCCCGGTTTTCGCGCGCGGGCAGCCTCGCCTGCGCCAGCAACGGGTAGCGCAAATCCGCCAGCGCCGTCCGGGTGAACTCCGCCAGTTTTTTGGCCGGCGGCACGGGGACCAGGGAAAGCGTGTTGTAATACTGGCTGATGTTGAAAGGCCCGGTGCCCCGGTTCAGGCCTTTGAGGTTGGCGACGTAAATTTGTTTGCGGCTGGCGTCAAAGGCAATCGCGCCCGGAAACCAGCCGACCGGAATCAAGCCGAGCAATTTGGAATTGCCGGGATCAAATTGAACCACCGCAACGGCGTTTTGCGCGCCGTTGCAGACAAAAAGTTTTCCGCCGGATTTGTCGAACGCCAGCGCGTCCGGCTGCGCGCCAAACGGGTCGCCCGGACTCTGCCGCGCAAAAATCGTCTCCACGATTTTGTCCGCGCGCGTGTCCAGGACGCTCAACGTGTCGCTGCCCGCATTGGCGACGGCCAGGAATTTTCCGTCCGGCGACAGGGCCAGCGCGCACGCGTGCAGGCCGGTGACGATTTCCGTTTGATTCGTGCGGGCCGGATCAATCACCGAAACCGAGCCTTCGCCGGCGATGAAACGAACCGGATCAACGCGCACCAGCATGCCGCGCCCCGCCGGGCCGGTGACGCTGTCCGCCGCCGGCCGCCGCCCGCCCCAGTTGCTGACGTAAATTTTTTTGCCGGCCACGACCACGTCGTAAGGCGCGACCCCGACGTCCCACAGCCGCAGGATTTTCCCGGTTGCCGCGTCCAGCTCGGCGAGGCGGTTGGAAAGGTTCAGCGCGACATAGATTTTTCTGCCGTCCGGCGACAGGGCGATGCCTGCGGGAATCTCCGCTTTGCGTCCGGGCGCATTGGCCGGCGGCAGCGCGATGGAAAACAGCGGGGAAACAATCCTGTCTTCGCCAACCTTGAAGACCTTGATGTCGCCGTTGACGTTCGACAAATAAATGCGCGAACCGCCGGGTGAAAAAACCAGGCCGGTGAAACTCAACTGCGCCTTTCCGTCCGGGTCCAGAATCGCCGCCGACACCGGAGCCGCTTCCTGCGCCTGGTCGGACGGCAGGGGAACCCGCTGCAGGATTTTTCCGGTTTGAGTGCCGATGACAAGCAGTTGATGATCGCGGCCGGCCGTCACCAGAATCCCATGGTCAGGGCTCAAAGCCAGGGCGTTTGGCCGCAGGGCCGGCAGCTCGACTTGCCGGCCGGCGGGCGTGAGAATTTGATTGGCCGGGGTGACAAACCTGTCGTGGCCGAAGCCGCTGTCGCTGCGGCCGACGGTTTCAGTCGTGGCGTCAAAATTATCCGCCGTTTCCATTGCCCGCACAGCGGTGCCGGTGCAAACCAAGGCGAGCAGGCAACAAAGATGGACGGCTGCTTTTCTATTCATGCGACTGAAACACTAACGGTGTCTGGCTTGATTTCAATCGCAAATGCAGAGGCAACGGCCCAGGATTTAATGCGCGCAGACAGGACGTGTTTTGTCCCGCCATTGTCCTGGCAGAAATTATTTCAGCAATGAAAACGGAGAACGCAAACACTGAACTGCCGGGAACCTCAATTCCGCGCGAGTCAAAACCTGGTGCGGTCCAATGAGCCGCCGCTGCGTTTCCGCCAAGGCCGGTTTGAAGTTGTCCCCCCGTTTGGTTGCGGTATGCTTCGTCAATTATTTACCGGACGCAGTTGCGCCGCCTTCTGGCAGCCAACGCGGAGCGGTCAGTCTTTGCATGCAAGCCATCACGAAAGTATTCTGGCTGTTTGGCCGTTCCGGCGCCGGCAAAACCACCCTGGCATTGCGCCTCCGCGACGGGATGCGGGACCGGAACCTGCCCGTGGTCTGTCTCGATGGCGATGAAATGCGCTCGACCCTGTGTTCGGATCTGGGCTTCAAGCCGGACGCGCGGCTGGAAAACCACCGCCGCATTGCGGCAATGGCCCGGTTGTTGAGCGAACAGAATTTGCACGTGGTGGTCGCCACCATGGCCCCCGAATATCAGCACCGCGATCTGGTGTCCCGGATCGTGGGCGAAAAACTGGTGTGGTTTTACATCCATGCGCCGCTGGAGGTCTGCATGGCGCGCGACCCGAAAGGCATTTACAAACGCGCGCTGGCCGGTGAGATCCAGGAATTGATCAACTATCCTTTTGCGGCTCCGCGGCCGCAGGAAAACGGGAATCCCATCAACACGTTCCAGCAGAATGCGGACGAGTGTTATCAGGCCATCTGGAAAGTGGCGCAAAGCCACTTCAATGCCAGCAGCGACTGACCGGGCTTTTCAATCTGCCAGATCCCCGTCTTTGCGAATTCCAGCCAGCCACGGTCACCGGCCGGCAGCAGAGCTTCCAGCAAAATGAAACCGGTGGGGAAATTCCGGAGAAACTCCACGGCGGAACGAGCAGCGGGGGCGGCGGTGGATTAAATTTTTTGGAGATGACCGGGCAATACAGTTTGCCCCTTGACGAGCCTGCCCCGCGTTGGCAAAGTTTCCAGACCGTCCAAGCCAGCTTAGCTCAGTTGGTAGAGCAACGCATTTGTAATGCGTGGGTCGTCGGTTCAACTCCGACAGCTGGCTCCATTTACAAACAGTTTGATCCCCGGTGATTATTCGTCGCTGTTTCTTCTGGTTCCAGTGCTTCCAAAGCAGAGCCGCGCAGGAAACCTCATCGTTGCCGGCAGGCTCCCGGTCGTTGCGGCCTGGCGCCGGAGAGGCAATAACTGCCAAGGGCCAAAATAAAATAGCTGGAGTCGGTTAGAACTCCAGCTATCTCAAAAATCTGTTGGGAGGTTATTTCTTTGCAGCCTTGATTTTTGCCCAGCGCGCCTTTTGCGCCGCAACTATCCGGGCCTTGCCTTCTGGACTCATTCCACCTTTTTTCTTCGGTGCCGGCGCCACGAACGGCTTTGCGGTCCCTTTTGCCGCCTTCACCTTTGCCCAGCGCGCCTTTTGTGCCGCCGCTATCTTGGCCCGGGCCGAGGCGCTCATCTTGGACTTTGATTTAGGTGCCGGAGCCGCCGCAGGTTCTGCGGTTGATCCCAGCAACTGGGTTAATTTTGTTTCCAAGCCGGCAATTCTTTCTTTGAGGTCGGCGGCTTGACGTAATTGTTGTGCGGACAAGTTGTTTATTAAACTCATACCTTGATAGTTAAGCATAGACAGCCCGGCCATGTCAACAGCCGCCTCCATAAAAGTTCTTAGCTGACCTGGTCACATAGGATGCCGGAATGCTCTGCCGGCGGCTCATAACTCAGCCGCATTTGAACCATATCTGCGAGCGATAACTTTCATAGAGGCCGGACTATTGGCGGCGTCCGGCAGCAACCTGATGTGCCTCTGCAACCGGCCGCCCGGGCTTTACTGACCGCCTGATTGAGCCGCTGCTGGCCGATGCCCTGTCCCTGCTGGTTTGGATGAGCCAACTAACCCCCGGCCGTGCCCGCCATAAATTGAATGCCGGCCATGCCAACGATGTTATCGCCCCCGGTCGCGCAAAAAATCCGCCCAAATCAAGCGGCTCCGGAATGCACCGGAGTTCCACCTGCCTAATAACCGGCATCAGGCGGTAACCGGCCTCCGGCCCGAAGAAAATCGCCGACCACTCCCAAAGCCGTGGGAAGTTACTTGTCGCAGCCTTCCCAGCCTATGTTTCATCGGTTGATGCCGCATGATTTGTAATCGGCTTAATCTGGGGATGGTTCCCTGTCGTCTTCAAGCCTGGGACAGATCCTAAGAAACCAGGCGTATAAGTTCATGTGGCTGTGACAAGTTTATAGCCAATGGCGGTGGCGTTTTGAGCTGGCCACCGGTGTCAGTCGAATGCGCATTGGCTGCCGCCGTCGGGATGGCTGATCCGGAGATGATGTCCGTTTTCGCCGCAGGGCTGCTGGAAAGCGGCAGCCTGATGGAGCTGGCGGGAGCACCGGGAATCGGAACGCATTGCATACATTGACGAACTATGTATGTGATGCAAAAAATTCACACCTCAATCAAGGTGATTTCCGGCCGGCAGTTGAAGCGGAAGTTGTTATCGCCAATATAGCCGATGCCGGCGTTGACATGGAGCGGCCCGGCCGGGGTGGCGAACCGCCCGAGGTCATATCCGTCCACACGCGACGGCAGGTGGACCGCCCCGTAAAACGGAATCCGCACCTGGCCGCCGTGCGAATGGCCGGCAAGCATCAGATCAAATTTCCGGCCGCCGAACTGGTTCGCCTGCGCCGGATAGTGCATGAGCAGCAGGTTTGTGACCGCCGGTTGCGGCAGCAGCCGCGCATCCAGGCCGCGGTTGCAGGTGATGCCGATGAGGTTGATCCGGCCGCCGGCCAGGGCGCGGTTTTCATCCATCAGCCACGCGCCGCCGGTCGCGGCAAAACATTGGCGCACGACCGCGAAGGAAATGCCGCTCAAGTATTCATGATTGCCCGGCACCCCGAACAGCGGCGCCTTGAGGCCGGACAGAATTTCGAGCGTCTCCGGCAGGAATTTCCGGTCCTCGACGAGGTCGCCGGTGAAGCAGATGAAATCGGGCGCGAGCGCATTGATTTTGCCCACCACCGATTGCAGGTAGCCGCGATCCCCCTTGTGGTGCAGATCCGAAAAGTGGACCAGCCGGTGCGCGGGCGGCCCCGGACTGAAACGCCGGCGACGGACGACCACCCCGGTCGGTTCGATGAACCGGGCGTCACCCCACACCGCTGCCGGCGTCGCAAGCAGGGCCGCCAGAAGGAACTGGCGGCGGCTGATGGCTTTCAATTTCATTGGTTGATCCAGCCGGGATCAGGATTTCTGACCAGGCAAACCGTCGGTTGGTTCAAAAAAGTTCCCGGCCGCGCCAGCGGCGAAGCCACAGTGTTCACGACGAGGATTTTTCCCAGTTCGGCGCGCACGGCGGATTCCGCTTCGCCGGCGCTGTTGACGCCGCCGACGGAAAGTTCGAGCGAGCGATAGCCGGGATTGCGGATTCCGGCCAGCACCGGTGCCAGTTTGTTGCCACAAAGCGATAGAAAGGTGACTCCCGATCCCGGCGCGTTAAGCCGGTCGTTCCACAGGCAATAGAAGATATAAAACGGCTGCGGCGCGTCCGTCACCTCAAAAACGGCGAAAGGCAGCCGCAAGCCGCCGGCTGCAAACCATTCGCAGCTTGAAATGGTGGTCAGGGTGTGGCCGGCCCCGGTCATGCAGAAGTTGGGCGAGTGTCCGAGTTGAACGCGGGTGCCCGGATTCCATTTAATGAAAATAACCTGCCACTGCCGGTCGTCTTCCTGCCAGCCCGCGCGCCGGTTCTCATCGCATTTGAGCAGTTGCAGCGCGTCGGCGGCGAGCGGTAGTTCCTTGAACGTGGGATTATTGGTCGGCCAGGAGATCGTCCATTGTTTTGCCGGCGGCAGATGCGCTTCATGCGCGCGATACCAGCTTTCCACTCCGATTTCAGTCAGCACAATCCACGCGCCCAATGCAAACAGCGGCCAGGCGGAAGCGGTGTGAGGCGCGGATTTCGGTCCGGCCTCCGCCGGGCGGGGCGGCGCAAGTTGCACAACGGGGCGGCGCAGTGAAACGGCGAACAACCACAGTCCGCCAAAACACGCCAGCAGAATGGTCACGCCCGCCGGATCATGCCAGTCGGCGATGGCATTAATGCCGTGGCGGGCGGCCACCCAGACAAGCAGCGACATGCGGACGAGGTTGAACAGGAACGACATCGCAAACCCGCCCAGCACGCAAAGCACCCGGCGCCCGGCACGCAACGAATACAGTTCGCCGAGAAAGAGCGAAATCATCAGCGTGGCTTGAAACGAGCGAATGCCGCTGCACGCGTCGCTGATGCCCACCTCGCCCGTGGCCACTTCGATCACATTGCCGTGCGGCAGGGCCGGAATGCCGAACCAGCCGACCAGTTCAACCGTGGCGCGGGCGTCCGCGCGGGTCAGCGCTTGAATCAATGGCCCCTCGATGACGGACGGCCACGGCACAGCCACCAGAAAAAAGCCGATGGGAAATGCCAAATTGCGCGCGGTCAGGCCGCGCGGCAGCCAGGCCGGCCGGGAGTGAAGAAGCCACAGGGTCAGTCCGATGACGATCAGCGCCAGCCCCCAACTGACGAACGACCATTCGGGATTCGCAGCCTGCACCAGCCGCACCGGGGCGTAGAGGAAGGCCAGCAAGGCGGGCAAAAGCTGAAAACTGAAATCCTGAAAAGCTGAAATACGGACGACTGCGGGCGGAGACCGGTAGTCGGTGGTCGGTAGTCGGTGGTCCGTGACCTTCTGCCAGATCAGATAGGCACAAAGAAACGGCACAGCCCAGCCGAAGCTGTATTGCGGATTGAGCGTCCATTCGACCCGCAACTGGTTGATGAGCGTGAACCAGAGGAATCCAAAAACGACCACGGGCAGAAGCCAGGCGCCGCCACCCGTTGCGGGTGGGAAATTTTGCAAAATTGTCGGATTTCTAATTTCTGATTTCGGCTTTTTATCCGACGGCATCATTCCTGGTATCCGGGGCGCAGGCCGCTTCAGGAGACAACTTCAGCCACGCCGTCCTTGTTGTTCTTGGATTTTTTCTTTTTGCCATAATGACCGTAATGGCCATACCCGTAACCTTGATAATAGGAATAATAGTAGCCGTTGACGAGGCGGTTGGGCAGCAGGTTCAAGACCAGACCAGCGACGGGTGCGTTGGCATTTTTGAGCAGTTGGAGGCTGCGGGTCACGGCTTTGCGCGACGTCTTGCAGCTCTTCACCACCAGCACCACGGTCTGCACCTTGTCGGCCAGCAGCAGCGTGTCGCTCACCGGCAGGAGCGGCGCGGTGTCAATGATCACGCGGTCAAAATGCGCCAGCCCTTCCTTGAGCAACTGGGCAAAATCCGACTGCGTGAGCAGTTCCGCCGGGTTGGGCACGGGAGTGCCGGCGGGAATCCAGCACAATTTGGGGATCTCCTTGTTTTGCTGCCAGAGTTCTTCGAACTTCTTGCGGCCCAGAAAATAATCTGAGACGCCCGGCAGATGGCTGCTTTCACCAAGGAAGAATTTCTCGACCATTGGCCGCCGCATGTCCAGGTCCACCAGCAAGGTGCGCAGCCCCTGCTGCGCCAGGCTCGCGGCATAGTTGGCGGAGTTGAACGTCTTGCCTTCCCCCGGCAGCGAACTGGTGAACAGATATGTTCTCCGGTCGTTTTCCTTGCCCAGCATGGAAAGGGTGGCGCGCATGGAACGGAAGACTTCCGCCCCGGAGGAATTGGCGTCCTGGGCCGTCACCAGTTCGTTTCCCTTGAGCTTCGCCAGTTTGGGGATGGCGCCTAAAACCGGATATTCCAGAAACTGCTCGACTTCATCCACGGTGCGGAATGACGAGTCCATGGCATAAAGCAAAAAGCTGATGCCCAGCCCCAAACCCAGTCCGCCGAAAATCGCCAGCGCGAACAGGAGCTTGATTTTGGGGGACGACGGCAGTTCGGGCACCAAGGCCGGCTGGATGACCCGGATGCGTTCCGGGGTGATCTGCGCGGCCACCGCCGTTTCACCGAGGCGGGTGATCACGGAATCGAACAGGGCCTGGTCCGACTTCACCTCCCGGGTGAGCACATTGAAGCGGACCGCGCTGTCGCTCAACAGCATGGCGTTGGTTTCCGCGTCGTGCAACTGTGCTTCCAGACCCTGCCGGGCGGTCAGGGCTTTCTGACAGACGATGCGCAGGCTTTCCTGAATGCGGGCGCGCACCTTCAGGGTGGTGACGGCCAGTTGTTTTTTGAGGCCGGTCAGGGAAGACTCGGCCAGGACGTATTTGGGATGTTTTTCACGGTAGCGCTGGCGGATGACGGCCAGTTCATTTTCCTGCTTCGCAACATCGGCGGCGATCTGCATCACTTCCGGGTCGGCGGCGATCTGCGGATATGCCAGCAGGTCTTCCACATTGGTGCCCATGTTCAGCGAGTCCTGGTAGGCACCCTGCGCCTGAACCACGTCCGCCTTGATCTCGGTGAGCCGCTTGTTCAAATCCTGCAACTGCGGCGTGACAATGTCCTGGTCCTGCTCCAGGGAAATCGCGCCCACCTGTTTGCGATAATCCTGCAGGGCCTGGTCGGAGGCCTCCAGTTTTTTCTTCAGGCGCTCGGCCTCCTGCTGGAGGAAGGTGCCGGCGCCGGCGTTGGCGGTCTGCTGCACCAGCGCGTCCTGCGCCAGATAATTTTCCACCAGCCCGTTGGCCAGCCGCGCGGCCAGCTGGGGGTTGGTGATGGACACGGTGATGTCAATCAGTCGCGTGTTGCGGCGCAGCGAGCTTTTGACGTGCTTGGAAAACCAGGTGATAAGCTCCTCACGGGTCAGCGTCTGGGTGCCGCGGGTCAAGACTTCGCCCTTGGCAGGCAGCAGATTGTTTTCGTCCAGCACCTTTTCCAGCAGGGCGCCGTTGCATAATTTCTGCGCCACCGTGTTCAAAATCTCCAGGCTCCGCATGTCTTCCGACACCACCTGCTCGACTTTGACCACTTTGGCGTCCTCCTGCTCCACCTGCACCGTGGTGGTGGCCTCATAAACGCGCGGCGCGTATTCCACATAGACCGCCACGGCCACCACGGCCAGCACCAGGCAGGAGACAATCAGCCACGCCCTTTCCAGCACCAGCCGGATCAGGCCGTGCAGGTCGGAGGAGCGGCCCGGCTCGGAAACATCCATGGACGGGGGCAGATCAAGCGGATCGGGATTTGGCATAGGAGGTGACAATACGGAGCCAGCCGGCTAAAAGGTTCTTTCCCCCACCGTGATGACATCGTTGGGCAAAACTTGAAAGTTCTTTTTCTTCAGGTCTTGCGCGAGCTGGTCGGCATCCAGGCGGTAAATCTGGGTTGCCCCGTTGACGACGCGGCGGACGCTCACTTTGGACGGCGCGCCCAGGCGGGTGTAGCCGCCGGCCATCGCAATGGCCTCCAGCAGGCTCACCGGCTCATTTTGCGGAAAATCAAAACTGCCGGGCCGCTGCACCTGGCCCAGCACGGCGAAATGGCGCTCGGCGAATTTGTCCACGATCAGGTTGACCTGCGGATTGACCAGATAATCCTTGTCATAAAGCTGCTGAATCCGGGCCGTGGCCTGCGCCAAAGTCATGCCGCCGACTTTCACTTCCCCCACCAGCGGCAGCATCACCATGCCGTCCACGTCAACCGTCGTCTTGGTGCTCAAATCGTCCTCCTGAAAAACTGTCATGACAATTTCATCGTTGGGACTCAAAACCCAGATCGAATTGTCCGCCTGGACGGCAGCGGGAGATGCGGGCTGGTTGGTTCCGGCAACACTGGCGGTTGCCGCAACCTCCTGGCCCTGGACCCCGACGCAACCGGCAAAGATGCCAACGGCGGTCAAGACCAGCGGCCGGCCGATGCGGGTCAAACAAACATGTGAAAACATATTCAACGGCAAAAAAACTTACTGAGATTGTGGGCGAAGACCTTAATTTGACAAGGGTAAACATGGGACAATTAAAAAAAGATGGCAGCCTGACCTGTCCCCGCGCCAATTCAAAAAATCGGAGCGCCGGTTTGCAGCCGGCTTGGAACGTGATTAAAACCCGTAAACTCTAAATCAACATAGAACTTCAAAAGCCGGCTGCAAGCCGGCGCTCCGGCGACAGGGCCAGGTTGCGCCCGGCGCGAGCTTCCCGCCGATGCATCAATTTCTGATTTCTCATTTCAGCGTTTCAGCGTTTAGTCAGCGCCTCCTTGCGTCTGCTACCCGGCATTCATCTCCCGTCGCGTCAGGCAGCTTAACACCGCGCACAGGACCAGGAACAAGGTCAGGACGGAATGGATTTGCAGGGGGAAATCGAAAGCGGCGTGAACCAGGCAGCCGCCCAAAGCCACCCAGAGCAGCATCACAAAATATTTGTTGCCATAAATGCCGCCGCCCCGGAACCAGTGGGCCAGCACCAGCAGCAGCGTCAGGAAGATGGGTGCCGTGCCCAGCCGCCCGAAGGTGATCAACGTTTCCAGCCAGTCGTTGTGCATGAAGGCCAGCCATTCGTCCGTCCCGGCCCGGCGGTAGAGTTGATACATCGTCGCAAACGTCCCCGGCCCGGTGCCGAACCACGCATTGTCCTGCGCCATGTAACGGCCCGCCAGATAAAGTCCTTCGCGCCCCGCATAGCCTTCGTGCAGCATTTCCATCCGGGGCGCCAGCGTCTGCCAGCCCAATAATGCGCCGCCCCCGACCACGACACCCATCCCCAGCAGCAGCCCGGCCTTGGTCCGCCAGGACTTCCGCCACTGGGCCAGCAGCAAAATGCCGCCGGCCATGATCAGGCTGCCCAGCAGCACGATGGCCCCGCCCCGGCTGGCGGAGACGAGCGGGCAGACGGCCATGATCAACACGCACGGCAGCAGCACGGCCAGCCGGTTTTGGCGGGTGGAACTTCCCTCCGTCCGACGCCGGCGCAGGGAGCTTACGCCGGCCCACCAAAATCCCAGCACCGCCGGCCAGAGCAGATTGAAATACTGCGCGGCATTGGAACGGTAGGCATAAGCACCGAACTGGGCATCCGCTGTTTTGTTGATGCCTGGTTCAACGAGCCAGAGCAGTTGATTTCCGCCTTCCGCGCGCTGCATCAGCCCCTGAATCGCCAGCACCGTGCCATTGGCGGCCAGCACCCAGAACAGGCGGCGCAGGCGGACGGGCAGCCGGGTGCCGGCCAGGGCGGATTCACCTTCCTGCGCCACGCGCGCCACCTCCCTCGGCGACAACGTCAGCAGCCAGTCGCGCAGCGCCCAGAACAAGCCGGCCAGGGCCAGATATTTCCAAAACGCCGCCCAACTGGCCGCCTGATCATAACTGTGCGGCAGCCAGGGAACGGCCGGGCGATACGCAAAATGCCATTGGTCGGGCTGGTAAATCGCGCGCGCGTTCCAGGCGCTGACCAGGCAGAACAGCAAAATGCAAATCGTGCCAACGGCCAGCAGCCGGGTGAAACCACGTTCGGCAGCAGGCCATCGTTCCGGTGCGCGGCGGTCTTCGCCGCCGCCCGGCCGGGACAGGGTGCTCCATCGCAACGCCTGCCCGCCGCCGGCCCGGAGACCGGTTTTGACCAGCCAGAGCAGGCCCAGCGCCAGGCCGACGCCGTTCATGACCTGAATGGACCAGGCTTGCGTGGTGCCAAAGGCCCACGGGCCGAACACGACGGCAAAATAAATCAGGCCTTCTGTCAGCCATTCGCTGAACCGGTAAAGCCGGCGATGGGATCGTTCGGAACTCATTAAAAAAGCGGAAACATTGAAAATCTGAAATGCTAAAACACTTATATTTCAGAATTTCAGTTTTTTAGCTTTTGAATCATTGCCTTCTCACGTCACCGGCTGCTCTCAACCTTCAACTATCAACTCATCACCTGTCACCCGCCGCTACGCCGCCGGGTTTGCCGCGAGATTGGGTTCATGCTGCAAATCACTTCCGGCGTTAGTCATTGTCTTTTGGGCGGGCTTCCCGTTCGCGCCCAGAAGATCCGGGGTGTATTCCGCCAAGTTCTGCTGGATGATCTGTTTCAACCGGTCCGGCCCGGCCTGGTGCAGTTCACCGTCCAGCTTCTGTAATACCGCGTTGATTTTTTGCCAGTCTTCCGCGACGGTCACAAACCGCATGATGCGCGGATGCCGCGTGGGATGATAGGCTTCACCCTTGCAGTTGAGTTCCTCGAACAATTTTTCACCGGGCCGCAAGCCCACAAACTTGATCTCGATATCCACCTCCGGTTTCAAGCCGGACAATTCGATCATCTGCCGTGCCAATTCTGCGATCTTGACCGGCTTGCCCATGTCCAGGACAAAAATCTCCCCGCCCTGTCCCTGCGCGCAACATTGCAGCACCAGCCCCACCGCCTCCGGGATGGTCATAAAATACCGGACCATGTCGGGATGCGTCACCGTCACCGGGCCGCCGGCGGCGATTTGCCGGGTGAACGTCGGCACCACGCTGCCCGACGAGCCCAGCACGTTCCCAAACCGGACCGCCATGAACTGGGTGCCCTGCGAATGTTTTGCGAACAGCGCCTGCAGGTATATTTCCGCCAGGCGCTTGGTCGCCCCCATCGCGCTGGTGGGATTCACCGCCTTGTCCGTGGAAATCAGCACGAACTTGCCGACGCCGTGCGCCAGGGCCAGATCCGCCAGCCGTGCCGTGCCGATAAAGTTGTTTTTGATGGCCTCGCCGGGCTGGCGCTCCATCATCGGCACATGCTTGTGCGCGGCGGCGTGAAACAGGATCTCCGGCCGGTGCTCCATCAGGATGGCCCGCATCTGCGGCTCATCAATGATGTCCGCGATCAGCGGAACAATGACCCCGCCGAAACCGAGGCTGATCAGTTCCTGCTCGACGGCGAACAGTTGCACCTCGGATTGTTCCACCAGCAGCAGCCGTTCCGGTTCCAAGGCGGCAATCTGACGGCACAGCTCGCTGCCGATGCTTCCGCCCGCGCCCGTAACCATGACCCGCCGGTTAGCCAGGCTCTCCCGAATGTTCCCGGTTTCAATGGCCACGGGCTTGCGACCGAGAAGATCTTGAATTTCCACCGGCCGAATTTGTGAAATCTTCAACTGCCCGATGGCGAGCTGATCCATGTCCGGAACGATCGCAATTTTGAGCCGGCTCGGTTGCAGCAGCTTGACAATCTCGCCGATGCGTTTCGCCGGGGCGGACGGCATGGCGATGATGATTTGTTCCAGACCCAGCGCGTCATTTTTCTTCAGGATCAATTCCGGTGCGCCCAGCACCGGCACGCCGTGGATCCGCGCCCCCCACTTCTTTCCATCATCGTCAAAAAATCCGACGGGAACCAAACCCAAACCGCGCTTGGAGAACAGATCATTCGCCAGACTGGCGCCGACGTCCCCGGCGCCCACAATCCCCACGCGTCGTGCCAGGGGGTTGTGCCCGCTGTAGGGCGCCAGGTATCGCTCCCGCAACAGGCGGAAGCCCAGCCGGATGCCGGCCAGGCCCAGGAACGAGAGCAGGCAATCGCTCAAAATCACTCCGCGCGGAGGCGCGTAAGCACCACCGGAAACCAGCCAGATGGCAATCAGAATCGCGAAATAAAAAAATGACGCCCGGAACAACCGGCCAAGGTCGGGCAGGCTGAAGTAGCTCAACCACCCTTCAAACTGGCCAAAGGCGAACAGCAGGAGCAGCTTCAGCGCGACAATCCAGGGCAAATAAATATAAAGCTGCTCCCGGAAACTCTCGTCCATGGCAAAATCAAACCTTAACTCGTAGGCGAGGATGAAACTCGACGCAAGACCACCGGTGTAAAGGAGCAGCAAAATGGCCTTGCGGACCAGCCGATGCTGCGACCGTGCGAGGATGGCGTGAACCAGCTTCGATTGCTCTTGGGCAAAACTAAAAATTTTCATGAAGATTGCTCCGGTTCACCACCCCACCGCCTCCGGCACCTGGCGGGTCTTGTTTTAATTAAAACAGCCAGGACAGCCGATCAATGGAATTTTTGAGGATTTCCAAGCTGATATCAAGGGAAAATTATCCCAGAAAACACAGATCAGCCACGGATGGACAATGGACACGAATGGAGAAAAGCGGAAAGCGGAAACATCAAAATGAAATGCCGATATGCTGAAAAGCTAAAACACTGAAATTCTTTAATTTCTGATTTCAGCGTTTCAGTCAGCACCTCACACCCATCCCCGCGCGCGATAGACCCACCAGCCGATTTTCTCGTGGAAATAAAGGGTAAGGAGAAACAGCCGATGCTCACGCGGAAACGGACTGAACGGATCCGGTGGCACCCCCAGCACCTGGAAATCAGCGGCCACCGGCGTTACTTTAATGCCCTGCTGCTTGAACAAAGCCACCGCGCGCCGCAGGTGAAGCGCGGAGGTGACCAGCAGCACTTTCGACCAACCCCGGCTCCGCGCCAGTTTCCGAAACGCGACCGCCTCATCATGAGTGTTGATGCAAACACCGAGGTTCGTCACCGCGCCCCCGGCCAGTCCCCAGGAAACCACCCAAGCCTGAACCACGCTCATCGAAGGCACATCCGGACGGCCCGGCATTGACTTACTACCGCCTAGAACCAGCGTTTTGGCTTTGCCCAAACGCACCAACTGGATCGCCGTGAGGACACGGCTTCCGCCGTCTTCCATGGCAAAGCCCGGCAAATCGTGTTGCGAAACCCGCTCCCCGCCACCCAGGGCGACGACGGCATCATAAATTATTTCCGCTTTCCGCTTTCCGCTTTCCGCTTTTTCATCTGCCACCCATTGCCGTTCCTCGCGAGCGACGAGTTTTTCGGTCAGTGACGTGCTGCCGATGACAAACAGCACGACCGTCGGCAATCCCAGCCAGATCGCGCTGCGCCATTGCCGGCGGCACAGCAGCCAAAGCATACTCAAAACCATCAGGCTCCATAACGCGCCGACGGGTTCGGTTAAGGGGGTGAAGAAGGGAGACATTGGAGGCGAAAAGACAACCGGACTACGGACTACGGAACGATGGAACTACAGGACCACAGACTACGGGACGACAAGCTTATTACGAGCAAGCTCGTCAGCATGGCGACGGTTCTGGCGAACTTCTCCGTTTCCTTTTCAACTGCTTTGATTAAACCATGCAGACATGCGAATGTTTGTTTTGTCTGACTGATGAGACTTTCGGCATCTGCCTCAGGCAGATAGCCAAGCCGTCGCGATAAGTAAACGAAATACTGCGTCTCCGAGAGCGATCCCCGCGCGATGCATAGAAAGTGCAAATAGTCCTTTTGGCTCTCACGCGACGAGCCTTCAACGATATTCGCAGGCACCGAACATGCCGCGCGCCGAATCTGGCTGGTGATGCCGTATGTTTCTTCACGCGGAAATATTTTGGTGGCTTGATAAATCGCCACTGTCAAATCGTCCACCAGCTTCCATGCTTCAATCTTGGTGTAATCTCGCATAAGTTAAAGAAGGACTACGGACTACAGACTGCGAAATTGGTCATTTTGTCCGTTGTCCCGTGGTCTTGTCGTCTTTTGTTTGCATTGTCCTGCCGTCGTGTTGTCTCGTAGTCTCATGGTCAGTGGTCAACCTTCTAAAACGGACCGTAAACATGCACCGCATAAGGCCCGATTCCGTCGCTTAAAACGCCGGCGTTCACCATCACGTTTCGGTTCTCTTCAAACACCGCGAGAGTTCCCGGCAGGGTCGGCAGATGAACTTGAAACTTCACATCGCGCGCCGTCGTGTTGACGCTCAACACATAGCGGCCCTTTTTCACGGTCGCATTTCCCGCTGCCGCCTCAAGAACTACCGTGGTCACTGCACTATTTAAAGCTTCGTTCCAACCCGATGCCCAATCCGGGTAAGTGACATAGATGCCTGACCACGGATGCCGGGCCGTGAAGAGCGGCAACCGCCGATTGACCTCGCCGACCACTTGGCGCAACGCGTCCCAGGTCGCGGGATGGTCGCTCATGCGCCATTTGCCATCATCGTAGGCGTAGTAGAACAAACCGTTGGCCCCTTCCGCCAGCGCGCAATAAGACATGCAACGGATTTCTTCATAAGTCGGAACTCTTAGCCGGAACGATGGCGGTGCCGAAACACATGGCTGCGACGCCCTGTCGCAGAATGTGCGCACGCCGCCTGCGTCGCGCGAAAAGGCCGGCGCACCGTTTGTTGGCGCTGAAGCTTCTGGCGACGAGGCGTCGCCAACCCGCTCTGCGACGAGGGCGTCGCAGCCACCCGGCCGGCTCAGGTTTGTCCGGACGCCAAGCAACTCGGGATAATAATTCCAATCAAACGCCTGGATGACCGTAATCAACGATTTTTGGGGACCGGCGGCGAACCGGGCCAGGCGCACATGCTGCGAAAAATTGGCCAGCGGCAGCCACGGCACCGGGTAACGGTCAATCATCAGGATATCCGGTATCGCCGCGTAATCCAGCGCGTCCGATCCGGAATAAAGCACCAAAGCGGTGGGCTTGCGCCCGGATTGTTTGACCACCCGATTGGCCTGCTCCACCGCCATCGGCGAAATCCCGTTCAGATCGGGTTCATCCACCACATACCAGGCCCAAAGGTTGGGATTGGAATCCTGCCGCCGAACCATGGATTCGACCGGCGATGAGGCAAAGAACCGTCCGGGAGTGGAGGGAATCACGGCCAGAACGTGAAGCTGATGCCGCCCGGCGGCTTGAAGAAACGCCTGGCTGGCGGGGCCGGTGACGAGGTTGAAACCCGCCGAATGAATTTCCTGAAGCTCGTTGGTTGAACCCGGCGCATAAATGCCCAGCGGAAAAAATCCCGGTGCCGGCGAACGACACCCCGTCAGGATTGTTCCCAGAAACAAAATCAAAACCAATCGAATGGCACGCATTATCTAAACCAAAAGCTAAAATACTGAAATGCTGACGCACTGAAATAGTTTTAGCATTTTAGAGTTTCAGCCTTTCAGCTTTTGTTTTCCTGCAGAATCGGCCAGTAATTCACGGGGAAGCGGAAATCATCACTTGATGCAGCTTCGATTCGGCCGGAAGAAAAAATCATCAGAATGGCTTCCGGGTTCAGTTGAACACTGCCGGTGGCATGGCCCGGAGGAACATGGATCCCCTGCGGATTTGCCGACGAAAGCGTGAACCTCGCCACCGGCAAATTCTGGCGCGGAGACGGCCAACAATCCGGCCGAACCACGGCGACCAGCATCTCCCTGCGAATAACACTGAACCACTTGTGCTCCCGCTGATGCCCCACTCAGCCGCGCGGCACCTTCGGCTGACCGGCCTGGATCCAATAGAACCGGTCCACTCCCTTGAAATCGAAGCCATTGACAAAGGATACGCTGCCACGCGCATCAACATGGCGACCACCTTGGATCAAATGAAGATTCATGGAGGGCAGGAGTCAGGAGATGGTGCGGAAATCATGGCGAAACTTAAAACCGCAAATCTTAGAGCAGCTGCGGCATGATATATGTGAAGGTGGCCGCTTTGCCACGCACATGAAAATTCAGCCGAGTTGCTTGGCGTGGTCGCCAGTTACGAAATGGAAAATAAACGGCACGCGGTTAAAACATTGAAGCCGGACTGGCCAACGGGACATCATGCTGTGCCGGGGCGCGGGTATCCAGCCAGTCCACCACGGCCTGCTGGTTGGTCACCTGCTCTTGCAGCATGGCCAAAATCAAGTCGTGGGTCAGCACGGTGTTGAACTGGCTGGCATAGGTGGCCGGCGCATTGGTCCCCGGAGTTTTGACCAGAAAAGGAACCCGCAAATCCCGGACATGGTCATACTGGCGTGAGCTGCGCCAGGAATGGTCGGAACTGACAATCACCCAGGTTTTGTCCCACAACCCCGCATTCTCCATGGTGCGCCGGATTTCACCCAATTCGCGGTCCGCCAGCGTCAGATTGTTCAGGTAAGCCTCGACATTGTTCAATCGTCTGATGGTGAATTGCTGCCGGTTTGCCAGATAAACCCCGGGCAGATGGGGCGCGGGCAAATGCAGCAGGGTTAGGCCAAAGCGATCATCGGCGACGACTTGCAGGGCATCCGCCAGACTGTGCCGATGCACTTCACCGAACCGGTGGCGAGTATTGAACGTCTCGCCCAAGGTGGCGAGCTGCATGACCATTGCCTCATTGAAGCTGGTGGAACGGGCCGGTGCGAGATCGGGCATGGCATACCACGAACAATAGTTCAAGACATCTCCCACCATGCGGCCATAGGGCAAATACCAGCCAACCAGCCCGGTGTTGAATCCCAGTTCCCGGGCCTGCGAAAAGACCGAGGGCCGGCCGCGCCAGTTTGCCGTCCGGCCGTTGGCAAAAGTCAGGGTGGCATCGCAGTCGTCGCCCACCGCGTTCGTAACCACGCGTTCGCCGGTGATGAACGAGGGCATGGATAACATCGTGGCATCCGCCGGCGGATAGGCCTGGGTGCAACTCAACGTCTCGCCTTGCAGTCGGTCAAATTCCGGACGCTGCACGCCGGGCGGGCGTTGGGCGAACGCCAGCCGGTAATCCGTCTCATCAAAAATGATCCACACCACGCGCGGCCGCGCGGGCGACACCGCCTGCCAGGCTGGCGGGACAAGTTGCATGTCACATTGTTGCAAGTGCAGGATGCCCACGGCCAGGCAGGCAGCCTGGAAGAGATGCCAAACTGCGAGCGGTGACAGGAGGCCATAAAAAACCGCCATTCCCCTGGCGAGAGCGCGGTGTTGCCAAAGGACTAGAACCAGAATAACGAACACCGCGAGCAATACCGGCGGCATTTTGACGTAATAAATGACCTCCGCGCCGGTGATCTTCAGCAGTTTGAAACGAATGAGATCCAGCGGCCAAAAAATGGCACCTATGAACGCCAGATGAAATGGCAGTTGCATCCATTGGTGTTTGAGGCGGCGGGTGCCCCGGATCAGCAGCCAGATCACCAACGCGACCGCCAGGACGTTGCAAATAAAAGCCAGCAACATCGGGGCGGCCACCGGCATCTGGGCGAAAAACCGGCCCCTCCCTTCCAGCAGGTCAACCGCGACCTGCAAAAAAATCAGGTTCGCCAGGGATAACGCCACCAGCCCGTCCTTGATTTTTCGTTTCCACCCGGACGGACGGTCCAGCAAACCCGGCGGATCACCCGGCGGTGGATTTGGTGCCATGTGGTTCAAGCGACCCCGGCCTTTCGTTTCAGACAATAAAGACGCCGATGAGTGCCGGGCAGGTCCAGAAATCTCATGATTTCAAAATAGGGCTGGCAGGCCTGTTCAAATTGATGCACATTGAGCTGGGCATGCAACTGATCCCGTCCGCGCGTCAGGCGGCGGAACATCGCGTCTTGGGGTGGCACAAATTCAACCACCAGGAGCCGGGTGGTTAATTGAGCGGCCAGTTGTAGAATTTCTGTCAGGGGAATCCGTTCCGTCACCAATAAATGATGGATCAGCGCCAGCATCAACACACCGTCGAAATTGCCGGCCGCACGGTCGAGGAACGACGCACATTCACGGTTGCGCCAGCCCAGCGCCGGGCTTGGCCGCGCCAGATCCACCACCAGCGGCAGCAGGTCCAATTTTTCCTGCCGCGCCCGCCGCCAGATGGCGCCGACACAGACCGGGTCAATGTCAACGGCCATGACCGCCGCGCCGGTGCGCGCGGCGAGCGCGCTGAAATGGCCGGTATTCGCACCCGCGTCCAGCACGCGCGCCGGCTTGAATTCCTCCAGGGCCGCGCGCACAAACTGCTCCTTGGCCGTGAACGCCGGATCGCCGTAGCTGTGCGTGGTCATGTAATCCGACCACGCTGATTTTTGTCCCGCCGGTTCCTGCGCCGTCAAGGCCCGCTCCAGCCGCCGGAAAAGTGATTCCAGGATGAACTGCGCCTTTTCGGCGTCCGCCAGCAGATGCGGCTGATAGATTTTTTGATCGTCCGGATCCGCCCGGCGCGACAGCCAGGTCGGGAGGGATACGAGCGGCAGCAGCCGCGGATGGAATTTTTCGAACGGTCCGCAGAGCCGGTAAATTTCCTCCGGTTCCAGCCCGTCCCGCCGCGTGGTAAAAATGTCCGCCAGCCGCAGCCCCCACCGGCGGCTGGCCAGCAGCGGCAGGAGAAACGTGCGGACAAACTGCGCGTGGGCCTTCCAGATCGCATCACGCGGATCACGCCGTTCAAAGGAGGGCGTGTCCACGAACACCGGCTCATGGCCGCGAAATAAAATATTGCCGGGCGTGGCGTCTTTCAGGCCAAAGCCGTCAGTGAGCGCGGTCCGGGCCAGTTCGAGTGTCAGCCGGCCGGCCGCACAAAGCATTTCCGGCGGCCATTCGTGGGCATAGCTGGCAAACGGAATCCGCTCATGCTCATAGACCGATCCGCCAGGCTGGGCGGCGAACCGCGGCTTCAATTCCGGCTCTTCCCGCAACGGGGTTGTTTCGCCGTCCGTCAGCCGGCGGGTGGAAATGATTTTTTTCGCGGCCAGAAACTCCTGCGCCAAACGGGAGTGGAGAAAATTTTCAAACTCAGCCACGGCCTCCGCCGTGACGAACCGGAGCACCCGCCGTTGGAAGCAGAGGCAGATACCGGCCGGATCGCGAAATGATGGAGCACACGCTGCCATCACCGCATTTTGACTTCACGTTCAACCTTGGCGGCCTTTTGCGCGGGCACCGAGGAAGAGCCGATGGTCACTTTCGTTTTGCGACCGATGATTTTAAGACAAAAACCGAATATCGCCCGGCGGATTTTTTTCAGGTAAAACAGCAGGCCGACGGCAACCGCAACAATTGTCTGCCAGATTAACATGCCTAAACCGGGATCAACATACGCTAACATCATGACATGGATAATTTTAGATGCTTTTCCCCATTATATTGCAAGAAAATTCCAATGGAATAAATCGAGCCGGCGGTGCTGTCAATTTTAACGCGCAAATGCCGACCAGCAGGAAATGGAATTTGGAAAAACATTCTTATAATTGAAAAGCTGCAATGCTAAGATTTTTAATTCCCGTGGCCCGTAACGTTCCCTTGGCCTGTGGCATCATATATTCCAGCAGGCTGCCATTGCTTCACCGGGCGGCGTTTCAATTTTTGCCTTCATGTTTCAGTTTCAGCATTTCAGCTTTTGCTGAAAGTTGCTCCGGCGGAACGAATCTTCGCAATACCCAAAGAAGGCCAGCCAGATCAGAACCACCAAGGCGGCCAGCCCCGCCCGCCCTGGATTACTGGCGTGGAGGTAAAGCACCGTCAACCCCAGCACCACGAGCTGCAAGGCCATCTCCAGGCCGGTGACAAAGGGGTGACTCTTTCCAGAGCGAATCAGCCGTTGATAGAAATGCTCCCGGTGCGCGTCATACCAGCGCTCGCCCCGGAGAATTCGCCGGACGAGGGTGATGCCGGTATCGAGCACAAAATTGGCATGGAGCAGCGCCAGCGGAATCAGCAGCCAGATGCCAGCCTCCATCGCCAGCCAAAGGGTGAGCATCGCCAGGCAGAAACCCAGCGGCGCGCTGCCGACATCACCCATGAACATCCGGGCTTGGGGAAAGTTGTGCGGCAGAAAACCCAGCGCGGCGCTGGCAATCGCCAGGCTCCATAAGATTGGTGAACTGACTGCGGACCACTGACTACTGACCACTGGCCACTGGCCACCAGCCAGGCTTCCCAGCAGCGCCATGCCGAACCCCGTCATGATGGCCTGTCCGGCGGCCAGTCCGTTGATGCCATCCATGAAGTTGAAGGCGTTGGTATAGCCGACCATCCAGAGAAAACCCAGCAGCCACAGTAGAGCCATAACTGGCAACGGAATGCCTGATGAACCCAAGCCCAAACCCAAGCCGGAAAAATGCAGCGCCACCAGGGCCGCGATGGCCGCCGCCGAATGACAGCCGAACCGGATGGAGGCACCCACGGACTTGATGTCATCACAGAAGGAAACCACGCCGATCCCCAGCGCGGCGGACAACATCACCGACGTGACCCCCCACGGCAACGGAAACCCGCAAAACACCAGCAGAAACGCCCCTCCCGCCATGGCCATGCCCCCGCCGCGCACCACCGGTTGCAAGTGGCTTGAGCGGGCGTTCGGCTGATCCAGCGCACCCAGCCGGGTCAGGATTTTAGCCACTGGAAAACCCAACAGATAGCTGGCAACGGCGATGAGAAGGACGACGAATAGAACCGGCATAAGTAAGGATTGCTATGCCCCCAAACCGCTAGCGTCAGTTAAAAATGCTATCCAGCCAGCCGTCTATGCTATATTTGTTGTAAATCGATTCAGGCACCTCCACTCCAGGCGTTTTGAAGAATTCAGAAGTCAAGGCGTCTCCATGCCGTCCGATGATCTGAATGTTTTCAGGCGAGTAAAAGTCGTAGGTGCGGATCGAAGCGTTGGTTGTGATGAGTTTGCGCCTGCTGCCGAGAGCCTCGACGGTTCTCATGGTCAGGCCCTGCTGTCCTGGGTGCTGGATATCCACAATCACCCTGCTTTTGAAGAATATTTCCCGGACTGCGGCACTTGGTATGGGCGTTGTCACAAAGTCCGTAACCTTGTGGTTCCGGTAAGCCGGGTCTGTTAATTTTCCCCAATAATAGTCTAATAAAGTCCTTAAAAAATACACCTTCTTAAAAGAAAGGTTAAGCTTTTGAAACTGGTTTTCAAGCTCATTTAGTATGCTTAATCGGTCACTGTGAAGTGTGCCAACAAAAGACACGTCGTAGTCGAAATCGCTTCGGCAAAGCTTTGGCGCAGAGGCAAAACTCCTGCTGAAAAAGAGGGGCCGAAATATCACGTTGTTATTTACGACGCTATCGTCCGGATCAAAGGAAAGCGTTTTGTCCACGGCCCCTATGTTTGCCTCTAAATCGGGATAGTTTTTGATTGAATCCCACAAATAGAAGATGATCCTGGCACATGGAAAGGCACTTCGAAACATTTGTAAAATGTGTTTCGTTATGGTTTCACCCTTAATAATGAAAATGTGCGAGATCGGTCTGTGCTGCAGTCTTGTTATTATTTCCCTGAAATACTTATTTGTATAATACGCAATAAGCTCCCGCCTGACGCGCACGACCGCCTTCACCAGATTACTGTTGGACGGGAGATAGGAGTAGCAATGAACGACGGCTCCTCTCGCCGAAAGCGCTTCGGTAATCTCCACATCGTAGCCAAAAAATTTAGGAGCAAAAAGGAGAATTTCTTTTGGATGTTGGCTCCCTTGGCTGGACTTCGAACTTAAATGCGAAGGATCGAAGGGCGACTGGCGCAAAGTTTCCATAAAAGAAAGGCTCAATATGTCCTAACTTTGGCTGTTCGGCTCACGTGACCGTATAATTTGCGCTGGAATGCCGGCCACGACGACGTCATTAGGCACCGATTTCGTTACCACCGAGTTGGCACCAATGACCACGTTGTTCCCCACCGTGATACCACCGAGAACCTTTGCCCCTGAGCCAATGAAGACATTGTCGCCAACAATCGGACGTTTCTCAGGCGCAAAGGCTAAATCCATTTCTTTAGCTCCAATTGTAACCTGGTGATAAATGACCGCGTTCCGTCCGATTTTAGAAGCACCCATGACGGTTCCAATCGTGTGTGGAAAATATAAACCCGGGCCGATTTCGCATTGCGTGCCAATCTCGATCCCAAAAAGCAAGAAATTCAACAGGCTGGTTCCCTTAGCCAGGAACTTCAACTTGTGGCTATACAGCGCAAAGGAGATCCGCTGTAATAGAACCGGCAGAAACCGAACATTACCCACAGCCAAGCTTAAATCAATAAGCTTAGCTTTCTTTTCCGGCTTGCCACCAAAGTAATACTGCCTCTCTAGATCCAGTAACAACAACTCAAACAGCTTCATACAGTGGCTTCTTGTGGATTGATACAAGCCCGATCAGCTTGATGAATTCGCGCCAATTCTTGGCAAAAGGCGGTTCATATTCCATCGCGGGCGAAGGATTTCGTTCCGCGAAACCGCCTTTGACAAAATTCTTCAAATGTTGAGCCAGTTCAACAGGGTCATCAGGATGGAAAAAGACCACCTTACGATAGTTGCCTACGGTTTCTCTTGCGTAAGGGAGATCGGCGGCGAAAATTGGCTTCTGGAATCGCTTGAATTCACTCATCGGCAGTCCCCAGGTTTCCAGTTTGGATGGGAATACCAGGCCGTCTGCTCTTTGATACAACTGCAAAAAATCGGCTTGATTCAAGAATCCTGCCAGCTCGACGTTTTTAAGTTGTTGGCAACGGGTGCGCACCTCGCGGGCATATCGGTTTTCATTGCCATTAATCGTCAACACCAACTTGATTCCATATGGCTTCATGAGAGCCATGGCGTCGAGTAGCACTTCAAAATTCTTATAAGGTCTCGAAATGGCCGGATAGATTATAATCTTGGACCCGCTTCCAGCCTGGCAGTCAAGTTCTGCGCCAATTATGCCCGGTTTGTTTTCCGGCAACGCCACGATGACCTTGCTTGGATTCAGTCCGAACTTCTCGCAAAAGGCCTTTCGCAGCCACCCCTGCTGCACAATCACGCCATCGTTTTTGTGGATATTGAACCGGTAGAAATACTGGTAAAACAGCCGGAAAAGTTCGAATGATGGCTCACGCTTCCAGAGCGGCTTGCCTGAATAGAACGGAGCCGGGTTGTGACAGTAAACATAACGGTGTTTGGCTTTTACATTGGGGGTTATATCATGCATGGATATCCAATAATCCACGTCCTTGTTCCGCGACCAAAACCAGAACCAGACATACTCATAAAACAAGCGAATCAGGTAGTTTTTACGAGATAGAGGTTTTTCGTAAAACTCGACTCCATTCAAGCCCAATCCTGCGTATAATTCCTTTGCGTGGCAAAAAACAACGATATGCAATGGTTCTGCCGAGCGAGGCCTGGCAGCACAAAGTTCGCTCAAAAACTCCCGAACAATTGTCAGACCACCTCTCTGGAAAATGTTAATCGCGGACACAACAACCAGTTTGGTTTTCATTGAAGAATTATATTCCATTGGGCAAGTCAAGCAATCCCAAGTAACTCTCTTTCGCCTGAATAACGGCCACGCAAGCATCATAGACCTGTTGCACCTCAATCCCGCGCAGACATTGCAAATCTTTGTCACAGACCGCCAAGTGACAGCCAGCACAAGGGACATCAAACCGCAATACTTTATGTCCCTTGCCGTAAGGCTCCCAGATGCCCGGCCAGTCGCGGGCGGAAAAGATGGCCACGCACGGTTTGCCGACCGCCGCCGCCAGATGCATGACTCCGGTGTCGTTGCCCAGATAAAACCGGGCGCCCTCCATGAGTGCTGCCGATTCCCGCACGCTCAATTCACCCGCCGCACACAATCCCGTGCCCCATCCTGATACTAATTTTTCTCCGACCTCCTGATCTTCCCGGCCACCGATAATGACGGGGAAAAGCCCTTGTTTATCAATAAGCAACCGCACCACTTCCGCATAACGTTCCCATGGCCAAATTTTGCTCGTCAATTTTGCCCCGGTGCAAATCGCCACCCACCCATTTGAACCCGGGCGAACATTGGTCTTTTTCTGCCACCAATCCTTGGCCCGTTGCCGCTCCGCTTCGGTAATACGCAAATCCATGCAGCCTTCACCCGACGCGGGCACTGGCAGACCGTCGAGCCGCAATCTTTCCAGGAGGGCGTCCGCTTCGTTTGCCTTTACCGCCAGCCTGCCATCCGACAATCTAGGGACAAGGTTGTCAGCAAAGCCTTTGGTTGCCAGAAAATGCTTGAGGCCGCACAAACGAAAGAATAGCTGGTCGCGCCGTCGCTGTTTTTTTGTCCGTGCGGTCGGCGTCAAATAAACAATTGTTTCGTAACCTTCGGTGCGCAATTGCCGTATCTGCCGCCAGGAGACAATTAAGTTTTTCATGGAGGCACCGCCGGGATATTTCAAAAAGTCATCCACCAATCCATTTTGCGGCAACACCGTTTCCGGAGGCAGTTGCGTTTTCTTGGCCGGAATCTGGCTCAACACCGCGATGCGGGCGTCGGCAAATTGCCGGCGTAAAACCCACAAGCTGGGCAACGCTGCAACCGTATCGCCGATAAATCCTATGCGAAAAACCAAAATGTTCTTAGGAGAAGGATTCATGCTTTGTGGCCGCGGGCATTCTCCGGGAGATGGGCGCGCACGTCCTCGAACAGGCGCTCGCTGCTTTGGCCGCCGCGTTTGCGCATAAAATGGGTTACACGAATCATTGAGGTTTTCGCTCAAAATGGAACTAAATCTTGCCGCGAAGCATTCTAAAGATGACAAAGCATAACAGCAGCGGGATGAGCAGCATCCTAAACATGCCGAGGTAATTTCCAAACGACTGTTCCATAATCATTGCCGAAAGCACCAGGTAAGGGGTCAAGGGGTGGCTGGATAAGCGCGCGGGGGACAGCAGCCAGCCACACCATAGACTCCAGGTAACGCCGAGCAGTCCGAACGCCAAGATGCCAGCACACCAGCCGAAGTTGCCCACGAATTCGAAAGGGATACTTATGGCTTTGCTTTCAGTATAGACGTCATTCTCGCCAGCGGTCGGATCGTCACTCAATTCCATGGTGTAGAATGCTCCGATAGTGTTGTCTCGTTTGTCAGGCATGATTACCCGTGGAACCAGACTCTCGAGCCCCCACTTGATTGTATAGCCATCCCATTTCCCGTTAAAGGGTTCATTTCGCCGCACCAACTCACCGGCCAGCGGAGAGATGCCCCGAAAGAATATGGCCGGGTCCATCTCCTCCACCCTGGTCGGCAGAAATGCCTGCGGATTTTTGAGCACATTAACAATGACGTTCTCTCGATCCGCCGAATTTCCGGCTTGACTCACAATAGCCACATTCCGGCTGTAATCAACAAAAGGCTCTATGACCGTTACGAAAACCACTGTGCCAAACGCCAGCATCAGCCACGGGGGCCGCTGCCAGCGCGATACATAAGCGCAAACATAGTAAGCCCCCAAAAAAACTAGCGGTCCTTTCCAGCCCCCGAACAGGGCGAACAGCATGGTCTGCACTACCATCACGCCAATCAGAATCCGGATCGAAGCCGGAATTTTCTTCCAAGGTGCGACCAGGGCCGTCATCAGGGATGAGTTCACGAACGGGGAGAGCGAACCAACCGCCGCAATCACGCCCACCCACCAGATGTTCGTTTTAGTGCCGCCCAAAAAGTCTATTTCTTGCAGCCCAATGATTCCCACGGCTTGCAGGAGTCGAACCGCCACTGTTGCCAGAACCGCCAGCAAGTAGTAGATGATTAAAACTTTGGGCCGGTAGTTGCCGCCGGCGGGCAGCAGGAACCGGGCGCAAACTCCCGTTTTGGCAAACCAGGCGAGGGTCAGCCGCGCGGTGAGCGCATAGAGCAGCACGCCCGGTGCCGCAATCCAAAAGGCTTCCGTCCCCGCTTCCTCCACCTGCAAGGCGGCCTCGGTTTGGCCGATCATGAAATTCCAGGTCGCAATCACCGCCGGACCGACCCCCAGCCACCAATAGAATATCGCCACGACCGCTTGAACGGGATTGAACAACGGCCGGTCCGCCAGCAGGTAGAACGCCAGGAAGACACACAAGCCGAGAACGATCTGGCCAGCCAGGTAGGACGCCGGCGCGCTCGTGGCGAACCCGGTCACGGCCGCCATTGATACCACGCCCGCCAAGGACAACCGAAACCAAAGGGAGCGGAACCAGTCACAAGTCTGGACTATTGTTCGGTTCATTTGCGGCCTGTTGGTCCAGCTGCTTGATCGCACGAGGAATTCTTGCGGCGCAATCTGATTGCCATTTGCTTTTGGTCCCATTTATCGCGTAAGAAATTGAGAATGTGCCGGAGTCCCATTACTTTTATTGCCCTGATGTGCCTGTCCAATTGTTGAAAGATGGATTGGCGTGGGAATCGTTCGTGGATGAAGTTGCCCAGGGCCATCCCGTCCGCCGGCTTAACCTGGAGCAGGCGCACTAAGTCCTGGGCGTCGGTCCGTTTGAATTTGCAAAACCGGGCAAGAAATTGGGCATCGTTCAAAAGGGATTTAACTTCCTTCCGAAGCGCCGGGCGATTCGCCAGCTCCGCTAGAATTAAACCATCGGCCAGATGCCCTCGTAGCCTACTTCCGGATAAGGTAGCATAGTTCCCACTAACATTTGTGGCGCGGCGCCAATCAAATAATGTTTCAGGGATCGCCAGGAACTTGTTGCCCTGTTCAAGCGCATCATATAAGAATAAAACGTCGTCGGCAATATCCACTTTTGGGTTATACCGAATAGCCGCCGCAACTGTTCTTCTGCAACACATTGTAAAGGGATGATGCGACCATGCTGGCACTGCATCATTGGAGAATATCTCCTTCCAATTGCCACCCTTGGCTGTTTCATAACAAACGGGTTTGGGAGTGCAGCGTGTAAAGATACGCACTCCGTATTCGTCAATGTTGTCGTAACCAACACCAAAAACAGACACATCGGGATGGCTTGCTGTCCAATAACGCAGGCGATCAATCGCTCCGGGCTTGAGACGGTCATCATCCCCCATCAAAATTACATATTCTCCTCGGGCAGCATCCAGCAGGGCGTTCCGGTTGTTGGACCATCCCAGGTTTTTTCCTTGTTGTATATACGTGACCCGACCCGACGCAATCACATCAGAGAGAGCGCCGGTGATTTCTGCCCTTCTAGGCGACGCATCGTCTGAAATAATAATTTCGACGTCGGGAGCTGCATTGGCCAACAGTGAGAAAACCGCTTCACGAATGAACCCCGGCCGATTGTAGGAGGGAACTAAAAGGGAAAATTTCACGATTGGTTTCCAGAAATGTTTTCCGTGACTTTAATCCATTGCGAAGCAACTGGATCAAATCTTCTAATAACTTTTGCAGGGAGGCCAACGGCTACTGAATAATCGGGGATACTGCGAATTACTACCGAATTAGCCCCAATCACGCAGTGTTTTCCTATTATTACTCCCGGCTGAATGACAGCTCCCATGCCAATAAAAGAATGATCGCCAATTTTTACAGGTGAAGTCTTAAGCGGTTGGTCCTTAATTGGAACCTGAATGTCTTCATATAAATGCCAGATATCAAAAATGCCAACATATTCCGTAATTGCCACATGCTTGCCTATGATGATTTGTTCCGCACAAGCAAGATGGAAACCCTGTTCAATACTCGTGCCGTCTCCAATCTCAATTCGCGGAGAAAAGAACACTCCGGCCCGCTCGCGAACGGCCTCAATCCTTGCCCCATGACGAATTTGAACACCATTTCCTATGTGTATGCACTCTGGATTAAATAATCCAACGGGTTTCATAATGCACGACCCAGCGCCAATATGACCAAAAATACGACGATAATAAAATCGCGCCTTTAAACGATAATAACGACTTACAGAATTAATGAAAAAATGGTTCATATGTTCACCACGGTATACAAATTAACTAATTTGTTTTGATGATGGATTTGGAGATTTCCAGCATTTCTGTTCGACAGAATATACCTTTACACAGCGAGCCGGTGACCCAATAAGCATTGAATAATCAGGAAATGAATGAGTTACAATACTGTTACTCCCAACGACACAATGACAACCGAGAGAAACACCGGGCATAATTGCTGCTCGATACCCAATGAAAGTTCCTTTCCCCAGTCGAACCGGCCCTTTGCTCTCAAGCGGCTGTTCCATAATGGGTCCAGCTAATGGATCGAGGCCATGCGCGACATCAGAAATATAGACATAATCACTCAGAACGCAGTATTCCTCAATCGTTACTTCATTAACAGCGGCAATCATTGCATAAACCCCAATGTAACATTTTGAGCCGATAAAAATGCGAGGCGTAAACCGCTGATTTCCTCTTTTTTCAATTGCAAAAATGGTGCTATGCCTATGTATGAAGACCGATGATTCTATGGTTATATGCTTACCGCCAATAATACTTCGCGGCCTAAGAATTTTCACTTTTCTCCCCACTTTTTTTAGAGAGAACGGAATCCCGCGAAAAGCATTATTATACAGTTTTTTTAGCATTTTATAGGCAATGTTTCTTAACTATTAAGAAATATATGACTTTGAACAGTTACCAAATGAACTAAACTGCTAACCGTTCAAAATCATAAAACGATCAATTTTAAGCATGACAAGTTCGCGGGGGATGCGTGTTTGGCCGACTTCGCGGGCTACAGTGAGGCCAAGGCCGCATTGCAGCATCAGCAAGAAGGAGCCGGTCGTGGTGATCAGGATCCATTATAGCAGATCAAAACAACATTGGAGCATCGGGTGGTAGGGCCCTGCTGCGCCGCCGGGTTGGCTAACCAGCAGGTCAGCCCTACCAGTTTGGCGTTTGTCGTAATGTTGATTGAAACTGCTATAGCCAGCGCCCTTTGCCGGCAAATGGCAGATCAGCAAACCAAAAACGATCAATCCGGCGACTCCATCAACCGCCAAACTGACCATCCCAGCTCCGACCCCGAACAGAATTTTTTTACGCGCCACGAGTTGTTTTCGGCAATGCCCCATCCATGAACCGCGCAGCAGCCAGCATGCGGAGGCTCATTTTAATTCCGCGAAAAACGGTTGGCCGGGATATTTCACAAACCATCGCCGGAGCGCCGGCTTGCCGCCGGCTGGTCACGGTCAGAATCCCCAAAGCCGGTCACAGACCGGCGCTCCACTTTGTCTCCGATTCAATCAGGTATTGAAACATTCGGTTTAGTCCCTCCGTGGCGCAACAGGCCGAGGGCCGCCATTTCATCGAGAGATTTCAAATAGCGCGTATTGGCGTCCAATTCCAGGTTTTGCTTCAAAACCCAGGCCGCGAAACGGTTGATTCCTGCTTGAAAGGAGATGAAAGAATGTCTGCCAAGAGTTTGAAAAAGCGCGGCGGTATCCGCCGAGGCATGGCGGATATCCCCGATCCGGAACTGCCCGGAGACGGCATATTCCGGCTGTTTTTGGAAGGCGCGGCCCAAGGTCAAAACCACATCCAGCAAAGTCTGGCGGACCCCGGTGCTGACATTCAAAATATGACCGGCGGCAAGCGGATGTTCCGCCGCCCGGCAATTGAATTCCACCACGTCATCCACGAAGACGAAGTCGCGCGTGGGCAGGCCGTCTTCAAAAACATTGATCGGGCGGTTTTGCAGCAGCAACTGGCTGAAGATGGACAGGATGCCGGTGTAGGGATTTTTCAGCGACTGGCCGGGGCCATAGACATTCTGATAGCGCAAGGCCACGGCCGGTATGCCGAGGGCCTCACAGAGGTTGAGGATGATTTGCTCCTGCGCCAGTTTGGTGATGCCATAGATGGAACCCGGCTGGACCGGGTCGCTTTCAACCGAAGCGGCGGCCGTCAGGGCGGCACCGCAGTCCGGGCAAAACGGGTTGAATTTTCCGTTTTCCAAATCCTGGAGTTTGCGGGCGCGGGGGAAAACCCGGCCATGTTTGGGGCACAAATAAGCTCCCTCACCATAGACCGCCCGGCTGGAACTGACAATGACGCGGCGGATCTGCGAACGGCGGCGCGCGATTTCCTCGGCCAGCACCGCCGCCCCGAGGACGTTGACATCGGTGTAATGCCGCACCTGATACATGGACTGTCCGGTGCCCGTGCCGGCTGCAAAATAAAAGATGGTGTCAACCTCTTCCAGCGCACGTCCGACCGCCACGGGATCGCGCACGTCGCCCACCGACATCTTTGCCTTGCCCAGCAGCGTCCCCCACAGTTCAGACGCCGCCAGATCATCGCCATGGACCTGCGTGTCGAAAATATCCAGCACCCGGACGGAGTGGCCGCTGTTTGAGAGCTTTTGGGCGGTTCGGCTGCCAATGAAGCCGGCCCCGCCGAGCAGAAGACAATTCATCGGGAAAATTCCAGTGGTTGATTTGGTTGAGCGGTCATAACCATAATTAAATAGAAATTTGGAAAACAGCCAAGCCAAATTGCTGTATGCTTGCCACTATCCCAAATTTGAACATCATAGCGTTTTCGCTGCGCTAATCGCTCCATTACGAAGTCTTGTCAAAAACGGCTTAAATCTCGTCACCGCGCCAAGCTGATTAGCGGCGCAGGCAGCGGCCAGAAGCGTTGTCCCGCTTACCAGACACAAACTGGCAATGAGCAGGAACGGGGACCAATCGGATTTTATTACCAAGCGCCCGATGCTACTGACCACAACCGCGGCCAAAAACGGGCGTCCCACATCCTCGACATACCAGCGCCATTTCTCCGCCGGCAACAATCGCCGGTGCATGATCTGAATGTCAAATGTTAAGTAGCCAATGTTCAGCATCACCCACACACTTGCCGCTCCTACCACGCCATACCATTTCGTCAGCACAATGATAAGCGGCACCAGGAGCAACACCGATACCAGATTGACATAAAAGGACAATCGCGTCCATCCGTAGGCCAGTTGCAGCGCATAGGGTATATTTATGAGACCCCAGATGGCCGTGCCCATGACCAGAAGGCTCACCAGCATATAAGTGTGTGCGGCGGTTTCCGGACTCCGGGTCCACAGCAACAACAGATCTTTGGAGAAGAGCGCGACCACCAGCGCGGCGGGGAGAATGAGCACGGACATCAATTGAGCGCTCTTGTGATACAGGTTTATGATCCCATCCTTGTCGCCCAAGGCCACCAGATTGGTCAGCCGGGGATAAGTGGCCGAGAAGACCGGGGCAATAAAGCGACAAAGGCTCATGGCGACGACCCCGGCCAGGGTGTAATAACCGAACACCTTCAGGCTCAACATGCGGCTTAAAATGATTTTATCCGTTTGGGTTAGAATGGTTGAGGTCACAATGATCCCGGTCATGCCGGCGGCGAAACGCCAGATGTTCCGCAGCAGTTCAAGGCGAAAGTGCGGCGCTTCCGGGGCAGGCGGCAGGCTGCGCCAGAGAAAAAAGACGACCAGGCCGGTTTGGACGATGCTGATGACGATCTGCCATAAAAAAAACGCCAGGACGGTGGGCGAAACCAGCCATAGGATCAACACCGCCCCCAGCCCGCGAAAGGTGGCCATCACCACATTGATGACGTTCAGCAGCACTTGGCGCTGCAGGCCCATCAGCCCGCCGGAGTAAAAACCCATCGGCCATTGAAAAGCCACCGCCAAGCCCATGATCATAATGGCGGTTTGCACAGTTTGGGGCGACAGGTGCTCGGCCTTCACCCAATGGTAGGCAATGAACGGGGACAACGCGATGACGGCGACACTGATGAGCAGACCGGCCAGCCAATACAGAATCTCCAAAGTCCGCACGAAATCGCGCATTTCCCGTGACTTGCCCTCCTGCACCGACAGCCGCGCCATCTCCCGGTTCAGGGTGCTGCTCAACCCCATGTCAAGCAAGGCAAACATTCCCAGCAGCGTGGCAAAGATGCCAATCAGCCCGTAAGCCTCAATCCCCAGAAAGTGGATATAGAGCGGCACAAAGACCAGGTTCATCAGCCCGGTCCAGACACCGCCGCCGAAGTTCGCAGCGATGTTTTTTTTTAGCACACTCATATAAGAAATCAGCGGATTTCAGCGGTAGAACCACGAAGGAACCAAGGAACAAAGCTGAAAACCGACAGGCTTAAATCATGGTGCCATGACACAAGCCCGCTCCATCCCGTGCAAACCTGTTGCAGCATCAAGCCAACCTGTTAAGCCTCTTTCCATGCCTGTTTCGCCATCGAACGCACCTGTGAAAGTGGCATTACCGGTTTGCAAAATGTCTCATTTAATTACAGGTGCCGAAAATTGACAGATCATGGCTGGTGACGGACGGAGGACCGGAAGAGACGCGGCAATTGGCGTTCCGGGTGGATTGCAAAAGCAACTTTAACGATAACATGGCAATTACCGTCTCCAACTGGCTAAATTTGACCATTTTCGGCTGTTTGTTGATTAACACGCGGCGTTTGACGGTAATCTCACGACGTTTTCTTACCCTCTCGTGACGCGAGAAGGTAATCTCGCGACGTTTGCTTACCGTCTCGTGACGTGTGTTAGTTAACACGCGACGTTTGTTGGTTAACACATGGTGTATGTTTACCATCTCGCGGCGTTTGTTAATCAATTCGTGACGTTTGACGGTAATCTCGTGGTGTGTGTTAGTTAACACATGACGTTTGTTAATTAACACGCGGCGTTTGCTTGCCGTCTCGCGACACGAGATGGCAAGCTCGTGGCATTATCTTGCCAACCATCTCACGGTCACTTTCAGATGCGGAAATTATTGCCCGTGTGACAATGTGGCGCTGGCACATTCTTAAATTCTGAAACGCTGAAAGCTGAAACTTAAAGCCAAACGCTGAAACGCTGACATGCTAAAATGCTGAAAAGCTGCCCGGTGAAGGCTCAAGGCAAAGGCTGGCATGCTGACAATATGAAATCACAAAACAAATTAGATTTTGAAAACAGAAAGCCGCCCGGTGGAACACGAAACAGATCCCCCAGGCCAGGCGCACTCCACAGGGCGGGGGAAACAGGAATCAAAGTTCAAGGGGTCAAAACCGGGACGGCTTGCCGCCCGTATCGGCGATAAATCAAAAAATCCTTTTGATCCAAAGTCACCACCAGCGAATCTTTTTCCTCTTCGCTCATGGTCACCAGACAGGCGTCCGCGAAATCCATCGGCAAACCCCGGTATTTTCCCATCAAGGCCAGAATCCTTCCAAGGTTGTAGGCCGTGTCAAAGGTCAATTTCAATACGCCCTCGTCCACCAGTCGAATCACTGCGGTTTGGTCATATCCGGCATAGGCCAGCCGGGCGCACGCTTCCGACAAGGCCGCCTCGCAGGTTTCAAACGAATCAAAACGGGAAAACTGTTCCGCCGCCCAGTCATGATGGGCTTCATCGGTGAGATAGGCAACAATCGGACCGGCATCAATGAGGTTTTTTCTGGCCATATTGTTTCAAATAATCCCTGGCCGTGGCCAGATCGCGCGGCGCCCCCTTGAAAATGCCGCACAGATGCTTCGCCTTTTCCAGGGCGGAGCCGGCACGCCTGCCTTGGATCATTTTCTCGACGCCTTGACGCAATAACGCCGAGACGTTGGGGTTGATGCGTTGCAACTTCGCCCGCGTTCCAGGCCGGGCTTTGAAGATGATGGTTTCCACGTGTTGAGCATAATACGATTTTGTCAAAAGTCAACATATGACGTTTGGCGGCAAGGCTGGAACACGGAACAGATTCCCCAGGCCAGGCGCACTCCATGGGGCGGGGAAATTACAAGATCAAAATCGAAAACGGGGAAAGCAGAAGTTCACAGTTAAAACCGGACGGCTGAAATCATTTCCCTCATTCAGCCTCCTCCTTGTGTCCCACCGGACAAATTTGTCCGGCATAGGCGGCGACACGGTCACAGACGGCATCAAGCACCGGCTTTTGTTCGCGGCAATAAGTGAAAATTTCCGCCGCCCGCGCGCCTGCGTAATCATTCACAATGAGGTTGCGCACATCCTTCATTTCGCGCAAAACTTCGGCTTGATCCACTAATCCGCGCTTTTCGGCGCGATTAACCGCGTCCAGAGCAACGCGCCTTCCGTCCTCAATTCCATCCGGTCCAGACCGCGAAGCACCTGGTTGACCAGCAAATCCACCGAACATGCGAAACGTCCCGTGAACGCCTCGACGCTTTCCAGTTGTTTTTCCGTGGCATCGGCCAGCGTGTCCGGCGCTCCGGCAACCTGCCGGAAGGAATAATCCAGGTGCTTCCGGGCATCGGCCAGTTCCGCCAGGCTTTGTTCGAGCAGCCGGCGCCAGGTTCATAATTTGATTCCTGTTGTCACGGCCAATGCCGCCAGCGGCCCTCCGGTTTGATGCTTCCGCCGCACCATCAAATCCAATTGTTGCCAGCCGATATTGTCCAGAAGCCGGCGGCGCAGCCGCAAGCTGTCCCGAAAACCGAGCCAGTCCGACACCACCAACAAATCAATGTCCCCTCCCCCTGGCGGAATCGTCAACGCGCGAGCCGTAGAGATAAATTTCGGCCGCCGGATCAAGCCGCCGGACCTCTTCCTGAATCGTTTTCAATTGCTGCGCTTCAAGCCACATGAGGGTAAGGTTCCAAAAAAATTCCATGGCCGTCAATTCACCCGCTGCAAATCAGAAATTTGGAAAGCAGACCCGTCGGCGTCCGCCTTCCAAATTTCTGCGCGGATTGATTCAGTAGCTCAAGGTCAGGTTCACGCCGATCTGATTGTCGTTGATGTTGCCGCTGACGGGCGACTGGATGGCGGTCAGATTATAGTAAATCTGGCCGGTCAGGTGCCGGATAATTTTCGCATCCAGGCTTAACCGGGCGGTGTAGTAATCGTCGGAGTAATTGGCCCGGGCGCTGGTGATGGATTCATAGTCGAGGGTAAAATAGCCGACGCTGACACCGGCGGTGAAGCGGTCGGTGATCCCCTGCGAGAAGCCCAGGTTTGCGCCGGTGCTGGCATAATTGTAACCGTTGAAAATGGAGGCGTTTTGCTGCCGGTAGCCGGTCAGGCTGACGGTCGTGCGTTCCGCCGGCCGATAGGAGCCGCTGAGGGTGAACACAGGGGAAAAGGTGTCGGACTCGCCATTTTCATACTGGCGCACCTCGCCGCCGCCGGAAACGTCGAACACCAGTTTTTCGGTGAAATTGTAACGCACCCGCGCCCGCAACTGTTCGTAGGTCTGGTCCTGATGGCTGGCCGCCACGGCGTCGTAGCCGGCCAGCACGCCCACGCTGACGGGCATGGACTCGGTGAGGTCATAATTGAACCAGTCTTCGGTGTTGTATTCCGTGTAACCAATCAGACCCGGCGCATCATAGTCAATGCTGATACGGTGGAAATCGCTTTCCACGGAGGTCTTGTCGCCGAACTGGTAGGCGGCGGTCAGCGCGGTGGAAATGGTCTCGGTGGTGGCAAACTGGTTCGCCTCGATGATCGTCGCCTTCTGCAACTGATAATCCTGCCGGAAACCGAGGATCAGCTTGTTCATGGGCCACAACAGATTGACGGTGGCAAATTCATCAATGGCGTTGTCGGCGGTGTATTGGTCGTAAAACTTGAAGCGCGGCGCGTAGTCCAGCGTGAATATTTTCCCCGTCCACGCTTCCGGCGGCTGGACGATGAGGCTGCCGGGAGTGAGGTTGATGGGATCATAACCCTGATCACGATACGCAATCAGCGCGGCATCGTCGCCGGCGACCGCCTGCAACCCCGGCTGCAGGGTCCAGGCCAGATCGGACTCCTGATGCGTCGAGGTGAACAGCAGGTTGTCATCGGCGATCATGCCGGTGGTGGCGCGGGGATGCAGATTCAGCGGACCCAAAGTCAGGGGGATGTTCAACGGGGCGGTGGCGGCGGCATTGTCCGACACGGTGGCGGCGGCCGTCGTTTGCGCCAGGGCCGGCGAGCCGGCCCGGAGACAGCCGAACGCGGCCACGACGCCGATCCAGTTTTGCGGCGGAAGGCGGCGGCGGGAGAAAATAATGGCGCAGCGCATAATTGGAAATCAAAGTGAAAACTGGAAGGCAGAAGGCGGAAACACAAAACCAATGCCGTCCGGTGAAGCGGCAGACGCAGACTTTTCTTCACCGGCCGGGGAAGGCGCGTCATCAAAAGCCAAATTTGGAACGCTGAAATTCATTGCTGTTTTATGGCTGCTGCTTTCTGCTTTCGGCCTTGGCGGCGGCCGCAACCAGTTGCACGGTCTGGTTGATCAGCGCGGGGAAACCGTTCGTGCCGCCCTGACGCGCCGCCTGATCCAAATAAGGTTTCAAGGCGGGCAGCGCATTCGTCAGGCCGTCGAGAATCAAACAATTGGCGTCCGGCCAGCGCTGGAACACGACCAGCGCCACATTGGCAAAGGAGGCCGGCGCGACCGCGCAGGCGGAAGCCACCACCTGTTCCACCCGGTCCGGCGCCGCGCACACGGCGGCCCGGCAAAAAGCCGGTTCATCGTCCGGCTGCAGCTTGATGGCGGCGGCGACCACGGCCCCGGCCACTTCGGGATTGCGCTGGCAGATGGCGCTGACGACGTAAGGCATGACGCCGGGCCGGGCCATCGTGTTCACGTCGCGCAACACCGCTGCGGCGGTGCTTTCACGCTCCAGCACCGCCGCCGCCTGCACCAGGTCGGCGGCTTTGGCGGGCATTTCCGGCACCGGCACCCGGCTCAAGGCCAGGAAAGGCGCAGCCGCCTGGCCGCGCGGGGCCGGCACCAGCCAGACCACCAGGGCGGCAAGCCCCACCACCATGCCCAACCCGACCAGCCATTTGAATTTCATGTCAAACAAAACCACACCAGCCAGACCTCAAAACGAATTTAGATGAGCTCCGCCCTTGGTCGTTTTTCAAAGTTTTTTGAAAAACGATTCCGCGCCCGGCCTCGACTGATGGCCGCAACCACGTTCACCAACGTTATGTCTCCGCACCAATGTATGTGCCTGTGGTTTATGTCAGCGGCTGTGCGCCGCCCGATATTTCCCGCAAAACCGGCAAAACCTTCCGCCGGTTCCGTAAGGCGTGCGACCGTGCCCCACCGTCGCAATTTGAGCCGCACCCTGGCGGCGCAAACCACTCCCGGCCAGATGGCGCGATTCCGCCACCTTCCGCACCGCACCAAAGTCCCGCTGCAATTTCAAACCCTGACCGGTTGAGCGGTTGCTACTTTTTATCGGTCGTTCAAAATTACCCGGTTCATGGGACGGCGGCAATGACGATTCCCTTTAATCAACTGCTGCACCGGTCCGGATGCCGGCCGGCGCGGACAGCATGCGGCGGCGAAAGATTTAAGCGAACTTGATTACGCTTGATTACGGTTCGGAGAGTTGACCGGCGAAGAGGCCGCGCTCGCGGAACTGGCTCAATAAAACACTGCGTCTTTGCGGAAAATACCGGGTCAGGCTGCGGTTGACCTCCGGTTGCCAGTGCTTTTCGACCGTGTAGTTTTCATAGAGGCCGGTTTTGCCGGGCGGCACATCCCGGCGATAATTTCCCCAGCGGGCGGCTTCCGCTGGCATCGCAGCGGCGATCGAATTGGCCAGAGCCTGGAAGCGTTCCGCAGATTTTTCCGGCGTGAGCGGGCCGGTGTTGAAAAGGAGCCGCCGCGCGCGGGTGGCGAACAGTTTCCGGAACGCGGCATTTTCGGACAGCTTGTGGAACAGTCGCGGCGGGCTTTCGTCGTCGTCGAAATCCAGTGTGTCAACGTCAGGATTTTCAAGCGTGCATTCGCCGTCCCAGACGAGAAACTGGAAGCGGCCGCCGGGCGTTCGCGGACGGATGGCAACCCAGTTCGCGGAACGATCCCAATCCGAGTTGCCGGCGTAAAAGTTCAGGATCAGATAGTCGGTCAGTTCGGGCAAATCAAGGCAGCGGCTGATTTTTTCGTAGCTGCGGTCGTCGTTCAAGCCGGCGTTGGCCAGCGTCATCATTTTGTTCCAGACGATTTCGTCGCCGGCTTCGGTCTTGCCGACTTTTAGGACGTCGAATCCGGCGGCAGCGGCGGCTGGGTCGCTGGCGAGCAGGGCCGGGCCAGGTTGTTCGCACAAATTGTAAACACCCCAGTAAAGGCCGTTGAGGTAAAGATGCACGAAGCGGCCGCGCGCGGAAGGATGTCCCATGTCCAGCATGCTCCGGCGCATCCACTCGTCACGGAGGTAGTCCGCCCGCTTGCGTTCTTCACCCTTGCTGGACAGCCATGAGTCATTGTTTCCGGCGCGCAGAACCAAGGTGTCGAACTCCTGCGCGCCGCCGGCGCCAAACAACGGGAAATGCAGCCGGGCCGGGCCGTAATGTTTTTTGAAGGCAAGGCGGAATGAATGTTTGGGCGACTCCCCCGGCTGACGGCTCATGCCGCCGTGGATGCGCAGCCCGCAGCCGCATTGGAACGCCGGCCGGCCGGCGGCATCAAACATTTCCAATGAGATGCGGCGTTCCCAGGCAACGCCGCGTTCCAGCGGATGAGTGTAAATGCCGGTTTCCGGGGAAAAGAGATCAGCCGGATCGGCAATGATGGAAAGCGTGGGAATGGACTGGAGTCCTGCCGCCACCACCTGGCGCGTGGCGGCGTTTTCCTCATTTGTTGTGGTCATGCCGTAGCAGGCAGGGACTGGTTTTCCCTGGTTGGTGCCCCAGGTTTTTGGAAACTGCGCACCCGTTTGCCTGAGGATGTCCGGGACAAATAAAAAAGTTCTTGCCCCCGCGCCGGCCGGATTTGTTCCCGGGTCGAAGGCGGCGGCGCGCACGATGGTGGTGGCGGCAATCTCAATGGGACGGACGTAAAGGCTGGCGCTGGCCGGCTGCGGGTCCTCGCCATTGGTCGTGTAATAAATTGTTGTTTTTTTCGTCGGCGTGTTGAGCGCCAGCGTGAAAGCCGGTTGACAGAAGCCGCCGGGATGATCGAACACCACCTCAGCAGTTCGAGCCGGCTGGCTGGCGGCGCGAGCCGTGCCGACCGCCAGCACGAAGCAGCACAGGACTGTGAAAATGGCGTGATTTCCAATGCTCATTGGCTTGGCCGCGAGGTGGCGGGCAGGGCGAAGAAGCCGGCGTCTTTGGCCGCCTGCTGGCCCGCGTCGCTGCGAATCCAGCCGAGATAGGCCTGGATGGCGGCCGGGCTGGCGGCGGGGCTGGCGTAGCTGTAAACGTAGCGCGAGACGGGATAAATCCGGCGGGCGATGCTGTCTGCGGTGGGCGTCACGGGCGTGGAGGAGCGCGCCCGCTTGATGCTCAAAAATTGAACGGCTTCCGCCGGGGTCAGCGCACCGAAGCCGATGCCCTGCGGGTCGGCGGCGACGGCCTTGACCACGGCCTGGCCGGCCAGGAGACGAACCCCGGCGGCGAATCCCCGGCCGTTGAGCACCTCTTCATTGAACAGTTCACCGGTGACGGAATTGGTGGCCGGCGCGTAAACCGTGATGGTCTGGTCCCGGCCGCCGGCCAGCTCCTTCCAGTTTTGGGTTTTCCCCCGGAAAATGTCCTCCAGCTCGTCGTAGGTGACCACCCGGACCGGGTTGTTGGTGTTCACATAGACGGCCAGGCCGCTCACCGCCACTTTGGCATCCGCCGGCCGCCGGCCCAAAGCCACCTCACAAGCCTGCGCCTCCTTATAACGGATGGCGCGCGAAACAAATATCAGGTCGGCCTTGCTTTCCGCCAGGGTCGCAAACACGGCGGCCGTGCTGCCGCCCGTCACCTGGATCACCGCGGCGGGATGTCCGGCCTGGTAGCCCTCCGCCCATTTCTGGTTCAGCCCCAGCAGGGTGTCGGAGACCCTGACGGTGAGCGTCTGGCCGGCGGCGGTGGCCAGCGGAACAATGGTTGCGGTGAGCGCGACGAGGGCGGCGAATGTTTTTTTCATGGGGCTGGAATGGTTCTTATTTTATCAGGCGAAAAAAACGGGCGCTGGCGGAGTCCGTGGTGATGAACGGGCTGCTGACGACCGGTCCGGGAACATTCGTCCAGGGGCCGGTGACGGCGCCGGCCTGCTGAAGGGTGAAGCCGCCCTGGGCCCAGTTCAACGCGATGGCCCGGTTGGTCCCGGCGACGTTCAGCATTGGGTTCATGGAATAGGGCACGTTGGCCGAGACCGCGAGGCCGAAGGTGATGTCGGGGCTGAGGGCGTTGTAATTATGCACCTCCACGGCCAGCACGTTGTCGCCCGTGACCAGGCTGTTGGTGATGACCGGACCGGAGACCTCGTTGGCGTCAATGCAGGTCGCGTCGCCGCTGCAAGGATAGCCGGCGGCGAGGGTGGCGTTGAGGACGGGGGGCGCGGGCATGCGCAGGCTCCAGATTTGCGTGCCGTTGAGATAGAACAGCGCGCCGTCGTCAACATAGGCCTGCAGCTGGAGGGCCACGCCGGCCGGGCTGTTGGTGAAGTTGAAATGCGTGCGGAAATAGTAGGTGATGTAGGGATAGCCGGTGTCGGCGTCCAGGGGCATTTCGGTGTTCAGGCCGGGGATGCTGCTGTTGGGGCCGCGGAGATCCGCCCACAACAGCCCCGGGCCGGAACCTTCCCAGCCGGAATCATCGTAACTGCTGGCGGTCCAGTTGACGCCGTCCAGATCGTCGGCCGTGCAGCTCCAGGTGTTGGTGAAGTCAAAGAGCAGGCTGGCGGTCACATAGTTGGTCGTGGTGAACAGATTGGTTGACGAGGTGTAAGTGTTCACGCCGATGCTGGCCAGCGCAGCATAGTAATAACTCGTGCTCGGAGTGAGGTTGGTCAGCAGCACCGCGTGGCTGGCCGTCAGCGTGGCGTTCGACGCGGTGAACAGGTTCAGGTTGGTTGTGGTGCCATATGCCAGCTGGGTGGTCGCGGCGCTGAGGGTCGTCCACGTGAGGGTGGCCGCCGTGTCGGCGGGCAGGACCGTGAGATTGGTGAAAAATCCCGGCACCGGCCTGGCAAACACACCAAAGTGGCTGCCGATATAGCGCTCGCGAGAGGGGGTGGTGACTAAGAGGTAACTGGAGTGATTGAGGGCCACGGGGTTTCCAGTGCTGTCGGACATGTAAAGAGCCGTGGACCCGCCCCCGTCCATATTGATGGCATTCCAGGCGCCACAATTTGTCATCCAACAACCAGTTTCGACGTCATACGCGCCATCGCTGTATCCGGACTGCCTTCCGTCAATCGTCAGCATGTAGAAATAGTGATTGTCCTGGGACACACCATAGGCGGTGCGCGGCTGGAGTCCATGGATAGAAGAGTCGGAATAACTGTTGCTTGCGGCGATGCCAAAGTTCACGCCATTTGACACGATGGGGTAGTAACCGGTGATGGCGGTGCAGATCCCGGCCGTGTTGGTTCCCGGCGGAAGATTCTCGAAAACAAACACGGGCTGTTTGTTCGTCGTGAACAATAGCGAAGCAGCGCGAGGATCGCCGTCGTAGTCGGCAGATGACTGCGCGGAAACCACCACCCCGGTGCAGATCTGCAGGCCATAGACTTCGCAAGGGAGGCCTTCGCTGGTCGGGTCGTCACCACCTGGGTTGGCATTGTAAAAATTGGCGTCAGCGGCCACCTGGATTTGGTATTTCCTGACGAAGTCGGGAATCGAGAGAGTGAGTGTTTCGCGCGATTCGGCCACATAGTTTGTAGCCCTGGGCGTCGTGAAGAACTGAACGTCAGGGTCGGTCAGGTCCACCCGGACGCAATGCACGACCTGCAATTCCGGGAAATCGCCCGGGATGCTGGGATTATTGGTGCCGACGGCGTGATCAATGCCCTTAAAAAGGGGGGTCCAAGGACCCAAAGCCGGTCCGGCAAGCGCGGCAGAGAAGGGCAAGAGCACCAGGGCAAGCAACGGGAGCGGGTGGACGTGAGACCGGAAACGTGACCCGTGAGACATAAGGCGCGCAATGCAGCATGTATGACGTGAAACTTGAGGCATGAAGGCGGGGGTATGGAGCGTGAACGGAAAGCGCTCCGGGCCAGGGCTGATTTCGGTTCGCGGCTGGATTGGAATCACATCAGTTGGCGCTGTATTGGTAGTCATAGCTGGAAATCGGATCTTGCGTGTAGGCGGCGTTGTAGCCGTCAAAGTAGATCGGAATGAAACTCACATGGCCGTCCACAAATCCGACCACGCTTTTGGCGTCGCAGTAGAACGGCGCGTTCCTGCGTCCGGTTTGGCTGGCGTGCCACGAAAGCGGCGCGTGCGCGGTCCATTCCATCACCAGCAACGTTCGCCTGGGGTGGTTCACGTCCGTGATGGACAGGCCGCTGAGGTTTGGCATGCCCGGCAGCGTCACGCCGTTGAAGACGTAGCTGCTGAAATCAAACCGTCCGTTCTGGTGAAACGGGGTCCGGTCGGAATAACCCCGGTCCTCCGGGCAGGCGAACAAGGTGTCTTGGTCCGAAGATTCCCCGTGCAGGCCGGCGTAAGGTTTGACCATTTCCTTATACCACCACCAGATGTCGTGTTTGTCGGTGCCGTCGCCGGCCGGAAGGCGTTGCTGGTGGTCATTGGCATAGTCAAGCGTGGCATGGCTGACCTGCGCCAGGTTGCTCGTGCAGAGGTTCAGCCGGACTTTCGTCCGCGCGCGGGTCTGCTGCGCCAGCAGGAGCGCCCCCAGCACGCTCACGCACGCCACGGCGACCAGCAGGTCCGTCAGCGTGAAGCCGCGGCGCGGCCGGTTTTTCCTGCCGGGCGATGTCGGGCGGGGTTTCATGGCGCGGTGGACGCGGACGGTCTGGCCACGAAATCATCCACGTTGGCGGCGGTGACAACCGTGAAGTTCCGGTCGAACCACGCCTGGGCGTTTTGCGGCCGGCCGGTGACGGCCGGCTGGTCGCGCCGGCTCACGATGGCGGCGCGCAGCAGGCCGTTTGCAAACAGCGGGCGGAAGTCCAGCTGGTCCGGCCAGCCGCCGGGGCAGAAGGCCACGATGGCCGGCTTGATTTCGCCCAGCTGGCGCCGTTGCGCCGCCGTCAGCAGCGGCGGGCCCATGAACGAAACAATCACGTCCCCGCCGCCCGCGTGGTGAATCCAGTTTTGAAAGTCTCCCGGCGGCACTTCGATGCGGCGCAGCGGGTCCACTTGCAGCGACAGCACGCCGCTGATGTCCGCGTGCGCCTGGCGCAGTTCCCGCCGGAAGCCCTCCAGCAGGAGGTCCGCCGCCGGGTTGGGGAACGTGGTCGTGTCGCGGGTGATGACCAGGATCCGGCCGCCGGGTTTCAAGAGCAACAAGGCCTGCCGCGCCAGCGCCGCGCCGGCCGCCCGGTGCGGCCCGGCCGTGATGCCGGGCGCAAAACCGCCATGCATGGTGATCGCCAGCGCGGCCACCGCGCTCAGAATGGCCGCCACCGCCGCCGCCTGGATGACTTTGCTGTCCCGCATCAAAACACGCCACGGGGTTTGGAGAACACCACCGGATTCACGCCCGTGGCCAGCTCGGCGCTCACGTTCTCCCGGAGATCCGGCGTCGCAAGCTGGCGCACGCTGCCGTCCAGCGTGCCAAGATTGCCTTTCAGCCCGTGGAGGCTGCTGTCCCAGGCGGCGTCAATCGAGGTGCCCATGAACGTGTTCCAAGCCGCATCCAATCCGCCGCCGCCCCCGGTCACGTTCCGGTCGCCAAGCAGGACACTGATGGTTTTGTTCTGCCCGGCGCCGGAATTCGTGCCGACAAAGTAGCTCACATCGAGGTCCCCCCGCAGCGCCGCCCAGTTGAGGACCGGCGGCGCCGCCAGCTTCACCGTGTCGGCCGGGCAGGTCAGCAGTTTCCAGTTCACCAGCTGGACGGAGGCCACCCGGAAATCATCCGTCCAGTCCGCCGAGTTCAGGCTGCCGCCCACCCCGGTGTCCAGCTGCCACGGATACTTGTCGCCCTGGTCGCCCGCCCACATCCGCAGGCCAAGGTCTATCTGCTTCAGATTGTTCACACAGTAGATGTCCCTGGCCCGCCCCCTGGCCTTCGCCAGCGCCGGCAGCAGCAGCGCCGCCAGGATCGCAATGATGGCAATCACCACCAGCAGCTCAATCAGCGTGAACGCCCTCCAATGGATTTTGACTTTCATAGTTTCTGGTCAGTCCGTAGCACACGCAATACAGGCAGGCTGAACTGCGCTTTGGCACAGCGCGCCGCTTCCCAAAATCAGGAGACAAACCCACGCGCAAGCATGAAGGTGCGGGCTCATTTTGTGGCGGCAGGCGGGTTGGGGTTGACGACAACCAGGGCGTTGGGCGCCGGCCGCTCCTGTCCTTCGCTGGGGCTGTTTTTCACCGCGCCGAAGGCCCAGAGCGTGGCCGAACCCCCGCCGTCCAGGTTCATGGCCTGTTCGCAGCCCAGGCCGAGCATGTATTTGGCGAGCTGCGGAAACGTCATGCCCAGCGACAAGTCAAGTTGCCGCCCGTCCACCTCGACGAGATAAAGGTAGTGTTTGTTCCAGCCCAGCGCGGTGCGTGGCTGGGGCATGTGTATCCAGCCGTTCCACGGCATCTCCTGGCTGTCCCGGATGAGCGCCGGGCCGCCGCCGATGGCCACGTCCACGCCGGAAAGATTGGGGATGCTTTCAGTGGCCAGTTGCAACGTGTCGCCCGGTTTCACGGGCGGAACCTTGGCGAGCAAGTCCGGGGAAATGGACAGCACCGCCGTCTGCGGGTCGAGCGGCGAGTTGCCCGCGGGGCTGATCCGGCGCACCCGGGCCGCGTATATCCGCCCGGCGTGCAGGGGCAGCCATTCATGGCCGGGGCTTCGTTCCAGGACGTATTCAATCCCGCTGTCGGTGAGGGTGGAAGGACCAAGGATGGCCGTGTATAACACCGCCATGCCGCTGGTCCGCTCGACGTTCATCTCCAACGGCGTGGTCTTGCCGTTGGGCCAGATCACCCGGAAACGCGAAACGATGTTGGTCATTTGCGGATTGCCCCCGGCGTCAATCCAGAAACAGGTGTGGCCCGCCGGCTGCGTCAACACTTCGCCATTGCGGATTTGCAGGTCGCGCGGACGGCCCGGATATTCCCTCGCCTTCTCATAAAAATCCCCGTTGATCGCCGCCAGCGGCGAACCGGCTCCCGCCGGCAGCGCTTTCACCTGGTCGGAGACGATGCCCATCCCCAAAACCCCGCCGCCGCCCAGGGTCGTGCAGAACCGCACGTTCGGACAGGCCCGGTCAATTCTCACAACGTGGATGGACCAAGGAACATAGTTGACCACGACATTGGTGTAAAAAATGGCCGGCGGGGTTTCGGACGGGGCGGGCGTGTTCTCGGCGGCGGAAGCTGTGCTGAAAACCACCACCATCAACAAATTGAAAAAGTGTTGACTCGTGCAGGATGATTTGTTGCACATGCAATTCCTATGATCAATATTTTGGCAATGATGGCGAACAGATGTGGAACGCCCCAAAGCATGACAGATAAAAGCCGCAAAAAAACTTGTCGCAAAGTATAACACAACCAACCTTAAACCAAAAACACCGCAGTTAATTTGCCGTAAAAACACACAAAAAGCGCAAAACATTAGCCAGAGCCGCACTCTCTAAACGGACATTGATTCGCCCAGGAATTGGAGTAAGTCCGGGGCCAAAGTCTAAAAAATCGGCAAAGCATCGTTGCATCAGCGACCAACCCACAATATGTCGAGGTTGCCGGGGCCGCCGCGGCCACCGCCGCCGCGCGACTGACCGGCAGGCGCGTTCGTGGCCGGTGCCAGCGCGGACGCAGCCGAAACCGCTTGGGGCAGGCGCTCGGTGCAGATCAAAACTATCCGGTTGTTCTTGATGTCGAGCGATGAAGTTTTACAGCCGGTTTTGGTCTGCACGGTCTGTTCCACCGCAAAGCTCGTGGGGCTGCTTTCCTTGATGATGGTCAGCGTGCCATCACGCTGCGAACTCCACGCCTCCATCGTGCTGGGATTGAATCCGCCGCCGTCCGTGCCGTTGCCGAGGGGCAGCGTGGCCAGCACTTTACCATCGTCGGCACTCACCACGACACAGACGTCGGGCCTCGCACACATGGCGAACAAGATGTGATTCTTCACATCCAGACCAAGGCCGCCCGGTTCGCCGGCGCTGTCACCAAGGTCATACTTGGTGATGACTTTGAGCGTTTTGACATCCACGACGGCGATTTTCTTCTGGTCCTCAATATCCACATACAATTTCCCCTGCCCATCGCTCTGGGCCTGCTCCATCGCGCCGCCGACCTCCACGGTGCCGACGACCAAACCATCCTTGGGATCAATGACAGTAATGCTGGGCGACTGATGGCTGAAAATAAAGACGCGGTCCGTCAACGGCTCCAGCAGGATGCCGTCGGGCCGGCCTGAGACGTCAATGCTCTTGATCTTCTGCATCGTCTCGGTGTCGAACATGCCGATCTGGGGGCTGCTGCTGAAACCGTGATGTGTGGCGGTATCAATGACCACACCGTGACCGCCTATGTTGGTGATGGCACCGATATACTTGTGGCGGTCCAGATCAAACACGAAAGTATTTCCGCCACGCGGCACATAAACGCGCCGCTCATCGTTGTCGACGCAAACATAATCAATACCGCCATTGCCCATGAGCTGGGTGGTGTCGAGCACTTTGTAAGCGGTGGCCGCGTCTTGGGCGAGAACATTCCCGGCCAGCAGGCCGATGCCAAGCAAACCGCGCAAACGACGTATCGGTTGATTCATAACAAAGCTGCGTTTATCTGCATGGACAGTCTGGCGGGCTTAGATGAAAGAACCATGTTTTTAATATTACAATTTTGTCATCTTTGGCGAGATTTTCACGGAGAAGGAGAAGGAGCCTGAACGCACAAAAGACGACGAAGATTGGTTTGCTTTTTGGCGAATAAATCGGCGGCGAGTTTTCTCGCCATCGGTCCTGCTTTCATCAAATATAAACTCATGCGCGTGCTCGTTGTTGAAGATGAAAGGAAGACCGCTTCGTTCGTCCGCAAGGCGCTCCAGGCGGAAAATTTCGCCGTGGACGTGATGGCGAATGGCGAGGATGCCCTGCTCGCCGCCGCCCGCACGCCGTTCGATGCCATCGTCCTCGACATCATGCTGCCGGGGCGCGACGGTTTGAGCGTGCTGCGCCAGTTGCGTGAAGGTAGAAACGCCACGCCGGTGCTGCTCCTGTCGGCGCGTGGCGAAGTGAACGAACGCGTCGACGGGTTGAACGCCGGCGCGGATGATTACCTGCCCAAGCCGTTTGAACTTGCCGAACTGGTCGCCCGCGTGCGCGCCCTCACGCGGCGCGGGGGAGAAAACAGGCCGGTGGTTTTGCTCGTGGCGGACTTGACGCTCAACACCGTCACCCACAAAGCCCGGCGCCGCGGCACGGAAATCGAATTGACCGCGCGCGAGTATCGGCTGCTGGAGTTTCTCATGCGCTCGGCGGGGCGGCCTAGCGGGCGCATGATGATTCTCGAAAAAGTCTGGGACTACGATTTTGATCCCGGCACAAACCTTGTGGACGTTTACATCCGCCGGCTGCGCGAAAAAATTGACGCGAATTTTGAACCCAAACTGCTCCACACCATCCGGGGCTGCGGCTACATGTTGAAGGAAACAACATGAAAATCCGCACCCGCCTCACCTGGTGGTATGCCGGCATTTTAATGATGTCACTGCTCGTGATGGGCGTTGGAACTTATCGGGAAATTTCCGAACAACTGCGCCACAGTCACCGCCGCGAACCGACGGAGCCTGCGCTCGACGAGACCGGCGAGATGATTTTTCAAGTCGGCCTGCCTGCTGTCATTGTGGGGCTGCTTGGCGGCTGGTGGCTGACCCGCCGCGCGCTCGCTCCGGTAACGAAGCTGACGGAAGCCATCAAAAAAATCCACGAACATAATCTTCGCGACCCCCTGTCGCGCACCCAGAATGGCGACGAACTTGACCAGCTTGCCAAAGTTTTCAACGACACGCTCGTGCGGCTTGATGATTCGTTCAACCGCATCCACGAATTCACGTTGCACGCCTCGCATGAACTCAGAACGCCGTTGACCATTTTGTGCGGCGAAACAGAAACCGCCTTGCGCGACGGATCACTCTCGCCCTCCGAACGGGAGCGTTTGTTGAGCCATCTCGACGAGTTCCGACGGCTCTCAAAAATCGTGGACGGACTCACGCTGCTGGCCAAGGCCGACGCAGGACAAGTCGCCCTGCACCCGAAGCCGCTGCGTTTCGACGAACTCGTCCGTGAAAATTTTGCCGACGCGCAAATTCTCGCCGGGCCACAGGGGATTCAGGTGGAGCTCCCGGATTGCGAAGAACTCTACGTGCTTGGCGACCGGCATCGTTTGCGCCAGTTGCTGCTCAACCTCCTGGATAACGCCCTCAAATACAACCGGCCGCAAGGCAGTGTGACCATGCGGCTGCTGCGATCCGGCAACCTGGCTCAGTTCACCATCGTCAATACCGGTGCTGGAATTTCGCCGGAAATGTTGCCACGTGTGTTCGACCGTTTTTTTCGCGGCAACCCTGCGCATGAAAGCACGGTCGAAGGCTGCGGCCTCGGCTTGAGCATTGCACAATGGATTGTTTTTGCGCATCACGGCAGCATTAAAATCGAATCTGCGCCATCAAAATTGACGGCTGTCACCGTTTGTCTGCCGCTTGACACGGCAGCCAGACGCTCATGAATGCGGCAGATGATCCCGGTTGTCGGCGGCAGACATGCCTGACGCCATGCCCATTTGCCGGAGATTGTTCATGCCAGCCAAGCGCGTGCCGTTGTCATCCGGCCGCGCCAGCGCCGGCAACCGCAGCGCCGCCAGGATCGCAATGATGGCAATCACCACCAGCAGCTCAATCAGCGTGAACGCCCTCCAATGGATTTTGACTTTCATAGTTTCTGGTCAGTCCGTAGCACACGCAATACAGGCAGGCTGAACCATACCTCACCCGCGCGGGCGCGCAATTCACAAATCAGTTCCACTTTCGACATTGGTTGCCCGACTTCAAAATCGCAGCTTAAATCCTGCCAGGAGGAGTCTCCGGTGAGTGAAACCGTCTCCCGCACGCTGCCGCCAACGCGCAGCCTCGCGCCTGATTGCGTCCCGAAAGGCAGCGGCTCGACGCCAGCGATCCGCACCCGGTCCTCGAAGCGATACCGCCCGCGCGGCAGCAAGACCATGGTGCGCCACGACGCCAGGGATTTCGATCTGGCCAGAATGTGAAGGGTCGTCAGTCCGTCAATTTTAACCTGGTCAATCCTTCCCTGCGCCGGCAGTTCGGCGATTTCCCAGTCCTCTGGATGCGCGCTGTCCGCCGTGAATTCGAGGGGTTTCAACGCGGGCCGGTTCCATTGCGCCACCAGGCTCAACTTCCTTTTTACAATCCGGTCCTTGACCACGTCGGCCGCCGCCTTGACCCTGGCAAACTCGTCGTTGTCCAGGGCCGGGCGGAGTTCCTGCACAAGCTCGTCCACGCGGCCGGTGAGTTTTTCAACTTTGAACTCGTTGGTCAGCAATGACCCGAAGGTGGCGGCGTAGCCTTGTTGTCCTTCGGGCGTGCTCATCACCGCCTGGGCAACCAGGCCGGCCCAGGCCGGCTGCCACGGGAGTTCCGCCGTGCCGAACAACTGGTCCATCCCGTGCGGGAAAAAGAGGATCTTGCCGCCGTCCAAGTCGTGATAGACGCGGAAATTATTCCGGTTGATGCAGTAGCCGTCGCGATGTCCCAGCAGGACTTCTGCGGCCATGAAGGCGAGAAATTGCCGGGTGTCGAGCACGGTTTCCAGCTTCTGCCAGCGTTGCGCGGGATCGGTTTCCTGGGCGGCGGCGGACAGGTTTTTCAACGCGGCCCGATCCCGGTCGAAGGGAGCCTCGACGGAGTTGCGCACCAGTTTTTCATTCACGTCGTGGCCGGTGCCTGGTTCGTAAAGTTCGCCGCTGATGCGGTGAAAATGGCGCGCGAGAAAATCTTCCGTGAAACCTTCCTTGAGCACATACAGCCGGGGCGTGCCGCCGTTCAACCCGACCAGCGCGCGGGTGACGCGCGGTGCGGGCACGCCGGCGGCCTGAAAGAATTCACCGCCGAGTATTTCGTTGACGTAGCTGGGGTCTTCCACCGAGTTGTTGAGATAAATCCGCCGCAGGCCATGAAATTTCCGTCCGGTTTGGAACCGGCTAAAATCGAGCGTCAGCGCTGGCTTGTCGTCGAACGGGCGGAAACTTCCCACCGAGCCTTTCAGGTGGACGGCGACTTGCGGGTAAACCGCCGTGCCTTCGGACACCGTTGCGGAGACAAACTCCCTCGGATTATTCCGCAGGCTCTTCACGGCGGCGGCATCCAGCTCGATCTGTAAGCGGGGAATTGTCCCGGCGCGGAAGAGATCGTCTTCCGGCGGCGAGGGTCCGGTGGCATTGCCGGCGGCGGGTGCTTTCAAACACAGCGCGCCGCTGCCCAAAATCAGGAGACAAACCCACGCGCAAGCATGAAGGTGCGGGCTCATTTTGCGGCCGTGGCGGGGCTGATCCGGCGCACCCGGACCGCGTATATCCGCCCGGCGTGCAGGGGCAGCCATTCATGGCCGGGGCTTCGTTCCAGGACGTATTCAATCCCGCTGTCGGTGAGGGTGGAAGGACCAAGGATGGCCGTGTATAACACCGCCATGCCGCTGGTCCGCTCGACGTTCATCTCCAACGGCGTGGTCTTGCCGTTGGGCCAGATCACCCGGAAACGCGAAACGATGTTGGTCATTTGCGGATTGCCCCCGGCGTCAATCCAGAAACAGGTGTGGCCCGCCGGCTGCGCTTTCACCTGGTCGGAGACGATGCCCATCCCCAAAACCCCGCCGCCGCCCAGGGTCGTGCAGAACCGCACGTTCCGACAGGCCCGGTCAATTCTCACAACGTGGATGGACCAAGGCACGCTCGGCACGACGTCGTTGGTGCAGGAAACGCCACTGTCCGTATTGCCGGTTGCATAAGCGACGCTGGCCATGACCAGCATCGAAATCAAGATCCGCGAAAAAATGGTTTCCGGGAACCAGGCGGCGAGCCGCGCGGCGCGGTTTTTAATGGCCATTTGCCCCGCTCCTTTCCACCCGTGCCGCCGTGTTTGCGGCCATTGGATTTTTCATGCCGGCGCTGGATTTTTTCTGGAGGACGATCAGCGAGTTGGCGATGCTTCGCTCATAGCCATCGCATGGATTGTTGCGCACCTTGCCCGCGAACCACAGGCTGGACGAGCCGCCGCCGTCCAAATTAATCGCGTCCGTGCAACCCAGCTTGACCAAGTAGGCCGACAATTCGTCAAGCGTCATCCCCAGCGACAAGTCCTTTTGGCGGCCATCCACCTGCACCAGGAAAATTGACTGGTCGTTCCACCCGAATGCCGTCCGCGGATGCCGCTCCAGCATGGAACTCAACTCATAGGCATCGTCGGGCGTGGAACGAATTTTTTGCCGCTTCCCATTCCGCACCAACAGCGGGCCGCCGCTGATCGCGGTTCTGGCGTTGAGCAAATCCGGCAGGGACCTGGTCGAGATCCGCACCACCGCGCCCGTGGTCACACCTTGAAATTCTTTCATGATGGCCGGGCCGAGAGAGAGCACCATCGTGTCGGGAAACAGGGGCGTGTTTCCCGACGGGCGGATTTCGTGCACGCGCGCCTGATAGTCGCGCTCCATGCGCAGCGGCAGCCACCGGCCGCCTGCCTGCGGTTCAAGAACCATCTCCCGTCCGCCGGTCGTATGCGTGGAAGTTCCGGCGGCGGGCGTGTAAAGTTCAACCCCGCCGTCGGCGCGCTGTCCGTTCAGCCCGAACGGCGTCTCCCGCCCGTCCGGCCAGGTGATTTCAAACTGCGGGTTCACCTTCGCGGCGTGCGGCTGCCCCGCATAATCAATCCACAGGCTGGCGTTGCCGGAAGGCGCGCTCAAAACTTCGCCGGCGACAATTTGCAGGCCGCGCGGACAGCCGGCGTAGGCGTTGGTCTGGCCGTTGTCCCGCAGGTAAAAGCCGCCGTTGATGGCGGCCACCGGCTCGCTCTGCTCCGTGCCCGCCGCCGCCACCTGGTCGCTCAAGGTGTCCAGCCCCAGCGCGCCGCCGCCGGCGTGTCGGGACTGGATTTCGTAGCCGCCATGGCCGCGCCAGATTTTCACCACCTGGATTGACCATGGGACTTCGGCGACCACGACATTGGTGTAAAAAATTCCCGGCGGGGTTTCGGGCGGAGCGGGCGTGTTCCCGGCGGCGAAAACTGTGCCGACGGCGGCAACCATCAACGCAGCGAAAAAAAAGTGATTCGTTTTCAAATTTCGTCAGCGCCCGCACAAAAAATTTCTCGAATCTGGCTTGGAATCGAGCAACCGGGGGCTAATGCTATTGGTGATGAAAAAATCTCATTCAAATTAGTATTGAAAAGCTTCAAAATCAAAAAAATAAAACAGCCATGAACCGTGTCCACACCCGCCGGCACCGCCCCGCCAGATTTGGAAAATTGCCAACGACCGCAGGTCAGGCTTGCGTTGAATGAGACCTCCAAGAATCGCAATTTCAGGTTTTTCATGAAAAAGGTTTTATTGATCTGGCTGGCGGGCGGATGCCTGGCGTGGACCGGATGGTTCGGCGTCGGGTGCGGTTCCTTGAACCCGGCGGCCGGCCCGGCGTTGCGCCGGGAAAAACTGGCGGAAATGGACGCGGCCGTCCGGAACGCCATCGCCGCCGGTCAGTGTCCCGGCGGCGTGCTGTGGGTGGAGCACGACGGAGCAAGCCATCACCGGGCTTATGGCTGCCGCGCGCTCGTGCCGGCGACCGAACCGATGACGGAGGACACGATCTTCGACACGGCATCACTCACCAAAGTCATCGCCACCACGCCGGCAGTCATGCTTCTGGTGGAGCGCGGGCAGGTGAAACTCGACGCGCCCGTGCAAACTTACATTCCGGAGTTCACCGGCGGCGGCAAGGAGGCCGTCACCGTCCGGCAACTGCTCACGCACACCTCCGGCCTGCGGTCCGGCATTGAAACCCGCTCCGCCTGGCAAGGTCCGGCGGCGGCGGTCCAAAAAATTTGCGGCGAGCGGCTGCAAAATCCGCCCGGCGAGGTTTTCCATTACAGCGACCTTAATTTCATCCTCCTCGGCGAACTGGTGCAACGCCGCACCGGAATGCCGTTGCAGGATTTTGTCGCCCGCGAAATTTATTCGCCCCTGAAAATGACGGACACCGGCTATCTGCCGCCGGCCGCAAAGCTGGCCCGGATCGCCCCGACGGAAGTGGTGGACGGCCGCCTGCTGCGCGGCATCGTCCACGACCCGACCGCGCGCCAGATGGGCGGCGTGGCGGGCAACGCCGGGGTGTTCACCACGGCGGCGGACCTGGCGCGGTTTGCGCGGATGATGCTGAACCAGGGCAAGCTGGACTGCGTGCGGTTGTTCAAGCCCGAAACCGTCCGGCTGATGACCACCGTTCAGACGCCGGCCAGCCTCGAAGCGCGGCGCGGTCTGGGCTGGGACATTGATTCGGAATACAGCGGACCGCGCGGGGATTGGTTCTCCGACGAATCTTACGGCCACACCGGCTGGACCGGCACGTCGCTTTGGATTGACCCGGCCGCCCGGACGTTTGTGATTTTCCTCTCCAACCGCAATCACCCGGACGGGCGGGGAAACGTGGTGGAACTGCGCCACCGGCTGGGCACGCTGGCGGCCGAGGCGGCCGGCGCGGGAAAATCCCGGCCCGGAAATTGAAGCCGCCGGCAATCCAGCTTCACTGGTTGAAGCCCAACTAACTTTTATTGCCGGCATAACCGGCCGTTAAATCACGGTGAAAGCGTCTGCCAAAAGGCGCGTGATTTGCGTTTTCAAAAATCTTGAAACTTGGAATTTGGAACTCTCCCATTCCCGACAGAATCAGCGCGGCTTTACACATTTACGGCTGGTTGCCGGGGTGTCCGCCGCAAGCGGCCGCAACTTCAACAGGCGAAATGAGGAGAAGACCTTGAATTACAACGCAATATATGCAGCTTGCGGTGATTGCCATGCAAGTGGCGGCGGGTTTTATCAAAGCAGCGGGTCAGCTTCGACATTCCCGGAGTTTTCCCGTGCGACGCCATAATTTTTGCCAGCGACGGCGCGCATCTGAAGTTCGGCGACGGTGGCCTAATGACTATTCCCCGGATCAAAAAGAGTGCGCTCGGCACCAGCCTGCTAATTGAGGAGGCGGAGGCGGAAGAATCTCTGGGCAGCCGG
>CAYVGC010000004.1:0-94289 GCA_964449815.1 uncultured Bifidobacteriaceae bacterium
GTTAAGCCAAAGCGGTTTTCAAGACCGCCGCGATAGACCACTCTGCCACCTCTCCAAGTTCGCAGACTGGCACGGCGGGAGGGACTTGAACCCCCAACCAATGGTTTTGGAGACCACTACTCTACCAATTGAGCTACCGCCGTAGCCGTAATCAAATCCCGTCCTATCTACGGACAAAAAGGGAGCACGAAGGTTCAAACTCCGCGCTCCCGCAACCGATTCACGATCAAGCGATGACTTCCACCACAATGCCGGAACCGATGGTGCGGCCGCCTTCGCGGATCGCGAACTTCAGGCCTTTTTCCATCGCGACCGTTTTCTGCAATTCGACTTCCACCGAGACGTTGTCGCCCGGCATCACCATTTCGACGCCTGCCGGCAGCGTGAGCGTGCCGGTCACATCGGAGGTGCGGAAATAAAATTGCGGACGGTAGTTGGTGAAGAACGGCGTGTGCCGGCCACCTTCATCCTTGGTCAAAACGTAAACTTCCGCCTTGAACTTCGTGTGCGGCTTGATGGAGCCGGGCTTGGCCAGAACCATGCCGCGTTCTACTTCGTCCTTGGTCGTGCCACGGAGCAGCACCCCGACGTTGTCGCCGGCGCTCGCAGAATCCAACAGCTTGCGGAACATTTCAATGTCGGTCGCCACCGTCTTGCGCGTCTCACGCAGGCCGACGATTTCGACTTCTTCCATCTTCTTGAGCAGACCGCGTTCGACACGGCCAGTCACAACGGTGCCACGACCTTCAATCGTGAACACGTCTTCGATGCACATCAGGAACGGCTTGTCAATTTCACGGACCGGATCAGGAATGAAGCTGTCCAGCGCGTCGAGCAGATCAGCAATCGCCTTTTCACCTTCCGGCTTGCCTTCGAGGGCCGCCGTGGCGGAAGCGCGGATGATCGGCGTCTTGTCGCCGGGGAAACCGTATTTCGTGAGCAACTCACGGATTTCCATTTCAATCAGCTCCAGCAAATCAGCGTCGGCCAAGTCCACCTTGTTCAGGCAGACAATGATGCTCGGCACACCGACTTGGCGAGCCAGCAGAATGTGTTCGCGCGTCTGCGGCATCGGGCCGTCGGCGGCGCTCACCACCAGAATCGCGCCATCCATCTGCGCTGCACCAGTGATCATGTTCTTCACATAATCCGCGTGGCCGGGACAGTCAACATGCGCGTAATGGCGCTTGGGGCTTTGATACTCGACATGCGACACCGCGATGGTGACGGTTTTGGTCGCGTCGCGCACCGTGCCGCCTTTGGTGATGTTGGCGTAGGAAATCGGCGTGGCCAGGCCTTTTTTGGCCTGCACCGCAACGATGGCGGCGGTCAACGTGGATTTGCCGTGGTCCACGTGGCCGATGGTGCCGACGTTGACGTGCGGTTTCGTTCTCTGAAATTGCTCTTTAGCCATGTGATGTGTGTGTTGCTGGTCTCGGTTGCTGCGTTTTGTTTTTAATGGAGCCCATGATCAGGATTGAACTGATGACCTCGTCCTTACCAAGGACGCGCTCTACCAACTGAGCTACATGGGCATCCAAAAAGCTGACGTTCAAATCCCGAATCGTAAAACGACAAAAAACCGACTCCCTCGGTCTTGCTCAAAATTCAAGGGAATTTCGGTAATTTGATCTTTACGGCTCTGACGTGTGTAAACTAGGCAACGACGGGTTTAATGTCAACAACTTTTTTATCTTTATTCAGGTTGTTCTTCCGGTCAAGCATTTCTGTGTCCAATTCGCCGATAATTTAGCTTCTCCGCACACCGCTACCGCAATCCACCGGCAAAATTCAAAACTGCGAAACCCGAAAATGTCACGGTCGCTCCAGCCGGTCCAGCAACCGCAGCAGACCGTCCAAAATCGTCAGCGGGTGCGGCGGGCAGCCCGGCACGAACAAATCCACCGGCACGACCGGACCCGCGCCGTTCAGAATCTGCGGATGCCCGATGAACGGCCCGCCCGTAATCGCGCACGCGCCAACAGCAATGACGATTTTTGGCGACGGCACGGCGGCGTAAGTTTTTTTCAGCGCCAGCTCCATGTTGCGGCTGACGGCGCCGGTGATGAGCAGGCCGTCCGCGTGCCGCGGCGAGGCGACGAATTGAATTCCAAACCGGCCCAGATCCCAGCCAATCGTGCCCAGCACGTTGGTGTCGGCTTCACACGCGCCACAACCGCCGGCGCTCACCTGCCGCAACCGCAGCGAACGGCCAAAAAGTTTCTTCAACTTTCCATCCAGCGCGGCGGCGAGCCGAACTTCTTCTTCGCCCGGTTCGCCAAGCAGCAAATCCTCACGCCGCCGCGCGGCCATGCGGTGATCTTTCGTCTGGGTGATCGCGTTCGTCGGACAAGTTTCAACGCACGCGGCGCAGAAAATACATTTGCCCAAATCCAGCGCGACCGGTTTTCCCGGAGGTTTTGCAATCGCCTGCGTTGGACAAACCGGCACGCACGCGTCACAGCTCCCGGCGCATTTCGCCGCGTCCACGCGCAACGCGCCGCCGTGACGATCCGGCAGCGCCGGCGGCGGGCCGGCGGGAAACGACATGGTCCGGCAGCCGTGTCGCGCGCGATGCAAAATGGTGTCGAGGACAAACATGGTTCAGAGATCAAAACCGCAATAGGAAAGGTTGAAACTTTTGTTGCAGATCGGGAAATCCGAGATCGCCTGCCGGCGCAGCGCCAGCGCCAGCCCGGCCCAATTGTGGAACGAGGGATCAACAATTTTGTAACGGCGAAATTTTCCCGCATTGTCCGTCAGTGCAACGTGACAGATTTCGCCGCGCCAGCCTTCGACCAACGAGACCGCCAGCGTGTCGGCGGCAAGGTGTCCGGCGGCGCCGCGAAGTTCGCCGTCTGGCGGCGAGGCGAGTTGCTCGTCGAGAAATTTTCCCGAACGCTGAATCTCCAGCCAGCGCACCCGGGCGCGCGCGAACACGTCGCCGTCCGGCCACACGGAAACCGGCATCTGCGCGAAACGATGCCATCCCGCCGGATGGTCGAACCGCACATCGCGAACCAGGCCGGACGCGCGCGCGGCGACGCCGACCAGCCCCACGTCGTCGGCCTGCTCGGCGGAGACCGGGCCGGTGAGCTCGAAACGCGCGCGCACCGAGTTCGCGTCCCACAGCCACGCGGCGGCGGCGGCCACGTCGTCCAGCGCAACGCGGAGCCTTTCGCGCAACTGCGCCGCGCGTTGCGGTTCCAAGTCAACTTTGCAGCCGCCGGGACGAACCAGGCCGCGACCGAAACGATTGCCGCAAATCAGCGCGGTCAGATTCAGAAAATCGCCGCGAATTTTTCCGCACGCGGCGGACGTCGGCAGAAACGCAACGTCACCGGCCAGCGCGCCGAGGTCGCCGGTGTGGTTGGCCAGCCGTTCCAGCTCCAGCGCCACCGCCCGCAACCATTGTCCGCGCAGCGGAGCTTCGGTTTCCGCAAGCGCTTCAAGCGTCATTGCGTAGGCCGTCATGTGACCGATGGTCGTGTCACCGGCCACGGTTTCCATCTGGCTCATCGTTGCGCGCTGCGGCCCGCCCGCCAGCGCCTCCTCCACACCGCGATGCTGGTAGCCGAGCGCGATTTCCAGATACAACACTTCCTCGCCGTTGCATTGAAAACGAAAATGGCCCGGCTCGATGATGCCCGCGTGAACCGGCCCGACCGAGACTTCGTGAACTTCACGTCCGGCCACCTGAAAAAACTCCCCGACCGCCGGATGGCCGCCGTCTTGCCGGCGCACGGGTTTCAACCATGGATGGCCTTCGGGCACAAGTCCGTGCTGTTCCCACACTTCGCGCTCGAACAGATACGCCTGCGGCTGCCGCAGCGTGAGCGACGGACAGCTTTTTGCCAGCGGCGCGCTCCGGCCCACGGCGAGCGTGTTGTCCGCGTCGAACGCGATCACGGCCACCAGCCGCGTCGCCGCGTTTTCCGGCACGCCAAACCAGGCGGCGAGCCGTCCGCCGCGCTCCAGTTCGGCGGCGGTTGCCGAGATAAATTCTTCGCCGGGCCATTCGGGAATCTCCGCCCACGGCAGACTGGTGCCGTTGCTTAACAACCTGAATTCGCGCGGCAGATTCATGGCGTCGGGAATAGCAGTTTGGCCGCCGCGCTCCAGCTTTCAGACAGCCACGACGGCGTGGCGAGTCCAAGCCACACCGAGCATCCGAGCAGGGCCAGCGGCGGCAGAATCACGCCGGACGTTTCCCGAAAACGGCTCCCCGTGGCGCGGGCGGCGGCACGCGGCCGGCCATCCACGATGGCGAACACCAGCCGCGTCATGCCAAAGAAGGCGAACAGAAGGCAGCCGAGGAACGCGACGGCGGTGAACGTGCTGCCGGTTGTGAACGCCGCGCGCAGGATGAGCAGTTCGCTGAAGAACGGGCCGAACGGCGGGCACGCGGTGATGGCGAACAGGCCGGCGATGAAAATTCGCGCCGACAGCGGCGAGCGCCACGCCATGCCGGACACTTCATTTTGGCTGCGTGCATTCGCCGCGCGACGGATGTTGCCGGCGCTTAAAAACAGCGAACCTTTCGTCAGGTTGTTCGTCCAGACGTGGAACAACGCAGCCCAGACGCCGAGTCCGCCGAGCGCCGCACCGACGGCCAGAATGCCCATGTGTTCGACGCTCGAATACGCGAGCATCCGCTTGAAATCCGGCGTGCCGAGCAAAAACAGCGCGGCGACCAGCATCGAAAACAGGCCAATCGCCAGCAGCGTGCGTTGTGTCATGTCGCCGCCGCCGGCGGCGTCCACAACCTGCTTCACCCGCAGCACGGCGATGAACGCCATGGTCGTGATGCCGCCCGCCAGCAAGGCGCCGACCATGCCGGGCGCCTCGCCATAGGCATCGGGCTTCCAGGTGTGCATCGGCGCAAGGCCCATTTTCGTGCCGTAGCCGGCGAGCAACAAAACCCAGGCCGCGATCACCCAGGGACCTGACTTCGCGGCGACTTCGACGGGCAGGTGGACGAACTGTCCGGCCAGCGCGCTGAAGGTGAGATCGCCGTTGCCCCCGGCGTTCAACGACGCGTAGCCCAGGCAAAACGAGCCGAGCAACGACAGTGCAATGCCCGTGCCGCCGACGAGCAGGTATTTCCACGACGCCTCGAACGCGCGTGCCGTGCCGTTGAAATGCACCAGCGGCACGGTCATCAGCGTCGCCGCTTCCGCCGCCACCCACAGCAGGCCGAGATGCTGCGCCTGCAAGGCCAGGCTCAAGCAGCCGAGCAGAACCAGCAGCGCAAAAACGAACAGCCGGTTGGGCCGCTCCGCGCGCACCTTCAAATAGGCGACGCCGTAGATCGAGCACACGAGAAACAGCAGCGAAACCATCGGCAGCACCGCCCGCGCCAGCGGATCAAAGCCAAACCACGCACTTGGCGACAGCGTCGGCGGATCCGCCAGCAGCCACAGCGACAGCACCGCGTGCAAGCCGCCCGCAACCGGAAGCAGCCGCGGTCGCGTCCGTTCCGACGACCACAGGAAAGCCGCAATTGCCGCGAGCCACGGGACGGCGATGAGGGCAAGTTCTTTCATTCGCGCAGCGAAGTGAGCTTGTTGGTGTCCAGCGTGTCGAATTCTTTTTGAATCCGGTCCATGATGATGCCAATGACAAACACCGCCACAGTCAGGTCGAGCAGAATTCCCGCCTCGACCAGCAGCGGCGTCGAGCGGATCAGCAGCAGGCCGAACAGATAAATGCCGTTCTCCAGAATCAGGTAGCCGCAGACCTGCGAGATCGCCTTGCTGCGCCCCATCAGCAACAGAAAGCCGGCGACCACTGTGGCGAACGAGCCGGCCACCAGCAGCGAGCCGGCGTGTTCCGGCAGCAGCGGCAGCGCGCCGCCCAGCGCCACCGCCCCAACCGCCGCCGCCGCGCCCAGCAGCAGCGACGGCACGAAGCCGATCAGCGGCTTCACCTCGCGGTCAATGTTCGCCGCCCGCAGCGCCCGCCGCAGCAGGTGCGGAATGACAAAACCTTTGACCGCGATCGTGCCGACGGCCACCAGTCCCACCATCCATTGAAAATCATGCTCGATCAGCAGCGGCAAAATGCCCAGCACCATGCCTTGCAGCGCCGCCGCGCGAATCATGGACGGCAGCCGGCTGCTCGCGAGCGCCACGAGGTTCAAGCCCATTGCCAGACCGATGAACAAATTCAGCGTGTTGGTCACAGCCGGCCTCCCTTCCACGCCACCAGCAGGGCAAAGAGGTTGAGCAGAAACGCCGTCGTCAGCAGCAGCGGCACCCGGCGGAACGCCAGCCGTGCCAGCAGCGACTCGACCAGCCCCACGCCGACGGTGATGACAAGGATGGACGCGCCCAGTTCGCCTGCCGCCGCCAGCGGGGAAAGTGTTTCCATCGGCAGCACGGCTTGCGCGAGCAGCACGGAGAACAGCAGCAGTTTCAACGCCGCGCCGTGCAGGATCGCGGCCAGCGGCGGACCGCTGTGATCCAGCACCATCACCTCATGAATCATCGTCAGTTCCAAATGCGTGGTGGGATCGTCGAACGGCACGCGGCAGTTTTCCGCCAGCAGCACCCAGAACAATCCGGCGGCCAGCAGCGCCGCGCCCGACCCCGCCGCCGGCGGCGCAAGCATGGTCGTCAGCGAGATGCTGTGGGTCTGCACGCTCAACGCCAGCAGCGCCGTGATGAGCGCCGCCTCGCCGATCACGGCGTAACTCACTTCCCGCGCCGCGCCCATGCCTTCAAACGCCGAACCGGTGTCCAGCGCCGCGCTCGACGTGCAGAACCGGGCGAGCGCCAGCAGATAAACAAACATCAGCGCATCGCCGCGAAACGCCAGCGGCGCGCCCGCCGGCCCGGCCGGCAGCAGCAGCGCCGCGCCGACGATGGCGACCCACGCGATGGCCGGCCCCGCCACATGCCCCGGCGAAACCGCCGTGCTCAGCACCACGCCTTTGCGCCAGAGCTTGATGAGATCATAATATAATTGCAGCACCGGCGGCCCGCGCCGGCCGGCGACCCACGCCTTGACCTTGGTGATGATGCCCGGCAGCAGAGGCGCGAGCAGCAGCCAGAAGGCGAGACGTAATAGAATGTCGAGAACCACGTCCATTCGTATTATCCTAAATCGAAGCCGCCGGCAATAATCCAATTGTGTTTGACGGGATCGGCACTGTTCAAAGCAAGCTGGCTTCCCGCTGTCGTCGTCGCCGGTGTCCGACGGCCGATTTGCCGGTTTTCATGGTTTCCAGCCACCCGGTTTGGCTTGGGGCCACAGTGGCCGGCCGTTTCATCGCGGCGGCAAAATCATCCGGCTTCGCTGCCGGCTTCGCGTCAATGTCATTTCCTGCTCGCAGCAGCCGAATCAAAATGATAGGTTATTCTTGACCGTCGAAATGCCCAGTCCTGCGCTCCGGCCTGTTGCCGCCAGCCGTTTCCCATCAACAATGGTTGACAGGGCCACCCGCAAAAATTACATAAACTAGGTCCGATTTTAACCGGGTCACAGTCGCTGTTGTCAGGGCTGGCCTGGCGTATTATCATTTATCATGTTGTATAACATTCATAGTTCAGGCAAGGCTGACGCAGTCAAGCGCCCGGCGACGTTCAACAAGGTTTTCCGCTGGAAGCCGGACCAGGCAGGCGGCCCGGCACCAACGTCGGTCGAGGTGGTCGGTTCCTTTAACGACTGGCAGCCGGTGGCGCTGAAATATGACCACACCTCGCAAGTCTGGCAGTTGACGCTGCACCAGTTGCCGGGAAACCGCACGCACAATTACATGCTGCTCGTGGACGGCAAACCCGCGCCCGACAAACATGCCGACGGGCTGGCGGTGCCGCACAGCGCCCAGGAAAAACAATACCAGTTGCTGACGCCGCGCGGGCCGCGCGTTTTCATGCTCTTCAGCCAGACGAAGTAAGCGGTGCCGGTCAGCCGGGCACCGGTTCACCGGCGGTCCGACGCGGCGGCGCAGTTGAACACCTTTGACGCGCGGTGGCCGATGCGTCACCGGTGTGGCGGGGCGTATCCGATGTTGTCACCGGCGGTTCATGCCGGGCAGCTTAAGCGGAGAACCTGGCCTGCAGTCAGGCGGCGTTTTGTTTTTCCCGCATCGTTGGTTTGCACGCTAATTCTGCACCGCCCACAAGCTCATTGGTGCCCAAGCTTCCGGGTGCGGCTGATGGTCACTGTTCCAGTTGGATGCGGTTCGCGGAGGATATAAATAGTCGCTGCGCCTCACCCAAACCACATGCCCATCACAGAACAGGAGATTGTAGCCCGGCCCATGCGGCGGAGCCGCTTCGTTGTCCATGGTCCATGGCAGCATCTTGATGAGTCCGGCAATTTCTTGCCCGGCAGTCCTGGATCGAGCATCCGCAACCGCATACATTTCGCTGGGCACCCAAACCCCAGGTTCTTTCTTGCTGTTCTTCGGCAGGTGTCCCAAGCCCAGTTGCAACTGGTAAATGGATTTGGAACAACCTGACCAGCCGGTGGCAATGCCCATCCAGTTATATGAATAGCTGTAACCGGCAGAATTGGTGATTACCGAGTCTCTGGAAACCACGCCATTTCTTGCAAGGTAGGTGGGACAGTTCCATGACGCATTCGTCCAGCTCAACGGATAATAGGGGTATAACCTGTCAAAGCACAATGTGGTGGTGCCGCGTTCTGCCAATGGCGGATAACAGCCGTTGTCTTGAACATACATTTGCAGTGCCAGGCCGATTTGTCTCAGGTGATTCTTGCACGCGGCGCTTCGAGCCTTCTCCCTGGCGCTGGCAAGCGCCGGCAGCAGCAGCGCCACCAGAATGGCGACGATGGCAATGACCACCAGCAGTTCAATCAGGGTGAATCCTTTTACGGTCTTGCAGTTGCTTTTCATGCCAGTTTAGACCAGGCAGAAAGTGGCAAGTCACGCCGCCTGACAAAACGAGCGCCGCGCCGTGCCTCCGAGCCGGTTTCACGTCCCCGACCTTGCGCCCGGCCTAAATAACTCGTCCAGCCAAATGGCGCGCAGCCAATTACACCTTCACCCACCGGCCCTTCGCCGAGGATTCCTCGACGGCGGTGAGCACGCGCTGGTTTTTCAGGCCATCCTCGAACGTCGGCTGCACCGGCCTGCCGTCGGCGCAGGCGTTCACAAAGTCCGCGATCGTGTGGACGAAGGTGTGCTCGTAGCCGATGCCGTGGCCGGGCGGCCACCAGTGGGAAACGTAAGGCTGAATGTTGTCGCGCTGCGTCACCAAAATGTCACGGAAACCCTGCCGGTCCTTCGGGTCGTCGCCGTTGTAAAATTTCAGCCGGTTCATGTCCTCAAAATCAAAACAGAGCGAGCCTCTGCTGCCGTTGATCTCGATCTCAATGTGATTGCGCCGGCCCAGCGCATACTTCGTCGCTTCGAGATTGGCCATCACGCCGCCTTCCATCCAGCCGATGAACACGGCGGAATCGGGCGCGGTGACTTTGCCCATTTTGCGCGCGCCTTTGGCCAGCAGATCGGCGCGCGGCCGTTCGGGGATAAATGTGTTCACGAGGCCGCAAACCTCTGTAAACTCGCCGACCAGATAACGCGCGAGATCAATGATGTGCGAATTGATGTCGCTGTGGACGCCGCTGCCGCTGGTCTCCTTTTGCAGCCGCCAGTCGAGCGGGAATTCCGGGTCGGCCAGCCGGTCCTGCGCGTAGCGGGCGCGGAAATGATAGATGCGGCCGAGCGCGCCTTCGGTCATCATGCGTTTCGCGAGCGCGATGGCGGGAATGCGCCGGTAATTGTGGCAGACCATGTGGACGCCCTTCGCCCGTTTCGTGGCGGCGAAGATGGCTTCACATTCTTTGAGGTCGCGGCCCAGCGGTTTTTCGCAGAGGACGTGCTTGCCGTTTTTCAGCGCGGCGACGGCCATTTCCGCGTGCAGGAACGTCGGCGTGGCGATGTCCACGATGTCAATCAGCGGCGACTCGACGATTTCACGCCAGTCGGTCGTGGCGAACTGCCAGCCGAGCTTCGCACGCGCGGCTTGCACGCCGGCGGCGTCGCGTCCGCCGATCGTGTGCAGCTCGACGCCGGCCTTGAGGTTGAAGAATTTCGGGGCCTGTCGCCAGGCATTGGAATGCGCCCGGCCCATGAAACGGTAGCCGACCAGTCCGACACGAAAAGTTTTAGCCATAAATGCAGGTTGAACTGAATTCGCGTGTCTTTATAGTAGGCGGCGACAATCAAGTCAAATATGCCTTTTACCATTGCAGAAATTGCCAAACACCTCGCCGGCGAAGTCGTGGGCGACGGAACCGTCGTGCTCACCGGCTTTGCCAACGCCGATGCCGCCAAGCCCGGCGACCTCACCTTCGCCGAAACTGACGCCTACTTTGCCGCCGCCGAAAAAAGTCCGGCCACGGCGATCATCGCCGGAAAAAAGTCCTCTTCCGCGAACAAAATTCTCATCCGTGTTGCAAATCCCCGCATTGCATTTGCCAGGGCGCTGGCGCTGTTTTTTCCCGAACCGAAATTCGCCGCCGGGATTCATCCCTCCGCCGTCATCGCCAAGTCCGCGCACCTTGATCGGAGCGCGCACATCGGCCCGCATTGCACGGTTGGCGAACGCGTGCGGCTCGGCGCGAACTGCGTTTTGCAGGCCGGCAATTTCATCGGCGACGACTCCGTTCTTGGCGACGACGTGCATTTGTTTCCGAACGTGACGCTTTATCCGCGCACGCAAGTCGGCCGGCGCGTCCGCATCCACGCCGGCACGGTGATCGGTGCGGACGGCTACGGCTACGTTCTGGACGGCGGCGTTCATCGGAAAATCCCGCAGGTCGGCCACGTCATCATCGGCGACGACGTGGAGATCGGCGCAAACGTCACCGTGGATCGCGGCGCGCTCGGTTCCACCGTCATCGGCAGGGGCACGAAAATTGACAACCTCGTGCAGATCGGCCACAACGTGCAGATTGGCGAACATTGCATTGTCATCGCGCAGGTCGGCATCGCCGGCAGTTGCCAGCTCGGCAACTATGTCATCCTCGCCGGCCAGGCGGGCATCAGCGGCCATTTGAAAATCGGCCATCAAGCCATCGTCGGCGCGCAGGCCGGCGTGATGACGGACATTCCCGCCGGCGGCAAATGGCTCGGCTCGCCCGCGCAGCCGGACAAGGATTTCAAGCGCCAGGTCATCGCGCAACGCCATCTGCCCGGCCTGCTCAAAAAAATTGCCGGGTGGGAAAAGAAGCTCGGCGCAACCGAATAAACCCGCCACCAGTTTTGAACTCCCCCGCTCCCAACGCAAACCTTCGTCCGCGCGGCACGCCGTTCACCGAGGCCGGCGCGTGGCGCGACGTGGGCAAGGGCTGGCAGCCGCTCTTCGGCGGTTTTCAAGGCGCGGGCTACAGCATCGAGTGGCACGACTTTTTTGCGCGGCGCGAACTGGACTGGGCCGCCAGCTTTCATCCCGGCTGCGTGGAACTCTGTTTGAACCTGGACGGCCACGGCTTCGTGGAATGCAAACGCAAGCGGACGGATTTCGCGCCCAACACGGTCGGATTTTATCATCGCAAAGACGAACCGCTGGCCGCGCGGCGCATGGCGAACGAGCAGCATCAATTTCTCACCGTCGAATTTTCCTGTCCGTTCCTGGCCAAACATCTGGCGGGCGTGGAACCGATGCTGCATCCGCTCGTGCGCGCGGCGGTGGAAAATTGTCCGTGCGAACTGGTTTCAGGCGCGACCGTGCGGCTCAACGCCGGCCATCAGCAGCTCATCGCCACGCTCCGGCAGCCGCCGGTTTACGCCGCCGCGCAGCCGCTGTGGTATCAGTGCAAGGCGCTCGAACTGGCGATGACGTTTCTCATCCAGCCGCCGCCGGAAACGGAACTGTTCTGCACGCGCCAGCAGCGGCTCGCGCAGGAACGCGTCGAGCAGGTGATTTTTCTGCTCAAACAAAATCTCGCCGAACCGCCGACGCTGGAGGAACTCGGCAAAAGCATCGGCTGCAGTCATTTTTATCTGAGCCGGATTTTTTCCACGCAGACCGGCCACACGATCACCCAGCATCTCCGTCAGTTGCGCATGGAGCGCGCGGCAGAACTTCTGAAATCCGGCGAACACAACGTCACCGAGGCCGCGCTCGAAGTCGGCTACAACAGTCTGAGCCATTTCAGCGCGGCGTTTCACGAGACCTTCGGCTGCTGCCCGGGTTTGTATCCGCTGAAAACGCCGGCGCAGAAGCCGCGCTGACCGGCGCAACCCGCCGACAATCTTTCGCAAGCAACCGGCAGCGGTGAAAAGGTTTTTCTGCGAAAGTCTTCACCAGATGAAGACAAAACGTGGATTTACGCTGATCGAACTCCTGGTGGTCATCGCCATCATCGCCATTCTGGCGGCGCTGCTTCTGCCCGCGCTGGCCAAGGCCAAGGAACGGGCCAAACGCATCGCCTGCCTTAACAACCTTAAACAATGGGGCGTCGCGCTGAACATGTATCTCGACGACAACAATCAGATTTTCCCTGATTTCAGCATCGCGAACACCACGCCCGGCGCGCCCGGCGGTTACGACCAGGACAACATCCACTGGAGCGACCTCGCCGGGTTTGCCGCCGGCGGCTACGGGAACAGCGCATGGTTCAACGCCCTGCCGCCATATGCCTCGCAAAAGCCGCTCTGGCAATATGCGGCCAATCCCGCCAGCTTCGTCAATGGCCGCAGCATTTTCAACTGCCCCACCGCCATTTTTCTGCCCGCCGAAGTGGACCCGCTGAACCGCGTGGCCTTCAATTATGGCATCAATTTCAAAGGCGTTGCCGGCCCGGCTCCCGTGACGGGTGCGTTCAAGACCACGGCGGTGCTGCATCCTTCCGCGTTTGTGTTCTTCTCCGACGTGCGCGCCAATTCCGGCGAGACGCCGTTTTTCGGCGCCAATCCGGCGCACGATCTCGCCGCCGCGCGCGGCTCGCTCAACCATCTCTCCTCGCGTCACACCGCCGGGGCGAACCTCACCTTTCTCGACGGCCATTCCGCGTATTACAAATACACCTATTTGTGTTACCAGAACGGCGCCAAGATTGGCGATCCCGGCGATCCTGACGTGAATTGGTCCGGCGACGGCACGCCTTCGCAATAATTGCCAGTCCGGCGTTCACCACAGTCCGATGAGGTGGCCGCCAAAACGCAGCCACAGCGGGATTGTCACCAGCCCGGCCAGGGAAGTTCCCAGCGCCACCTGCAACGCCGTCCGCGTGTCGCCGCCATAATGTCTCGTCAGCACAATGGGCAGCACCGCCGCCGGCATCGCGGCCTGCATCACGAGGACGCGCTTCAACTCGATTGAGCACGGCAGAAACCTGGCGAGCAGCAAAAATAAAACCGGCATCACGCCCAGCCGCACCAGCGACGAAACCGCCACCACCCGCGCCGCGCCGCCGCCGCGCGCTTCTTCGATATGATCCGCCACCAGCGCACCGATCAGCAGCAGCGCCAGCGGAATCGCGCTCTGGCCGAGCCAGTGGACCATGGTCAACATGATTTTGCCCGCGAACGCGGCCGGCGCGGGCGGCGGGAAGCACATCCCCAGAAAATTCAGGAGGAGCGCCAGCACCAGCGCGGCGAGCGGCGCGTTGAGGATCTGCTTCGCGCCGCCGGCCAGGCCGCTGCCGGAAAGCACCGCCACGCCCAGGGTCCACAGGGCCATTTCCGCGCCAACATTGTGGACGAACAGCACGCCCGTCGTGCCGGAATCAAACAGCATCAGGCTCAGCGGGATCGTGAGGTAGGCGTAATTTTGCAGGCCCGTCAGGAAGGCAAATGTCCGCTGCTCCGGCCTGGTGTGCAGCCCCGCCAGGCGGGCGAACAACCGCGCCACGCCCACGCCGACCGCGACCATGCCAAAACCCACCAGCGGCGGCAGCAGCAGGTTTTCCGGCCGCCGCAGCGCCGCGTTGCCGAGCACGGAATCGAAGATGAGCGACGGCAGCAGCAGGTTGATCGTCACACGCATCAGGCTCGCGTCGGCGTCCGTCGAGAGCCAGCCGCGCCGCCGCAGCCAGAGGCCGAGGCCCATGATGCCAAACACCGGCAGCACCGCCGCCAGCACTGTGAGAGACTCATTCACCCGGTGGATGAAACCAGATTTGCGCCGCCGGATAAATCACAACTTGCGCCGGCGAAACATTTCGCCGCAGCTTCGATATTGGCAGTTTGCCGGCCAGTCCGCATCCGTTGCGGGGTTGTTCGGACTGGGCGCGCCGCCGGGGGTTGCGCCGTGAATTTTCAGGGTCAAAAGACCATTTGAACGCGCCGCCTTTTTCCGGCATACTGGCCGCATGGGCAAAACTAAAATTCCCGCCACCGGCGAAGGCTTTCTCGGCGAAATCATGGTCCACAAAATCTCCCGCGCCGTGGGCGTGGTGGACAGCGTGACCCTGGCCCAGGCCGGCTGGCCGCCGCAGATCGCGCTGAAGCTGCCGGACGGCACCTTGAAAAAAGGCCGCCTCAGCGATTTCCGGGACGCCAGCGCCAAAGAACGGGCGAAAATCTCCCCCGTGTAACTCCGGCCGCTCCCGGCTTCCCTGAGAAGCCAGGACCGGCATTTCCCGGCGGCAAGGCTCACCCCGGCTCACGGTTTGCCCGCCAGCCGTTCCACCAGGAAATCCTCATAAGCCCCAAGGTCTTTCCATTGCGCGGCCACGGTGACCGGCCTTGCCTGCGGGTCAATGACCGTCAATCCGTCGTCGGTGACGCGGAGGTTGAGTTTCTCCATCACGCACAAATCCCGCCGCTGGGCGAGATAAACGGCCACGGTGTCGAACAGCGTGCTGCTGTGCTGGTCCGCCACGCCCGCCGGTGACGCGGGGTCGGCGGCGAGCCAGAGCCGGTAGTTGGCGATGAGGTCGGCGACGTTGCGGTCGGTCGTGTCGCGGACGCGCCGGTATTTGCCGCCGGTCAGCTGCACGAGGCCGCAGGTGTCGAGCGGCGTGATGGTGATGTCCCACGGCGCGGCAAACACGGCCTGCAACGCCTTGGGATCGGCCTTGACGTTCCATTCGGCGCAGGGCTGCTTCGCCCCGCCGTAGCCCAGGCGCACGCTGCCGTCCATGCCCACAAACCGGGCGTGCTGCGCAATGCGCGGCTCGCGTTTCAGCGCGGCGGCAATGTTCGGCGCCGGGCCGATGCAGATCAACGTGACGGTCTGCGGCGAATGCATGATGGTGTCAATGAGCGCCTGCACGCCGTCGGCGCGGACTTTTCCGGGATAGGACTTGAGATCGTAATCCCTGACCCACGCGGCCTGCCGTCCGTCGCCGTGCGGCGCGAGGTCCAGGCCCACGCCGACGGGCACGTCGCCGCGCCCGGCGCGTTCCAGAAATTTGGCCAGCAGCCGCGCGCGGTATTGCGCCTCGCCGTAATCGCCGACGGCGAGTTTCAAGTCCAGTTCCGGTGATTTGAGCAGCAGGGCGAGCGCCCAGGAGTCGTCAATGTCGTCGCCAATATCCGTGTCGAGAATGACGGGAACGGGTTTGGCGGGCGGCGGGTCGGCGGCGCGGGCGGCGGGAACCAGGCCCAGCGCGAGCACGCAGAGGGCAAGCCGGCAAAGCGCAGACCGCCCAGTGAGATTGGGAAATGCGATGCGGATCATGCCCGCGAGCATTGCACAAGCGCGGAGGGTGTCAAGGGGTTCACGCGCGGCCGTCGCTTGCACCGCGGCGGATTCCCGACGCTGAACGATGCCCGCCCGGTGCTCGCCGGCACTTCCCCGGCGCTCATCCGCAATGTCCCGGCGGACATCTGCTGCCGCGTTTTGCACAAATGCGACCTCCCGGCGGACGCCGGTTGTCCCGTTTTGCCCGCCTGAAGCCGGCCGCCGGCCGCTCCCGGTCTCCCGGCGGACACCGGTTATCAGCCGGGCTAAACTTTTTTAAGCCGGCCTTGCGGTCGCCGGCCGTTTTGCCGGCCTTTTGAGCGGTTTTAACAACCCATTGACAAATTCCGGCTCTTTTTGCTAAAAAACCCCGATCGTCGTAAAAAGTTAATCAACATCAAAAGGCAAACTATGGACGCAATCCAACAGGCACACGTCAAAATGATCATCACCACCCGCGACGTCTTGGACCTCAACCAGGCTCTCTGGCAGTCCATCCCCGCGTTCGTCACCGCCCGCGCCAGTCTGGGGACGGCCATCACCAGCATCAACACCGAGGCCCTCAACCAGTCCGGCACCACCACCGGCGGCACGGCCGACAAGCACACCGCCCGGAAAATCCTGTGCGACGCCGCCGCCGTCGTGGGCGGGGCCGTCGCCGCCTGGGCCGACACGCAGAACAACCACGAGCTTTTCGCCAGCGTGGATTTCTCCGCCGCCGACCTGCTGCACCTGCCCGAACAGGACTGCGCCAACGCCTGCCAGGCCATTCTGGACGCCGGCACCGCCAACCTCGCCGCCATCGCCGCCGGCAAGACCCTCGCGCAAACCGACCTCGACGACCTGACCCAGAAGCTCAAGAACTTCAACACCGCGCTGACCCGGCCGCGCCAGCTCCGCTCCAGGATGAAAGGCGCCACCGACCAGCTCCCCGCCCTCATCGCGGCGGCGGACCGCATTCTGGAACACCAGATTGACCGGCTGATGGAGCGGTTCAAGGCCGCCAGTCCGGATTTTTATTCCGCGTATCAGGTAGCGCGCATCATCGTGAACCAGGGCGGCGGCGCCAGCACCGCCACCCCGCCCGCGCCCGCGACGCAGACAGCCGCGCCGCCGGCGGCCGCAGGCGGCAAATAGCAATTGCAGCCCCCGTCACCGGCGCGCCGGGTCGAAGTGCGACCTCCCCCTGGCGCGCCTTTTTATTTCAACCACGGACCTGATGCGACGGGTGCGAGCACGACAGATAAAAACAGAGCAACACGGATCTCGAAATGCGTGATTTCAAGGAAGCGGTCTGGTGCCGTGCAATTTGATTTGGTATTAAACCAGCAGATGAAACGCGCCAGACCAAAGACACCAAAGAAAAAGGTGCGAAACAAGCCCGTGCTTTATTCCTTGGCCCGCAAGAAAAAGGGAAAAGCTGATTTTCAATCCGCAAATGGCGAGCATTCAAATGGAACAAGCGACTCGCTTCACGAAGACGCCATTCCTTACCGCACACAATTTACCGCCGTGCTCGATGTTGCCCCGCCGCCTGCGCTTGAAATTGAGATGCCTGATGCTGGCGAGATTCTGCCGCGTGAAACATCAGAAGCTCTTGCTCATATCGATAAATTAAATTTAGAGGCTGAAACACGTTGGGCCGACAAATTATGCGTTGATAATACGTTGACGCGCGCATTGGTGAGTTTTCAAGCCAACAAGGGAAGAGCCGTTTATCGTTGGTTCAAATATAAAGAAGCATTCTCCGCCGGGCTGATTGAACATTTATTGAGCAAATATCGAATTTCAAAAGGCATTTTGCTTGACCCGTTCGCCGGAAGTGGCACGGCTCTTTTTGCAGCAGGTGGACTTGGAATGAAATCCGAGGGCATTGAGCTTTTACCGATTGGCAGAACACTCATTGCGACCAGACAGCTCATTGATTTGGATTTGATAGATGCAGATGTCAAACGACTGGCCTTTTGGCGCGATGAGCATCCGTGGCGAAAATGCCAAACCACAAAGCCGATCAACGAATTAAGAATCACTCGCGGGGCATATCCGCCAGAGACGCTGGCCGCGATGGGGCATTTCCTTGCGGCATCCGAACAAGACGGCGACCGAGTGCAGGCGGTTTTGCTTTTCGCGCTGCTTTGCATTCTTGAGAATATCAGCTACACGCGGAAGGACGGGCAGTATTTGCGCTGGGACTATCGTTCGGGCAGACGCCAGGGGAAGAAGATTTTTAACAAAGGTGAGATTCTTGCTTTTGACAGGGCCATTACCGACAAACTGCATCAGATCGTTGACGACCTGCGCTCGGTCGAGCTTCCCGAGGATTTGTTTGCAAAAGTTCGCCCGAAGTCCGAAGTTAAACTACATGGTGGATCATGCCTCGACATTTTGCCGCAACTTAAAGCCAAGTTTTACGACAGCCTGATTACTTCTCCGCCTTACTGCAATCGCTACGACTACACGCGCACCTACGCGCTGGAACTTGCGCTGCTGGGTGTCAGCGAAGATGGTTTGGTAAAACTTCGGCAGGAAATGCTGAGCTGCACTGTTGAAAACCGTGCCAAAGACTTGCTCGCACTAAATCCCAAATGGAAGGCAGCCGTTGCTGCCGCCGACAATCAACCGTTGCTGCAAAGCATTCTAGCCTACTTGGACTCGCAAAAAGAACTAGACCTTCTCAACAACGACGGGATTCCGCGCATGGTGCGCGGTTATTTTTATGAGATGGCTTGTGTTGTTTTTGAGTCAGCGCGTGTGCTAAAGAGCGGAGCGCCACTCATCATGGTGAACGACAATGTCCGATATGCGGGAGCAAGTATTTCAGTGGACATCATTCTCTCGGAAATCGCCGAGCAACTAGGCTTTGAAGTTGAACAGATTCTTGTTCTCCCGAATGGAAAAGGAAACAGCAGCCAGCAGATGGGTGCGCATGGTCGAGATGCTTTGCGCAAGTGCGTGTATCTCTGGCGAAAAATTTAGTTATGCCAAAACCATATCAACAACACCTCAAATCCAGCAAAAGCCTCGAAACAACTTACGAAGCCGTGCGTGCCGGCTTCGTTGCACTTGCGCTGGAAAAGAACCGTCGTGCCACTCCCTTTGTTGCCCAAGCCAGAGCATTGAAGGCGGCTGCCAGCAAAGCCAAGACTCCGGCTGACCTGATGAAAATTGCTGAAATCCAAACCGCCTTGCTCACGGCAGCGGGCGTGTCGGATAAAGCCACGAATCATTTGGAGGATTCCGACAAGCGCGAAGCGGTGAGCGGGCTCATCAAGAATTTCCTCGAACCCGCCGGCGCAAATTTTGTCGAGGAGTTGGTTTTCCGTTTCCTGCTGACACGAGGCGATACGCTTGGCGGTTCAATGCGGAATGTCGGCGGCTTCATGGCGCAGAAGAAACTCACGCGGGCCATCCTCGCCTGTCTGAAATTGGCCGGTCAAGAATGCCACTGGCTTCATGCGGACACCAAAGCATGGGCTGAACTGCCAGACGATGACACCGATGTTGAACTGTCGCTCCGCGGTCTTTCATGGAATTCGGCACAAGGACCAAGAACGCTGCTTTACAACGTCACTGTGCCGCTGGTGAAAAACAACGTGGACTTGTCATTGTTTAATTGCTCGTTCACCGAAATGAACCGTGAAATTGTCAACACCCCGTCCAAATACCTTGCGCTCGGCGAACTCAAAGGCGGCATTGACCCCGCCGGAGCGGATGAACATTGGAAAACCGCCCGCACCGCGTTGAATCGAATAGCCGAAGCATTCGCCAGGAAAAAACTCAAGCCATCCACGTTCTTCATCGGCGCAGCCATCGAGGCAAAGATGGCCGGGGAAATTTGGGATATGCTCAAACGAGGCAGCTTGGAAAACGCCGCGAACCTGACAGACGAAGATCACATTTCATCCATCACAGGTTGGATTTGCACGCGATGAGCTTCTAAACGCACGTTAATTATTTTCTACGCTGCCATCACCAGCCCGCGGCTGCGCCACAAAAAGTAGATCGCCGGATACACCGCCAGCTCCATGATGGTGGAGGTGATGACGCCGCCGACCATCGGCGTGGCAATGCGCTTCATCACGTCCGCGCCCGCGCCGTGGCTCCACAGAATCGGCGCGAGGCCGGCGATGATGACGCACGCGGTCATGGCTTTCGGCCGGACGCGTTTCACCGCGCCGTGATAAATTGCGTCGCGCAAATCGCCGGCAGTGTTGAGCGCACCGCGCTTTTTCCATTCCGCAAAGGCGAGGTCGAGGTAAAGCAGCATCACCACGCCGGTCTCCGCGTCGAGGCCGGCAAGCGCGATGATGCCCACCCACACGGCGACGCTCAAATTGTAGCCGCACAAATAAATCGCCCAGAACGCGCCGACCAGCGAGAACGGCACCGCGAGCATCACGATGGCGGTCTTGATGGCGGATTTTGTGTTCAGGTAAATGATGAGCGTGATGAGCAGCAGCGTCAGCGGCACGACGATCATCAGCCGTTCCCGCGCGCGCAGCATGTATTCGTATTGGCCGCTCCAAAAGATGTTGCAGCCCGGAGGCAAATGGATTGCATCGGCGTGGAGTTGCGGCGACGCCCCGGCACCATAGGGTGGCTGCGCCGCCCCCGGCGCATTTTCCTGGGGCATGACAGACGCGTTTCCGGCAACGGGGGCGTCGCCAGCACTATTCGGCGACGAGGCGTCGCTGCCACTGCGGATGGCTTCGTTCACGGCGCGCATGGCCATCTGCACATACGTCCCGATGTCCACGCCGCGGATGTCCACATAGACCCAGGCGTTCGGCACCGCGCCTTCGCTCTTGATGCCCATCGGACCGTCCACGACTTTGATCGTTGCCAACTGGCCGAGCGGAATCTGCGCGCCGGTCGGCGTGGGCACCACGATGTCCTCGCGCAACGCCCGCAGGTCGGAACGGAAATCGCGGTCGTAACGCAGATTAATTGTGTAGCGCTGCAAACCCTCGACGGTCGTGGTCAAAGTTTTTCCGCCTAGCGCCACGGCCAAAACATCCTGCACGTCGGCCAACGTCAGGCCGTAGCGTGCGATGGCCTCGCGATCAATTTCAAATTCGATGAACCGCCCGCCCATCACGCGTTCGGCGAACACGCTCGTCGTGCCGGGAACTTTGCGCACGACGGCTTCGACTTCGGTGCCGATGCGTTCGAGCGTGGCCAAATCTGCACCGGCAATCTTGATGCCGACGGGCGTTTTGATGCCGGTGGAAAGCATATCAATACGCGTGCGGATGGGCATGGTCCACGCGTTGTTCAGGCCGGGAATCTGCACCACGTTGTTCAGCGCGTCGGTGAGTTCATCCGGCGTGCGCTTGCGGTGGGCGATGACTTTGCCGTCGTCGTCCTGGATGTCCACGGCGGGCCATTCCGACTCGGGCTTGAGACGGATCGTGGTTTCGATCATGTCCATCGGCGCCGGATCGGTGGCGGTCTCGGCGCGGCCGGCCTTGCCGAAAACTTCCGCGACTTCGGGAAACGACTTGATGAGCCGATCAGTGACTTGGAGAATTTCACGCGCCTTCGTCGGCGAGATGCCAGGAAACGTCGTCGGCATGTAGAGCAAATCGCCTTCGTAAAGCGGCGGCATGAATTCGGAGCCGATGTTTTGAAAGGGAAATAATCTTCCGGCAGAGAACGCCGCATCACGAACTTTGCCTTCGGGCAGCGTGTGTGTGGCAATCCAATTCCACGGTAGAAATACCCAGATGATGATCACCCCGGCACTGAAGATCACGGCCCAGCGTCGCTTGATGACAAAATCCAGCAGCGGATGATAAATCCAGATGAGCAGGCGGTTGAGCGGATTTTTTTCCTCCGAGGGAATTTTTCCCCGGATGAACCACCCCATCAGCACTGGTGCCAGTGTGATGGAAAGTAGCGCGGCGGCGGCCATCGAATAGGTTTTGGTGAAGGCCAGCGGCTTGAACAACCGGCCTTCCTGCTCCTGCAAGGTGAACACCGGCAGGAACGAGACCGTGATGACCAGCAGCGAATAAAACAGCGTCGGCCCGACTTCCACCGCCGCATCGCGGATGATTTCCCAGTGCGGCTTCTTGCCCTGGTCGCGCTCGAGATGCTTGTGCGCGTTCTCGATCATGATGATGACCGCGTCCACCATTGCGCCGATGGCGATGGCGATGCCGCCGAGCGACATGATGTTGGAGCTGATGCTCTGGCCGAACATCACCAGCAGGGCGATCAACACGGCGACCGGCAAAATGATGATTGCCACCAAGGCGCTGCGCAGGTGCAGCAGGAAGGCGAGGCACACCAGCGCCACGACGATGCTTTCCTCGATCAGCTTGTCCTGGAGCGTCTTCACCGCGCGATCAATCAGCTCGGTGCGATCGTAGTTCACCGTCACTTTCACGTCGTCCGGCAACGCCTTCATCGCCGTCGCCAAACGGGCCTTCACATCTTGGATGACCTGATACGCATTGGCGCCGTAGCGCACGATGACGATGCCACCAACGGTTTCGCCTTCGCCATTGGCCTCGGCGATGCCGCGGCGCATGTCGGGGCCGAACTGGATGGTCGCCACGTCGCGCAGCAGGATGGGCACGCCCTTATCGCCGATGCCGACGGCGATCTTTTTCAGGTCGTCGAGGCTGGTGACGTAGCCTTTGACGCGCAGGATGAATTCGCGTTCCGCCAGTTCCAGCGAGCGGCCGCCAACCTCGCCGTTGCTGCGTTCGATGGCGGTGCTGACATCTTTCAACGCGAGGTTGTAGGCGCGCAGCTTGGTCGGGTCCACCGTGACCTGATATTGCTTCACGAAGCCACCGACGCTCGCGACTTCCGACACACCCGGCACGGCGGTGAGCTGATATTTCAGATACCAGTCCTGGATGGAGCGCAATTCGGCGAGATCGCGATTCGTGGAGTTGAGCGAATACATGAACGCCCAACCCACGCCGGTGGCGTCCGGGCCGAGCGACGGCGTGACGCCCTTCGGCAACTGGCTGCCGATGCTGCTCAAATATTCCAGCACGCGACTGCGCGCCCAATATGGATCCGTGCCGTCCTCAAAAATCACATAGACGAACGAGAAGCCGTAAAATGAATAGCCGCGCACGGCCTTCGACTTTGGCACCGAAAGCATTTTGGTCGTGATGGGGTAAGTGACCTGGTCCTCGACAATGTTCGGCGCCTGGCCTTCCCACGGCGTGTAGATGATGACCTGCGTGTCGGAGAGATCGGGAATGGCATCCAGTGGAATATGCCGCGCCGCATAGACGCCGCCGAACAGCAGCAGCACCGTCGCGAGAACGACGAGGAACTTGTTCCGCAGCGAAAAATCGATGATGCGTTGGAGCATGGTGGATTATTTTGACTTCACCGGCACCAGATCCATTTCACACCTCGGACATTTGCCCGGCTGATCGGCGACGACCTCCGGATGCATCGGGCAAGTGTAAAGCTGCTTGGCCTCCGGCTTCGCGGCGGAAGGAGAATTTGTGTTCGCCGGCGGTGGAATTTGCGCAGGATTCTGGATGGTTGGAATAGTGGATTGCCGGACAGGTTCCGGCCGCGCCATCACCGGAATGAGCGTCATGCCGCACAACGGGCATTTGCCCGGCTTGTCTTCGTGAACGCCCGCGTGCTCCGGCATCGGGCAGGTGTAGTAAAGCACTTTGCCGCCCGGCTGGATTTTTTTCAGCTCCGACGGCGTGACCGGCACCAGCACCATGCCGCAGATCGGACAATTGCCCGCGTGATCGTAAATGATCGAGACGTGTTCCGGCATCGGGCAGACGTAAACGGTCGCCTCTGCTTCCGCCTTCGCCGGCAACGCCGTCGCGGCCGCTTCGTTCGTGGAATTAACACCGGCTGCTTCCGTTTTCGCGGCGGCGGTTGATCCGCGCATTTTCTCAATCGCTTCGCGCAACTGGCTTTCCGAATCCAGCAGGAATTGTCCCGACGTCACGACGCGTTCGCCCGCGCTCAGGCCGCTGGTGACCTGGATCAAATCGTCCTCCGCCTCCACGCCCAACACCATGTCGCGGGCCTCGAACTTGCCGCCGGCCAGCGCCACGAACACCGTGCTCTGCGCGCCGCTGCGCAGCACCGCCGAGTCGGGCACCAGCACCGCCGAGTCTGCCAGTTCCGCGTGAATCTCCGCGGAGACGAACATGCCCGGCTTCAAATAGTAGCCCGGATTTTCAAACTCCAGCCGCACCCGCGCCGTGCGCGTCTTCTCGTCCACGGTGGGATAGACGAACGTCACCCGCCCGCGAAACTCGCGGTCCGGCAGGGATGCGACCTTCACCACCGCCTCCTGGCCGAGCTGCACGAACGCCAGATCCTGTTCATAAACCTGCGCGATCACCCAGACGATGCCGAGGTCGGCCAGCCGGTAAAGCCGCATGCCGGCGTCCACCATCTGGCCGGCCACGACATTTTTTTCGATGACAAAACCGGACATCGGCGCGGCCACCGGCAAGGTCTTGAGCGCGATGCGGGATTTTTCCAGCTCGGCAATCTGCGCGTCGGGCACATCGAAAAATTTCAGCTTCTGCGCCGCCGTTTCGCGCAGCGCCGCCACGCCGGGATCGTTGGTGGAACCGGAATCCAGCGCCAGCAGAAATTCCGCCTCCGCGCTGTAAAGCTCCGGCGAATAAATCTCAAACATCGGCTCGCCGCGATGCACGAGCTGGCCGGTGGCGTCCACGTCCAGCTTTTCAATCCAGCCCTTAAACTTCGTCGTCACGTCCGCCAGCGCCGTCTCGTTGTAGTCAATCGCGCCGACGGTGCGGATGGTCTTGCGCAGCGGGCCGCGATGGATCACGGCGGTGCGAATATTCATGTCCTGCTGCGTCGCCGCGTCCACCGCGATGGCCGACGCATCAGCGGCGTTGGTTTCCGCATCCACGCCCCTGCGGATGGGCGTGAGCTTCATGCCGCAGATCGGGCAGTTGCCGGGATGATCTTGTATGATCTGCGGGTGCATGCCGCAGGTGTAAAGCGTCTTGGCTTCCTCGTTGTGGGTGTCCGGCGCAAACCAAAGCAGCGCGGTGAGAGCCAGAAAAATGGAAAGGATGATTTTCATAGATCAATGGTCCGTTCTGGAATTTTCATGCTCGAGCAACGGCGCATTTTCCGGCGGCACGCCGGCGACAAGCAGCGTCAGTTCCGCCCGCGCGACTTCGCGCTGCGTCTGCGCGGCGATTTCGTCAAGCTGAAAATCCAGCAGCGAACGCTCGGCGTCAATCACGTTCAGAAAATCCACCTGGCCGGAGCGATACGCCGCGCGGGAAACCTCGAGCGACTGCCGGGCGCGCGGCAGCAGCCGTTCGCGCAGCAGCGCCAGCTCACGGCCGGTTTCGCGGATGAGATAAGCCTGTTCCGCGAAATCCACCGCCAGCGAAATCTGCGCCGCCGAAAGCCGTGCTTCGGCGGCGTGCTTGCCGGCCTGGGCGGCGGCGATCTCGGCGGCAATCTTGTCGCGCCAGATGGGCAGCGTCGTGCTGAACTGCGGATTCCAAACCGCCGGCGCGGCCTTCGCATCCACTTCGAAGCCCGCCGTGAAATCGGGAATTTTTCCCTTTCGCGCCACACGGATGGCGGCGGCGGCCACGCGGATTTCCGCCGCCATTTCGTTCAGGCGCGGATTTTGTTGCAACGCGGCGGCAAACAGTTCGTCGTCGCTCAATTTGATTTCGGTGAATTCCGCCTCCGCCGGCACCGGCGGATCGGCCTGCTCGGCACGCAGACCGAGCGCGGCCTTGAACTGCGCCAGCAGCATACGGCGCGAGTCTTCGAGATTTTCTGTTTCCGTCTTCAGTCTTTCCTGTTCGATCTGCGCCCGCAGCACGTCCTGCAGCGTCGCCCGCCCGACTTCATTCTGCGCCCGCGCCAAGGTTTCGAGGCTGGCGAGCAGCGCGAGCGTCTGGCGGTTTACACGCAGCCGGGCGTCGAGAAAATGCAGCGGATAAAAACTTTTTTGCACTGCAAACGCAGTTTGCTGCACGGCGGCGGCAAATTGAAAATACTTCGTGCGGCTTTCCGCCGAGGCGGCGGCGGCGCGCGCAGCCAGCTTGCCGGGGCCGGGAATGTCCGTCATCAGGCCGGGCATCAATGATGACACCGCGTCGGCGGCGTAAAGCTCGAACGTAAATTTCGGGTCGGGGCGCGAACGGGCGACGGTGATGTTTTCCACCGAGGCCGCCCAGTCGGCGTAGGCGGCGATGACCTGCGGATGATTCCGCACCGCGAACAGCACGGTGTCGTGCAATGTCGAGTTGGCGGCAAGAACGGGAAGATTTGTCTGGAGCTGTCCGCCCACCACCGCCACATCCTGCCGCGCCGATTTTTCGCCGGTCGCGGGCAGCCCGCGGCAGCCGGCGGCGAGCACGGCAACGGCGAAGCCGGGCAAGAGCAGTTGGCAGAAGCGTTTCATGGATGGCGGCAACAAAAATGGCGCGCGGAAAAGGCCTTCCCGCGCGCCGGTCACGCCGTTCGTCGGTTACTTTTTGTCCATTTTGTCCGCCGCGCGGATCAATTTCATGTATTTGGCCGGGTCTTTGTCAAAATCCTTTTTGCAGCTTTTGCAGCACAGCTTTACTTCCTGGCCCTTGTAAACAAAGACATAGGGCTTGCCCATGTCGCCGTCGAGCTTGTCGCCGGAAATGGGGCAGGTCTTGAGCAGATCGGGCGTGGCCTTGGCGGCATCCGCCATCGGTTCGGCTGACGCGCCCATGCAACAGGACGGCATCGCGGCGTCTTCCGCCAGGAGCCTGGTGGAAAGGGCCAGGACGCCGAAGACGCAGGCGGCGAGCAGGAGATATTGGTTTGTTTTCATCGTATTTGGCTAAAGGTTGATGTTGATATGTTCGTTTTGACCAGAGAACTTACACCGCCGGAACTGAAACCCCGCAAATTTTTTTCAATCATTTCCGGGACCGGCATTTCCAAGGTGTCAACTGGGTTAAAACAGCCAACCTGCAAGCGGCCTGACGGCATCCGGCCGCTGCCGACCGCCCGGCCGGCCGGCGGCATTCCGCAAAAACCAAAAGGCCGGAACGATTGCTCATTCCGGCCTGGTCGCATTGGCGGGGTGGAGGTGCTCCGCCCGCGAAACGGCTAGGGTGCCGGCGGTTGCAGCGTGATGGTGCGGACGCTGCCGGTCGTGGTGCCGTGGCTGTTCGTCACCCGCGTGCGGACATTCACCGTCCGGCCCACGGGGAACGGCCCCAGCGTGTTGCCGCTCGGATCCAGCGCCGCGCTGTTCGTAAAATCATTGTCCGTGCCGGCGACCTGCCACTCGATGGTGCTTTTGGCCGTGGCGTCATAGCTCGCGTTGTCATAGTTCACCAGCAGATGCAACTGGTCGGCGCCGCCCTGCATGATGGTGCTGATGCCGAGCGTGCCGGGCAGGCTGGCGGACTCGGTGTCAATCTGCCCCAGCGCCAACGCCAGTGCGGCATTCGTGCGCGCCTCGGATTGCAGCTTGGCGTAAAACCGTTTGTTCAACCGGTCCACCGCCGTGGCCGCCGTGCGCAGCGCCGTCCGCGCCGACGAGACATCCGCCGCCGTGTCTTCCACGGCCTGTTCCAACAACGGCTGCGTGGTGATCAACGTGTTCAGGTCGGCCACGCCTTTGCCGCCGCTGGTGACCGGCCCGCGCGCGGGCGTCTGCGCCGCGAGATAGGCATTGATCTTGTCCAGCGCGCTTTTGAGTTTCATCCCGCGGTCCAGCGTCAGCTCCGTGGTGCGCGGCACGATGGCGAAAACCGGCGCCAGCAGGTCCAGCAGCGCCGATTCCGCCGGCACATTCTCGTCCAGCTCGCCCTCGACGACGTGCGGCAGCGACAGCACGAGGTTGTGGATCTGCATCTGCCCCAGATGCTCCGCGTTCACGGCGGCATCGGAGGTGGTGACCGCGTCGTCGCGCAACTGCGCCAGGCCGTCCAGCGCCTTGGACTGCGCGAGCAGCCCTGCGGCGTTCACGCCGGCGACCGTGAGGGTGGGAATGTTTTTGTTGATGACCGCCGCCGTCTGTGCGGCCCGGTTTTGAAAAATCTGATAGTATTCCATATTTTGGAAGGGTTGTCCTTTTATCGCGCCGCGTCTCCGCCGGTGCAAGCAAAATCCAATCCTGAAAGATGATTCGCATTTTGCTACTTGAAAACAGAGTTTTGCCTTATGCGAAGGGAAATTTGGGAAGAATCAATGTCCGCACTGATTCCGCGAAGGACACCTGTAAAAGGACGCGCCCCGCCGCGCGCCAGCAGCGCGGCCAATTTCCCGGCCATTGGAATGCTGACCGGCAAAGCCTCCGCCGGCTGGAACCGCTGCCTCCCGCCTTGCGGATCAGAAACCATTTATCAGCCCGGCCAGGACGGCTGCAACCCCCGGACAGACGTTTACCGGTCACAACCGGACGGTTACGAGGTCCGGGCAGACATTTACACTAGGCGCGGAGACGTTTACAGCCTGCGAGCAGACGTTTATGAGGGGCAGGCGGACGTTTACATCCCCGATGGAGACGTTTGCGAGCTGCGGGCAGACGTTTAGCATCCGCAAGGAGATGTTTACCACCCACGAATAGACGATTATAACCCCCAAGGAGACGTTTACCATCCGGTATATCAGATTTTCCAACCGCCAGAAATGGAACGACTTGTAAAAGTGGCGGCCAAAAAGCAACAGTCCGTCCAGCACGGCAGTTCTTAATTTGAATTCATTCTTTCCATCCAAGGGAACAGAGATAAATGGCAAAAGCCGCGGCCAGGGTAATGCCGGTCACAATTGAACATCATGACGTTTATTTGCTTTCAGATGGCGGCCCGGCCTTGAATTTCAAAAACTGCTTCGCCCAGGAATGCGGCGGAGAAAAACACAGCTTGTCTCTCCGCACGAATGCGCAAACTTTTGGCAGCCTGTTTTTCGAGCAGAAGTCGGGGTGGGTGTGGCGGCATCCGACAGTCTGCGTTTCGCTGTCGAGCGGATGAAAGGGAGAGTGAAAAGCGGAGGCTTTATTCATTCCGTGTTTCCGGTTACGACGATCTTATGAAAAGCTCGACGATCCAAAATGAATTCCCGGGCGTGCTAAACTTCACCGCCCTTTGTCCGGGCGATGATTGCCTTGCGGCTGGGGTGAGTGCAGTAAGCGACATCGTTGAAATATTTGACCTGTTTGCAGCCATCGGGCTGATGAACCAAACAAAAAAACATGCCCGGCCATGCGGCGTGCCTGGCACGGCATATGGCGGGGTCGGGCAACTTACGAACCGCGTTAAACCGGGACTCATTCTCACCATTGGGTGACATGCGAACAGCTTGTCCCGTCCTGCGGATTTGTAAATATCAAATTAAGGCACCGCCTCCAGCACCCGCAGACGCAGCCTCCTGGCAGAATCCGAACCCGCAATAAATTCAGCCCGTCAGCCACGGTGTTAATTGGCAAGTTGCGATTGCTTCTGATTTGACTGCCAGAACCGCCGGCGTAGTCTTGAACCACATCGGAAGCCAGACTGGCATGAATCGAAAATGGCATTTATGGCGGTGGTCCGGGATAATTTCCATCCTGTTGGGGAGCGTGCTGGCCATCTTTGAGCCGACGCTCAATGGCTCGGGTGACATGGCCGATTTCGAATGGCGCTCCATCCTGCTCCGCTTCTTTGGCTTTGCGCCCCTTTGTTTCTTCGGCTTTGCATTGCTGGTGTTTCTCCTGAAATTTACACGAATTATCTTCCGCTGGATGTTCACCCGCCGCGCGCTCAAGTGGTTCCTGCGGGCGTTTGCATTCCTGCTGCTGCTGCTGGCGTTGTTTTACCTCGAGGAAAACTGGCGCGGCAACCGCGCCTGGGAGAATTTCAAGCAGGAACGGGAAGCCAGGGGTGAGAAATTTGACTTTGTTAGCTTCATTCCGCCGCCAGTGCCGGACGACCAGAACTTCGCCCTCGCGCCGGCGGTCGCCAGTTGTTACAGCCGGGTCATGGACAGACATGGACAGCGGATTCAACCTGAAAACACGAACGTCGTGAACCGGCTGAAGATGACCATTTACCGGGCCGCCTATAATGGCCCAACCAACGTCCAACTTGGCTCATGGCAAAAGGCGGCGCTGACCGATTTGCCGGCGTGGCAAAATTATTATCGCGTGATGTTTGTCACCAACCGGCTGGGAGGAATGCCGCTGAGGATGCCACCGCCTGCGCCGCCCGGCTTGGGCCGACCAACTGGAGATCCACGGTCGGCAGAATCCGAATTAGTGGCATCTACCGCCCGTGAACAAGTGGAAGCATTGGCCACCAATGAATTCCCCGTCGCACCGCAGCCGCAATCCGCCGCCGCCGATGTCTTGCTCGCCTTGAGCCAATACGATCCGGTGCTTGAGGAGCTGCGAACGGCAAGCCGCCTGCCGTATTCCCGGTTTCCCTTGAACTACACCCCGACCAGATCATCTTTCCGCACTGGGAATTTTTGAAAAGGTGCGCCCAGGTTTTGAGATTGCGCGCCGTTGCCGAACTGGACAATGGGCAGACGGACAAGGCGCTGGCGGATGTGCGGCTGATCCTTTATCTGGCCGGCTCCATTCATCACGAACCCATTGAAGAGTCGTTTGAAGTGCAGACGGCGCTGGTGGACCAAGCCGTTCAGCCCGTCTGGGAAGGACTGGCGCGACGGCAATGGTCGGCTGACCAACTGGCCGCACTGGAACAGGATCTCGCCGGGATTGATGCGGCCAAAGGCTATGACTACGCCATGCGCGCCGGACTGGCCTTCAATTTGGGAACCATTGAATACCTGCGGACGGCACGGATGGCGAACTCCCTCACCGACTGGAACGACAAAATCATGTGGCTGCCGACCTTGGGGTATCGTCTCTCACCAAGTGGCTGGTTTTATCTCAATGAGCGGGCGACCGCGCTACTATTTGAAGCTGCCCTGCCAACGGCCGCCGAGGCAGAACAGCAGGTCATTTCCCCGGCAATCTATGAGCGGGTCCGACACGCTGAAGGTTTGGCGCGGCGACCACATCCAATTCCGGACAGCCTGTGGCTGGCATTCGTTCCACCGCTGGCCCTCGAGGCGATGCATTGCGCCCGCGTCCAAGCCGGGGTGGACCTGGCGAGAACCGCGTGCGCCCTGGAGCGTTACCGGCAGGCGCGAGGCAGTTACCCGGAAAAACTGGACGGTCTCGCGCCGCAATTCATTGAATCGTTGCCGCACGACATCATCAACGGCCAGCCGTTGCATTATCGTCGGACAGATGCCGGCAAATTTGTGCTTTATTCTGTCGGTTGGGACGGGAAGGATGACGGAGGCGTGCCGGAAGCTGGCAAACTGTTCTTGGAAGTGAACCCGAAAGGCGACTGGGTCTGGCAGTATCCGGGGGAATAATTTTTTGACGCAGCGGGCACCGGACGTTGGTTGCCGGAAATCATCTTCTTCATTGTCAACCCGGCGGCTTTTTGCGATACCGGGGCTGAATCGAACCCGGCAGAATTAAAACGCACCCGGCGCCGGTTCAATCAGCCGCCATCAATCCCCGCCACTTATGAACATTGAAACTGAAATTGAAACATTGAAACAGGAAGTCGCCCGCCTCCGCCAGGAGATGAACGAGTATCGGCAGTTCATCCGCTATAATCCGCCGCAGGAAGACGATGACGGGAAGCCGCAGGCTGCCTACATCACCATTCGCTGCGCCATCTTCATGATGGCCCATCCCAGCGACACCAATCGCTCGAAAATCAACATCATGTGCGGCGAGGACGGGGCGTATGTGGCGCTGCTGGGCAAGGATGAGCAGACGCGGCTGTTGTTGCAGGTCGAGAAGGACGTGCCGGAGGTAAGCCTGCTGGGCGGGGACCACCAGTATAAAGCCTGTCTGCGGATGGACACCGGCGAGCCGTCCTTTGAACTTTACGGCAAGGAGGGCACACTCGGCGTGCAGCTCAAGGTGCTGGGCGAGGCGGGCCGCGGCCAGGTCGGCGTGTGCGAGGCCGGCAAGGCGCGCGCGGTGATGAAGGCCACCGAGCTGGGCGGCGTCATCAGCGCGGTGCATGACGACGGCCATGCGCGCATCACCATGGCCAGCGCGCTGAACAATGGCGAGCTGCTGGCGGTGACGCCGGACATGAAGATCGGCGTGAAGATCGCCGCCAACGGCCTGGACGGCGGGTTCATCACCGTCAACAGCGCGATCGGCAAGCCCGGCGTGATCCTTTCCAATGTCGGCATCGGCGGCGCGGTGGTGGTGAACGATCACGCCGGCAACCGGGTCGCCTCCCTGCCTGCAACCGAATGAGTCCGCATCAAAGGCCTGACGCGGCGGCGCCGGCCGGGCGGTCAGACCCTGGGATTTGCGCTTTCGCCGGTGCGGACCGGGTTGCTGCTCCCGGAAGACGATGTTACGGACACACGATGGCGGTGGTGTCAATTTTCCATGACTACTTTTGTCCGCGCCGTCCAAAAATCATCACTGGAAAACGGAAGGCACGCGCGGAAACGCCCGAATTGTGAGGCGGCGGCGCGGGAAGCGGGCTTGGCATGTCACTTGCGTTCACACATTCAGCGGTTTTGAACCAATGTAGTCTGCCAGCAACCTACCTGCAGCTTCATTCTTCCAAGCCCCGGCCGGAGGGTCCACCTCCCAGCCGGGGTTTTAGTTTTTCCGCGTGGTTTCCGTTTAGCCGGGGTATTACCTGCATCCGCAACGCAATGAAGCGCTGCCTAAAATAGAAAGAAATCAAATGAATGCCAAAGTTCTCCTCCTCGGTGCGGTGGTTGCCGCGTTCTCGTTCACTTCCTTTGCCGCCGATGCATTGCTCACGCCGCGTGCCGCCGGCAATCAGCCCCGGGCGGCCGGCAGTCCGGCGGTGACGCCGGTGATTGCCGTTGGTTATGTTGATTCCACCCCCGCGCTGCTCTTGCCGCGCGCTGAAGGCAATCAGATTAAGATCGTCAAAGGCGTGGCCAGCGACCGGAACCCGGCGCTGGAATGCCGCAGCAACATGAACGGCAGCCCGAAAGCCGTGGCCGCATGCAGCCAAAGCGTCACCATGCCGGGCTGCCAGAAGCTGGCGTCGCTGAAATAATCGTCTTGCCCAATGCCAGCCGGGTTGTCCCGGCCGGAAATAAATGCTAAACCACGGGCGGCGGGCGGAAAATCCGCCGCCTTTCAGCTTATGAAAGAAAACCACCATCGTTCCAATGATCCTCAACTCAGCGCGCTCCTGCGGCAGGCCCGCATGTCGCCCGGTCTGCCGCCGCGCTTCCAGCAAAACGTCTGGCGGCGCATTGAAGACACCGAGGCGCCCGTGCAACCGACCTCGTGGCTGGACGCGCTGGCAGCCTTGATTTTACGTCCGCGATTCGCGGCTGCCGCCACGGCCGGGTTGCTGCTGGCCGGCGTGTTCGCCGGCACGCTCGAAGGCCGGCAGACGGCCCGGCACGACGCGCAGATGAATTATCTCGCCGCCGTCGCACCTCACGCCGCGCGCTGAAACATGAACCGCTCGCTCGTCATCCTCCTCGGCGCGCTGGCGCTGGGCGCGGCGATTTTCGCCGGTTCCTATTTTGCCAGCCAGCGCGCCACCGTGATGTGCTGCGCCAGGCCGGCAGATGATTTGAGCTGGCTGCGGGATGAATTCCATTTGAGCGACGGGGACATGGCGCGCATCCGCGAACTGCATGAAGGCTATCTGCCGAAATGCGCCGAGATGTGCGCGAAGATTGCCGCGAAAAAAGGGGAACTCGCATCCGTCCTCGGCAACGGCACCAATGTCACCGCAGCAGCGCAGGCGAAACTGGAAGAAATTGCTTCGCTCCGGGCGCAATGCCAGGCGCAGATGCTTCAGCATTTTATTGCCGTCAGCCAGGTGATGCCGCCGGAAGCAGGCCGGCGCTATCTCGCCGAGATGAAACGGCTCACGCTGGGCGCCAACGAGCCGATGGAACAATCCATGTCGGACGACACCGGCCATGAGCATCATCACTGACGCGGACGCCCATGACCGGGCGGACATGGAAAAATTGCAGGCCGGCCATGAGGCCGCGCTCAACAATTTGATGGAGCGCCACGCCACGCCGGTCTTTCACTTTCTCTGCCGCATGACGGGCAACGAGGAGGATGCGAACGATCTGGCGCAGGAAACCTTTGTCCGCGTTTTCAAATCCCGCGACAGCTTCCGCGCGGAGCAAAAATTTTCCACCTGGCTGTTCACCATCGCGGCGAACCTGGCACGGAATCATTTCCGCTGGCGCAGCCGGCATCCGAACCTTTCGCTCGACGCGGAAAATGCCGGGACCGAACAGACGCTTGGCAGCACTTTGCCCGCGAACTCTCCGGCGCCGAACGAAGCGGCTCTCGCCGGCGAACGCGCCGAAGCCGTCCGCGCCGCCGTGAAAAATCTGCCGGAAGATTTGCGCGAGGCGATTGTGCTGTGCGAATGGGAGGAACGCAGCGTGGCCGAGGCCGCGGCAATTTTGGAAACGACACCGAAGGCCGTGGAATCAAGACTCTACCGCGCCAGGGGAATTTTGCGCACGCGGCTGAAAAGCTGGCTGTAAAATTTTGCACCGGAGCGCAGGTCTGTGTCTCAAACAAATCTGGATTCTTCCGAACAACACAACTCAATCCAATTGTTCCCGTCTCGCAACCCGCGCGCCGTCAGACGGCCACAGGACTTTCAAGCTGTGCGAGTTCGGTTCCGGCCGCTTCCCATTCCGTTGTCGCCGCCGCCAGCCGGTCGTGGACATGCAGCAATTCACGGTTGATCTGCATCGCGCGGCCGCCGGCGTAAGTCTCCGGTTTTTCCAGCTCCTCCGTCAGCTCCTTTTGCTGCACTTCGAGTTCGGCAATCTCCGTCTCCAGCGCCGTGATGCGTTTCTGGTTTTCCTTTTTCTTCCGTGAACGCGCCTGCCGCTGCCCGGCTTCAATCCGCCGCTGTTCCTTCCGGTCAACCGGCGATTCGGCGGGCCCGGTCGCGACGGGAGCCTGGCGGGTGAAACTTGAACTCGTCAGCGCCGCGCGCGCCGTCTGCACCGTTTTGTCGAGGTAATACTGGTAGCCGCCGCCAAAGTGCCGGAGCGTGCCGGCCTCCACCCGCACGACATGCGTGGACAAGGCGCGGATGAAATGCACGTCGTGGCTGATGAAAACCAGCGTGCCTTGATATTGCTTCAGTGCGACAATCAGCGCGTCCACGCTGGCGAGATCCAGATGCGTCGTCGGTTCGTCCATCAGCAGCAGGTTCGGCGGATCGAGCAGCAGCTTCACCAGCGCGAGCCGGCTTTTTTCGCCGCCGCTCAACACGCTCACGGGTTTGTAAATGTCATCACCGCGAAATAGAAAACTGCCGAGCACGTTGCGCACGGCCTGCTCGGTGATGCGCTGCGGCGTGTCCAGCGCCTCCTGAAAAACCGTGTGCTTGGGATTCAACATCGCTGCGCGATGCTGCGCGAAATAGCCGTATTTTGCGTTATGGCCAAGCTTGTGAACGCCCGCCTGCGGCGTGAGCACCTGCGCCAGCAGCTTAAGCAGCGTGGATTTGCCCGCGCCGTTCGGGCCGACGAGCACGATGCGCTGGCCGCGTTCCACTTCAAAATCAATGCCGTCGTAAATCAGCTTTTCGCCGTAGCCGAATTTGATTTTCTCCAGCGTGAGGACGCGCTGCCCGCTGCGGTGCGGCTGCGGAAACCGAAAACCCACCGTCGCCTCCGGCCCGCTTGGCAGTTCGACCATGTCTTCCTTGATGCGCTCAATCTGCTTGAGCTTGCTCTGCGCCTGCGCGGCCTTCGTGTTCTTCGCGCGGAAGCGGTCCACGAAAAGCTGCATCCGGTCAATCTCGCGCTGCTGCGATTTCGCGGTGGCGATCATCGTCGCCTCGGCGGCGGCGCGCTGTTCGAGGTAGCTGTCGTAATTGCCCGTGTAGCGCATGATGCGCGACGCACGCAGCTCCGCGATGTGCGTGCAAAGATGGTTCAGAAATTCGCGGTCGTGCGAAATCAGCAGGATCGCGCCGGGATAATATTTCAGATAATTCTGGAACCAGAGGAGCGTTTCGAGATCCAGATGGTTCGTCGGCTCGTCGAGCATCAGCAGATCGGGTTCCTCCGCGAGCAGGCGCGCGAGGTGGGCGCGCATGATCCAGCCGCCGGACATTTCGCGCGCGGGGCGGTCGTAATCCGTCTGCTTGAAACCGAGGCTGGCGAGAATCTGCTTGGCCTTGGCGACGAACTGCCCGTCGCTTTCATGCTCGTGCGGCACGGTAATTTCCATGACGGTTTCGTTGCCGGCCGGCTCGCTTTCCTGCGGCAGATAGCCGACGCGCGTGCCACGGATGAACGTCACACTGCCGTCGTCCGGCTCCTCCTTGCCGAGAATGATTTTAATGAGCGTGGATTTGCCCGCGCCGTTCGGCCCGGTGATGGCAATGCGGTCGCCCGCCAACACGTTCAACGAAACATCGTCAAACAGTTCGCGTCCGCCAAATGATTTGCTTAGTCCGGCTACAGTCAGCATCAGCCTGCCAGTTTAGTCAATTTTGCCGCGGGGGCAACTGCGGAAACAGTTTCCGCCGGCCCGCCCGCCTGAATTCCCCGGTTGCCGGCCCCATTGATCGGGCAAACCCGTCTGCCGAAGCGCGGCACGGCATTGGCACCCGCCCTCCCCCAATTTCCCAAGGCCTGCCCCCATTTGATTTTGGGCTGCCCCCATTTTCCCGATAGCCGCCCCCAATGTTTTTGGCACCTCCCCCAATTTCCAGGCGACCTCCCCCATTTTTTCCATTGTTGCCCCCAATTTCCCGGAGGCCGCCCCCAATGTTTTTGCCATCCCCCCAATTTCCCGACCCTTCCCCCCAATTTTTTCAGGGCGTCCCCCAATTTTTCTCCGACCGTTCCCGTATTAAAAGCATCTGTCCCCAAGCCATTTACGGCTGTTCAAGCCGCTTTTGGCCCGGCCGGAGACAACCCTGGAGTTAACGTGTCCTAAAAAGAGGCAATTGCCTGCCGACGGCAAACCCGGCGGTTTTCCGCCGGAAGTTTCGAGGCCGCGCAGACTCTTCCGGCCTCCGCGCGGATGCCCGCTCAATGGTTTGAAGGCGGCGTCACCCGGACGAAGCGCGGCCAATAAAGCTGCGCGTTGTTCATGAGCCGCGAAAATTCAAAAGAATTTGCCGCATAGGTCACGATCAGTTCGTCCGGCTTCGCCATCAGCATCGGATGCGCCTTGGCCGCGTAGCAAAAAACCTGCTTGTCCCATTTCATCTCCGGGCAGCGATACACCACGGCGGCGGCGCTCCACGGCCCCCAGGGTTCGGGCGCGGTGCGCAGCAGGATTTTTTCGGACAGTCCGTTTTCCGTGCAGACGAGCGCGTATTGCCGGAGCGCCGGCAGCCAGGAAACGGAATATTCGGTCGCCATGCCGCCGCAAAGTTCCGCCATGTCGGCGGCATTCGTGGTCCAGCCGTCGCGGGCGCGAAACTCCCACGCGGAAAAATCCGCCGGCTCCGCTTCCGGCGCGCGCGCCAGGATCATCATTTTCGTTTGGCCGCCGCCTTTTTTCTCCCGCGTGCCGTAAAGGTAAACCCAGCCGTTCGTCACCAGCCCGGCGGAGCCGAAGGAATAATTTTCGCCGGCGCCAAATTGCGCGAACGGAATCTTCCGCTGTTCGACGTGCCATTGCGTCGGCGGGGCCAGCGGATTGGCCACTTCGCCGAGCCAGATGCCGATCTGCCGAAAACCGAACGCGCCTTGGGCGTCCGTTGGCTCGATTTGCGCCAGGAACAAAAACAGTTTTCCATCCGCCATCAAGCCGTCAAACAGCCAATAATAGCCCCGGCCATCGGCGGGTGAAATCAGCGACGCCGGTTCACCCGTGGCCGATTGGGGATAAAACCATTCCACCTGCGCGCTCGCCGGATCAATCCCCTGCTGCCAGGCGGCGGAGTTGTGGATCATTTTCGCGTTGATGCGCCGGCCGTCGCGCACTTCGCCGACAAAGGTGTCGCTGAACAGCCAGAGCGTCAAACCGTTGGTCAGCGCCACGGTGAAATCGCCGTCCGCGCCGATCCAGCCGTTCGTGCGCTGAAACAACCGGTCATAGGCCGGGATGCTCTCCGCGCTCCAATCCGCGCCGCGCACCGGCGCATCAGGCATCAGCGCGATGGAAAAAACTCCCAGCACCAATCCGGCGAGCGGGCGCCCGCCGGAGCGGATGAAAGATTTGGATGGTAAAACGGGTTTCAAATTTTATTTCGGCTTCAACTGCGGGAACAAAATCACGAAAGAATCAAAACCGATTCCGGCGAGGACTCAAAAGCCAGGATCTCCTTCGCGTGCCGCTGAATTAACGAAAGCAAATCGCCGCGCGTGCAGTTGCCGATGTTCAACCAAATGAACTTCAGCGGCGTTCCGTAAAGCAACGCCCGTTGGTAAAAATCCTTGCCCTTGGAAATGATGGCGAAGCCGTTGGTCTTGGCAAAATTCCAAATGTCTTCGTCCGTTTGTCCCTTCAGGCCGAGTTCACGCACATGCCCGCGGTCGGCAAAAACCGCGCCGACGAGACGCGGCAGTTTGGGCGAAAGATTTTCGTCGAACAGCAGCTTCATGCGGCCACCGTGAGACGCCGTTCACGTTCCGCCGCGAAAGTGAGGCACGCTTGGATGTCCTCGGCGGTCAGGTCGGGGAAATCGTCGAGGATTTGCGCCGCCGTCATGCCGCCGCCCAGATAATCCAGCACGTCCGCCACCGCGATGCGCTTGCCCTTGATGCAAGGCTTGCCGCTGCGAATGCGAGGGTCAATCGTGATGCGGTCTTGGTAAACCATGGCTTTAAGTTAAGGCTGCGCTCCTGATAGTCAAGCAGCCAGCCTTTCTCACTTCGGCTTCAACTGCGGGAAGAGGATCACGTCGCGGATGCTTTCCTGGCCGAGGAGCATCATGCACAGGCGGTCAATGCCGATGCCGATGCCGCCGGCGGGCGGCATGCCGTGTTCGAGCGCCACGAGAAAATCCTCGTCGAGCTTCTGCTGTTCGCCGCCGGCCTGATGTTCCAGCGTGGCGCGTTGCGCGATGGGATCATTCTGCTCGGTGTAGCCGGGCGAAATTTCCTGGCCGTTGATGCAGCACTCGAAGACCTCGACGGTCGTCGGGTCGTCGGGCGAAAGCTTGGCGAGCGGCACGAGTTCCTTGGGCAGATGCGTGACGAACGTGGGTTGGATCAAAGTCGGCTCGATGAATTTGGAGAACACGGCGTTCGTGACTTCAAAATCTTCAAAATCTTTTCCAATGTCGCCTTCAAGTTTCAATTCTTCTACGGCAGCACTTCGACGTTCTTCTGGCGTCAAAGCAAACCAATCGGGAATTCTACTTTTGGTTTTTTGCTCAACTGTTTCACGAACCAAATCTTTGTATTTCACACGACGCCACGGCGGAGTTAAATCAATAATTTTGTCTTTGCCGAGTTCGTAAAAATTTGCGGTCAACACATCGAAGCGACGACGAAGATAATCAACTTCTTCATTATCTGAAAAAACTCGGAAAAGAAGGTCTCGGAACTCAAGCAAGCTGTCACCAAATTTTTGGGCAACAGACGCGTGAAATTCTGGGTGGTCAGTCGAAAGGCTTTTTTCTGCTTGTTCGATTTTTGTTTCGAGCGGCTTCAAAAGATTGGTTACATCAAGCAATTTTTCTTTGTCCACGAATTCAAAAAGCCGTTGGCAATCAGTTTTCAGAAAAATTTTCGTTTGGTTCAGCGCGTTGCGAATTTCAGAAGTTTTCGGATGCCAAACCTGAAGTTTGCCATTTACTTTCTGCGCCACCGTCGTGATGAGCGACTCCACCGTTTCCATCATCGTCGCGTAATCGCCGAACGCGCAGTAGGCTTCGAGCATCGTGAATTCGGGATTGTGCCGGCGCGAGAGGCCTTCGTTGCGGAAGTTTTTCCCGATCTCAAACAGCTTGTCAATGCCGCCGACGAGCAGCCGTTTGTGGTAAAGCTCCAGCGCGATGCGGAGATAGAAATTGCAGCCGAGCGCCTCGTATTTGGTGATGAACGGCCGCGCCGCCGCGCCGCCGGGAATTGGCTGCATCGTGGGCGTCTCCACTTCCATGTAACCGCGCGCGTGAAAGAACTGGCGGATTTCATGCACGATGTCACTGCGCTGCTTGAAAATTTTCCGCACGTCTTCATTCGCGATCAAATCCAGGTAGCGCTGGCGGTAGCGGATCTCGGTGTCTTCGAGTCCGTGCCATTTCGCGGGCGGCGGGCGGAGCGCCTTGGCGAGGATGGTGAAGGCCTCCAGCTTGATGGTCGGCTCGTTGGTCTTGGTGCGGAAGAGCGCGCCGGTGACGCCGACAAAATCGCCGAGGTCGAGCTGCGTGAAGGTGTGGAACAAATCCTCGCCGAGCGTGTTTTTCTGCGCGTAGCACTGGATGCGGCCGCCCTGGTCGCGCACGTCAATGAACATGGACTTGCCCATGTCGCGGTGCGCGGTGATGCGGCCGGCGACGGAGACTTTGGCGTGTTCGGCCAGTTCGCCGGCTTCAAATTTCGCGCGCGCCTCGCCCGCGCCGAGGCCGGGGGTGAACTTGTTTTTGAAGGGGAAAACGCCCTTGGCTTCCAGCGCCTTGAGCTTGGCCCGGCGCTGTTCGATGAGTGAATTTGTGTCTTCCATAAAAATGGCGGCGGACATTAAAACACAAAATCCGGGGCAAAACCAAGCAGCAAAAAAGAGGGCCGGCATCGTCGCGGGGATTTACCGGTGGATACTCACCGCATCCCGCAGCCATGTCAGCCCGCCGCAAACTAAGCCGGGCCGGCAAAAGCGCAAGGGGCGAAATGAAAATATTTTCAACGCGGATCTCCGGCTTGTGTTTCGCGGTGCGCGGCTGTATTTCAAAAGCGTGGGCAAGACGTATCTCTTCGAATGTCCGCAGTGCCAATACCGCGCGAAGATTTCGGGCGGGGCGGACAGCGGCCTGCATTGCGAGATCCAGACGGTCGTGTGCCGCGACTGCCGGGAATTGTTCGATGTGTTCACGCGGCAGCGCCGGCGGGCGGACGCGGTGGACATGGTGAGGTTTCCCGGATTTTACCGGCCGGAAATTCCGCCGGTAGTTTTGCGCGACAGCTCGGTGAACCCCAAGCGCGGCCAGCCGCAGCCGCTGGTCTGGCGGAGTTTCAAGCTGGCCTGTCCGGTCGGGCCGAAGCATTTCGTCGAGCCGTGGCGCGATCCGGGCCGCTGTCCGCGCTGCGGCAGTTTCCTGGAAAAGAACGGCCTGCCCTTCCGGCTGTGGGATTGAGCCGGGATTCGCCGCCCGGCAAACGCCCCTTTACATTGCGGCTGCTTTGGGCGAAAACATCCACAGCCAGAAGCAAAAACCTAATGGCAACCAAATTGTCCGCCGTGCCGCCTGAAAAATAAATGGAGCCGGTCAAAATCATTCTGGCGATCTTCGCCGTGACTTACGTCGGGATCGCGATTGGATACATTCCCGGATTGAAGCTCAATCGTCCGGGGATCGCGCTGCTGGGTGCAATTGGCATGATGATGTTCGGCGGCATCACCACCGCCAACGCCGTTTCCTATGTCAACTGGCCGACGATCTGCCTGCTCTTTGGATTTTTTGTCATCTCCGCCCAGCTCCGGTTGTCGGGGTTCTATGACCGGGTGGCGATGAGCCTCGCCAATCAGCTTGGAAATCCCGCGCGGTTTCTATTGATCCTGATGCTGGTGACCGGCGGGCTTTCGGCGGTGCTCAATCACGACATCGTGTGCTACGCCTTTGCGCCGATCACCGGCGCCGCCTTGTTGCGCAAACAACTCAATCCCGTTCCATTTTTGATTGCGCTGACCATCTCCAGCAACATCGGCGCGGCGGCGACCCTGATCGGGAATCCACAAAACATGATGATCGGCCAGGTCGCGCACCTGGATTTCGGCCGCTATCTGCTTTGGAGCGGCGTGCCGGTCGTTTTTGCCATGACGGCCACCTATGGAATCATCTGGCTGATGTCGCGAAAAAATCTTCAGGCTCCGTCGTCCGGCCAAAACGGCATGGCGCAGCAAACCTATCCTTTCAACCGCCGGCACACGATCAAAGGAATCATTCTTCTCCTCGTGGTCATCGGCCTGTTCTTCACTTCATTTCCCAAGGAGGTGATCGTTCTGGCGGCCGCCGGCATTCATCTGGCCAGCACCAAATTCCGCACCGAGGATTTGCTCGGACTGGTCGAATGGCCGATTCTGGTGCTGTTCATGGGCTTGTTTGTCGTCGCCGGAGCGTTTCAAGCCACCGGCCATGGCGAGCAGGCCATCCACTGGCTGGCGCGGGGCGGATTCAATCTCAATGCTGCGGGCAATTTAACTTTGATGACGGCGGCGCTCTCCAATTTGGTCGGCAATTCCGCCGCCGTGATGCTGCTGCTCAAAGTGGTCAATCTGGCCGGTCCCGCCACGCCATACATCCTGGCGCTCGCCAACAGTTTTGGCGGCAGCCTGATCATTATTGGCAGCGTGTCCAATATCATTGTGGTCCAGCAGGCGCGGGAAATGGGCATCAAAATATCCTTCTGGGATTTTGCGCGGCTGGGAATTCCCGTGACGCTGGCCGCCCTGGCCGGGCTGCTCGCCTGGGCGGCCCTGGCGGGTTGAATCAATGCGGTGGACGAGACATTTTTCGAGGCAATTTGTCTTGCCGGGAATTTTATATCGAGTCCCCGGCGCGCGGCGCGCTCTATAAAATTGTCGGTTGACTGGAAATTGCGCTGTGCCACAGTTACATATTGTGGAGAAAGGACTCAATGGACAGCAATGACATGCAAATTTTGATTGTGGAAGATTCCGACGACGACGCGAGATTGATGCTGGCGGAATTGGAACGCTCCGGTCTTGCTCCCGTGCATCAGCGCGTGGAATCCAAGGGCGATTTTCTGGCCGCCCTGCAGGATCGGGCCTGGGACGCCGTCATTTCCGATTATGTGCTGCCGCAATTCAGCGGGCCGGAGGCATTGAAGCTGCTGCGCCACTATGGCTGGGAAATTCCGTTCATCATGGTGTCCGGGATTTACGGCGAAGAGGAGGCGGTGGCGATGATGAAGGCCGGGGCGAACGATTACCTCATGAAAGGAAATCTTTCCCGGCTGGCCCCGGCCTTGAAGCGCGAACTGGAGGCGGCCCAGGACCGCCGGCTCCACAAACGAGCCGAGGGCGCGATGCAATTTCTCGCCGCCATCGTCGAGTCAAGCGAGGACGCCATTTACGGCAAGAATCTCGACAGCCTGATTGTGAGCTGGAATCCGGCGGCCGAACGCCTGTTTGGCTACAAGGCGGAGGAAATCATCGGGCGTTCCATCGTCGCGCTGTTCCCCCGGGACCGGCGCGACGAAATGCTCGACATCATGGCCGGCATCCGGCGCGGCGACCTGGTTGGGGTTGAGGAAACCGAACGCCTCCACAAGAACGGCAAAATTATTCCGGTGTCCGTCACCGTTTCCCCGGTCAAAAACTCGGCAGGAGCGGTCATCGGCGCCTCGGCGATCGCCCGCGACATCAGCAAACAAAAGCAGGCGGAATATGAGCGGCTGCAGTTGATTGATAATCTCACCGCCGCCGCGAACCAGGTCAAGACCCTCACCGGCCTGCTGCCCATCTGCTCCGCCTGCAAGCGCATCCGCGACGACAAAGGTTATTGGCAGCAGGTCGAGACTTACATCTCAAAACATACCGAAGCCGTTTTTTCCCATGGCATCTGCCCCCAATGCGCGGAGAAGTATGAGCGACAGCTCGAGAATAGAAACAAATGAATTTCTTTCCTGTCCCCGGCCCGTGCGCCGCAGCACAAGGTGAAAATTCCAGACTGCGTGACGCACGGTTTCCGCAGCGTGGCGGGCAGAATGTGGTCACTTATCGTCTATTGTGAGCCATGTTATTTTGACGGCGCAATTCAAGATTTTGAAAGACTGCTTGTGCAAGAAATTGACATAAAAAAGACATTTGGTTCATCCGTCAGATCCTGGAGAAAGCAGCTGGGGCTTTCGCAGGAAGAACTGGCTGAACGGTCAGATTTGCATCGCACCTACATATCCGACGTGGAACGCGGAGCGCGCAATCTGTCCCTGGAGAGCATGACCCGGCTGGCCCGCGCGCTGGAAATTCCCGTGGCCGCCCTGTTCCCGCCGGAAAGTCCGGGCGGGGAAGCCGGCGCCATCACGAATCATGGTCAGAACCGGGAGTTTGTTGACATTCTTTTGGTGGAGGACAATGCCGATGATGTGGCCTTGACGCTGCACGCCTTCAAACAAGCCCGGTTCGCCAATCATGTCCTGGTGGTTTCGGACGGGGCGGAGGCATTGGACTGTGTTTTTTGCCGGGGGAAATATTCCGACCGCCGTCCGGAGATGCGTCCGCAGGTTGTCCTCCTGGATTTGAACCTGCCGAAGGTGAGCGGGCTGGAAGTGCTGCGGCAGATCAAGGCGGATGAACGGACACGCCTGATCCCGGTCGTCGTCCTGACCGTTTCCGAAATGTTCCGCGACTTCGAGGAGTGTGAGCGGCTGGGCGCGGAAAGCTACATCATCAAGCCGTTGAATTTTCACCGGTTGAGCCAGATCACGCCGCGGTTGAATCTCGACTGGGCGCTGCTCAAGCCCGATCGGGCCGGGCTGCAGCCGGTCGTGAAATAGATTTTCTGGACGAGTGTTTTTGCCGGCACCCGGCCAGGTGGCGTCAATAATTGATTCATCGGACGTATGCAGGCCGAACAACAATTAAGAGATTCGCTCAGAGAAATTCACGACCTGAGGGCCGCACTGGATGAACACGCCATCGTGGCCATCACCGATCCGCAGGGGAAAATCACCTACGTCAACGACAAATTTTGCGCCATCTCCCAATACTCGCGCGGGGAGCTGCTGGGCCAGGACCATCGCCTGATCAATTCGGGGTTTCATTCCAAAGAGTTCATCCGTGATCTGTGGCTGACCATTTCGAACGGCCGGGTTTGGAAAGGCGAATTCAAGAACCGGGCCAAGGACGGCTCGTTTTACTGGGTGGACACCACCATCGTGCCGTTTCTCAACGAGGACGGCAAGCCGCGCCAGTATGTGGCGATCCGCGCCGTCATCACCGGGCGCAAGGCGGCTGAGGAAAAAATCCGCCAATTGAACGCCGAGCTGGAGCAGCGCGTGGTGGAACGCACCGCCGAGCTGGAGGCGTTCTCCTATTCCGTGTCGCACGACCTCCGCGCGCCCGTGCGGGCCATCGGCGGTTTTGCCCGCATGGTGCAGGAGGATTATGCGGCGGCGCTGCCGGCGGAGGCGCAGCGCCTCCTCGGCCGCATCCACGAAAACGCGCTGAAAATGGGCCGGCTGATTGACGGCCTGCTGGCGTTTTCCCGGCTGAGCCGCCAGCCGCTCAACAAACAAAAGGTGATGGTTTCGACCATCGTTCACCGTGTGCTGGAGGAGCTGCAGCCGGAACAAGCCGGGCGCCGGATAAAAATTTCCGTCGCGGAACTGCCCGATTGCCAGGCCGACCCGGCTTTGTTGCAGCAGGTTTATGCGAACCTGCTTTCCAACGCGTTCAAATATTCGCGGGAGCGCAATCCGGCGGTCATTGAAATCGGTTCCCACGACGAGAAAGGCCGGCGGGTTTATTTCGTGAAAGACAATGGCGCGGGCTTCCAGATGGAATATGCCCACAAACTGTTTGGCGTCTTCCAGCGCCTGCACAGCGCGGATCAGTTTGAAGGCACGGGCGTGGGGCTGGCGATTGTGCAGCGCATCATCCACCGGCATGGCGGACAAATCTGGGCGGAGGCCGAGCCGGGCAGGGGCGCGACGTTTTCTTTCACCTTGGACGGCGGAAATTCTCATGTCTGAAGAAGCCGCAGAAATGTTGCTGGTGGAAGACAGCCCCGACGACGTGGCGTTCTTTGTCCGCGCCTTCGACAAAGCGCGGCTGGCAGCGCGGCTGCACGTCGTTTCGGACGGGGCGGAGGCGCTGGAGTTTGTCTTTCGCACCGGGGTTTACGCCCATCGCAACCCGGCAAGCCGCCTGAAGGTCATCTTTCTGGACTTGAAACTGCCGAAAGTGAACGGACTGGAAGTGCTGCGGCGGCTGAAAGCTGATCCGCGCATCCGCACCATCCCCGTCGTGGCCTGGAGTTCCTCGCAGGAAGAACGCGACCTGGTGGAAAGTTACGCGACCGGGGTCAACAGTTATGTCGTGAAACCCATGGACTTTGATGAATTCGAGCGGTCCGTCCAGGCGCTTGGCCAATACTGGCTGCAGTTCAATCAGACGCCCAAACCATAAATGACCATGACCACGCCGCTGAACATTTTGATTGCCGAGGATTCACCGGACGATGCCGAGTTGATCGTGGCCCAACTGCGCCGCGACGGTTTTGAACCCGCTTGGCGGCGCGTGGAGACGGAAACAGACTTTCTTGCCGAACTGAAAAAACTGCCCGACATCGTCCTCTCCGATTTTGCCATGCCGCAGTTCGACGGCCTGCGCGCGGCGCAGCTCACGCGGGAGAGCGGCCTTAACATTCCCTTCATCCTCGTTTCCGGCACCGTCGGCGAGGAGGCCGCGGTCGAGGCGATGAAACAGGGCGCCACGGATTACCTGCTCAAAGACCGGATTGCACGGCTGGGCAATGCCGTCGCCCGCGCGCTGGAACAGAAGCGGCTGCGCGATGAGCGTCTGAAGACGGCGGAGGAACTGCGCTGGAAAACCACGCTGCTCGAAGCCCAGTTGGAATCCTCGCCGGATGGCATTCTCGTGGTGGACAGCCTGGGCCGGAAAGTCCTCCAGAACCGGCGCCTGGACGAGATGTGGAGAATACCCCGGACCGGCGGCGCCAGGAGTCCGGTGGATGTCGTCCAGGCCATCTTCAACCCGGACCGGGGGAAATATCCGCAGCAGTTCATCGAGAAAATGGCCTGCCTGCAAGCCCACCCGGACAAGGCCGGCCATGACGTGATTGAATTGATTGATGGCACCGTGATGGACCGCTATTCCGCGCCTGTCCGCGACCAGACTGGAAAACATTACGGCCGGATCTGGTCGTTCCGCGACATCACCGAACGCCGGAAACTGGAGGCACAGTTCCGCCAGGCGCAAAAGATGGAATCCATCGGCCAGCTCGCCGGCGGCATCGCGCACGATTTCAACAACATTCTCTCCGCCATCCTGGGCAATCTTTACCTCGCCAAACTCGACGCGGAGAACCAGCCCGCCATCACCGAACGTCTGGACAACATTTCACAGGCAACCCGCCGGGCTACCGACCTCGTCAACCAAATCCTCACCTTCAGCCGCCAGCACAAGCAGGAGCGTGAACCGGTCAAGCTCAACCAGGTCGTTCTGGAAGCCCTCAAGCTCCTGCGCGCCAGCGTGCCGGCCACCATCAAGATCGAGTCCGACCTGAACGTCACGCCCACCGTGCTCGCCAACACCACCGCAATCCACCAGGTCATCATGAATCTCGGCACCAATGCCTGGCACGCCATGCGCGACCAGCCCGGCACCCTCGCCGTCGAAATGGGCCTCATGGATGTGGATGCGGATTTCGCCGCCGGCCACCCCGGCTTGCATGAGGGCCGCCACGTCCGGCTGTCGGTCAGCGACACCGGCCACGGCATGGATGCCGCCACGATGGAGCGCATCTTTGATCCTTTTTTCACCACCAAGCCCGTGGGGGAAGGCACCGGCCTGGGGTTGGCCGTGGTGCTCGGCATCATGCAAAGCCATGACGGGGCCATCACCGTGTATAGCCAGCCCGGCAAAGGCACCAGGTTCAATCTCTATTTCCCCGTTTTGGAATCCGCCGCCGTTTCGCATGACACTTCGCCCCTGCCCTTGCCGCGCGGCCACGGCGAGCACATCCTGTTCGTGGACGATGAGCAAGCCCTCGCCTCGCTTGGGGAAAAAATGCTCGAAGGCCTCGGCTATGTCGTCACCACGAAGACCAATCCGCTCGAAGCCCTGGCCGCCGTGCGCGGGCAGCCGGACACGTTTGACCTGGTCATCACCGATCTGACGATGCCGGTCATGGACGGCGCCAAACTCGGCCTCCAGCTGCTGCAAATTAAACCCCGGCTTGCCATTATTTTGACCACCGGTTACAGCAGCATGACCGCAAAGAAGGTCCGGGAGCTTGGCTTCCGTGGCCTGTTGGCCAAGCCCTGCACCGCCCGGTCCTTGAGCGATGCGGTGCAACGCGCGCTGCACCCGTCCGCAGCTTGAGGACATCCGGCTCCGTCTCATTCTGAAGTGCCTGCGGGTTCTCCGCGAGGGCGCGAAAACTCCGTCCGGCGGACGCGCCCTCCTTTTATCCAGAATCCGCGTTCAGCCTGCAAACGTGTAGTCGTAAGGCGCACGCTGTGGCCGGGCGAGGTGGACATTGGCTTCGCTCGCGCCGTCACCGGTGAAAATCTCCTTGTCCGGGTCCCACTGCAGTTTGCGACCGGTCCGCAGCGCGATGATGATCAGATGCCCGATGCTGGCGGAACGGTGTCCGTTCTCCACGCTCGCAATCGGATCGCGCCGCGAACGCACGCAGTCGAAGAAATTTCCCATGTGATCCTTGCTCACCTCCAGCTTGACGGCGTTGTCGGGCAGCGGCGTGAGGAGCAGTTGCTTGTCGCTGGCGGTGATTTCATCACGGTTCACCCAGATCCAGCCGGCGGTGCCGGTGAATTTCACGCCGTTGCGCTGGCCGTTCGCGTTGATGATGGAGCCGCTGGGGCTGTCATCAGTCGTGGTCTTCACGATCTGCGTGACGCCATTCGCCCAGGTGAGCGTGGCCGCGAACTCGCTCGGCGTGGTGTAGCCGTCGGGCAGCGGTGGCGTCACCACGCGCGCCTCCACGGCGACCGGCCCATCAAGGCCGATGCCCCAGCGCGCGATGTCGTTGTGATGCGCGCCCCAGTCCGTCACCGGGCCGCCGGAATAATCGAACCACCAGCGGAATGATCCGTGGCAGCGCTCGGTGACGTATTCCGCCGCCGGCGCCTGGCCGAGCCAGAAGTCGTAATTAAATTCCGGCGGCACGGAAACTTTCTGGAAATGGTTCCCCCGGATGCCGGCGGGCACAAACACGTTGACCTGTTGCAGGGTGCCGAGCCGGCCGTTGCGCACGAGTTCGCACGCGAGGTGAAAACGCTGGCTGCTGCGCTGCTGCGTGCCGGTCTGGAAGACAATTTTATTCTCGCGCACGGCTTTGATGACCTGCCTGCCCTCGTCAATCGTCAGCGTCAGCGGCTTCTCGCCATAGACATCCTTCTTGGCCCTGGCGGCGGCGATGTTGATGAGCGTGTGCCAGTGATCCGGCGTGCCCTGCATGACACAATGAACGTCCTCGCGCTCCAGCAGCTTGCGAAAGTCGCCATACTTCGCGGGCGACTTGCCATTTTTCGTGAACGTCTGCACGGCGGCGTCCACGTGGCGCTCATCCACGTCGCACACGGCGATGATGTCGCCAAAGCGCGAGGCATTTTGCGCGTCGCCGGTGCCCATGCCGCCGCAGCCGATGAGCGCCAAACCGAGGCGGTCGTTGGAACTGGTGATGGTTGGGGCAACTTCAGCCGCCGCCAGTTCGCGCTGCACAAACCAGAGCGGCAGACCCGTGGCGGCGGCGGTCAGCGTGCATTTTTGCAGGAACAAGCGGCGCGTGATGTGAAATGGTTTTGGCGTGAACATCGGAATCCTGACTGGTCCAGCCTTTGGCAATAATTCAATTCTCAGCCCGCAAACTGGTAGTTGTAAGGCGCGCGCTGGGGCCGGGCAAGATGGGTGTTGGCCTCTTCTGCGTCTTCGCCGGTGAACCTTTCCTGGGCCGGATCCCAGGTGTATTTTTTCCCGGCGCGCAGGGCGATGATGATGAGATGGCCGATGACGGCGGAACGGTGGCCATCCTCGACTTTTGCAATGGGATCTTTGCGCGAGCGAACGGCTTCGAAGAAATTGCCCATGTGGTTGCGGCTGACTTCGAGGCGGATCGCGTTCTCTGGCAGCGGCGCGGTGAGAAAATCCTTGTTGCTGGCGGAGATGCCGTCACGATTGACCCAGATCCAGCCGTCGGAGCCGATAAATTTCACCCCGTTGCGCTGGCCGTCCTGCTTGAGAATCTGGCCAAACGGGCTGTCATCCAGCGTGGTCTTAACCGTTTGCTTGATGCCATTATCCCACGTCAGCGTGGCTTCAAATTCGCTCGGCGTGGTGAAGCCGCCGGGAATCGGCGGGGTGATCACTTTGGCTTCCACCCCAACCGGCCCTTCCTGGCCGATGCCCCAGCGGGCGATGTCGTTATGATGCGCGCCCCAATCCGTGACCGGCCCGCCGGCATAATCCCACCACCAGCGGAACGTGTTTTCACAACGCTCCTTCATATATTCCACCTGCGGCGCCTGCCCGAGCCAGAAATCAAAATTCAAACCTGCCGGCGGCACTTGCCCGGTCTGGAACGGACCGGCCCGCAGCCCGCCGGGAACCCACACGTTCACTTCCTGAAGTTTGCCGATGCGCCCGTTGCGGACGAGTTCGCACGCCAGGCGGAACCGCCGGTCGCTGCGCTGCTGCGTGCCGGTCTGAAAAACAATTTTATTCTCGCGCACAGCTTTGATGACCTGCCTGCCCTCGTCAATCGTCAGCGTCAGCGGCTTCTCGCCATAGACATCCTTCTTGGCCCTGGCGGCGGCGATGTTGATGAGCGTATGCCAGTGATCCGGCGTGCCCTGGACGACAATATGAATGTCATCCCGCTCCATGACCTTGCGGAAATCCGTGTATTTGTCGGGCGTCTTGCCGTTGCGGGTGAAGCGCTGCGCGGCTCCGTCGAGATGTTCCTGATTCACATCGCAGACGGCCAGAATGTCGCCATAGCCGCTGGCATTCATGGCATCGCCCGTCCCTTGGCCGCCGCAACCGATCAGCGCGATCCCGGGGCGGTCATTCGGACTGGGCCGGGCCGGAGTGCTGGTTGCGGATTCTGCGGCGGCCAGCTCACGCTGCACAAACCACAGCGGCAGACCGCTGGCGGCGGCGGCGAGCGAGCAGCGTTGCAGGAACGAACGGCGGGTGATGTGAAATGTTTTTGGCATAATTATGAATGAGGTGTGCGGTGAGATTAGCCGCTTGCCCGCCGGTTGGCCATGCTAAATTCTATTCCGCCGCGATCCTGAAAATCTTCCCATCCTGCATGAGCGCGTAGATCTCACCGTCGTTGTCCTCGGCAAAACTGCAGATGTTGTCCGGCTGCTGCAACAGCGTGCCGTGCGCGGTGACTTTGTGCGCGGCGTAATCGTAGCGCAGACCCCAGATGGTGCCGAGACTGTAATCGCCGTAGAGGTAAATGCCGGCGAGCGATGGGAACTGCCTCCCGCGATAGACGTAACCGCCGATGATGCACAGCCCGATGCCGTGGTCCGGGAACATCGCCTCCGGCTGGAGGCTGGGACGATGCGGATATTCCATGACCGGCTCAACATATTTTGCACCGGCCGGGCCGGGCTTGAAATGATGCGCGCCTTCGCGCACGCTCCAGCCGTAGTTGCCGCCGTTGACGATCAAATCCACTTCCTCCCACAAGTCCTGGCCCACGTCGCCGCACCAGAGCGCGCCGGTCTGCCGGTCAAAACTGTAGCGCCACGGGTTGCGCAGGCCGTAGGCGTAGATTTCCTTGCGCGCGCCGCGTTCGCCCATGTTCGGCTCGTTCACAAACGGATTGTCGCGCGGGATGCCGTATGCCAGATGCCGGCCGGAGTCGCCAAAGGCGTTGTCGGTCCGGGTGTTCACATCCAGGCGCAGCATTTTGGCCAGCAGCGTCGCGGTGCTCTGGCCGCTGCCGAACGGATCGCCGCCCGCACCGCCGTCACCGAGGCCGAGGTAAAGACAACCGTCCGGCCCGAAGGCCAGTTCGCCGCCCTTGTGGTTCCCGAACGGCTGCGGCACTTCCAGCAGGATGCGCTCGGATTTCAAATCGGCCTGGTCCGCGTCGCTGGCGGACACGGAGAATTCGCTGATGACGCTGCGGATGGGATAGTTCAGCGGCTGCGAATGCTGTTCGGCGGAATTCTTCTGGTTGTAATAGACGTAAAACAAGTGGTTCGTCGCAAAGCCGGGATGAAACGCCAGGCTCAGCAGGCCGCATTCATTTTCGCCGCCCGCTTTCGGGTCGCGGGCCTCGATGTTGAAAAATTCCTTCGCGTCGCCGCCGTCGGAACCTTTTTTGACGACGAGAATTTTCCCGGTCTGATAAACCACAAACAGCCGGCCCGAACCATCCGGGGCTTCGGACATCCAGACCGGGCGTTCGCCGGTGAGCCGGGTGAAAACGGGCTGGAGTTTGATGGGCGGCAGCGGTTGCGCGGCGGCGGCGAGGCCGATGCCCAGCAGGACGGCGGTCAGAATCCTTTTCATTCCGGGGCAGACGGCAGGCGACCACGGCTGGTTTCACCAAAATTATTCCCCCGGCAAAAAGTTGTGGGCCAAACAACCGAAACGTCGGAACGAAGCCTGGTTCCGCCTCAACCCAAGGCGGATGTCAACCCATCCTTACACTTTTCTTTCATGACCAATCAAAAAACTGATTATTCAGACGCATTCTAAGGAACTAAATTATGAAGACAATTTTCCGGGAGTATGTAGATAACGCAAATCGACCTAGAAACTGAAAACCCGCAGCAATGCGTGGTTTTACTTTTCTTGCTGAACACACCAAAACCTGAATTTTAAAACATGCACTCCCGCACAAAGGGCCAAATTTGCGTTATCTACATACTCCCGCAATTTTCACGTTGCTTGGATTGACTGTTCTCACCGGCCAGCTCCACGCTCAAGTTTCCTTCAACCTTTCTTCCTCACCGGGCGTGGACGGCGAGGCTTGGGATGTTGCAGTTGCGGATGTGAATGGAGATGGCAAGATGGATTTAATCAGCGCCAATCGCGGCGGCTCACTCACCATATTGACCAATGCCACCAGTTTTCCATCCTCTTCCCTGCCAATTCTTGTCTCTCAACCGCTTGCCCAGACAAATTATTTTGGCGGCACGGCCTCGTTCACAATTTCGGCAATCGCCACGGGCATCGAACCCGCCAGACAATTCAGCTACCAATGGCAGATGGCCGGAACCAATCTGCCAGGCGCCACCAATACTAGTTTAATCCTGACCAATTTGCCGCCAAATCAGTCAGGTAATTATGACGTGGTGGTTTCAAATTATGTGGGCAGTGTCACCAGCAGCGTGGCGGTTTTGGACGTGCAATTTATTCTGGTCAGCATCAACGGCCGGCTGGCCATTGGCGGCGGAACGGCCGTGGCTTCCAGGCAGGTGAGCATCAACGGCGGATATGCCGGCGGCTTCCTCTTCTACACCCTGGATAGCAGCACGCCGACCACCGAATCCACCCTTTACACCGGGCCGTTCACCGTGACCAGCAGCACGGTGGTGACCGTGGCGGGCACGAGCGCGGATTTTTCGCAACCACCCTGGCTCCCCCGGTGACAGTGCAAATCATACCGGTCTATGATTTGGGGATCTCCACCAGCGGCGGCGGCGCGGTGGGGCTGAATCCCGCCGGCGGCCCATATGCCAGCAACTCGGTGGTGGTTTTGACCGCCACGGCGGCCACCAACTGGGTGTTCAGCCAATGGACCGGGGATGTCACTTCCAGCGACAATCCCTATAACCTGACAATGGACGGGCCGCTTGAGGTACAGGGGGTGTTCACCCCGACGGCCTATCCGCTCACCGCCGGCACCGCCGGGGGGCGGCAGCGTGACGGTGAACGGCCAGGCGATCGCCCCCGCCACCTATTATCCGACCGACAGCATAGTTTCCATCACCGCCACCGCGAGCAACGGCTGGAGTTTTCTGAACTGGCAGGGGGATGCCGGCGGGACAAACAATCCGCTGAATGTGATGATGAACCAGACCAACAACCTCCAGGCGGTTTTTGGCACGGTGGTGGGCACCAATGCGATTGGCGGCGGCGGCATTGTGCTGAATCTGGCCAATCCCGTGGCTTACGGCACCCTGCTCACGGCCTCGGCGGTGCCAAACGCCGGACAATTTCTTAAAACCTGGAGCGGAGCGGTTGGCGGAACGAATTCCCCGACGACATTGCAGGTGACAACCCCCACGCCAACCGTAAATGCATTATTTACCGCCTTGCCGGGCGGCAAAGACTCGCTGGCGGTGGTGGTGGCGGGCAATGGCGCGGTGACGGTCAGTCCGCAGCAGAGTTATTACAACCCAGGCGACGTGGTGACGCTCCACGCTTCCACCAGCGACGGCATCACCACGTTCAGCGGCTGGACAGGCGGCGCCTCCGGCAACAACAACCCGCTGGCGGTGACAGTGAACAGCAACCTGGTGGTGCAGGCGAATTTCGTCGGCATCACCCTCCGCATATCGCCGCAAAATCAAAACATTAACGTGGGACAGCCGGCGGCATTCAGCGTCAGTGCGGTCGGAACAACCCAGCTTTACTATCAATGGTTTGTTAATGGGGCACCCATCGCTGGGGCGACGAATGCCAGTTATGGCATCGCCAGTTCGCTGGTGGAGAATTCCGGAAGCTATTATGCAGTGATAACAAACATTACCGGCAGTTTGGTGAGCGGCACCGCCAGATTGACCGTGAACCCGGCGGCTCCCATCATCACCTCCCCGCCGGCCGCAGCCGCCATCACCTGTGGCCAGACCCTGGCAAGTTCGACGTTGAGCGGGGGTTCGGCCTCGGTGCCGGGCGCTTTTCAATTTCAAAATGCGGCGATGGCACCCAATGCCGGCAGCACGAATGCCTGGGTGATCTTCCTGCCGGCGGATTCAACCAATTACACGACGGCCATGACAACGGCAAGCGTCAACGTCGGCCAGGCGCCATTGATTGCAACGGCCAGCAGCCTTAAAACCGTTTACAGCGGGACACCTTTCAGTGGCGGCAATGGTGTGATCTTTTCGGGATTTGTAAATGGCGACACCCCGGCCGTGCTGGGGGGAACATTGAGTTACGGTGGCACCGCCCAGGGGGCAACCAGTGCCGGGGTTTATACGATCATTCCTTCAGGACTGACGGCGGCCAACTATGCCATTATCTATGCGAACGGCACTTTGACAATTGACCGGGCCGGCTCGCTGGTGACGGTCATCGGCAGCACGAACTTTATCTATGATGGTTCGGCCCAAGGTCCGACCAATGCCACGGTGACCGGTTCGGCCGACCGGATGACTTTTGGCTATGCCAGTGTTGATGGCACGACGTATCCGGCAAGTTTGAATGCGCCGACGAACGCGGGCAATTACACGGCGACGGTGACGGTGGCGGCGGATGCACACTATGGCAGCGCTACAACGAATGCCGCCTTCACGATTCACCCGGCGACGCCGGTGATCACCTGGAACCAGCCAACGCCCATCACCTACGGCACGGCTTTGGATGCGGACGAGCTTAATGCGACGGCAAACGTGGCCGGCACGCTGGTTTACAGCCCGACGAACGGCACGATATTAAGGGCCGGCACGAACCAGATTCTGAATGCGACCTTCACGCCAGGCGACACGAATGATTATAGCAGTGCGACCAATCTGGTGTTTATCACGGTGTTACCGGCACCAACGACCGTGACCATTGCTCCGAGCGCCTCGGAAATCACCTATGGTCAGACTTTGGCGAGTTCCAGTTTGAGCGGAGGAACGGCTTCGGTTCCGGGCCGGTTTGCTTTTGCGGATGCCACCATCAGCCCGGATGCGGGAGTCACCAATGTTCTGGTGTCATTCACCCCGGCGGACACGAATGATTACATCCAAACAGCTTGCACGGTCAATGTGGCGGTGAATCAGGCCAGCGCCACGGTGACGTTGGCAAATCTCACCCAGGCCTACGATGGCACACCCAAGCCAGTGACCACCACCACGATCCCACCTGGACTGACGGTGAACGTCACCTACAACGGGTCAAATGGAGTTCCCAGCGCCATCGGTTCCTATGCCGTCATCGGCACCATCAATGATCCAAACTTTTATGGCAGTGCCACCAATATCCTGGTGATCCATGCGGTGCTGCCGTTCATCACGCAGCAGCCCGCGAATCAAACGGCGGTCGTGGGCAGCCCGGCAAACTTCCTGGTAATGGCGGGCGGCACGGGGCCGTTTGGCTATCAATGGCTGAAAGACGGCAGCCCGCTGCTTGATGGTGGAACGATTTCCGGTTCCGGCACAAGCAACCTGACCGTGAGTGCGGTGGCGGCTCAGGACGGCGGCAGTTACAGCGTGGTGGTTACAAATGCTTGGGGTGGTGTCCCTAGTTCGAATGCCTGGCTGACGGTCAACGCCCAAATATATCTGGTGGGGACCAATGTGGTTTCCGGGAGCACGGCAAATGTTCCGGTCATGCTTGACGCCTTGGGGGAAGAAGCCGTCCTGCAGTTCAGTTTGAGCTATAATCCGGCCGTGCTGGCCTTTGTGGGGATTGACAGTCAGGATTTTCCCTGGGAGAACATCATTGTGGTCACAAATTCAGCTTCCCTGGGACAGATCGGCTTCCTGTTTTACAACTTTTCCGGTTATGCGCCGGGCGGGCAAACCCTGGTCAATGTGACTTTTATGGCGCAACCGGTGACGGGTGACACGGTCAGCAGCATCGCCATCGGCGACACGCCAACCACCGAGGATGTGATTGACAGCAATGACAATGACATCACCAACGTGGTTTATGCCGGAAACTCGGTGCTGGTTACGCCGGCGGAATATGCGGCGGACGTTTATCCCTACCCGGACGGCGATTCCACCGTCAACTCGCACGACTGGCTGGAAATGGGCCGGCTGGTGACCGGGTTGGATGCGGTGACCAGCCCGGACCTGATGTTGCGCGCTGATTGTGCTCCCCGGGGAAATCCCGATGGTGTTTTGACGGTGGCTGACTGGGTGCAGGCTGGCCGTTATGCGTCGGGCCTGGATCCCTTGACCATTGTCAATCTCCCCGGACCGTCACCACAGGTTAAAAGCATGGCCGCAGCTCATCCGCTGGGAGGCCCGCTCCTGTCCAGTCTGGTGCAGATGATTGGAACCACGGCGACGAATGGCCAGGCCGTGACCGTGCCGGTCAATCTCGTGGCTTTGGGCGGCGAGAACGCCCTGGGCTTCAATGTGACGTTTGATCCGACGCAACTTGCCTTTAACGAGGCCACCAATGGTTTGGCCGCGCTTTATGCAAAAATGAACCTCAACACGAATCAAGTGTTCTCCGGTCGTCTGGGCATGACCCTGGCTCTGAGTGCGGGCCTCACTTTCACCCAAGGGACCAATCAGATTGCCTTGTTAAGATTCACATTGTTGAAAACGGCAACCGGCAATTTGACGGTAAGTTTTGCGGCAACCAATCCAGTGGTCCAGCAGGTTTGCAATGCCAGTGCGGGAGTGATGACGGCAAGCTACACCCCGGCGACGATCATGGATCAAACGCAACAGATATTGTCCCAGCCAAAGCTGCAAATACAACTGACCAACGGCCTGGTCAGGCTTGCCTGGCCCCAGATTTACAGCAATTTCATGCTGCAATCCATCGGCACCATGCGGCCCGGGGTGTGAAACAGCAATTTGGGATCACCCTCCGTCCAGGGTTCCAACTGGTTGATGACCCTGCCCGCCACCAATGCCGCACAGTTTTACCGGTTGCGCAAATAGAACGCTTTGTCCATGAATTCATTTTGGCGACGGACGTTTGGGGCCAATCGGTGTTTGAATCCTGAATCGGAAAATCTATGAAAGCCAATCGAACCCTGATGCAAATTTGCGGCCTGTGCATGATGTTCCTGCCGCCCATTGCGCTGCACGCGCAATTCACTTGCGTCACGAACAACGACAATACCGTCACCATCACCGGATACGTGGACACAAACGACACGGTGGTGATTCCTGACACGATTAACGGCCATCCGGTCACCGGTATTGGACCGCATTCATTTTCAATCAATTTCAATTTGAGCAGGGTTACGATTCCCAGTGGAGTTACCAGCATTGGTCTTGGCGCATTTTATTATTGTTCCGGCCTTACCAACATTGTCATTCCGGACACGGTGACGAACATTGGAGAGCAGGCATTCTATCAATGCGGGCTTACCAGCGTGACCATTCCCAATGGTTTGAAGAGCATTGCTGAGGCGGTGTTTGTTTTCTGTGGAAACCTGACCAATGTAATTATTCCGAACAGCGTGACGAACATTGGCAATGAAGCGTTCGGATCATGCGGTTTCGCCAGCATCACCCTTCCCGACAATGTCATCAGCATTTCCCGACATCGGTTTGCAGGATTTTTTAACCGCGAAACACACGAACCACGCTAAAATTAGAAAGCAGATTCATTTTTGTGTCCGCTTTCGCGTGTTTGGTGTATTTCGCGGTTTGAATCTTTTCGGCAACAGCGCGGCAACGCAGCCCTGCCCTTCGCGGATTTTGCGGTTCATCCGCTTTCGCTTTCGTCCGGCGGCCTTTTCTGCTAGACTGTCTGCCACGAACCATTGAAATCACTCATCCAGACCCGCGACACGCGCTCCGTGCGCGTTTTCCTCATTGGCGTGGAACTCAAATCCCGCACCGCCGCCGCCGTCAGCGAATCGCTCGCCGAACTGGCGGAACTCGCCGCCACCGCCGGCACGCAAATCATCGGCCAGGGCGTGCAGAAACTTGCCACGCCGGTCGCCGCCACCTACATCGGCGGCGGTAAGGCGGCGGAATTTGCCAGGTCCTGCAAGGAGGGCGACGTGGACACCATCATTTTCGACGACGAACTTTCGCCGGCGCAGACGCGCAACCTGGAGAAAATTTTCGGCTGCAAGATCATGGACCGCACGGCGCTGATCCTGGAAATCTTCGGCCAGCGCGCCCGCACCCGCGAGGGCAAATTGCAGATCGAACATGCGCAACTGGAATATCTGCTGCCGCGCCTCACCCGCTTCTGGTCGCACTTGTCGCGCCAGCGCGGTTCCACCGGCTCCATCGGCGGCGAAGGCGAATCGCAGCTCGAATCCGACCGCCGCAAAATCTCCGAGCGCATCGAAAAAATTTCCAGCGAACTCGACAACGTCCGCCGCCAGCGCGAAACGCAGCGCGCCGGCCGCCAGCGCAGCCACTGGCCGCTCGCATCCATCGTCGGCTACACGAACGCCGGCAAATCCACGCTGCTGAACCAGCTCACCGGCGCGGCGGTCTTGGCGGAGGATAAATTGTTCGCCACGCTCGACCCGACGACGCGGCGGCTGAAACTGCCGACGAACCAAAATGTGCTGCTCACCGACACCGTGGGCTTCATCAAAAAGCTGCCGCACGGTCTGGTCGAGGCGTTCAAGGCGACTTTGGAGGAAGTGGTGCAGGCCGATTTGCTGGTGCATGTGGTGGACATCAGCCACGCGCAGGCGGAGGAGCAGATTGACGCCGTGAACACGGTGCTGCTGGAGATCGGCGCGGCGGAAAAGCCGGTGCTGATGGTGTTCAACAAGATTGACCGGCTCGCCGGCGGCATCGCGCCGCTGATGCGCGAAAAATATCCGCACGCGGTTTCCATTTCCGCGAAAACCGGCGAGGGCATCGAGCCGCTGCTGGCGGAGCTGGGCACGCAGCTCCGGCCGATCCGGGAATTTCTGGATCTGCGCGTGCCGCAGGAAAAGGCCGCCGTCATTGCACGGATTCACGCCGTCGGCCAGATTGTGGAGAGCCGTTACAGCGGGAAAAACGCGCGGTTCAAGGTCCGCATCCCGCCGCATTTGCATGAGGAATTCGCGCCGTTCGTGGTGGCGGAATAGGCTGCCCCAATATTTTTTCGCAAAATTGAATCTGTGGCTTGCGTCGCGGTGGTGGTCGGCGTTAGAGTTTTCCGGAACTCAAGAAAGGTTTTTATGTCACAAACGGGCCGCCAGTCGCTTAATCTCAGCAAAGTCCTCTGCGTCATCCTGGGCGGTGGCCAGGGATCGCGTCTGTTTCCGCTCACGAAGGACCGCGCCAAGCCGGCGGTGCCGCTCGCCGGCAAATACCGCCTCGTGGACATTCCAATCTCGAACTGCATCAACTCGCGCTTCCGCCGCATTTACATTTTGACGCAGTTCAATTCCACCTCGCTGCACAGCCACATTTCACGGACGTATAAGTTCGATCAGTTTTCCGCCGGGTTCGTGGAGATTCTCGCGGCGCAGCAGACGTTCAACAACACCTCGTGGTATGAAGGCACGGCGGACGCGGTGCGCAAAAACCTCGTCCACTTTTTGAACCACGATTTTGACTACCTGCTCATCTTAAGCGGCGACCAGTTGTATCGGATGGATTTTCAGGAGATCATCGAGCAGCATCGCGAGACGGGCGCGGACGTCACCGTGGCCACGCTGCCGGTGAAACGTGCCGAGACGTCCGCGCTCGGCATCATGCAAATCGCCAGTGACGGCCGCATCACGCGCTTTCTTGAAAAACCCAAAGACCCGGCGCTGCTGGAACCATTCAAGCTGCCCCAGGAAATCCGCGCCAAAGCCGGCATCACGACGGACGCCGAACTGTATCTGGCCTCGATGGGCATCTACGTTTTCAACCGCAAGGTCATCGCCAAACTGCTGGACAATCCGCTGTCCGATTTCGGCAAGCACATCATCCCGCACGCCATCACCACGCACAAGGTGTTCTCCTACGTTTATCAGGGCTACTGGGCGGACATCGGCACGATCCGCAATTTTTTTGAGGCGAACCTCGACCTCGTGACCGAGCTGCCGCGCTTCAATTTCTTCGACATGAGCGCGCCGATTTTTTCGCGGCCGCGCTATCTGCCCGGCTCCAAGATCAACGGCGCGCAGATTGACCACGCCGTCATTGCCGACGGCTGCATCATCAACCGCGCCCGCATCAGCAACACCATTGTCGGCCTGCGCATCATCATTGGCGACGGCACGGAGCTCAACCGCGTGGTCATCCTTGGCAGCGATTATTACGAAGCGCAGGAATCCGTGGAACATCACGAACACGCCGGGCTGCCACGCGTCGGCATCGGCGCCCACTGCAAAATCGAGAACGCCATCATCGACAAAAACGCGCGCATCGGGAACAACGTGGTGATCTCGCCCGCCGGCAAGCCGGAAAACGTGGACCACGAGCGCTACTTCATCCGCGACGGCATCGTCATTGTCCCAAAGGACGCGGTGATCCCTCACGGCATGGTCATTTGACCGGCACTTTATTTTCTCATCAGGAGGAAACTGGCCGGCGAAGTCCGGGGCTACGTCGAAAATGGTTGAATGGACAAAATAATCTGGCCAAAGCAAAGCCGTTGCTTCCCAGGCGCGCAGCGGAAGCCATCGGCTGCCGCCAGTTGCAGCCAGTCACTCAGGGGAAACGGCACGGGACTTTGATGGGTTTGGACGGCGGTGAAGGTTGATTTTACGCGCGGCCATGCCCATGTCGTCCAGCTTCTCTGGCGGCGGCAACACCCCCAAGGCGGACAGGACAAGCGGATTCAACCCAGCGTTTGCCGCCAGCATCACCAGTTTCGGTGATGTTTCTTTAACCATGTTTGGGGATATGCGTTCACACTTTTTGGTCTTATGTTAAAGGCGAATCATATAAAATGGCGCTGCGGCAAATGGAGATTAAATCTGTTTGCGGCGGCATTTATCGGCGAAATGTCAAAACCTTGAACAACTATGTAACGTCCGCCGGTTCACAACCGGGAAAGTCTCAGGATTGAAACGTCTCCGTCAACAAGAACATTGCAACTTTGTAAAACAAGCAATATGAACAAACCACAACTATTCAACCAATGGAAAATCGCAGCGAGCCTGGCTTGCCTGGCTCTGCTGATCTTCGTCAGTTCCGCCTCGGCGCAACTGACCGTCACCACGTCCACCCAGCAAGGCAGCACGGGTGTTTACCCGTTCACACCCACCTGGACCCCGGCCGCAAACAGCTTGATTGCCGGGCTGGCGCCCACCGTTGCGGTTGGTGATTTCAGCGTGGAGGACACCAACCGGAATGTGCTCAGCCTCACCGCTGGCGGCAGTCTCTCGATTTACATTGACACCGGCAATGCCGACGATGCGATTGGAAGCAACACCACCTGCACCAATTATGTGACTGGCGGCAACGCCAACAATTCCGGTCTGGAGCCTGGTTCGTTGCTCATTTATACGCTGCCGGCTTCGGCACACGGATACAACCTCACCAACATCACGGTTGACGGCGGGTGGGCTGACAATGGCCGCGACGGACAGTCCTTCACCGTCTTGTATTCCACCGTGGTCAGCCCCGGAAATTTCCTCTATTTGACCAACGTCGATTATAACCCTTCGACTCCCGGTGGCACGGCGATTGCCAACCAGGAGGTTTTCAGCGACGCATTGGGCGGAGTGATCGCCTCGAATGTTAACGCGGTGGAGTTTATCTTGAACGCTCCGAACAGCGAGAACGGCTTTGTTGGCTATGGCGCGATCACGGTGCAAGGGACCCCGGCGACGACCGTGCTTTCGCCCGTGATTTCCATCACGGCTTCAAACGAGGCCGGCGCCAGCGTGTTCACGCCGGATTGGATACTGGAAACGCCCAGCTTGATTGCCGGCATGGCCGCCACCGCCAACGGCAATTTTACGCAGGAAGGCTCGGGTGGCACCAGCGTTTTGACGGATGGCGTGATCGGCAATTCCGGCGACATCAGTGGCTTTGCCACCTGCGGTGCCAATGGCGGCACCACGCTCATCTATACGCTCACCAATGTGGTGAACGGAACGGACGTGACCAACATTGTGACTTACAGCGGGTGGGGCAATGACCAGCGTTCTGGTCAATATTACATCCTTTCCTATTCCACCGTTTCGGCTCCCACGACCTACATCCCCATCACCACCGTTTGCTACAACCCCTACACGAACGGCGCGGCGGCGGCGAACCGGGTGGCCATCGCCATGAGCGACGGCAGTGCGCTGGCCCAAGGCGTGCTCAATATCAAGTTTGACTTCTCCAGTCCTTCCTATGCGTCCGCGTTCAATAACGCCTATCAGGGTTACTCGGAAATCATTGTGCAGGGCAAAGACAGCACGGCGCCGCCCCCGCCGCCGTCGGCTTATCTGACCCAGGACACCCTGCCGACCCACGCCGAGACCGTCGTGGGCGATCAGGTTGTCTTCACCGCGGCCTACAGCAATTCCCCGCCAGTCAGCATGCAATGGCAGCAGATCGTCAGCAGTCCAGCAGCGACAAATAACATCAGCGCCGGGGTGGTAAATGTGACCAATAACGGAGTCGTGACCTCGACGCTGACGCTCAATAATGTGACGGCGGCGGGTTCTGGTTCCTACCGTCTGGTAGGCCTCAATGCGACCAACGGCAGTGCGGCCCCTTCGTATAGCACGGCGGCATCACTCGCGGTCGGCAATTCGACCATAGTAGGCAACGCCATTATGGAATATGCCGGCCAAACCGGCCCCTCGGGTTTCTATCCCGCCTGGAGCATCGTCACAAACTTGGACTTGATTTTTCAATGTGTAGAGGACAGCTCTGGCAGCCCTGGAACTTCCACTCCCGGGCCGGGTAATTTTTTCAATCAAACCGGGCTCGCTACCGACCCGGCCATTTTGGTTGACGGCTATCTGAGTAATGACCTGTCCAGCATGGTCTCCTGCGGCTGGGTAAACGTCGGGGCCGGCCAATCAATGACCTACGCGCTGCCGGCGGGTCCCGCCAACGGTTATGATCTCACCAACATCGCGGTTTACGGCGGCTGGCCAGACGATGGGCGCAATGAGCAGACGTATCAGGTCTTATATTCCACCGTCTCAGCACCATCGGTCTTCAACAGCATTGGAACCTTTGACTACAATCCATCGTTCTCAGACGGCAGTCCGAACGCCACCCGCACAACGCTCGTTCCGGTTTCAGGAGCACTGGCTCACAATGTGTATGCCGTGCAGTTTAATTTTAACCTGAAGTCCAAAAATAACTGGAACGGTTATTCTGAAATCACCATCAACGCCACACCTTCAAAGGGAGTCGTGCCAATTTTGACCCAGGACATTGCACCGCTCACGGCTGAAGATGTGGTGGGCAGCTCGTTGATCATGACGGCAAGCCTCACCAACGTCACCAGTGTCCAATGGATGAAGAACGGGACGACTCCCGTGAACACCGGGGTGGTAAATATGAACAATAACGGCGTCGTGACCTCGACGCTGACCTTGAACAACTTGCAGCTTGCGGATACGGCCACGAATGGCGGATATAGTCTGGTGGGTTCAAATCCGGCGGGCTCCACCTCAAGCCGCGGATGTTCTGTCATCGTTGACTCGGACCCGGCACCAGTCGGCAATGTCATCACCGCCTTCGCCTACCAGAGTTCGGATGCGAGCACCCCAAACACCTTCGGCCCCACTTGGGATGCGTCGGTATTGACGAACAGTCTGATTTACCAACAGTATCCTCCCCTCGGAGGTTATGGAACAGGCGATTTCACGGGTGGTGGCGATGCGGCTGGCGGGCTGCCGGTGCTGACCGATGGCAGCTATGGGCTTTTCGCCTTTGATACCACCCACCCGGCCTTTGCCTGCGGCGGTCCCAACGCGGGCCAGTATGTCATTTACACGCTCGGGGCTGACACTAACGGCTATAATGTCACTAATATACAGATTGCGGGCGGCTGGAACGACAATGGCCGAAACTCGCAGTTCTATACCGTTTCCTATTCCACCGTGGCGTATCCCACCGCGTTCATTCCTATCAAAGCGGTTTCGAACAGCCCCACGTTCCCCGATGAATCCGTCATCCGCACGACGATCATACCAGCCGCCGGACTGCTCGCGAGCAATGTTTACGCCATTGAGGTTGATTTCACTCAACCGGCTGGCGTGCCAAACGGGTATTCCGGCTACAGTGAAATCAGCGTCTTCGGCTCGCCTTCGACGACTTTGCCAGTGACGCCTCTGCCAGGCACCGTCAACAACCCCAGCTTTGAGCTTAATGTAGCTTCACCTGGCTCTGCTGTGACAACCGTCCCCAGCTATTGGACTGCATTTAATGAGGCTGGGGGCACGGACATCGGCTCACAGAATGCGGGGGGCACCGATTATACCGTTCATAATCCACTTTCCGCCCCGGCAGCGGGAGATCAGTATTGCTACATCAATATGTTTGATTCAAGTGTCACGGGTGGCATTTATCAGGATGTGGGACCATTGCAGACTAATACTCCCTATACGCTGACCGTTGCGATCGGATCCCGCCATGATCGGATTAACTCGCTTGGAATTATTTCGCTCATCAACGGCACTGACAACACCGGCACGGTATTGGCCAGCGGCGGCGGACTTCCTGCCGCGCAGAATACTTGGCAGGACTATACGGTAACCTTTACCACCGGGCCTTCGGTTAGCGGGGATCTAACCATTGAGCTGTCAGTTCTTGGCAACGGAACAACGATTCAGGCGGATTTTGACAACGTGCGACTGACAACGACGTCAGTTGTTCTTACGCCGACGCTTGGAACGCCCAAGGTTTCCGGCGGCAACCTGATCCTGACGGGCGCCGGTGGCACGCCAAACAGCGGCTACACCTGGCTGACCACGACCAACCTGACGATTCCAGTGGCTAACTGGACGGTCAGCGCCACCGGCGTGTTCGATGGCAGTGGCGCGTTCTCAAACGCCATTCCGATTAACGTCTCCACCCCGGCCGCCTTCTTCCGGTTGCGGACGCCGTGATGCGAGGTTGTGTTGGATGGTAAAACGCCCGGGGACTCGCGTCCCCGGGCTGTTCAGTTTAGACAGCTTTATAAAGCTGACATGTTTGAACGTCTGAGCAGGTTCAGGCAAATATTGCAAAACCTGAGTCTTAAATCGGTGGTAATGGCAAATAAAATGCAAACACTTAAGTCAGGCGAGACATGCCGGCAAAAGGGTCGTCCGCACGACAAGGCGTTCACCTTGATTGAACTGCTGGTGGTGATTGCCATCATTGCCATTCTGGCGGCGCTGCTGCTGCCGGCGCTGGCCAAGGCCAAACAAAGCGCATACAAGGCCGAATGCGCCAGCAATCTCAAGCAATGGGGTCTTGCCATCACCTTGTATGCGGAGGATAACAACAACTATTTCCCCGATCTGACCAAGTCCACTGACGTCAATTCCCCCTCTTACGGAGCTATGGATTTTGCCTGGATGCCGATTAAGTTTAACACCACGTTTTATCCGCAATATGTCTATCGGAACAATGCGATCGGCAATAATCGGGCGCTGAATGACGTGCTCTATTGCCCGACCGACTTGTTTCACCGGTTGGCTGAAACCAGCACCGGTTATATGACTAATTTGATAGGTTACAACTACTTTCCGGGCCGGGATGCGGCTGGCGGAGAAAATTATAACGGTTATGCGGGCAATGTAACTGGTTGGATGACCGCCCGTCCAAAGTTGAACGGGCCTTATCGGCTGGCACCCATGATGGCAGATCGGTTGCAGATGAATGCTAACGGGACATGGATTGACAGCTACAACGGACAAACTGCTCCAAGTGCAGTTCATCGCAACAGCGCCGGAGTTCCAATCGGCGGCAACTTTCTTTACGAGGATGGGAGTGTGTCCTGGCTGAAATTCGTGTGGCTGGGCAGATTTACCAATCCAATCGGATCCATCGGCATCGGGGGTTCGGGTGCCGGTGACATTGATTATTTTGTCCCCGCCGGTTTGGGGTATGGCCCATGGTGAGGATTGGATTTCCACGCCGTTGTTGCGTTATGCGGCCCAATGCTTTAGGAAAACGACTGTATTCGACCGAAACTTTCGTGGGAAATTTGGATTTAACCACCGGCACGGCTGTGACTTCTATCGGCTGCACAGCCATCAAGACGCCGCTTTTGAATGATTTAGATTTACCGATATTTCAATGAGCATGATCATAAAAATCGTTTGGATGGTGATGGCCGCGGCTGTTCTTGCGGCAGGGACGGAAAATGTGAAGTCGCAGGGAACATTGCTGCCGATAAACCTGCGCTGCGGGCTGCGCGTGAATCCGCTGGGCATGGGCGACACCACGCCCCGGCTTTCCTGGCAGCTTCAAGGCGACGGCCAAGTGAGAGGCGTGACCCAAAGTGCTTACCAAATTCAGGTCGGGTCGGCGGCGGGCGCGGCCGATCTGTGGGACAGCGGGAAGGTTGCCAGCAGTGCGACGGTGGATGTCTTATATGCCGGCCAGCCTTTGACGAGCGGGGAGCAATGTTTCTGGCAGGTGCGGGTGTATGACGGCAGCAACAATACATCGGCTTGGAGCGCATCAGCCTATTGGTCAATGGGGCTTTTGTCCTCGACGGACTGGACGGCGCAATGGATCGGCTACGATGCGGCTTACAACCTGACGCAAGCACAGGCGACAAAGAACGCTTTGTTCAACACCACGGGACTAAGCTGGGTTAGTTGTTCAGGGCAAACAGCACAGAATGGTGTTTATTCGTCCGCCTTGCGGAAACAAGTGGTTTTGCCGGCAAGCCAGACCATCACGAACGCTGTCATCGCGCTTTATGCGGATAATTTCTGCAACGTCTATGTGAACGGGCAGGAAATGACGAATTCGTCGGCGCGCTGGGAAGCCACAGCCTGGATCAATGTGACTCCGTGGTTGCACGCGAAAACCAACGAGCTGGCGTTTGAAGCCACGAGCAGCGATGCCCAGGAGGCCGCCAGTGTGATCGGCCAGTTGGTGGTCCAGTTCGCCTCTGGCAGCGTCTCAAACATTCCGGTGGATACTTCCTGGAAGGCCGCACAATGGCCGTCGGGCAGTTGGACTCAGACCAATTATAACGATTCAGCATGGACCACGCCCGCCAGTGGTGGAACGCCCTGGGGCACCCCCGCGCTCAATGACCTGGCGCGGGTTCCAGCGCCATATCTGCGCAAAAATTTCTCCGTTGGTCAGACAGTCGCGCGCGCGACCGTCTATGTCACCGCGCTAGGTGTTTATGAGTTGCACCTCAACGGCCAGAAGGTCGGCAATGATGTGCTGACGCCGGGCTGGACGCAATTCACGAAGCGGGTCTATTACCAGACTTACGACGTGACAAGGATGATTCAGGGCGGCACGAATACCATCAGCGCAATCCTGGGCGACGGCTGGTATGCGAGCGACCTCGCCTTCAAGGGCACACGAAACAACTACGGCGGGAACCCGCGATTTTTGGCTCAACTCGTCCTCGAACTCGCCGACGGAAGCAAGCAGACAATAGTCAGCGACGCTTCGTGGAAGGCCAGTTATGGGCCGATTCAATTCGGCGACCTGCTCATCGGCTCTGGCTACGATGCGCGCCTGGAAATGCCGGGATGGGACAACACCAATTTCAACGACAACGCCTGGTCGCCGGTGGTGACCGGCCTGAGTGCGGCGGCCGTCGGTTACTCGAACGTAACTGCTTTGGTCTCGGCGTTGGTGACGAATAACCGGCTTAACTTTGTGGCAAACAATGCGAACCTGGGCGGAGATCCGGCTTACGGCGTCGTAAAGACGCTGCAAATCACGTTTCAACTTGGCGGCACGAATCAGACGTTGTCCTTCGCGGAAAATGCCACCGTGAACATCGGCGGGACGGGACAAACTTTGACGATTATCCAGGCGTTTTATGGAAATTCGGCCTCTTTTCCAGGCATTGGCGGGCTGCAAGTGCAGGCAGCCGTCACGGAGCCCGCGCGCTGTTTTGAAAATCTGGCGGCCACGGGTCTCACGGCGCCCGAACCCGGCTGCTACACCTTCGACCTCGGCCAGAACATGGTTGGCTGGGTGCGGCTGAATGTCAGCGGGAAGGTTGGCGACCGCATAACGGTGCGACACGGCGAAATGCTCAACCCTGACGGCACGATCTACACGGCCAATCTGCGCGGCGCGAACGCGACCGATTTTTACATCTTCGGCACCAACGGCACGGTGGTCTTTGAGCCGCGTTTTACCTTTCACGGCTTCCGTTATGTCGAACTGCGGGGGCTATCAGTGCCGCCCACGCTGAGTTCGGTGACAGGCATCGTCGTGCATTCCGACCTGCCAGAGACCGGAGCCTTTGCGTGTTCGAGTCCGCTGGTCAATCAACTCTATCATAACATCATCTGGGGCCAGAAAGGCAACTATCTCGAAGTCCCCACCGACTGTCCACAGCGGGACGAACGCATGGGCTGGACTGGTGACACGGAATTTTTTGTCCCTACTGCCGCTTACAATTTCGATGTTCAGTCTTTCTTCCGCCGGCATCTCGTCACGCTGTGTGAGGATTCGCAACATTCCGACGGTTCCTTCGCTGTTGTCGCGCCCGACCTAGGCCAGGGAAGTGGCGGCACCGCCTGGGGCGATGCCGGGTGGATCTGTCCCTACAACATGTATCTCGCCTATGACGACACGAATGTAATCGCGGATCACTACGCCGCAATGCAGCGGTGCGGACAATTCGACGCCGCCAATGCCTCGGACCATGTGATTGCGAGCCTGCCCGGTGATTTTGGCGACTGGTTAAACCTGGGCGGCGGCGCGACCTCGACGGTGATGGACACCGCCTTTTACGCCTACTATGCGCAGGCGATGTCGGAAATGGCCGCCGCCATTGGCAACAGCGCCGATTCGGCAGCCTATGCCGCGCTGCATTCCAACATTGTCGCCGCGTTCGCAGATTTTTTCAATGCCGACGGCTCGTTTACGGATGGCAGCAGTCAGACCGGCTACGCATTGGCCTTCACATTGAACCTCGTGCCCGCCGGGCTGCGCGCCCAGGCGGCGCAACAGTTTGCAAATTCCATTGCACAATTCGACAACCATCTGGCCACGGGTTTCATCGGCACGCCGCGCCTGCTGCCCGCGCTGCACGCCGCAGGCCACGACGACCTGGCCTACGAACTGTTGCTCCAGAAAACCTATCCATCATGGCTCTACCAGGTGACCCTCGGCGCAACGACGATGTGGGAACGTTGGGACGGCTGGACACCCGGCGCCGGTTTTGAAAGCGTCGGCATGAATTCTTTCAACCACTACGCCTTTGGTTCGGTTGGCCAATATTTATATGGCGTTATCGGGGGCATCAATTCCACAAGTCCCGGATATAAAACCATCCTCATCCAGCCGGTCCCTGGCAATGGTCTGACTTGGGCCAATACCAGCTACAATGCAACCCGCGGGCTTGTCTCGACTGCGTGGACCAATGTCGGCGGCACACTTAACCTAGTTACAGTGATACCACCAAACACGACAGCGCAAATTTATGTGCCCACCACGAATGCCGGTGCCATCACCGAAAGCGGCTCGCCGGCGGCCAGCTCACCCGGCGTAACTTATGTCGGCTTTTCCAATGGCTTCGCCACTTACGACGTTGGTTCGGGCCGCTATTTCTGGTCGTCGCCGTTCCCTTCGCCCCCGCCGCCTCTGGCGGTGATGGAAACGGATGCGGTTTACGCCGGTGGCAGCTTCCCGGCGATGCCGGGCGGCGACCTGCTCACCAACGCAACCACGACAGTAGTGGCCAACACCCTTACCGTGGCCTCGGAAAATCACATCCCAAGCTCCGCGCTTTGTGATGGCAACATTGGAGCGCCGTTAACAACCAATCGAAGTTATGAAATCAGCGGCGGGGCAATTACCTTTCACCTCGGGCCGGGAGCCAACGGCACTGGTTATACCATCACCAACTTGAACACTTACACGGCCTGGCAGGACGATGGCCGCGAGGATGCCAATTATGGCGTCAGCTATTCCTCTGACGGCACCAATTTTTCCACCATCGCCACCGTGGCCTACAACCCTTCTCCCTACCCGGCAAAAGACGGCACCGGTGGCACCCTCACCTCGCTGGCCGTCACCAATCTGACAGGCGTGCGGTATCTCCAGTGGAATTTTTCCGCCAGCCAGCAGAATGGCGGGGTTGGTTATACGGAACTGGCCGCGTTTGGGCGGTCCAGCCCGTCGTTGGCGCCGGCAATCTTGAGCGTGACCCAATTGACGGAGCGAAATAATTATGTTTTGAACTTCCGCGGTCTGTCCATCGGCCAGAGCTATGCGCTCCAGAGCACGACCAATCTGGCGGCAGCCATCTGGTTGACCGAGACCAATTTTGTCGCCGCTCAGGCGGTCATGGCATTTACCAACTCCACCGCCAACCATGCCCAGAAATTCTACCGCTTTGTGGTCAATTAGTCTGTGAACCGCACGGTTGTATGATGAACGATCCTTGCCATGTGGTCCGGCTTGACTATATTTAGACTCTTGATTCACAAACGGCCAGAGTTGTTTTTCCTTGGGCAAGGCTGTTTTGACTAAACGATCCGCCATTCGAGCTGTAACCTTAAAAAACGAACATGAAATTATTTCTTGCTTTGATGCTGGCATTTTTTTCGACACCGGTTTTTGCCGGCGACCTGGCTGCAAAATTTACCACGCCGCCAGCCTCGGCCCGGCCGTGGGTTTACTGGTTTTGGAACAACGGCAATGTCACCAAGGCGGGCATCACCGCCGACCTTGAAGCGATGCAGCGCGCGGGCATCGGCGGCGTCATCATCATGGACGTGGTGGAACGCTTCGCCCCGCCGCCCGGCACCGCTGATTTCATGAACGCGGAGTGGCAGGAGCTGTTTCGCTTTGCGGTGGCCGAGGCGCACCGGCTCGGCCTCGAAATCAACATGACCAACGGCCCCGGCTGGTGCGGCAGCAGCGGGCCGTGGATCACACCGGAACTTTCAATGCAAATGCTCGTCGCCACGAATCTGGCGGTGAACGGTCCAGCCCATTTTTCCGGCGTTCTGCCGCAGCCGGATACGGCCGGTAAACACACGCATGATGGTTTTAACAGCACGGTCAAATATGCTGAATACTACCGCGACATCGCCGTGCTGGCTTTTCCAGAGACCACAAATGGCCGCGTGGCTCCCGACGCCGGGTTGGACTTGACCGAGAAGCTGGGCCCGGACGGAAAATTGAATTGGGATATTCCCGCCGGAAAATGGATCATCCAGCGCATCGGCCACACGACGACGGGTTCGTCCACCCGTCCGCCGGTCAAAGGCGGCAACGGCTTGGAATGTGACAAGCTGAGCCGCGAGGCGATGGACGTTCACTTTGCAAATATGATCGGAAAACTGATCACGAATGTCGGATCTCTGGCTGGCCCAACGCTCTTGGCGACGCACATTGACAGTTGGGAAGTGGGGACACAAAACTGGACGCCAAAATTTCGCGAGGAGTTTCAAAACCGCCGGGGCTATGATCCAATCCCATTTTTGCCGGATGTGACCGGCCTCAAGATAAACAGCAATGATGTTCCCTGCACCGTCGGCGACGCGGCGACCGCCAGCCGTTTTCGCTGGGATTTTCAAGAGACGATCTCCGAGTTGCTGGCGGAGAATTATGTGGGGCGACTGGCAGAACTGGCGCACGAACATGGCCTGCGCTTGAGCCTCGAAGGTTATGATCTGCCCTTTGGTGACGAAGCAACTTACACGGCACGCGCCGACGAGCCGATGAGCGAATTCTGGGCGACCGGCGGAAGTCAAAACGAAGCGAAGGCGCGGCAGATGGCTTCCGTCGCGCATGTCATGGGCGAACGGATTGTCGGGGCGGAAGCGTTCACCTCAGGCGACAATGAACAATGGAAGTTCCATCCGGCGACGGTCAAGGCGCTCGGCGACTATGAGTTTTCACAGGGGATCAACCGGTTTGTCATCCATCGCTACGCCCACCAACCTTATCTGGACCGGTTTCCCGGCGCGACGATGGGGCCGTGGGGCTTGCATTATGAACGCACCCAGACTTGGTGGGGAATGTCCCGCGCGTGGCATGAATATCTTTCCCGCTGCCAGTTCATGCTGCGGCAGGGCTTGTTTGTAGCCGACCTTTGTTACTTGCGGCCGGAGCTGCCTGACCAAACTTATTTCAATCCTTTGCCGAAGGTGCCTGCCGGTTACAAATACGACGAGTGTAGTGCCGAAGCTTTAATTGCCAGGATGGGCGTGAAGAATGGACAACTGGTCCTGCCCGACGGCATGAGCTATCGGCTGCTGGTGCTGCCGGAAAATGGGACTTTGATGACGCCAGCACTGGTCAGGAAAATCAAACAATTGGTGGCAGCCGGAGCCACGGTGCTTGGTCCGCGCCCATCGGCTTCACCCAGCCTCTCGGATTTTCCCAAATGCGATGAGATGGTTGCCCAACTGGCCGCGGAAGTTTGGGGTGACTGCGATGGCAAAACCGTCACCGAGCACGTTTTTGGCAAAGGCACGGTGGTTTGGGGGCAACTTCTGGAGCAGGTTTTGGAGAAAATGGACAAGCCGCCAGATTTCACGTCGAATGTGAAGTTGAATTGGATTCATCGACAGGCCGGCGAGGCGGAAATTTACTTTGTGGCCAATGAGGCGGCAGTTGCCGTCGAGACAAAATGCACTTTCCGAGTGAAAGGTATGCGTCCGGAATCATGGAATCCACAGACCGGCGAAATTTCTCCGCTGGCGGTTTATGAGGAAACGGCGGCGGGCATTTCCATTCCGTTGCGGTTCGAGGCGAGCGATTCAACTTTCGTGGTTTTTCGCCCGCAACAAAAAAAGTTCGACCCGGTGGTGAGTTTTACGCGTGACGGTCAACCGGTGTGGCCATTGACCAGGCCGTCGGTGATCAAAATTCAGAGGGCAACTTACGGCGTGCCGGGCGACGCGCAACGCACCCGCGACGTGCAAGGCAAACTCCAGACGCTGGCGGATCATGGCGAACTAAATTTTCAGGTCAAGAAGCTGGCGGAGGGCGACGATCCGGCATATGGCATCGTAAAAACTTTGGTTGTGGAATACACCGCTGACAATCGGCCATTCAAAATCAGCGGTCAGGATCCGGACGACCTCAGCCTAGCCGCGCCGGTCTCTGCCGCCGGTCGCGCGGCGGAGGTTTATTGCATCCCGGCGGGAAGGCTGAGTATCGTTGCGTCGCGGCCGGGCGTTTATAAATTGAAACATGCAGGCGGCAGGACGCGGCGGGTCGAAATCAAATCTGCGCCCGCCCCGCTGGAAATCAGCGGCGCGTGGGATGTTCACTTTCCGCCCAAGTGGGGTGCGCCCGGACAAATCACCTTGGACCGCCTCATCTCATTGAGCGATGCCACCAATCCCGGCGTGAAATTTTTCTCCGGCACGGCGATTTACACCAAGGCTTTCGACTGGAATTCAACTTCCAAAACCGGAAGAAAACAATCCGAAGTCTGGCTTGATCTTGGCGAGGTGCAAGTGATGGCGGAGGTGAAACTCAATGGCCACGACCTCGGCATCTTGTGGAAGCCGCCGTTTCGGGTGAACCTCGCCGGAGCGTTGAAACCCGGACGCAACGCGCTGGAAATCCGCGTGGCGAACCTCTGGCCCAACCGCATGATCGGCGACGCCGCGCTGCCGGCGGATGAGCGGTTCACCTGGAGTTCGTATGAGCCGTTCACCAAGGATTCGCCGTTGCCGAAATCCGGCTTGCTCGGACCGGTCACTCTTCAGCCGGTGGAAATAATCGAGTTGCCTTGAATTCCACGCCGAAGAGTTGACAGTCATCGGCAGGGAACCATAGCTTTGCGGCGCGCAATCAGCACGACCTGCGACCGGCACAATTCGTCGGATGCACAACGGACTTGGCGCGGGCGTGAAATGCGCTAAACTGTCAGAGCTTGTGCATCATTTGATTCTTGAGATTGCGCTGATGAGACTGCGGTTGCTGCGGTTTCCGTTTAAGGCAACCGTGTTTCTCCTGTTGGGTTTGTGGTTTGCGCCAACTGTCGTGTCGCGCGGCGCGGATGCGGCCACCGGCATCAATGGCCCTGGTCCAGACCTTTCGGAAGTCTATGTCAGTTTGACCAACGGGCTGGGCTCATGGATTTGGGCCAGCAACACGTTCGATGGACAGACCTGTCAACTCTGGAAGACATTTGAAGTTCCCAGTTCAAGTTCCGTAACCAACGCCCGGCTGGTGATGACCGTGGATAACGAATTTACACTTTACCTTGACGGTCGTGAGTTGGGGCGGGGCGATGAATGGCGTGAACTGTTTGTCTTCGACGTGACCAAACTTTTATCGCCTGGCCGGCACGTTCTGGCGGTCAAGGCTTTCAACTCTAATTTTTCGGCGGGAATGCTCTTTGGTTTGCAAATCTCCTTGGCCGACGGGCAGATTGTCGAAGTGAAATCGGATCAAAGCTGGCGAATTGTGCCCAATGAAGCGCACCGCTGGGAAAAACAGACCGAGGCCGGGGTTGCGTGGCCGGCAGCGACCATCAAGGCTCCTTTGGGCAGCCTGCCTTGGTGGACAAAGCCTGAAAATGTGAACAAGATGCCGTCGCTGCAACCGATCAAAGTGTTCTTTTGGCAGACCGGCTGGTTTCAGATCACGCTGCTCTTAATTTGCGGTCTCGTCATTTTGATCAGTCTTCGACTCATGGCCCAGCTGGCGCTTCATCAGAAGGAAAGCTGGCTCCTCCAGCGGGAACGCGCGCGGATTGCCCGCGAAATTCACGATGACATAGGATCGCGCATGACCCAGCTGGTTTTGCACGGGGAAGTGGCGCAAAGCGGATTGCCCGACAGCTCGGAGACACAACAGCAGTTGGTCCAAATCTGCGAGGAGGCGCGGGGGCTGCTCTCCACCATGGATGAAATTCTCTGGGCCGTAAATTCCCGGCGCGACACCTTGCGCGATTTTGCCGCCTATGTTTGCAACTACGCGCAAGTGTTCTTAAAACCCACGCACATCCAATGTCTGTTTGAAGTGGGTCCCGAAATGTCGGCGGCGGCCTTCAACCTTCCGCTCCGGCGCAGTCTGTTGATGGCCATCAAGGAGACACTTAATAATGCCGTCAAACACTCCGAGGCCACCGAGCTGCACCTGCAAATCCGATGGCACGGCCAGCGGCTGGTCGTCGTGGTGCAGGATAACGGCAGGGGATTTGACCCGGCGATGGTAAAATCAGGGCGCAATGGTCTGACCAACATGTCCCAGCGAATGAGCGAGCTGGGCGGCAGTTGCCTCGTCACCAGCCAGCCCGGCAAGGGCTGTCGGGTTGAATTCAGCATTCCGTTCAAGCATCCACAGCAGCACCTGTGGGCCTGGGTTTGGAATGCAAAACAATTTTCGGAACAATTCAAAGAGGCACGAACCGTCCCGGCGAACGAACATTCACAAGACCATGATCCCACCAAATCTTAAAATGACGAAGCCGGCGAAAGGAAACTGGCCGGCCGGACCCGCCTTGAAGAAGCCGATAAAAGTCGCCTTGGTGGAAGACCAGCCGAAGGTCCGCGAAAGCTGGACCAAACTCATCAACTCCTTTCCCGACTTTACCTGCATTTGCGCCTGCGCGACCGGGGAGGAGGCCTTACGAATGATTCCCCAGGAGCAGCCCGATGTGGTGCTTATGGACATTTTTCTGCCGCGGATGTCCGGCATCGAATGCACCGTCCGGCTCAAGGAATTGCTGCCTCAAATCCAGATCGTCATCCTCACCGCCATGGACGACCAAGAACTGGTGTTTCTCGCGCTGGAGGCCGGGGCTGACGGTTATCTGCTGAAACGGACGAAGCCGGCGGATTTGCGAACCGCTCTGCTGGACGTGCTGGGCGGTGGGGCACCGATGACCAGCCAGATTGCCCGCCGAGTGATCGAGTCATTTCGACAGAAGGCCAAAATCCGGGATGAATCCGCCCGTCTTTCGGTAAGAGAAGAGCAGATTCTATTGTTGCTTTCGCAAGGCTATTCCAACAAGCTGATTGCCGACCGGCTGAAGTTGAGCATTGACACGGTGTGCAGCCATTTGAAGCACGTTTTTAACAAGCTGCATGTGAGTTCGCGCACCGAGGCCGTGGTGCATTATATGGCCTCCAAAACCCCGCTGTCGAAGCCGGACAGCGCGGCGTGACCAAGCCATGCGCCATGACCGGGAAAACCAAGCGTTCTGAGCCTCCCCTGTTTCGGTGATGAGAAGCTCACCAAGTCGGGGTATAGACGCAATTACAGCTCCACGGCTAAAGTAAGCCAAACAAAATTGAAATTCACGGATGACTTTGCTGACCGGCGTCAAGATTTAACACGTCGTGGGTGCGGTGCGTGAGTGTCATCCAGTGCATGGACCGAGTAAAAAGCCGTTATTATCATCACAATCCATGGTGCCAACCCAAAACACCTCCGCAAATTACCCAGTTATCCTCCGGATGATGGTGGTTGGCTGGCTCGTAGTGCAAGGCACGCCCGGATTCCGGACGGTTCGGAGACATCCAACTGGCCGCCGTCGGCTTTGCTGAACGAGACCACAAGATTACACCACAATAAATTATCCAGACTGTAATAATAAAATGAAACGATCAAAATACATCCTCACTTTCGGCGCGGTCCTTTTGGCCGGCGTTTGCTCTGCCGCCATCGCCACCAAGAATCTCCGCTGCGAATATCTTATCAATCCCATCGGAATTGATGCCGGCAGTCCACGATTAAGCTGGATCCTTTTATCAAACCAAAGAGGTGAAGAACAGACGGCTTATCAGATTTTGGTGGCCTCCTCAGTCCAGTTGATTAAAGCTGACACCGGAGATCTTTGGGACAGCGGTAAAGTGGCGTCGGATAGAAGTTCACAGGTCACTTATGGAGGCAAGCCGTTGGCTTCGCGCCAACGCTGCTTCTGGAAAGTGCGGGCCTGGGATCGCGATGGCCATTCTGGTGCTTGGAGTCCCGTCGCGCAATGGCAAATGGGTTTGCTCGCGCCGGCAGACTGGGGTGCAAAATGGGTTGCGGTTCAAGCTCCCATCATAGCCTCGAATGCGCCGTTGATCATCCGTCATGCCACTTATGAAGCGGTCTCGGAAGGCCGGGCGGCAGATGTGACTGCCGTCTTGGCGAGTAATATCATTAACAACCGCCTTGACCTGGTGGTTAATAACAAGACATTAGGATTGGATCCAGCCCATAACTTGGTAAAACACTTGCGGATCGAATACGAGTATGGCGGACGATCTTTCAAGAAGGAAGTTGATGAAAATCAGACCCTGGTGCTGCCGGACCTGTCCTCGACTGTGCCGTATTTACGAAAATCCTTTAAGCTGGAATCGCCGGTTCAACGGGCGGTTCTCTATGCCACGGCCTTTGGATTGTATGAGGTGCATATCAATGGGCAGAGGGTTGGCGATCATGTGCTCGCTCCCGATTGGACCGATTATCGCAAACGGGTGCGTTATCAGGCCTATGATGTTACCGCGTTGCTGCAAGCCGGTGACAATGCGATTGGCGCGCTTCTGGCCAAAGGCTGGTTTAGCGGCCATATCGGCAATGGCGGCTACGAGTTCTTCGGCAAGACCCCAGTCTTTCTGGCGCAGTTAGAGGTGACTTATGCGAACGGCCATACGGAAAAAATCGTGACCGATGGCACTTGGAAATCGCATGACAGCCCCATTCTGTCCTCTGATTTCATGCTCGGTGAAGACTATGATTCCCGGCTGGAAATAAAAGGTTGGGATCAGGCTGGACTGGACGAAAGCCGGTGGGATCCAGTTGCCATTCGCGATGAAGCTCCTCGTCAACTGGAAGCACAAGTCATGGAACCGGTGCGCCAGCTTCTCGAATTGAAACCGAAAACGCTCGCTGAACCAAAGCCCGGCTGCTGGGTTTATGATCTGGGACAAAACATGGTGGGCGTGGTCCGGTTGCAGGTCTCCGCTCCGGCAGGAACCCGGGTGACCCTACGCCATGCCGAGATGCTCAATCCCGATGGCACGCTCTACACCAAAAATCTGCGCGGGGCGCCTTCGATAGACCATTATATCTGCCACGGTGACGGTGTTGAAATCTGGCAGCCTCGGTTCACATTTCACGGCTTTCGCTATGTGGAAATTTCTGGCCTGGCCAGCCGTCCTGACACGAATGCCGTCACGGGAATAGTCATCGGATCGGACACCCCACAGACCGGCGAGTTCGCCTGTTCCGACGCCCGGATCAACCAGCTTCAATCGAACATCCAATGGGGGCGGCGCGGCAACTATATCAGTGTGCCCACCGACTGTCCGCAGCGCGACGAACGTCTGGGCTGGATGGGCGACGCCGAGGTGTTCATCCGCACTGCCACCTATAATGCGGATGTCGCGGCTTTTTTCACCAAATGGCTGGTGGACGTTGACGACGGGCAAACACCGGCGGGATCATTCAGCGATGTGAGTCCGAACACCGGCGACGGCAACGGCGTTCCGGCCTGGGGCGATGCCGGGGTCATTTGCCCGTGGACGATTTACGAGGTTTATGGTGACAAGCGCATTTTGGAACAGCATCTGCCCGCGATGACCCGATGGGTGAATTATCTGCAACAGCACAGCGTGAATCTTATTCGCGAAAAGGATCGCGGCAATGATTATGGTGACTGGTTGTCCATTGGGGCAGACACGCCAAAGGATTTGATCGGGACGGCCTTCTTTGCCTATTCCACACATTTGTTGGCAAAGTCATACCGCGCCCTCGGACGCGTGGAGGAAGCCGACAAATATGAGCAACTGTTTGAGGATATTAAAGCGGCATTCAACAAGCGCTACGTCGCTGCGGATGGACGCATTGAGGGAAATACTCAATGTGTCTACGCCATGGCGCTGAAATTCGAACTGCTGCCGGACGCGCTTCGTCCGAAGGCCGCCCAATATCTGGCGGATGACATTCAAGCCAAGGGAAACCATCTTTCGACCGGCTTCGTTGGCGTAAGCTACTTGCTGCCGGTTTTGACCCAGGCGGGCATGGCAGATGCCGCCTACAAGCTGCTGTTGCAAGACACCTTTCCGTCATGGTTGTTCTCCGTGAAACACGGCGCCACCACGATTTGGGAGCGGTGGGATGGCTGGACTCCTGAAAAAGGATTTCAAGATCCGGGCATGAACTCATTCAATCACTACTCGCTAGGCTCTTGTGGTGAATACCTGTTTGGCGGCATCGGCGGCATCCGCCCCGCCAGCCCCGGCTACAAAACCATACTCATTCGGCCCGTCATCCGCGATGGTCTGACCTGGGCCAGGACCAGTTACGACTCCATTCACGGATTGATCACCACCGCTTGGAAGCATGATGGCAACCGGGTGGAATTGGAAGTTGGCGTGCCAGCGAACACAACTGCCACAGTCTGCGTTCCAGCCAAGAATGTTGCCGGCATCACGGAAAGCGGGAAGCCCGTGGATCAAGCCGAAGGGGTGAAATTCCTGCGGCAGGAAAATGGCGCGGTTGAATTTGAAGTTGGTTCAGGAACCTATAAATTCGTCGCGGAAAACAGGCAGTAAGAAAGCCGGAAGGCAGAAAGCAAACGCAGGAGCCTTTTGACAAGCTCTCTGCCTTTATAAATAGGGAACATAAAATTCACCTGCACTTGCTGCAATCCGGTGTTGCAAGAGATTTCGGCACCTGCTCTTAAAAAACGGTGCCTGCCGGGTTGCTGGTCGCACCCGGCGGCAGGCGGCGGGATTAAGCGTGGCCCAACTTTATCGGGTGTATTTGCCGGGTCTGGACAACATTTCTTTTTGCAAAGGCGCCGCCGGTTACAACCGCAACGGTCCGAATATCGCAAAGGGAAAAAACGCCCATCCGGCACACTTCTCCGGCTGCCAATTGGGTTCAACGCTCCACCGGCTGTTCAGGTTGCCTTGTGAATGACCATATTGCTGCCGCCGTTTTTTCGAAACCAATCAATAAAAAGCGGAATTCCCCTTTCCACCTTCACCTGTGGATTGAAGCCCAGCATCCGGCGCGCCTTGGAAATGTCGGCGAAAGTGATTGGCACATCGCCGGGCTGGAGCGGCTGCCGGTCAATGACCGCCTGTTTGCCCAGCGCCTTTTCAATTAATGAAATCAACTCCGACAGTTTAATCGTTTGTGATTCGCCGAGGTTGAATATTTCAAAGCCGAACTCGCGCTGCGTGCAGGCGATGACGCCTTCGAGAATATCCGAGATGTGCGTGTGATCGCGCGCCGTGCTGCCGTCGCCGAAAACGGGGATCGGCTGGCCGGCGGCAATCAGCCTGGTGAATTTGTGGATGGCGAGATCAGGCCGCTGGCGCGGGCCATAGACCGTGAAGAAGCGCAGCATCGCCACGTCCATTTTGTAAATGTGATGCCAGGTGTGGCCCAGCGCCTCGCACGCGAGCTTGCTGGCGGCGTAGGGCGAAACCGCGGAAAAAATCGGGTCGCGCTCGCTGAACGGAACTTTTGCATTCACGCCATAGACGGACGATGACGACGCGATGGTGATTTTTTTCACGCCGGTTTTGCGCGCGGCTTCGAGGAGGTTGACCGTGCCTTCGACATTCACGCGCTGGTAAAGCGCCGGCTGTTCCAGGCTCGGCCGCACGCCGGCCCGCCCGGCAAGGTGGATGACCTGGTCGAACTGGACGGACGCGAACAATTCGGCCAGCGCGGCGGCATCGCACAGATCGCCGTGGAAAAATTCAAAGGGCCGGGCGAGCGCCTGGATTTCGCGGAGATTGCGGCGCTTGCACTGCGGATCGTAAAAGTCGTTCAAGTCGTCGAAGGCCCAGACGCGGTGGCCGTCGTGGAGGAGGCGTTCGCAAACGTGCGAGCCGATGAAGCCCGCACCGCCGGTGACGAGAAAATTCATGGCCGAAAGCTAACCGGCCACGGATGAAGTGTCGAGCGTGCGAACTGAACGGCGGGGTCCGGATTTATTGTTTTCGGAAGCACGGATTGTCTCCCACCCGCAGCACATGGACAAACCAATGGGCTTGAAAAACACCACGCGGTCAGGACTGGCTCCAGTGCTACGGATCGGGACGCCTCACGCCTACGGCGCTGGTTTCTGTTTTTTAGCAGACCGTCCGGCCAATCCCCTTAGAATTGGGCAGGCAGCCCGCTGCCCGCCGGTCTTTGCCGACGGTCATCTCGCCAACGAGCCCGTTCTAACTCACCCCGCCAACACGCCCGGAGTAACCCTGGCGCATTAAATGCCGACTAAAATCCCCCAGCGCCTGCCAGCAATTGTTTTTCTTCCGGCAGCAACTGGCCTTTGGTCCGGGCGATCTGGAGATAGGTCGTGGCGTAGGCATTGTGCGTGGCCGCAAGCAGAACTCCATAATAAAGCGCCACGGACGGCTGTTCGAGCTGTTTCGGCGTGAGCTTTTGCAGAACAGCGAGTCCGTCCTGGTCGCGGCCCTGCAAATGCAGCGCATAGGCGTAAGTGGAAGCTGTGTCGGGATTGCCGGGCGACCTGGCATGGACTTCCGCCGCCCACTGGCTGGCCTGGGTCAGATTGGTCTTCAGCAGCAGCGCCGTGGCCGCCAGATTGTTCTTGAAGCTTTCATCCTGCGGAAAAATGAAAAACAATCTGGCATAAAGTTGATGCAAGTCCGCTGTCTTGCCGGCGCTGAAATACGACTGCGCCAGCGCCTGCTGCGCCCAGCGTTCCCGGGGAAATTTTTCGACTATCCGCTTGAGCAAATCCTCCCGTTCGCGGGGCAGCTTCCACTGTTCCGCCAGTCCCAGCAACGTCGTCAAGGCCCCGAACCGGTTGCCGGCTTCGCTCACGGCCGCGGCCCAGTTGCTGTCAGCCACCGGCTTTGCGTCCATTTGCGACCAGGCGCGTGAAACAATGGCCAGCCGCAAAAATTCCTGGTCGTCCCAGTTGCCTTGGGAGGCAAAATCGCGCAATTTCTGCCACTCGCCGCTTTGCAGATAACCATCCGCCAAGGCGAGCCGGACGGGCGGCTGGGCGCGGACGCCGACGGGCAGCCCCGGCAACCAGGCGAGGCTTTCGGCAAGCAAATGATTCGCCTGCATCCATGCCGCCACGGCCGCCACGGCCGGCGCATTGGTGGCGGCAAGCTGCTGCACCGCCCGCAACCGGGCCGCGAAGGCTCCACTTTTCAGCTGCTGCAAAATCCCCAATTGCTGCAACTGATCCGCCAAGGTTGCCTGCGGGCTGGCGAGCAGCTGGCCGGAATAATCATTCGCCGCCGCCGGGTCCTGGTGGGCCAGCCGGTCCATCACCAAGGCTCTTAATGCGGCGGCACCAAGATTCCCATCCGTCCGCATTTTATCCAGCACCAGACGGGACGAGGCCGCCCTGGCCTCGTTGGTTTCTCCCAGCCGGAGGATGGCGAGGTTCAAGGTGATAACCTGGTTGGTCGGTTCCAGCCGGGCAGCGGCTTCAAAGTGAGCCTCCGCATCCGCCAGCCGGCGCGTGCTCAAAGCAAGGTTCGCGGCGACCATCTGATAGGTGGCCCGATTGGTGGCGGTGGCCGCCAGTTCGTCCAGAATTTGCGCGGTGAGCGGAAAAGGCGGATTTTGGTAACGCAAGCCGGCCATCGCCAAAAACAATTTGTTCTCGATGGTGGGCTCGGTTTCCACAATCCGCTTCTGCCAGTCCAGCACGGCCGGCGAATGGGAAAGATCGGCAATCGCGGCCATGACGCGGCAGGCGGGCACATTGGTGGGATTGAGCTGGAGCGCCTGGCGGGCGCTCAACATGGCGCTGCGATAATCGCCTTTGACCAGAAAAGCCTGGGCTTGGGCCTGGTCACGCTTTTCCTGGTAGTGACGATAATAGGACCGGCCAAACCAACCGGTGACGGCCAGACCCAGCAGGGCGACGACGGCCACCGTTGTCAATATCCTTAGACGTTTTCCGTCCTCTTTGTAACTGTTTTCCAAAACAGGCCTGGTCTCCTCAACACCACCATTTTGCTGCTTGTCCATCGGGGCTGGAGAATGTCAGATTTGCGGCAAGCTTTCAAAGACGTTTTTTCAACCGCACGGCAAACGACACCCGCAAAAAAACGGGCGGTCTTGCAGAGATGGACAAAAGCCGGCGACTTGTTGAATCAACATCCTGCCAGTTCACGGCGGCGTTCTTCACCCGTGTTAAAAGGTGAATCCGATTTTTCGCGGGTGCCGGGTGTTCAATTATATCGCCTTTGCGATGATTTGAGAGCGCGTTGATTTTACCCATGATCGTTTTCAGTCCCCGTCACGCGAATGTTCACGCGCGCTTTGGCGGTGCTGACGCGAGCCGTCCCGATAGTTTTCCGCAAGGCGACGCAGGATGCCTGAAGCCCTCGGCCGGCATATAGAAAAACTCGTCCGCTCGCGGGGTGGCTTGGTGCTGAAAAAAATTGGTTTGGGTCCGCCGCCGCGTTATCATCCGCGCTGATGGCCGTTCAAAACCTCATTGTCAAAGTTCAGAAGCGCAACCGCGCGCTCGTGAAATTCGACGTGGCCCGCATCTGGAAGGCGATTTTCCGCGCGGCGGAATCCATCGGCGGCTTTCACCGCGATTTCCTGCCCGGCGTCAACGACTTCATTTTTGCCACGCATAAAACGGATGAAAGCATCGCCACGTTTCTCGCCGACGCGGCAATTGTCTGCCTGAATTCCGATCCGCACCACCTCATCTCGAATTTTCCGCCGACGATTGAGACCATCCAGGACGAGGTCTTGCACGCGCTCCACAGCTATGGCTTTCAACACACGGCGGATGCGTATGAATGTTACCGCTGGGGCCGCCACTGGCTCCGCGAAGGCGCGCTCACGCCGGCGCAGTTCGTGGGCAACGGCTTTCCGCACGACCGCATGTGGCAGACCTTGGAAGCCAACCGCAAACTTGGCGTGGACACGATCGCGGGCCTCAACGAAACCGTCCGCAGCGGACGCATGAAGGAAGTGATCGCCGCCTCGCTCGCCGCTTATGAGGCTTCGCTGGACGCGGCGGCGGAAAAAGTTCTCGCGCGGCGCAATCAAATTGATCCGCTGCGCATGATCTGGGTCAGCGGGCCGAGTTCCTCCGGCAAAACCACCACCACCGTCAAGCTCACGCAACGGCTGGAACGGCACGGTTTGAAATTCCTGATGTTGAACCTTGATGATTATTTCTGGTCGCTCGTCGAGCATCCGACGGACTGGATCAACGACCGCAACTTTGAAACGCCCGAAGCGCTGGACTTCCAGCTCTTGAACCAGCACCTGCGCGACCTGCTGGAAGGCCGGACGATTGAAAAGCCCATTTACAGTTTCAGGGAAGGCCGCCGGCTGGGTTCCAAGCCGGTGAAGCTGGAGCGCGATCAGATTTTACTGCTCGACTGCCTGCACGGGTTTTATCCGCCCATCACCGAAGGCATCAGCGCCGCCGTGCAGTTCCGGCTCTTCATCGAAACGCAGAATGTTCTTTACGAAGGCGACGGCAGCACGAAGAAACTGACTCATTTCACCGACGTCCGGCTCGTCCGGCGGATGTTGCGCGACGCGCATCATCGCAACCACAGCACGCTCCGCACGATTCTGCACTGGCACTACGTCCGCGCCGGCGAACTCTTCAGCATCATCCCGCTGATGGGCCTGGCCGACCACATCGTCAACGGCGGTTTTCCTTTCGACCTGCCCGCGCTCAAGCCGTTTTTCAGCGGGGAAAAAGGAATCCTGCCCCGGCCGGAAGCATTTGCGGACTACGCCGGGTTTCTCGACGCGCGCATCCGCTACGAACGTGTGAAGACGCTGCTCGAATCCGTCGAAGGTTTCACGCCCGCGCAGGTGGCCGACACGAATTTCATTCCCGGCGACGCCGTCATCCGCGAATTCATCGGCGGCAGCACCATCCAGATTCCGCACAACGAATGATGGTTCGGCGTCCAGCGCGCCGGCGGCTATGAGGTGAACCGCTACAGAGACTTTCCGATAAAACCCGGGAATCGTGAACGCCGTCGTTTTATCTGTGACCAACTTCAAGGCGCCAAATGAGGAATTGCTTCTCCGCTGGGATTCTTGCAAATTCGCTGGTATGTTTTCGGGATGTCATTTTAGGTTCATGAAGTTGTTTCTCCACCTCCGAATGCTGGTGCTGTTCGCGGTCGGGCTGATGGCGGCCTGTCCGCGAGCGGAAGCACAGGGCTTTGGTTTTTCCGTCACCGGTTCGGCAAATTCGATCCTCGTGAGCAATTCCCTGACTTATACGATCAATGTGACCAACTTGACTGGCTTTACATTGACGGACGCGCTGGTGACCAACTTGCTGCCGGCTTCGGTCCAGACTTTGAGCACTACTAACAGCCAAGGCATTGCCACAGCCATCGGCAGCAGCGTGGTGTTCGACCTCGAACAGTTCCTGCCCGACCAGATTGCGCTGTTGAGCCTGACCGTTCAGCCGACGGCGGCGGGCTTCATCACCAATACAGTTACGGTCACTTCCATTAGCGTGACCAACACGGCTTCCACCAATCTGGTGGTGCAAGTCACCAACATCGTGATACAGGCTGATCTGGGTGTGACCATGACCGGCACCGCGCAGCCTGTCATCACCAACGATTGGATGACTTACGGAGCAACTGTGACCAACGCCGGACCAGATGCTGCGAACGGGGTCATGTTGACGAATACTCTGCCGCCGGGCGTGGTTTTGCTGGACGTTTCGCCCGGGAATCCGTCTTATCTGGTTGTCAACAGCAACTTGATTTTTAGTCTTGGCACAATTGCAAGCGGCGGGGCCACGAACTTGCAGTTCACCGTGGAGCCAACCGATGCCGGGGTTCTGCCATTTTCCGTTTCAGTCGGCGCGGCGGGGGTGCTGGACGTTAATGCCAGCAACAACATCGCCAGCACCAACATTCCCATCATCACTTACCCGGCTGGCACGCTGGCAGCCTTGACCAATTCAACACAGACCAACGACTTGCAAAACGGCCTGACGGAACAATCCATTTTGCTGTCGAACCCCGGCACAAATGCGGTTGCTGCCGCACGGGTGGTTGTCACCGGCCTGACCAGGCAATTATTCAACGCGGTCGGCACGAACGGCGGAAATCCGTTCGTCACCTGTGGAACGACGCTGGCCGCAGGTCAAAGTGTGAACCTGTTGCTGCAGTTTAATCCCCGAGGCATCTTTCCGTTCACCAACGGACAATTACACGCGTTCGCCGTGCCGTTGCCAAATTGGGCTCCGCCGCAAGCCGCGTCAACCAGCACCAACGTCAACATCAGCCGCATTGTAAAAATGGCCAATGGCAACATGCTGATTGAATTTCCGTCCACCTTGGGACGGGCCTACACGGTGACTTATAGCGATAATGCATTGTTCTCAAACGCTCTGATTGCCCCGCCAGCCATCGTGGCCCCGGCAAACCGGGTGCAATGGATTGATTATGGGCCGCCAACGACAGTGAAGGCGCCGACCAATGCCAGCGCACGCTTCTACAAGGTTTTCCTCAACCAGTGAAACGGGCTGCAAACATGATCAATACTAGGTTCCACAAGCTGTCCACGGGCTGCCTGCTTGCCTGTTTCGCCGGGTTCGCCTGGGCGGCGGCGGCACAGACTACAAACGAGCCGGGCTGGGAAAGTTATTTCAGACTGCATAAGGTGACTGCGGACGATGATTGGACCCGCCACTTTCGCGTTGGCGCGGCGGTTGGACTCAATATCAGCGCCAGCTTCAACGAGCACGGGCTGTTCAACCTTTCTGGCAACAACGTGGCAAACGGGATTTATGACGACGGCTATGTCCGCGAGGATCAAACCGGAAACGCCGGAGGCTACACCAGCTATTGGGGATACAACAATGCTTCACAATACAATGCCGCGGCGCAAACCCTATCCATGCACAGCACAACGTCGTATTCCACTACGGGCGGTTCAAAGGACGACGGTTCTCCGTTTCTCGGATTCGACATGGCTTATGGTGACAACCTTTGGTATTGGCGACATATCCGCATCGGCTGGGAACTTGGTTTCGATCTGCTGCCAATCACCATCACGGACAATCAGCCGATGTCGGCAATGGTCAGCCAGTCAATTTACACTTTCAACACTGGCGGGATTGTTGTGCCATCTGCGCCCTATCAAGGTGGCCCCGGCGGACAAGGCCCGCTGCTGCCCGGCACGCCGGCACTTTCGCCCGGACAGACATTTTCAGCAGGAACCGTCACTGGCACACGCAAGTTGGACGTGATGCTCTATTCCGTAAAACTAGGGCCGTCATTTTATTGGGATTGGAGCGACCACCTCGGCATGTCCCTGGGAGCCGGTCCGGCAGTTGGGGTCGTGTCCGTTGATTATAACTATGACGAAATCGTCACCACCGCCAGCAGCAGCGCCCACAATGTCGGCGGCTTTGGCACAACCGATGTGGTGTTCGGCGGCTATGTGAGCGCGATGTTGATGTATCATTTTCAGGACAACGGAAGAAACGCCGACATCTTTGTCGGCGCACAGTATATGCCGATGGGCGACGCCACAATCAGTGATAGCGGCCGGGAAGGATGCTTAAATTTGGGCGGGCAGGCCTATGTCTGCATCGGCATGAACTGGCCTTTTTGAACAGTCCTGATGCGATCAGAACGGAATTCTTGAAGCGATTTGGACCATTTCCGCTTGCTGTCACCTTCACTGAGCACAATATCACGATTAAACTTCATGTGCGCGCAGTCGTCTCGGCAGTCGCCACCAAGCTGGGAGTTGACTTCATCCGCAAAAAAGATTCCCCCGCCGGTTGCCCGGCGGGGGTCTTGTCCGTTTAGAATTTATTTCCGCCACCCGTTCACGGAACAGGGCCGGAGGTTTTCAAACCCAGCGCCCATTCGATGCCACCGAGGACGTGCTGCTGATACGCCTTGCTGATGGCCGGATCATTCTTCCGGTCCTTCAAATCGGGATCGGTGTCCCACACGTCTTCGCGATGGCCGAGCGAGGTGTAAAACACATTGCCGCTGCCATAATGTTTGCACCAGGAAACCGGGAAATGCCCCGCCGAACCGTTTTCGGGATGCTTGTCGAGAATCAACAGGTCGTGAACCGTCGCCGGGTCGTAATTCTTGAACTGGTAAATCTCCTCCTGCTGGATGGTCCAGACCTTGGGCAGCGCCGCCGTGGCCGGATTGGCCGGGTCCTGGTTCAGACAGTCCACGCTCACCTGCCGGCCGTGATGGGCAAATTCGCCGCCGAGCATCGCGACAAAATCCGGCCAGCCGTGAAATGTGTCGCTCGCCGCATGAATGCCGATGAACGCATGACCGGCCTTGATCCAGTCGAGAAAGCCCTGCTTGTCCGGCAGCGGCAGGTCGCCGGTGGTGCTGGCAAAAACCACGCCGTCATAATTCTTCAGCGACTCCGGCGAAAGTTTTTCCAGCGCGGCCTTCAATTTGTCATTCCAGGCGGCTTCAGCGGCTTTGAACGCGGCTTTTTCATCGTCGGTCGCGTTATTTTTCAAGTCCTCCGGCTTTCCCGGCGGTTGATGCACAAAGTCCACGGTGAACTCGCCGCTGCTCTGCGCGAGCTGGGCGAGAACCTTTTCCGCCGTCGGGATGGAGCTGTGCCGGAAACCGGTCGTGGTCGTGACCACGAGCAGTTTTTTCGGTTCAGCGTGAAGTGAAGTCACCGCCAGCGCGGCGACCAGAAGGGTGGATAGAATTTTCATGTTAGTTTTGTGGAAATATTTATTGGTTGTTCACAGTTTATTGAAAGCCGACATTCAACGCCAGGAATGGGTGGTGGAAATCATGGGCGCAGTTTCCTCCAACCGGTCATTGATCGCAAGAGATTTTCCTGCACCGGCAGCTTCACGCCATAGCCTTGCAATCCGATCGGCCCGGTGTAGTTCAACTCCTTCAATTTCCGCAGCACGATCCCGACTTCATAGCTGCCGGCATCCAGCGGCTGAATCAGCCGGTTCCAGCCCGTGGCCGCCGCGCCGGCATCCGCGCCGTTGATCGTGACGAGGAACAAATGCGGTGCGGCTTCAGCGAGCAGTTCAGGAATTTTCGCCTCGTCGCCCACCATCAGGCAGTGGCACAAGTTGAATGTTGCGCCCAAGTTCGGCCGGTTCACCAGTTGTGCCAGGCGCACGGCGTCCTGCACGCGTTCCACCCAATTGCCGGTGTGCGGATAGATCGCGATGCGCACGCCGTTGCTGGCCGCAAGATCGGCAAGCCGCTGCAACGCCGGCACCGCCACCATATCGCCGTCGGGCGAGGATTTGGGGAAATCTTTACTGCTGATCGGCAGCCAGACGATGGTGTCTGTGCCTTTCAACGCGGCGATGTCGGCTTCCAGTTGCGGATTCCACATCAAGTTCGTTTTCGTGAGCGTCGCCCCGTCGTAGCCGTAGATGGCGAACAGTTTCAGGCCGTGCTGCCGGATTTGCTGTATTGCGGTAGTGAGCTGTTCGGGCGGTCCCGACTTCCAGCCAATGCCGTCATAGCCAAGCTGCTTGACGCTGTCGAGTTCGTCCAGATTGCGCACCGCCGTGTCCATCGCAAAGAACGGATTGGCGCGGACGACGCCCGCCAGGACGAGCGCCGCCAACAACAGGATTTTCCAGTTCATGTTTTCAAGCCCGTGAGATCCACTTCGAGTTTCCGGTTCTCTTTCAGCAACTCGTCCATCGTCAGCCGCGTGCGCCGGGCGGCGGCTTCGCGGCCGAGGATGCAGGTTAATGCGCCGTCCACGGAGCGCGGCACGGTGTCGTTTTCAAAATGACCCTCCGTGACATTTTTGTAAAAGGTGGCGATGTTCCTCGCCGCGCCGGCTTCATAAAGATTCTCCACCGCTCCGGCATAGGCATCCTCGGACGAGTGTAGTTCGGATTTTCCCCAGTAAGTGAGCAGCGCGTTGCCGGTCGGACTGTAAACCCGGCAGCTAAGTTCGCCGTTGAGCTGGCTTTTGAGCGACTGACCAAAATGATTGTGAACCAGACCATCCGCATATTCCAAAACCAGCGAGCAGACATCGTGACTGTCGCCATGCGGGTCGGGACGGCAAATCCGCGAGCTGCCGGCGGCGGCCACGGGACGCCGCCCGACCACCCAGAGCGCCGCGTCCATGGCGTGGATGTCATAATTGCCAATGTAATCGCAGCCCATGGCGATGTCGTTCACCCAGATCAGGTGGCGCAGCCGGCTCTCCAGACTGGCGGTTTTGGGCGGGTCGTCAAAACCGCTGGATATGCCCGTGGTCTGAATTTGGGAAATTTTGCCGAAAGTTGGCCCGTGAATCCGCCTGCGAATCTCAATGTTGGTCGGGTCGGTGGACATCTGGTAATCCACCAGAAAACAGCGCTGCCTGGCGGCGGCCTGTTTGCCGGCGGCCAGAATTTTGAGCGCGCCTGGAACGTCCGCCGCCACGGGTTTTGCCATGTAAACATGCAGGCCCGCCTCCACCGCTGCCGCGGCATATTCAGGGAAAAAATAAGGCGGCACTTCCAGCGCCACCGCCTCCACGCCGCTTTCCAGCAGCCGTTTGAATCCCGACAAGGTGGAGAACCTGCGCGACTTTTCCACTCCGAGCGCCTCGCCGCACTGGTCAGCAACCTCCGGAAAATAATCCGCCACGGCGTGCATTTTGTAGCCGCCATGAGCCTTGAAAAGCTGGGCGATCCAACTGCCGCGACCGCCATTCCCAACAACACCCAGCTTGATTTTGCGCTTGAACAAATCTGGCGGCGCAGCCGGGATGCCGTCTTCTGCGCGGGCCGTGGTCAGGCTGGCAAACAAGGTCACCGCCGCCGCCAGCGTCGTCGAAAGAAACTGGCGGCGGTTCAGAGGCGCTTTGGCCATAGCATGACTGCGGATATGGCGGTGAACTTAATTTGGTTCAAGGATCGTTGACCACCGGCACCGGGCGCACCCAGATGTTGCGGAAGGAAACGGAGTTGTTGTGATACTGCAACGCGAGCGGGCCGGTCGGGCCGTGCGGCGTGTATTTGCCGGGACTCTTCCAGTTGGTCGCGCCGCGGATGGCCTGATGGTTCTGCACCACGACCCCGTTGAAAACTACCGTGACATAGCCGGGCGTGGTCACTTCACCGTTCGGACCGAAATGCGGCACATTAAAAATGATGTCGTAGGTCTGCCATTCGCCGGGCGGACGGCAGGCATTGGCGAGTGCGGGATGCTGGCCGTAAATTCCGCCCGTCGCGCCGTCGGCGTAGGTTTTATTTTCGTAGCAATCGAGCACTTGAATCTCGTATTGGCCCATGAAGAAAACACCGCTGTTGCCGCGGCCCTGGCCGTCGCCCCTCGGCGGCGTCGGCTCGCGGAATTCGAGATGCAACTGGAGGTCGCCAAATTCCTGCTTCGTCTGGATGTCGCTCTTGGCGGAAACCATCACGCCATCCTCAATCTTCCACGGTGGCGGCGCGCCGTTTCTGTCCGTCCATTGCGAAAGATCCTTGCCGTCGAACAGCACGGTGGCGTCGCTCGGTGCGGAGGCCATCTGGCTGAAGTTGCCCGGCGTCACCACCGGCGGCTGCGGCCGCGCGGGATCGTGAACGTGCCACTTGCCGTCCGGCTGCATCGGCGTGTCTTGAAAACCGGCGACGCCGTCAATGGTGACTTCGACGTTTTTCGTCTGGGCTTGGGCGCGCGTAGAAACGGCGGCCGCGACGGCCGCCACCACGGCAACAATGATGAGTTTTTTCATTTTGATTTTAGTTGTTCGGAAAGTTCATCCGACTGCCTTGGACGCGGCGGACTTCACGGCGGTTTCAATGAACGCCAGGTCTTCCGCGCCGCGGCGCCGGGCAATTCTATTTGGGCAGCGCGGTCCAGGCACCGCGGCGCTTGCTGCTTTTGACACAGGTTTCGATGAACGCGATGCCGGTCCACCCGTCCTCAACGTTGGCGTATTTGCTGCCGTCGCACGCAAATTTTTTACCGGCCTTCCACTTGCGCACATCCACCTCGAAACAGCGGTGCAGCCGCGCGTAGGCGTCGTGAAAAGCTTCCGGGTGACCGGCGGGAATCGTCGGCTCGGCCATCAGGTCGGCGGGCAGGTCCTTCGGCAGAAAACCGTCGCCGCCCGTCACCGCGCCGCGCCAATAAACGCGGTCCGGCTGGTTCGGCATGCAGATGGTGAGGCTCTCCGGCTCTTCCTGCCGCCAGCGGAGCGAGCCTTTGGTGCCGGCCACCACCAGGCCCAGGTCGTTCTTGGAGCCGATGCAGATTTGCGAGGCGCGCACGAGCGCCTTGCCGCCGTTGCTCAATTTGCAATAGATCGTGAAATGATCGTCGAGCTGGCGGCCTTCGACGAAGGTTTCCATCTGCGCGGAAACTTCCGTGACGTTCAGGCCGGTGACGTAGCGCAGTTGCATCAGCGCGTGCGTGCCGATGTCACCGCCGCAGCCGGAGCCGCCCGCGCGCTTCGGGTCCACGCGCCAGGTCGCCTGCTGGTTGCCGGTGGCTTCCACCTTGGTCGCCAGCCAGCCTTGCAGATAATAGCTGTCCACCCAGCGCACGTCGCCGAGCAGCCCGCTCTGCACGATGTAACGCGCAAACCGGCTGGTCCAGTGGCCGAGATAAGTATGCGCCACGCCGAACGGAATGTTGAGCGCGTGCGCGGTTTTCACCAGTTGACTGGCCTCGGTCAGATTCAGGCACAACGGCTTTTCGCAGAACACCGCGATGCCGGCCTTCATCGCCTTCATCGCCGGATCGAAATGCACGAAATTCGGCGTGACGATCAGGATGTAATCCAGCTTTTGGTCTTCGGGCAGAATTTTGTTCGCCGCAATCATGTCGTCGTAGGAGGCGTAGCCCTTGATCGGGTAAGGCCAGTTGGCGGCTTCTTCCAGCGCGATTTTCGGATCGGGAAACAGCGCGCCCGCGACCACGCGGCGGGTGCCGTCAAAGTGAATGGCCTTTTGATGCGGATGGACGATGAACGCGCCTTTGCCACCGCCCACTAATCCGACGTTGAGAGGTTTGTTGGACATAAATAATTTTTTCGAGTCTGCGGCTGGTGATTATTTCTTCTTGGAAAACGCCGCGTCAAACGCCGCCGCGTTCCGCGTAAAATCCAGTTTGCGCACGAAGGCGCAGCTTTCCGTCGCGCCGTGGACGCGGTCCATCCGGCCGTCCTCCCATTCCACCGACAGCGGGCCGCGATAGCCGACGTCGTTGAGCGCCACGATGATTTCCTCGAAATTGATGTCGCCGTGACCGAGCGAGCGGAAATCCCAGAACCGCCGCGCGTCCGTGAAATCCGTGTGGCCGCCAAACACGCCGACCGTGCCGTCGCCGTGGCCCCACCACACGTCCTTCATGTGCGCGTGAAAGATGCGGTCCGAAAATTCGCGGATGAATTTCACATAGTTCACGCCCTGGTAGCCGAGGTGCGACGGGTCGAAATTGAAGCCGAAGCGCGGATGCTGCTTGACCGCTTCAAGCGCGCGTCGGGCGGAAACAATGTCGAAGGCGATTTCCGTGGGATGCACTTCGAGCGCGAAGTTGACGTTCTCCTTTTCAAACACGTCGAGGATCGGCAGCCAGCGCCTGGCGAAATCGGCATAGCCCTGGTTCCAATAATCCTGGGTCGTCGGCGGAAAACCGTAGATGGAATGCCAGATTGAGGAGCCGGTGAAGCCGTTCACGACGGCGGGGGAATTATCGCCGGCTTTGCGGCCAGGCTGGGCGTCGAAAAATTTCCGCGCGGCGCGGGCGGAGGCCTTGATTTTCTCGGCGGCGCGCTGGCGGACGCCTTCGGGCTTGCCGTCGCCCCAGACATCGGCGGGCAGGATCGCTTTGTTGCGCTCGTCAATCAGGTCGCACACCGCCTGGCCGACGAGGTGGTTGGAAATGGCGAAGCATTTGAGGCCGTGCTTGGCGAGCAGCGCCCATTTCTTTTTGATGTAATCCGGTTCGGCCAGCGCGCGGTCCACTTCAAAGTGGTCGCCCCAGCAGGCGAGTTCCACGCCGTCGTAGCCCATTTTTTTGACGA